>NZ_BAAAZR010000027.1:97376-153650 GCF_039537005.1 Sphaerisporangium flaviroseum | reverse complement strand
CCGGCTCTGGCGGTTCGCGTGTACGAGGATCGGATCGTGAGCGGTTGTGATCAGACGCGGTTCCACCGTTGGTTGGCGGCGCCGGTGCATGTCCAGATCTGGAGTCTGGCGTTGTTGGTCGTGGCGTTGTTGGCGACGTCCAGGCACTTGTTCGCGCCGATGGCGGTGATGCTTCCGTCGGTGTTGAAGCGCCACTTCTGGTTGTTCTGGCCGTTGCAGTCCCAGATGATGACACCGGTGCCGTCGGCGGTGCCGGCGTTGTTGACGTCCAGGCACTTGTTGCCGTAGACCCGCAGCTCACCGGCGGTGGTGGAGGTCCACTGCTGGTTGCTCTGGCCGTTGCAGTCCCAGATCACCACCTGGGTGCCGTTGGTCTGGGAGGCACCGGTCACGTCGAGGCATCTGCCCGAACCCGCCCCCTGGATCCGGGTCGTGGACGGGGAGGGCGTGGGACCGGGCGTACCGCCGCTGACCCGGAACACGACGGTTCCGTGAGCCGGGACGCTCGCCGAGATGGCGCCGGTGGTCGCGGTGACGCTGTTGGTCCAGGCGTCAAGCAGGTTGAAGGAGTTGCCGGACAGGCCGATCGCGGCGGCGGTGGTGCTGATCGTGGTGGTGCTGCCGCCCTGGTTGAACAGGGCGACCGCGACGTCGCCGTTGCTCAGCCGCTTGGCCAGGATGCGGCGGGTGCCGTCGTTGCTGATCTGGGTGGCCTGCAGGCCGAGCGTGTCCTGGTTGATGGCGATCAGGTGCTGGTTCTTCATGATCGTGGCGGTCGCGTTGTCCATGTTGCGGACGTCGTTGCCGGCGATCAGGGGCGCGGCCATGATGGCCCACAGGGCGAAGTGGCTGCGCATCTCGGTGTCGTTCATGCCGCCCCGGCCGACCACCATCATGTCCGGGTCGTTGAACTGCCCCGGAGCGGCGTAGCCCGACAGCGGCGCGTTGACGTTGACGATGTTCTGGATGCCCATCGGGTAGCCGTTGGTCTGGCCCGTGTTCCAGGCGTTGGTGATGTCCTCGGTCGTGCGCCAGATGTTGGCGACGTCGCCCCAGTTGCGTTGCGGGCCGGTCTTGGAATGGATGCTGTTGGGGTTGATGCTGTAGAGGATCGGCCGCCCGGTCGCCGCCAGCGCGTCTCGCATCTTGGCGAAGGTGCGCACCTGGTCGTCGATGGTGCCGCTGGGGGAGCACCAGTCGTACTTGAGATAGTCCACGCCCCAGGCCGCGAACTGCCGGGCGTCTTGGACCTCGTGGTTGAGGCTGCCGGTCGCGCCCGGGTAGGAGCCGAAGTACTGGGCGCAGGTCTTGTCGAGGGGGCCCTGGTAGAGGCCGAACTTCAGGCCTCGGGCGTGCAGGTAGTCGCCGAGGGCCTTCATCCCGCTCGGGAACCGCGACAGGTTGGCCTGGAGGTTTCCGGCGGAGTCGCGGTTGGGGTCGAACCAGCAGTCGTCGACCACGACGTACTGGTATCCCAGATCGCGCATGCCGTTGCTGACCAGGGCGTCGGCCGTCTGCCTGATCAGGGTCTCGTTGATGTTGCAGCCGAAGGTGTTCCAGGTGTTCCACCCCATGGGCGGGGTCCGGCCCACGCCGTTGTTCAGCGCCTGCGCCGGAACGGCCGGGGTGATCGCCACCAGGGCCAGCACCGCGGCGGTGACCAGCGCGCGTGTTCGTTTCCTTCTCATGGACTTCGCTCCTCGATGGATGGAGATCGGGCCCACAGGGCGAGATGACGTGCACCGCACCACATGGGTTCGATGGTTACGGGGGCGGGCGGGGGAGGGACTTGGGCTCACGGCGCGACCGTCGTCACTGGAAGGAGGCGTCGTCGATGTAGAGGCCGTCGGTGCCCGCGGCCGTCTCGACGTAGAAGGAGGCGTTGGTGAGCGTGCCGGTCCATGACACGGTCGCGGTGCCGGTCAGCAGGGTCCAGCCACCCGTGTTCACCGTCTGGGCGGGGGTGAGCTGGAGATAGTTCGTCGTGCCGTTCGCGGTGAGCGCCAGGGTCGCCTTCGCGCTGGGGGTGCCGCTCTGCGAGCGGACCCAGACGCTCGTGGTGTAGCTCTTGCCGTTGGTGAGCTGCGCGGTCACGTTCTGGTTGGGGCCGTTCCACGCGGCCGTACGGCCGGAGGTGAGCAGCGAGCTGCTGCCCGCGTAGGCGGGGGTCGCCGAGGACAGGGTGCCGCCGGAGGCGGTCCAGCCCGTGGTGCCGTTCTCCATGGTGCCGTTGGTCAGCAGTTCTCCGCCGCTGCCGCCGCTCGCGGAGAACTGCCACCAGTTCAGGTTGAGCAGGTAGCCGCTACCACCGGCGAACCGCAGGTAGAGGTCACGGGTTCCGGTCGCGCCGGAGACGGGGCAGGTGACTGTGGTCCAGTTCTGCCAGCCGCCGGTGCCGGGGACGGTGCAGGTGCCCACGAGGGTGCCGGTGGCGCTGCCGAGGCGGACTTCGATCCGGCCGCCGCTGGTGCCCGAGGCGACGCGGGCGGTGAAGGAGGAGGCTCCGTTGCCGAAGGCGACGCCCTTGACCTTGATGTGGTCGCCGTTCTCGATGAAGCCGACGTTCATGCCGCCTTCGCTGGAGGGCTCGGTCTCCACTCCCTGCGCCCAGGCGATCGTTTCGGCTTCCTGGCGGACGAACGGGTTCAACGTCCCCACCTGGGGCGGCCCGGCGGTGGTCATGGTGATGGTGGGTATGGTGCCGTCGGCGTTGTAGGTGAACTTCTCCATGGCCACCGACCTGGTGTAACCGCCGCCGCCCGGCAGGGCGCCGTTGTGGTAGAAGAAGTACGACCCGCCGGCGTAGTCGAGGATCCCGGCGTGGTTGGTGAAGCTCGACCCCTGCCTCGGCATGATCGTTCCCCGGTACGTCCACGGCCCGGTGGCACTGGGAGCCGTGGAGTAGGCGATGAACTCCGAGCAGCATTCGGCGGCGAACACGGTGTAGTAGAGGCCGTTGCGTTTGAAGATCCAGGGGCCCTCTTCGTAGAGGGTGGGACGGCTCGCGTTGCCGCTGCGTGCGCCGAAGCCGGCCGCGGTCAACGGGATCTGGGTGGGGCTCCCCGAGAACGAGGTCATGTCGGTGTTGAGCCGGACGTACCAAAGGCGAGGGTTACCCCAGTACAGGTAGGCCTGGCCGTTGTCGTCGATGAAGGCGTGCGGGTCGATCTCGCCGTTCTCGACCAGCGGGCGGCCCAGCGCGTCACGGAAGGGCCCGGTGGGGCTGTCTCCGACGGCGACGCCGATGGCCATGCCGCCGGTCGCCCGGTTGCGCACCGGGACGTACCAGTAGAAGCGGCCGTTGCGGGGGATGACATGGCCGGCCCAGGCGTTGGCGTCGGCCCAGGTGAAGGTGGCCAGGCTCATGGGGGAGCCGTGGTCGGTCCAGTTGGCCATGTCGGTGGAGGAGAAGACGCGCCAGTCGCGCATGGTGAAGTACGTGGAGCCGTCCTCGTCGTGGCCGGTGTAGAGGTAGACGCGGCCGTTGTGGACGAGGGGGGCGGGGTCGGCGGTGTAGATCGTCTGGACGATCGGGTTGTCGGCCCGCGCTGAGGACGGCACCAGCGTCGCCAGCAGAAGCGCGCTCATGATCCACAAAACCAGGCGGCGAACGAGGAGTTTCACCTGTCATCTCTTTCAAGCGGTTGTGCCGGGGGGTATTGGGGGTCCCGGGCGCGGTGAGCGCTCCCTCCTCCCGCGCCCGGGACCGGTTCAAGGGATGATCAGCAGGGGGAGCCGGTCTGTGTGACTCGGGCGGGCTCGGTCTTGTGCCGAGCCCGCCGCTGCGGTTCCACCCGGTCCTGATCGCGCTCGCCCGATGCGGGGGAACCGTCAGGAACATCCGAGGCGGAGCTGTGTTTCGTCGGTCAGCGCTGTAGTGTCAGCACGCCCGGCCGGTAGGGCAGGAGGCCGTAGTCGCCGCCGGAGCTGGGGCTGCGGCCCTGGTAGAGCAGCTGCAGGTTGCAGGGGTCGACGGTCATGGTCTGGTCGGCGTTGCTGCGCACCAGCTCGCCGTGGCTGATGTCGTTGGTCCAGGTGGCGCCGCTGTTGGCCTTGCCGGCGAAGGGGTTGCTCTCGGTGGCGGCCTGCGGTGTCCAGGTCCCGTTCAAACTGGTGGCGGTGAAGGAGCGGAAGTAGCGGCCCTGCGAGCCGATCGCCTCCACGAGCATGAGGTAGCGGTTCTGGCCCTGCAGCTTGTAGACCTGCACCGCCTCGAACAGGTTGTTGGTGGAGTCACTCATGATCACGGTCGAGGTCGAGCCGAAGTTGCCCGGGAAGTTGCCGATGGGCATGCTCGCCCGGTAGATCCTGCCGTTGTCCCCGGCGAAGAACAGGTACATGTTCGTGCTGTCGGCGATGAGGGTCTGGTCGATGGGTCCGGTACCGGAGTCGGAGATGCTTCCGGTGAACAAGGGCTGCTCTGCTGACCAGCCGTTGGGGTTGGTGGGGTTGGTGGAGGTCCGGTAGGAGAAGGGGGTGCTGCCCCATTGGTAGGCCAGCACCCAGATGTTCCTGGGGGCGAAGTAGAACAGCGTGGGCGCCACCGTGGAGGCGGACATGGTGTTCTGGGCGGCCGAGGCCATCTGCGACCAGTTGGAGAAGAGGCTGAAGTTCATCGAGCCCCATCGGGTGCCCGTGTCGTGGGTGGTCGCGTAGACCAGGTGCTGGCCGTTGTAGGGCGCGACGGTGAAGTCCTTGAGCGAGACCCACCCCGACTTCGGGGTCGCCAGCGAACCGGTCGAGGTCCAGCGGTACGTCGACGGGAGATTGCACGTGCCCGTCGGCGTCGGCGTCGGCGTCGGATCGGGGTTGCCGCCGCCGACCTGGACGAGTTGCCACTGCTGGTTGTTGCCGCCCCAGTCGTCGTACTGGACGATGTTCGCCCCGTCGGCGGTGGAGGCGCCTTGAACCTCCAGGGCCTTGTTGCTGTTGCGGTTGATCAGGCGGACGTAGCCGCCGGCCGAGTCGGCGAGGCGCCACTGCTGGTTGGTGCCGTTGAGGTCGGCCCACTGCACGATCGCCCCGCCGTTGGCGGTGGAGAAGTTGCTGACGTCCACGACCTTGCCCGAGTGGCGGGACTTGACGCGGTAGTAGCCGCCGCCCGAGTCGACGAACTGCCACTGCTGCTGGTTGCCGTTGTTACGGGCCCACTGGGTGATGCGGGCGCCGTCGTTGGTGGCCAGGTTGTAGACGTCCAGGGCCTTGCCGCTGTTCCGGTTGACCAGCACGTACCAGGCGTTGGTGTCGACGGTCGCCGCGTTCGCGGCGATCGTCGAGCCCAACGCGACCAGGAGACCGGTCACGAGTGTGGTCACGACCGCGATGATCGCCGCCGTACTCCGGCGCGGGCGCCGGGCGTGCGTGAGTTCCAAGGTGTGCTCCTTGATCGGGGACCGCTCAACCGACACGGGAGAGCTGCCACTGCTGGTTGTTGCCGCCCCAGTCGTCGTACTGGACGATGTTCGCCCCGTCGGCGGTGGAGGCGCCTTGAACCTCCAGGGCCTTGTTGCTGTTGCGGTTGATCAGGCGGACGTAGCCGCCGGCCGAGTCGGCGAGGCGCCACTGCTGGTTGGTGCCGTTGAGGTCGGCCCACTGCACGATCGCCCCGCCGTTGGCGGTGGAGAAGTTGCTGACGTCCACGACCTTGCCCGAGTGGCGGGACTTGACGCGGTAGTAGCCGCCGCCCGAGTCGACGAACTGCCACTGCTGCTGGTTGCCGTTGTTACGGGCCCACTGGGTGATCCGGCCGCCGTCGGCCGTCGACAGGTTGTAGACGTCCAGGGCCTTGCCGCTGTTGCGGTTGACCAGCACGTACCAGGCGTTGGTGTCGACCTGGCCCGGGGTCGGGGTCGGTGTCGGGTTGGTGGAACCGCCGTTGAGGGCGTTGAGCGTGCTGGTGTAGGCCGCCTTCTTGTTGCCGGAGGCGTCGAACAGCAGGGGGTTCTCCCCGGTGCGCCAGGAGTCGCTGTCGCGGATGCCCCAGACGGTGATGCCGGCGCACCGGGACACCGCCAGGCAGGCGCGGGTCACCGTGGCGTAGACGTTGGCCTGGTTGGACCCTTGGGCCACGTCGAGTTCGGTGATCTGGACGTCGACCCCGAGGTCGGCGAAGCGCTGGAGGTTGGCCTGGTAGTCACCGGAGACGGAGTTGCCCAGGTGGGACTGGAAGCCGACGCAGTCGATCGGCACGCCGCGCGACTTGAAGTCGCGCACCATGTTGTAGATGCCGGTGCTCTTGGCGTTGACCCCGTCGGTGTTGTAGTCGTTGTAGCACAGCTTCGCGCCCGGGTCGGCGGCCCGAGCGGCGCGGAAGGCGGCCTCGATCCAGTCGTTGCCGGTCCGCTGGAGGTTGGAATCGCGCCGGCCGCCGGAGCCGCCGTCGGCGAACGCCTCGTTGACGACGTCCCAGGAGTGGATCTTGCCGCGGAAGTAGGTGGCGACCTGGGTGACGTGGTTGATGGCGGCATCGCGGAGTGTCGAGCCGGACAGGCCTTGGGCCCATCCGGGCTGCTGGGCGTGCCAGAGCAGGGCGTGACCGCGGATCTTCATGCCCTGCCCCAGGGCGTGGTTCACGATCCGGTTGGCGTTGGTGTAGGTGAAGTTGCCGCGCTGGGGCTCGGTGGCGTCCCACTTCATCTCGTTCTCGGGGGTCACCGAGTTGAACTCGCGGTTCAGGATGCTGACGTAGGTGGAGTCGCCGAGCCTGCCGGCGGCGATGGCGGCGCCGAAGTAGCGGCCGCCTCTCTCGGCCGCCGACGCGCCCAGCGTGGAGGCGGCGTCCGCCGGAGCGGTGACCGCCACCGCCAGGCCGATGGCGACCGCGCCGGCGCTCAGGAGGGACAGCAGTTTCCGTAGCCGTGCGCGCCCGGAAGACCGGACCGAGCGGCTTGGGGGGTTCGTCACGGGATGCCCTTCGTTCACGGTGTGGTGAGGTCGAACCGGCGCACGGTCACCGCTCCGCCCAGTGCCTGGGTGGCGTAGTTGAAGATGCCGAAGCGGTATCCCATGAAGAACTGCCAGGCGTTGTTCAACGTGAAGGCCGGTCCGAGCGCGGTGAAGTTCACGCCGTCCGTGCTGTAGGAGAACCTGGCCTGTCTGCCCGAACCCGGCCGGATGTCGGCGTTCACCCGCAACCAGAGCCGGCCGCCCGAAATGTTCGCACTGGCCGCCTCGGTGCCGGTGCCCGTGGTGGCCCAACTGCTGTTCATGGTCAGGCCGTTGGTCATCACCACCCGGTTGACGCCGTTGTCGCGTTTGACGCCGATCCACGCCGACTGATCCCGAAGCATCGCCAGCCCGGACCGGTCACCGTTGGCCATCGCCGAGTAGTCGAGCTCGATCGTCGCCGTCGACGACGGGCCCTGGATGCGGTGGGTCAGGGTGTTGCGGGCGTTGTAGAGGTCGCCTGTGACGGTCGCGGTCTGCAGGCGCAGGCCGTTGCCGGTGGAGAAGCGGCTGGTGTCGGGGTTGTGGTTCCACTCCCACCGGTGACCGAGACTGGCCGATGTGAACGTGTCCGGGCCGATCATCGACGCGACGGTCTTGGAGGTCTGGATGTTCGGCCGGGGATAGTTGACACCCCAGCCGCCGTTGACCGTCTGGATGGTGGGCCAGCCGTCGGCGCTCCAGGTGATCGGCGCCAGGGCCGGTACCCGGCCGCCGGGGTAGGCGTCGACGAACGACATGTAGTACCAGGCGCCGTTCTGCGTCTGCACCAGGCCGCCCTGGTGCGGCACGCCGCCGCCGGAGATCGGGCCTGGCATGTTCAGCAGGACCTGCCGCATCTCGTACGGACCGAACGGGCTGGTCGAGCGCAGCACGTACTGGCCGTTGGCCGGGCGGGTCAGCCAGATGTAGTAGTAGCCGTTGCGCTTGTAGAAGCGAGCGCCCTCCAGGGTGCCGACGCTGGAGGGGGTCTGGAACACCTGCTGGGCGCGCACCTGGCTGAGCCCGTCGGCCGAGAGCTGGGCGACGCTGATCGTGCTGTTGCCGTAGGCGACGTACATGGTGTCGTTGTCGTCGACGAGCAGGCCGGCGTCGTAGTAGCAGTTGTTGATCTGCGAGCGCTTGGTCCAGGTCCCGTCCACGGCGGAGGCGGTGTAGACGTAGGAGCGGTTGAACTCGACGCAGCCTATCCAGTAGTACGTGCTGTTGCTCGGCCGGTAGTTGAGCGTCGAGGCCCAGATGCCCTTCACATAGGCCCGGCCGCCGTTGAGGTCGTAGGCGCCTGAGCCGAAGTCGAGCCTGGGCACCGAATGGCCCGCGTACTCCCAGTCGACCAGGTTGTAGGAGCGCAGGATCGGCGCGCCGGGTGAGTAGTGCATCGTCGAGGCCGAGTAGTAGTAGGCGTCGCCGACCCGGATGATGTCGCCGTCGGCGAAGTCCTGCCAGACCACGGGGTTGGTGTAGTTGCCGCCCGGATTCGGCGTGGGCGTGGGCGTGGGCGTGGGCGTCGGGTTCGGTCCGCTGCCGACCTGGATGAGCTGCCACTGCTGGTTGTTGCCGCCCCAGTCGTCGTACTGGACGACGTTGGCGCCGTCGGCGGTGGAGGCGTTCTGGACCTCGACGGCCTTGTTGCTGTTGCGGTTGATCAGGCGGACGTATCCGCCGGCCGAGTCGGCCAGCCGGAACTGCTGGTTGGTGCCGTTGAGGTCGGCCCACTGCACGATCGCCCCGCCGTTGGCGGTGGAGAAGTTGGAGACGTCCAGCACCTTGCCCGAGTGGCGGGACTTGACGCGGTAGTAGCCGCCGCCCGAGTCGACGAACTGCCACTGCTGCTGGTTGCCGTCGTTGCGGGCCCACTGGGTGATCCGGCCGCCGTCGGCCGTCGACAGGTTGTAGACGTCCAGGGCCTTGCCGCTGTTGCGGTTGACCAGCACGTACCAGGCGTTGGTGTCGACGGTCGCCGCGTTCGCGGCCTGGGTCGCGAGAAACACGCCCACGAGCAGCAGAGATGAGAGAACCGCGAGCACACGTCTCACAGGAACCTCCAGAGGTTGTTGTTCGAGCCGTTGTCGTCGGCGAGCACGATCTGCGCGCCCTGGGCGGTGCCCGCCAGACCGAGGACCCGGCCGCCGTTCGCGCACTGGATGCGGAAGGTGGCGTCGCTCCCGTAGCGCAGCCGCCAGCGGTGGTCACCGGTGCCGTTGTCGGCCCACTGCACGACTCGGGAACCCGCCGCGGTGGCGGCGTTCTCCACCCCCAGCACCTTCTGACTGTTGGAGTTGCGCAAGCGCAGGTATCCGCCGGTGTCGACGACGGCCGTCCAGAGGTGATCGGCGGTGCCGCTGTCACCCCACTGGATGACGAGCGCGCCGTCGGCGGTGGACATGTTGGTGACCCCGAGCACCATGCCGGTCGCCACGTTCTGGACGCGGCGGGCGCCGTTGGGTACGAACCGCCACTGGTTGTCGGCCGAGCCGTTGTCCGGGTCCTGGACCGCCTGGGCGCCGTTGGCGGTCGAGCCGTTCAGGATGCCCAGCAGCTTCGAGCTGTTGGCGTTGCGAATCTTGACCGAGCCGTCGCCGACGTCGGTGATCGTCCACCGGTGGTCGGCGGTGCCGGTGTCACCCCACTGCATGACCCGGGCGTTGTCGGCCGTCGACATGTTCTCGACGCCCAGCACCTTGCCGCTGTTGACGTTGCGGAACCGCAGCCCGTTGCCGTCCACGACCGGCACCCAGTCATGGTCGGCGGTGCCGTTGTCGGTCCACTGCAGCGCCAGGCCGCCGTCCGCGGTGGACATGTTCTGGATGCCGAGTGCCAGCCCGCTGGCCGCGTTGATCAGCCGGAAGCTCGTCCCGCCGCCCCCGCCGCCCTGCCCCGTGGCGTTCCAGTAGACGACGTAGTTGTGGTCGGCGGCGTCGTAGAACGGACCCAGATTCACCGATGCCCCGTTGGCCGTGGCCGTGAACGCCAGTGCCGAGGTGCTGGTCCGGGTGATCGTCGAGGGGGTCAGCGCCGGCGCCGACGACAGGGATGCACTCCCATAGTTGCCGGACAGCACGACGGGACCGTAGGTGACGGCCTGCAGGTTCGGGTTGTCGTTGGCGGCCTTCAGGACCACCCGCATCGGAAGCCGTACGGTCACCGTGTCGCCCGACGTCCACGACCGGGTGATCGAGGCGTAGGTGCCCGGGGTGGTGACGATGCTCTGCTGGACGCCGTTGACACTGATCGTCGCGCCCTGGGTCCAGGCCGGGATGCGGACCTGTATCGTCCATGACCCGTTCACATCGCCGGTGACCTGCAACGACGTGGTGTCGCTCACCGGATACGACGTCGTCTGGGTGACCGTGATGCCACGCTGTGACCAGTTGAGCGTGGAGGGCGCGAACAGGTTCACGAACAGCGTGGTGCCGTTGTGGAAGTAGATCGAGTCCATCAGCTTGGTATTGGTCTCGATGCCGGTGCCCTGGCAGCACCACATCGAGTTGTAGTCGGTACTCCACGTGCCGCCGCCCCAGGCCGGGCCGACGCCTTTCCTTCCGCCGGGGTTGAGCGGGGTGAAGTAGGTGACGTGGCCCCGGCTGTCGGCCGGGTTCTGCTGGCCGAGCAGGTGGTTGAGCAGGGCGTTCTCGAAGTAGTCGAAGTAGTCGGCCCGGGTCGGCGACAACGTCCACAACTCCCGGGTGAGCTTGAGCATGTTGTAGGTGTTGCAGGCCTCGCCGGTGTCCCTGGTCAGGTACCCGGCGATGGCGTTGGGGGCGCGGAAGTGCTCGGCCTGGCTGTTGGAGCCGTTGGCGTAGGTGTGGGCATTGATCGTGATGGCCCAGGCGTTGGCGGCGATGTCGCGGTAGCGGGTGGTCCCGGTCGCCTTGTACTCCCGCGCGGCGCCGATCCACTTGGGCACCTGCGTGTTGGCGTGCAGGCCATTGAGCCGGTCCTGGTTGGAGGCGAGCGGGTCGAACACTGCGGCGTGGTCGAAGCGCTGCGCGACCGTCAGCCAGCGGGAGTCCCCGGTCATCTGGTACAGGTCGGTGAGCACGGCGTTCATGCCGCCGAACTCGGTGCCGAGCATGGCCTGCATCTGGCTGGAGGACAGGCGGCCGGTCCGGGTGTCCACCCACCCGGCGAGGGCCAGAAGCACGGTCCTGGCCTGGGTGTTGCCGATGTGCCGCCACACGTCCAGCAGCCCGGCGAGGGTCTTGTGAATGCAGTAGTACGGCACGTTGCCGTTGCTCAGCGTGCGGTTCTCGACCGCGGTGATGTCGGACTCGGGGAAACCCGACAGGTAGCCGGTGGTGAACCCGGCCGCGCCGTTGTTGGCCTGGCATCTGGCCAGCTCGGCGACCATCTGGTTGGCCTTGTCCCGGCAGGTGGTGTCTCCGAGTACGGCATAGGCCTGTGCCCAGGCCGTCAGGAAGTGGCCCTGCATGTGGGACCGGAACGGGAAGCTGGGCGCGTCCCAGCCGCCGTTGGCCGTCGCGCCGTTGGTGGACAGGCGGTGGTTGGCGCGGAAGACATACAGCAGCCGGTCGACGTCGACGAAGCGCAGGTAGTTGAGTGTGCGGTTCTGGTTGTCCAGCCACCGGCCGGAGGTCAGCCGGACCTGGCCGAGGTCGAACTCGTAGGCTGAGACACCGATTTCGGATCTGGCCCACGGGAGCGCGGCCAGGGCGGGGGACATGCCCACCACCTGGCCGGCGGCCGAGAGCGCGGCGGTCGCGCCTGCGGCCCGAAAGAGCTGGCGACGGCTCAAGGGCATGGAAAGCTCCTTGGGGATGGAGGGTGAGGTGGCCGACCGGAGCCACCACGGCCGGCGACCCGTTTCACGTGGTCAGGTCGCTGGAGCGGCTGACCACGGCTTCCGGTGAGCCGCACTCGGAGGAAGTGTTAGCGATAACATTCCAGTCATGAGTTAGCCCGGAAGGTCGCGTCCTGGCGGCAGGCGGTGCCGGACGCCGGGACCGGCGCCACGAGGATGGCCGGCCGCCGACGCGGGCGGAGGGCCGGTGGCGGTTCCGTGACGGGCGGGCGTCCGGGGAGGAGGTGCATCCAATGCTCCTGGGCTGGTCAGAGGTCAGGCGACGGTCCCGCAAAGTTGTTACCGTTAACATTTGAGGTTCCAGATCTCCATGGCCTGCTCCTGAGGGGGTGATGTCGCGGAGTACATCCGATTGGCCGATCGGCGTCAACGAGCTGCGGCGCTCGCTGACCTGGGCATCACCGCAGGAGGACTTCCCTGCCTGGACATTCGTCCGGAGAGAGATCGCCTAGCGGTGCCTTCACAAGTGAAAGTTTCACAGAGGTTACGACTTGGCAACCGAAAGCTTCGGGCCGAATCCAGCTGAATTTTCTGACCCGGTTGTCAGGCGTAGCGGCCCCTGCCTGGCACCCGTGGATCATGATCGGCCCGCCACTCTGACGAAAGCGCCCGCGAAGGTCGGGAGCAGCGGCAACGCTCATGATCAGGAAGTGTGCGGCATCCCGACACGCTTTCGTTATGACTCGGGTCAAGAACTCTCGCGACCGGCTCGGCGCCGACCGCTGATCGAGATGGGCACCACACGATGGCCGCCATGGTGATCAGCCTGGTCCGGAAGCCGCTCCAGCGACAGCGGGTCGAACCGGATGTCGATCTTGTCGTCCGCGAGAGCATGACGGATTAAGGGAGAGCCGAAACCTTCTTTGGATCGTGCGTAGGTTTCTGGCGCGTGAACGATTGACACCGCCATGACGCGAACCTAGCGTTGATCACGGCGATGTTAGCGCAAACACTTGGAGACGACGCCATTCACTGCCGAGGCGGCCATCCTTACTCTCGGCGGAATGCCTTGAGCGCCGGCACGGGCGGGATGAGGTGTCCGCGCGGCTCGTACACCCGGTCGATGCTCAGCCCGGCGTCGATGAACGCGTTGATCAGGTCGGGTAGCGGCACGTGGCTCATTCCCACCCGGTCGCGAACCCCGCCCTCACGCCACCACGGCGAGCGCCTGTGCCGGCCCTTGATCCGGTAGGTGGGGTGGCAGATCGGGCTGCCTGGCTGGGTGAAGTCGGCGGGCACCTCCCGGTCCAGCAGGTCGACGAAGGCCTGCACGTCGGTGAGAGTGAAGCCGAGGTCGAGCAGCTTGTGGAGGGGATCGCGCGACAGCAGGATCGTTTAAAACGATTTAAGCACCCGCAGATGCCGTCAACATAAGCTTTTCCTCATAGGTCGTCAATAGGTCAGTTGAGCAACGGTTTCTGCTCCTACCACACCTCAATAGATTGTTTCCATGGCCGTTCGGGCAACGATGCCCATTACGATCATGTCCTCGGCGGCACGTGAACGACTCCACCGCTATCCCTTTCGGTCCGGAAGGGAGTGAATACATCGGGACCGTCCAAGCGCCGGCCGGGGCGTGACTCGACCGGGCCGGTGCGGCTCACAGCATGGTGGGGAGCCGAGATCGAGCCATGCCTTGAGCTCGTACACTCGGACCACGTCTCGGAAATGGAGTTTCATGGTCACGTCTGGTCGACGGCGACGAGTGACGATCGCCGACGTGGCGAGTCACGCCCAGGTCTCCGTCACCGCGGTGTCCAAGGTGATCCGCAACGCCTATGGCGTCAGCCCGGCCATGAAAGAGCGGGTCAAGACGGCCATCGAGGAGTTGGGCTACCGGCCACAGGCCGTGGCCCGGGGGATGCGCGGGCGCACCTTCACGATCGGCCTGGTGCTGCCGCACATCAGGAACCCTTTCTTCGCCGACATCCTCGACGGCCTCACCGCATACCTCGATGAGACCGACTACCAGGCGATCATGATTCAGGGAGGCGCCACCCGCAAGGTCGAGCAGCGGGCGGTCGACGCCCTGGTGGACCGGCAGGTGGACGGCCTGATCATGGTCGCCCCCCTCGCCTCGAAGGCGCGCCTTGAAGAGGTGGCCAAAGAGAAGCCCACCGTGGTGCTCGCGCGGCACGAGCGGTCCTCGTACTACGACTCGGTGTTCGACGACGACGAATCCGGCGCCGAGCTCGTCGTGCAGTACCTCATCGAGCTGGGGCACCGCCGGATCGCCCACATCACGCACCAGGACGACAGCATCGCCCGGCCCGGCGACCTGCTGCACAACATCCGATCGGCGACCTACGAGCGTGTCATGCGCGAGCACGGGCTCGCCGGCGAGATCGCGGTCGCGACCAGCTTCTACAACGAGAAGGGCGGCTACGACGGCGCCCGCCAGTTGCTGAGCCGTACGCCGCGCCCGACGGCGATCTTCGCGGGCGCCGACCAGGCGGCCTTCGGCGCGCTCGCCGCGGTCCACGAGTCCGGCCTGTCCGTACCGGCGGACGTCTCGGTCGCCGGCTACGACAACACCCACCTGGCCGCGCTGCCCAACATCGCGCTGACCAGCGTCGACCAGGACGGCGCCGAGATGGGCCGCGCCGCGGGCAAGCTCCTGCTGGAACGCGTCGAAGGCCGCATGACACCGGTGCGCTTCTCCGTCACCCCGAGCCTGGTCGTCCGCGGCTCAACGGCCGCCCCACCCGCCTCATAGGCCCGGTTCCGCCTGCTCTGGGTGGGTGAGCAGCGGTGCTTCTCGGCGGGGGAGACCTGGCCTGGACCAGGAGGGCAACGTTACTCAGGTGAAGCCTTCTCCAGTGTTTTGATCTGGGTAAATCCTGGAAACCGTTACCCAAATCGACCTTGACGACGTGTCGTGTAACGCCTACGTTAACCGCATCGGGGAGCCGTTTAAAACGATTCAATGGACCCGGAGGGACATTGTGCACACCTCGCACCTCACGCTGCGAACGGCCGTGGCCGTTCTCGCGTTAGCGGCTCTGACCTCCTGTGGCTCGGGCTCCGAGCCGACCGCCGACGGCACCGTCACCTTGTCCTTCATGACCGGCAGTGACCAGGCGATCGTGGACACCTCCAAGGCGCTGGCCAACGCGTTCATGACGGCCAACCGCACCATCAAGATCACCATTGAGCAGCAGCCGGGCGGCAGCGAAGGCGACAACATCGTCAAGACCCGGCTGTCCACCGGCGAGATGACCGATGTGTTCTGGTACAACTCCGGCTCGCTGCTGCAGGCACTCAACCCGGCGCAGACCCTGGTCGATCTGACTGGCGACCCTGTTCTGGCCAACGTCCAGCCCGACTACCTGCCGGTGGTGACCCAGCAGGACAAGGTGTACGGCGTCCCGGCCAGCACACTCAACGCCGGGGGCATCCTGTACAACCGCAAGGTCTACCAGCAGCTCGGACTACAGGTGCCCAAGACCTGGGCCGAGTTCATGGCCAACAACGACAAGATCAAAGCAGCCGGTGGCATCACCCCGGTGATCGGCACCTACAAGGACACCTGGACCTCCCAGATCTTCGTGCTGGCCGACTTCCACAACGTGCAGGCCGCGGTGCCGACCTTCGCCCAGGACTACACCGCGGGCAAGGTGAAGTACGCCACCACCCCGGCCGCCACCGGCGGGTTCCAGCATCTGGCCGACGTGCACGCCAAGGGGTATCTCAACAAGGGCTTCGGCTCGGCGGTTCTGGACCAGGGGTTGAAGATGCTGGTTCAGGGCAAGGGCGCCCATTACGCGATGCTCAGCGGGCTGTTGCCGCCGCTGCTGGCCAACTACCCCCAGACCGCCACCGATGTGGGGTTCTTCGGCATCCCCGGTGATGATCCGGCCACCAACGGCGCCACGGTCTGGGAGCCGCCGGCGATCTACATCGCCAAGACCACCGAGCACGTGGAGGCGGCCAAGAAGTTCCTGGCGTTCGTCGCCTCACCGGCCGGCACCCAGGCGGTGACCGCGGCGGTCAAGCCGTCGGGTCCGTATCGGGTCAAGGGTTCCCAGCTACCGGCCGATGCCCTTCAGGTGGCCAAGGATCTGCAGGGCTATCTCGACAAGGGCGCCACCACCCCGGCGCTGGAGTTCCTGTCGCCGATCAAGGGCCCCTCGCTGGAGCAGATCACCGTCGCGGTCGGTTCCGGACTGACCCCGCCCGCCCAGGGCGCGGCCCAGTACGACAAGGACGTGGAAAAGCAGGCCAAGCAGCTCGGGCTGGCCGGGTGGTGACCACCCAGCACGCCGGGCCCTATACCGGGCCCGGCACCCCGGACCCCGTGCGGCGGCACGCCCGCACGCCTGCCAAACAGTCCTCGGCCTACCCGTTCGCGCTCTACCTGCCCGCGGCGGTCGTCTACCTGGCCATCTTCCTGGTCCCCACCGTGATGGCCTTCTACTTCGCGCTGACCCGGTGGACGCTGTTCGACAGCACCTTCGTCGGGCTGGACAACTTCCGCGACTTTCTGGCCGAACAGAACCTGCGCATCGGTTTCCAGAACACCCTCATCTACGCCGTTGCCACCAGCGGTCTCAAGGTCGTGCTGGGCATGGGGCTGGGGGTGTTGCTGACCAGCAGGCTGCGGCTGCGTGGCTTTCTGCGGTCGGTGGTGTTCTTCCCTGTGCTGGTCTCCACCGTCGCGGTCGGCATCACCTTCAGCGCGTTGCTGCGCCCCGACACCGGTCTGATCAACAGGGTGCTGGCTCTCGTCGGGATTTCCGGGCCTGATTGGCTGGGTAATGCCACCACCGCGTTGCTGTTGGTCGCGCTGGTCGATGTGTGGAAGGGCGTCGGGCTGGCCACCGTCATCTACATCGCCGGGATCTTGTCCATCCCGCAGGACTACTACCAGGCGGTCGCCGTCGACGGTGGCACCGCCTGGCACCGGTTTCGGCACGTGACGCTTCCGCTGAGCTGGCCGGCGACCTACTCGGTGATCATTTTGTCGTTCATCGGCGGGCTGCGCTCCTTCGATCTGATCTGGACCATGACCCGCGGCGGGCCCGGGTTCACCAGCGACGTCATCGCCTCGATCATCTACAAGCAGTACCAGGCCGGCTACTTCGGGCTGTCCACCGCCGGCAACGTGCTGCTGTTCGTGATCGTGACCGCCCTCATCGTGCCGCTCAACTACTTGCTGGGCAGAAGGCAGGTCGCCCTATGAGCCGGTTGAAACGGGCCGGCGCCGAAGGCCTGGCCCTGGTCCTGGCAACAGTGATCTTCCTGGTGCCGTTCTCGTTCATGATGCTCACCGCGATCAAAGACGATGTGCAGTCCGCCGACCTGGACTTCGCCTGGCCGGTGAACCGGCCGATCGTTCAGAACTTCGTCGAGGTCGTCCAGGCACGCGATTACGTGCTGCTACGCGCTTACGCCAACAGCATGATCGTCACCGTGGCCTCGGTCGCGCTCATCGTGGTCGCCGCCGCGATGGCCGCGTTCGTCCTGCAACGCCGCGCCGGGAAGATCGGCACGCTGGCCAACTTCCTGGTGCTCTCTGGGCTGATCATTCCCCCGGCGATCGTCCCGACGATCTGGCTACTGCAGGCGATCGGGTTGTTCAAAACCCTGCCCGGCCTGGTGCTGGTCGAGGTGGCCTTCGGCCTGGCGTACGCGGTGTTGCTGTTTCGCGCGTTCATCGCGGCCATTCCCCGCGAACTGGACCAGGCCGCCATGATCGACGGCTGCGGCGGCTTTTCCCTGTTCTTCCGGGTGATCTTCCCGCTGCTGCGCCCGGTCACCATCACCGTGATCCTCACCAGCTCAGTGGCGATCTTCAACGACTTCGTCAACCCGCTGTACTTCCTGCCCGGCGACAAGAACGCCACCGTCCAGGTCACCCTCTACAACTTCCAAAGCCAGTACAGCACCCAATGGAACCTGCTGTTCATGGACATCGTGCTCATCACGATCCCCCCGCTGCTGCTGTTCATCTTCTTCAACCGCAAGATCGTGGCCGGCATGACCGCCGGCGCCATCAAGGGATGACATGACCTTCCTGAACCTCGAACCGATCACCTACGAACACCACCGACACCCCCTCGGCGTCGGCGAGAGCACCCCCCGCCTGACCTGGACCACCACCACCGACATCCCCGGCTGGCTCCAGCGCGCCTACGAAATCGAACTCGGCGACGGCACCACCACCCGCCTCATCGAGTCGGGGGAGTCGGTACTCGTTCCATGGCCGGGCCGACCACTGCGCTCCCGGGAACGACGCGGCGCACGAGTGCGCGTCCACGGACACGACGGCTCGGCAAGCGACTGGAGCCCCTGGTCCTGGGTGGAGACGGGCCTGCTCGACCCGGCCGACTGGAAGGCGGGCGCGGTGGCACCGCCGCTTGAGCTGCTAGGCCTGCCCGATGGCCCGGCGCTGCTGTTGCGCCGCGACTTCGCCACCCGTGCCCCCGTCGAGCTGGCCCGCCTGTACGTCACCGCGCACGGCACGTATGAGGTCGAGCTCAACGGCGAGGTCGTCGGCGACGACGTCCTCGCCCCCGGCTGGACCAGCTACCACCACCGCCTGCGCTACCGCACCCACGACGTCACCACGCTGCTGCGCGAAGGCGGCAACGCCATCGGCGCCACCCTGGCCGACGGCTGGTACCGGGGCCGGCTCGGCTTCGCGGGCGGCAAGACCGACCTGTACGGCGACCGTACCGCGCTGATCGCCCAACTGGAGATCACCTACTCCGACGGCACGACCGACACCATCGTCACCGACACCACCTGGCGCTGCGCAGCCGGCCCCGTCACCGCGGCCGGCCTGTACGACGGCGAGAAATACGACGCCCGCCTGCTCCCGTCCGGCTGGTCGAAGCCCGGCTTCGACGACACCGCCTGGCTGCCCGCCGACGCCCTGACCCACGACCCGGCCCTGCTGGTCGCACCGACCGGCCCGCCGGTACGCCGGACCGAGACACTGCGCCCGGTCGAGGTCCTGACCGGTCCGTCCGGCGAGACCATCGTGGACTTCGGGCAGAACATCGCCGGCCGGCTGCGCATCCGCGTCCAGGGCCCGGCCGGACACACCGTCACCCTCCGCCACGCCGAAGCCCTGGAGAACGGCGCCCTCGCCCTGCGCCCCCTCCGCCACGCCGCCGCCCAGGACGAGTACACGCTGCGCGGCGACGCGGAGGGTGAGGAATGGGAGCCGCGCTTCACCAGCCACGGCTTCCGCTACGCCCAGATCGACGACTGGCCCGGCACACTGGACCCGGCCGACGTGGTCGCCGTCGTCTGCCACACCGACATGCGGCCCCTCGGAGTGTTCGACTCCTCCGATCCGCTGCTGAACCGGCTGCACGACAACGTGTCCTGGAGCATGCGCGGCAACTACCTCGACATCCCCACCGACTGCCCGCAACGCGACGAACGCCTCGGCTGGACCGGCGACATCCAGGTCTTCGCCCCCGCCGCCGCCTTCCTGTACGACTGCGCGGGACCGCTCTCCTCCTGGCTCGCCGACCTGGCCGCGGAGCAGATGGAGCACGGCACCGTCCCGCACTACGTGCCGTGGGTGCCGCAGCTGTTCGGCACCACACCCACGGCCGCCTGGGGCGACGCGGCGGTGCTCGTCCCGTGGACGCTCTACCAGCGCACCGGCGACCTCGGCCTGCTGCGCCGCCAGTACCCGAGCATGAAGGCGTGGGTGGAGCAGGTCGCCGGCCTCACCGGTGAGGACCACCTATGGGACGAGGGCTTCCAGTTCGGCGACTGGCTGGACCCGGCCGCGCCCCCGGACGACCCGGGCCGGGCCCGCACCGACCACACGCTCGTCGCCACCGCCCACCACGCCAGAACCGCCGCGGTCCTGGCCGAGACGGCGGCGCTGCTCGGGCACGTGGCCGACGCCGAGCACTTCGCCGTGCTGGCGGCGCAGGTCCGGGCGACGTTCAACCGCGAGTTCGTCACGCCGTCGGGCCGGCTGGCCTGCGACACCCAGACCGCCTACGCGCTGGCCCTGAGGTTCGGCCTGCTGGACGACCCCGCGCAGCGCGAGCGGGCCGGGCGACGGCTGGCCGAGTTGGTCGCCGCCGACGACCACCGCATCGGCACCGGCTTCGTCGGCACCCCGCTCGTCTGCGACGCCCTTACCGAGGCGGGCGCCATCGAGGACGCCTACCGGCTGATGCTGCAGACCAAGTGCCCGTCCTGGCTGTACGCGGTGACCATGGGCGCCACCACCATCTGGGAACGCTGGGACAGCATGCTGCCCGACGGGACCATCAATCCCGGCGAGATGACCTCCTTCAACCACTACGCGCTCGGCGCGGTGGCCGACTGGATGCACCGCACGATCGCCGGCCTCGCCCCCGCCGAACCCGGTTACCGCCGGTTGCTGGTCCGGCCCCGTCCGGGCGGCGGCCTGACCCGGGCCCGCGCCGCCCACGTCACCCCGTACGGCCGGGCGGAGGTGAGCTGGGAGCGCGACGGCGAGCAGCTGACCCTGGTCGTCGTCGTACCGCCGAACACCACCGCCGCGGTTCACCTGCCCAGCGACCCGGACACCGCCATCGAGGCGGGCGCGGGACGCCATGTCTTCCGCCGCGTGCTCGGACAGGTGGCCTGATGATCCGCCATCATGACTTCGAGCACGAGCACCTGCTGGCGCCCCGGTTGTGTGCCGGGTCCGGGCGAGGTCGCCTGGACCCGGCGGGTTGATGCCGGCCGGCCGAAGGTTATGACCTGGTCCATCTCTGGGCGGCCTGGCCGTTGCAGGTGGCGACGGTGACGGTGGAGCCGTTTCCGGTGCCGGTGACGTTGAGGCAGAGGTTGTTGGCGCCGTTGGTGACCGTGCCGCCGGAGGTGAAGGTCCACTGCTGGTTGCTGTTGCCGTGGCAGTCCCACAGTTGGACGCGGGTGCCGGAGCCGGCGTTCGTCGGGGAGTCCAGGCACTTGCCGAGGATCTGGAGTCTGCCGGAGCTGTAGGCGAAGCGCTGGTTGGCGTTGGTGTGGCAGTCGTAGATCTGGAACTGGGTGCCGTTGGCGTTGGCGCTGTTGGGGGAGTCGACGCAGCGGCCGGCCGCCTCGTTGCGCAGGCGGAACTCGGTCGCGGGGGTCGGAGTGATCGTCGGGGTCGGGGTGACGGTCGGAGTGATCGTCGGGGTCGGGGTCGGCGTCTGGGAGGGGTTACCGCCGGTCAGGCCGAAGAACTGCAGGGCGACGGCGGCCATGCCGCTCGACGGGAGGTTGTGACCGGCGCCCTGGATGGCGTACGCCTCGACCCGCACCGTTCCGGAGGAGTCGGCGTAGCGGCGGCGGTTCCAGTTCGCCTGCGGGGTGTCCGTGCTGGTCGGCGTCTGGCTCAGGCCGTGCACGTTGGTCCACTGCTTGATCTCCTCCTCCAGTTCGGAGTAGGCGACCACGTTGTCGTTGGTGCCGTGCCACAACTGCATCCGCGGCCACGGTCCCCGGTAGCTCGGGTTCGCGTTACGTGCCCGGTCGCCCCACTGCTGCGCGCTGATGTTGACGCACGGGGCGGCATTGCCTCCAGGCTGGTAGGCCGCCTCGTTGGGGAAGCACGTGAACGGCACGCCCATGAACGCCGCGCCCGCCTTGAACACCTCCGGGTACAGCGCCAGCATGGCGTTGGTCATCATGGCGCCCGAGGAACTGCCGGTCGCGAACACCCGGTTCGGGTCGCCGCCGCGCTGCTGCAGGGCGTAGTTCACCATGGACATGAGCGACACCGGGTCGGTCTGGCCGCCGCGCACCTTCGACGCCTCGGACCAGTTGTCGAAGCAGTTGCCCTTCTTCGACGCCGACGGGTAGATCACGATGAAGCCGTACCGGTTGGCCAGCGACGCGAACTCGCTGGAGGAGTAGAAGCCGGGCCCGGAGCCGCCGCACGGGTGCATGGCCAGCACGACCGCCGGATTGGCGGGGGGGTTGTCCGGCACGTAGATGTGCATGCGCAGGTTGCCGGGGTTGGCACCGAAGTTGGTCACCTCGGTCAGCGTGGCCGCGGCGGCGGGGTGCGTGAACACCAGGGCCGCGACAGCGGACAGCAGTACGGCGCAGGCGCCGGCCAGCGCTGCGATCACTCGCTTCATCCGCTCTCCTTTGCTTGAGGTCGAAATGTTTCTCTGCGTGGTGCACGGGGCCGCGGCGCCGCCGACTCACGAGGCCTTGCAAACAGCCGGTATAGAAGCGGTCTCACCCGGAGGTCAAGGGGCCGCCGTACAGGGCGACGGTGCCGCACGTCCGGCAACGGCGCCTATCCGCTGCATATCAAGCGACTTGTTATCAAGCTGCTTGATATATGGGTCGCGAAACTTTCACCCGAGGACTGCGCGTTATCGTCTCCTGGTGACCCCTCGCCGTGCCTCTGACGCCGACCAACCGCCCGCAGCGCGCCTGAGCTACCTGGTGTACCGCCTCGAGCGTCGAATCCGCGCCCGTCTGGACGAGGCGCTCGCCCGGGACGGCCTCACCACCACGGAGTACATGGCGCTCAGCGAGCTGCGCATGCGCGACGGCGCCTCGTCGGCAGAGCTGGCCCGCATCGCCTTCGTCACACCGCAGGCGATGAACCTCGTCGTTCGCGACCTGGAACAACGCGGACTGATCCGACGCGACCCGCATCCGGACGGCGGCCGGGTCCTGTGCGCACGTCTCACCCGCGAAGGGCTGGCCGCGCTACGGCGATGTGATCGCCTGCTCGACGGCATCGAAGAAGTGATGCTCGCGGAGATCGACGACACGATGCGCAAGACGCTGGTGGAGAACCTCACCATGTGCGCACGGGCCCTGCGTCCTGACGCGCCTTGAGCCTGCCGGACGGTGGCGACGTCGTCATCGACCAGGCCGCGCCTACGGCCTCTGGGCATGGTGCAGGCCGAAGCAGCGGATGCTCGTGATGTTAGCGCTAACGATCAGTGAGATCGTGGCTATTTATTGAGGTGGTGAGTCCGTCGAGGGCGAGCCTCAGGACGGGGGCCACCGTCCCGGCGAACCCCGCCCGTGCCTCGGCCATGCCGGCGTCCCTCAGATCCTCGCCGCCGGGGGAGCGGTAGTTGAGGAAGCTCACCACCCGAAGGTCGGCCAGTACCAGCCAGGCATACGCCTGGTCGGGGTGGGCGGGGGGGTTGCGGATCACCAGCCCGGAGCCGTTGAGCGGGCGGTACGGGCCGGTCAGGGCGGGGGCGGCGAAGCCGTACAGTCCGGTGGGCGCCGAGCCTCGCGGGTGGAAGGCGTGGTGCTGGGTCACGAAGAAGAGGTAGTACGTCGAATCGTGCACGACGACGTGCGGCCGTTCGATCTCGTGGTTGACGCCGTCGGCCACCAGGAGCGGCGGGCCGAGCGACCAGCCGCCGGGCCGGGCGCCGGCGAGGGCGATCGCTCCCATGAAGCCGTCGTGCCAGGGGACGGACGCGGCGACCAGCAGGTGTTCACTTCCGTCGGCGGGGTCGCGGAACCAGCCGGGGTCGCGGAAGGCGCGGATGCCGCCGGGGGCCCCCTCGGTCTCGTCGGCCGGTAGGTACGTCCGGCCATCCGAACGCAGGATCTCCCGGTGATCGGCGTCCTTTTCCAGCGTGACGACGCCGTCGCCGGTGAGCAGGCGGGGGCGGGCCTCGGCGACACGCTGGGAGAACGTCGGTCGCGGCTCGCCGCGGCCGCCGGCCGCCGTGTAGAAGACCGAGACCGTGCCGTCGGGCCTGCGCACCGCCGATCCCGACCACTCGCGGCCGCCCAGGGACGCGCCGTCGGCGAACACGTGCCCGAGATCGGTCCAGCCGTCGCCGCCTCTCCCGAGCAGGCGGAGCCGGGCGCGGCCGTGGCGCTCCTCCGGATGGCCGGTGGCAGGCGCCGCCAGCGCCATCCACAACTCGAGGCCGAGAACGATGGACGGTGTGCCGTCCTCCTCCTGGACCGGCCACAGGTCCCACACGTCGTCCGACGGCAGCACGCGGGGCGCGGGCCAGGAGGGGACGACCGGCGCCGTCGTCGCGGCGCTCTCGGTGAGCCCGCCGAGGTGCCGTCGCGTCCACCGCGCCGGTTCGATATTGTTCACGCGGTCTCCTCGGTGGCGCGCAACGCCTTCCGTAACGGTGGTGTCGTCCATCAGCCCTTCAGGGACCCTTGCAGCAGAGCCGTGACGAACCGGCGCTGGAAGATGAGAAAGATCAGCAGGGTCGGGGCCAGGATGAGGAGCGACCCCGCGCACAGCAGCGGGATGTCGGTGCCCCACTGGCCTTGGAAGGCGCCGAGGGCGCCGGACATCGTGCGGTTCAGCGGGTCGTCCACCAGCACGATGGCCAGGAGGAACTGGTTCCACGTCCACAGGAACAGCAGAATGGCCAGGGACGAGATCGCCGGCATGGCCAGCGGCACGTGCACGCGCCAGAACAGCTGCCATACGTTCGCCCCGTCGATCCGCGCGCTCTCCGACAGCTCCTCGGGCATGTTCACGAAGTGCGCCCGCATCCAGAACACCGAGAACGGCATGAACAGCCCGATCAGCGGCAGGATGATGGCCCACCGGGTGTTCAGCAGCCCCATGTCGCGCACCTGGTAGTACAGCGGCGTGATGACGCCTTCGAAGGGCAGCGTCAGACCGAGCACGAACGCGAGGAACACGACACGCCGCCCCGGCATGCGCAGGTGGCCGATGGCGAAACCGGCCATGGTGGCGATGACGAGCGAGAGCGGCACCACGCCGAGCACGATGAGCGTGCTCGACTTCAGCAGCTCTCCCATGCGCGCCGCCTGGAAGGCCTGCAAGAAGTTGTCCCAGTGCGGGTCGGCGGGCCAGCTGACGCCGGGCGGGTAGGTGCCCGGCGGGTGGAGGGCCGTGACGAACAGGCTGAGGAACGGCAGCAGCGTGATCGCCATCAGCAGGACCAGGAGCAGCCGTCCGGTCCACGCCTCCCGGCGCGCGATGATCATGAGGACCTGTCCCTGGTGAGCCATTGGATGGGAAGGGCGACGGCGATGACGAGCGCCATGAGCACCACGGCCAGCGCCGACGCGACGCCCACCTGCCGTTCCGAGAAGGCCAGGTAGTAGATCTCTAGGCCGGGGACCATGGTGGCGTTGCCGGGGCCGCCCTGCGTCGAGATGTAGACGATGTCGAAGCTCGCGAGGGCCGCGATGACGGTCACCGTGACGCAGACGGCGATCTCCTGCCGCAGGCTCGGCAGCGTGATCGAGACGAACTCGCGCAGCGGCCCGGCGCCGTCCAGCCGGGCGGCCTCGTAGAGCGCCGGGTCGATCTTGCTCATGCCCGCGAGCAGGAGCAGCGTGCACAGGCCGAGCAGCACCCACGCGCCGATGACCCCGACCGCGGGCAGGGCGGTCGCGAAGTCGCCCAGCCAGGCCCGCGTCACCCCGCCGAGGCCGAGGTAGGTGAGCAGCTGGTTGACCAGCCCGGTGGAGGAGAGCAGCCAGCTCCACGCGATGCCGGCCGCGACGAGTGGGATGACCTGCGGCAGGAAGATGACGGTCCGCGCCACGAGCGCGAGCCGGCTGGCGGCGATGCGCCGGATCGTCGAGGCGATCGCGAGGCCCATCACGACCGGGATCGCGCTGAAGAACACGATCAGCTTGACGGCGTTCAGGATGGAGTCGAACAGGTCGGGGTCGGTGAACACCTTCAGGTAGTTGCCGAATCCGGCCCAGGTGGACGGCCCGATGCCGTCCCATGTGTACATCGAGTACTGGAACGTCAGGGCGATCGGCCGCAGCACGAAGACCGCGTAGAAGCCGAGCGCGGGCAGGACGAACAACCAGCCGATGCGGCCCGGCGTGCGGAGCCCCCCGCGCCCCAGGGGGCTCCGTGCCGTGGTCGTGGTCGTGGCCGTGGGTCCGGGCCGGCTCTCGGCGAGATCGACCGCTTTGTCGGGAGTCGGCCCTGTCATCGGTGCTAGTTCCCTCCGATCTGGCTCTTGTAGTCGCTCTGCACGGACTTCAGCAGGCCGTCGGGCGTCTGCTGGCCGGCGACCATCTTCTGCAGGTTCGGGGTCCAGCTCTTGGCGTAGATCGCGCCGGTGGCGTTGGCGATGAAGTCCATCGCGCCGTCGTCCCCGGCGATCTTCGCGCCGGCGGCGAGCGTGCTGTCGGTGACGGTGCCCGGCTTCACCTGCGGCATGTGCGCGTCGGCGGGGCCCATCGGGTGCGAGCCTCCGATCTCTACGGTGATGTCACGGGCCTTGGAGTCCGTCGCCACCCAGTTGAGGAAGAACGCCGCGCAGTCGGCGTTCTTGGCCCGCGCGCCGACGCCGAACGCGAGCGGGGCCGACATCGCGGCCAGCTTGCCGCCGTCCTGCGCGGACGGCATGAGGAAGAAGCCGACGTCGCCCGCCATCTGCTTGTCGAGGTTGCCCGACTCCCAGTCGCCGTTGAACATGAACAGGCCCTTGCCGTCGATGAAGCGGCTCATCATCGTCGCGTAGTCGACGGCGTTGACGTCCTTCCAGAAGTACCCGGCCTTGACCCACTTCTCCAGATGCTGTGCGGCCTGGAGGTTGGACGGGGTGTCGATCGTGGCGCCGGGCTTCTGGAAGATCCAGTCGTTGATCGGGGCCGCCGGGCCGTACGCGGCCATGAGGTTCTGCAGCGGGAACGCGAGGCCGCCGGTGGCGCCGCCGTTGAACTGGGCGATCGGGTCGACGCCCGCGGTCTTGGCCTTCGCGAGCAGGTCGTCGAGCTCCGCCAGCGTGGTGGGCGGGGCCGACATGCCGACCTTGGCGGCGAGCTTCTTGTTGTAGAAGACGCCGGTCATGCTGAAGTTGAGGCCCGTCGCGTACAGCGACCCCTCGCCGCGGGTCTTCCCCCCGGGGGTGAGGCGCATCTGCTGGAGCTGTGAGGCGGGCCACTTGTCCCAGCCGAACGCCTGCGCGTAGCCGTCCATGTTCTTCAGCAGGTTGTCCTTGACCAGCTCGGAGACCTGCGGGAGCCGCATCAGGTCCGGCGGGTCGTCCGCGAGCACACGCGGGGCGTTCTGGGTGATCACCGCGAACTGGTCCTCGCGGATGTTCCACTTGACGTTCGGATGCTGCTTGGAGAACTCGGTGGCGAGCGCCTTGGTTATGGGGAACCCGGTTTCGAAGTAGGCGTTGAGCGTGACCGGTGCCGTGCCGCAGGCCGGGGCCGTCGAGGGGGAGGTGCCGGTGGTGGGCTCGGCCTGGGGGGCGTCGCTTCCGGGCGCGGCGCAGCCGGTGGCCAGCGTCCCTCCCGTGATGACCACGAGCGCGGCCGCAAGCCAGCGGGGGCGAACTCGACGCGACATCTGCGTCTCCTCCGTGCAATGGGACCGCTGACCTGCGCCAAAGGTCCCGATTTGGTTTGCTAAATCGTATTAGCAGTGCGATAGTCTCACCGTACGTCTCCGCCGATGTCAAGACCCCGTAATACGACCTGAACATTTGGAGGTCCGCCGGTGAGCCCACGCCGGGTCACGCTGGCCGATGTCGCCAAGGCCGCCGGGGTGTCCCCGACCACCGCGTCCCTGGTGCTGTCGGGTCGTGGGCGGGAGATGCGCATCTCCCAGGAGGTCGAGTCGCGGGTCCTGAAAGCGGCGGACGAGTTACAGTACCGTCCGAATGCGGTCTCGGTGGGACTGCGCACCGGCACGACAAGCACGATCGGCTTCGTGTCCGACACGGTCGCGACCTCACGGCTCGCCGGGGACATGATCAAAGGCGCGCTGGAGGCCGCGCGGGACCGTGGCGTGATGCTCTTCATCGGTGAGACCGAGGGCGACCCCGAGCTCGAGCGGCGTCTGCTGCAGGCCATGCACGACCGCCAGGTCGACGGCATCGTCCTGGCCTCGATGTACACAAGGACGATCAAGGTCCCCAAAGAGATCACGGCCTCGCCCGCCGTCCTGCTCAACGCGCTGCCCAAGCAGCCGTCGGCGCTGCCGTCGATCCTGCCCGACGAGATCGAGGCCGGGCGCACCGCCGCGCGTGTGCTGCTGGAGGCCGGCCACCGCGACGGCATCCACCTGATCGGCGCCGGTCCCCGGACGCGTGACGTGCCCGGGGGCGGCCTCGCGGCCGTGGAACGGCTCACCGGCATCCGCGAGGTGCTGGGGGAGGCGGGGGTCAAGATCGCGGGCGGGCGGCTCTGCGCCGACTGGCAGCCGGAGTACGGCCTCGACGCCACGCGCGCGATCCTGGAGTCCGGTCGCCCGGGCGCGTTGATCTGCTTCAACGACCGCCTCGCCTTCGGCGCGTACCAGGCTCTCGGCGAGCACGGCCTGCGTGTCCCGGACGACGTCTCGGTGGTCTCGTTCGATGACCACCCCCTCGCCTCGTGGATGCGCCCCAAGCTCACCACGGTCGCCCTCCCGCACTACGAACTCGGCAGAAAAGCGGTGGACGTGCTGTTCGACGAGATCCGCCACCACCGCACCGGCGCCGTCCGCGAGACCGAGGTGCACCGCGTCCCGATGCCGGTGCGCACACGCGAGTCCATCGCACCGCCGAAGAGTCCTTAGGGCTACCTATCAGATCATGCGCATGGCTTGCGGCCACGATTGACGCCAGAGCTGATTCCGCAGGCCGATGGCCATTGGACGTGCAGCGCACAGCCTACTTCGCCGCAAATATAGGTGTATGAGCGGGTAATAAATCGTATTCATCGGGTGATCTGAGAACGAGCCCGAGTGAAAGTTTCAGACTCGACCTGCCACGGGCGCTCCTCTCCACAAGACTCGAAGGCCCAGCTCAGAAGGGATGTCGAGGTTCGTGACGTCGGCCAGGGGGCGTTCCGGAGACTTGACCCTCTGTGAAGCATGGGATTGGCTCCGCGCGTGGAGATACCGAACGGCCGCCTCGGTGCAGCCCGCGAGGATTGCCGGGGGACGCTCTGCGTAATCGGCTTCCCTCTTTGTCGGCGCTTCGATGTGAGCGCTAACAACAGGAGTGCGGCCGGTTAGGTGAGTCCTCCTCCGAACGCGACGCGCAAGGCGGGTGGTTACCGCCTTGGGAAGGTGATCATGAGATATGCGTCATCGCTTCCGGCACACTTCCGGTCCAGGCGTGGTCTCGCCTGCATCTTGAGCCTGCTTTGCCTCATGACATTGCTTCCGGCCGGGCCGGCCAGAGCGGATAATCCCATCGTCCAGACGGTTTATACGGCGGACCCTGCACCGTTGGTATATAACGGGCGGGTTTACCTGTATACCGGGCATGATGAGGATAGTTCGACGTATTTCACCATGCGGGATTGGCGGGTGTGGTCGTCGGCGGACATGGTGAACTGGACCGATCATGGGTCGCCGTTGAGTCTGTCGACGTTCAGCTGGGCGAGCGCGGATGCGTGGGCGGGGCAGGCGGTCTACCGCAACGGCAGGTTCTACTGGTATGTGCCGGTCAAAGACCGTGCCAGTGGGCAGATGGCGATCGGAGTGGCGGTCTCCAGCAGTCCGACCGGGCCGTTCACCGATGCCATCGGGCGGCCGTTGGTGCGCAACGGTGAGATCGATCCGACGGTGTTGGTCGACGACAACGGGCAGGCGTACCTGTACTGGGGCAACCCTAACCTGTGGTACGTGCGGCTGAACGCCGACATGATCTCCTACTCGGGCAGCCCCACGCAGATCCCGTTGACCACCGCGGGGTTCGGTGCCCGCAGCGGGAACACCAGCCGGCCGACGTTGTACGAGGAGGGGCCGTGGGTGTTCAAGCGCAACGGCCTGTACTACAACGTGTTCGCGGCCAAGTGCTGCTCGGAGTTCATCGGGTATTCCACCGCCCCTGGTCCGACGGGGCCGTGGACCTACCGCGGGACGGTGATGCCGACCCAGGGCGGTAGTTTCACCAACCACCCCGGGGTCATCGACTTCCAGGGCAATTCGTATTTCTTCTACCACAACGGCGCGTTGCCGGGTGGTGGTGGTTTCACCCGTTCGGTGGCGGTGGAGCGGTTCAGCTACAACGCCGACGGCACCATCCCCACCATCAATATGACCACCTCTGGGCCGCCACAGGTGGGCACGTTGAACCCTTATATCCGTCAGGAGGCGGAGACGGCCGCCTGGTCGCAAGGGGTGGAGACCGAGCCCGCGAGTGAGGGCGGGATGAACGTCGGGTTCGTCGAGAACGGTGACTACCTCAAGGTCAGGGGTGTGGCGTTCGGTTCGGGGGCGACCGGCTTCAGCGCCCGGGTGGCCTCGGCCACCAGCGGCGGCCGGATCGAACTGCGCCTGGGCGGCGCGAGCGGCACGCTGGTGGGCACCTGCACCGTCCCGGGCACCGGCGGCTGGCAGACCTGGACCACCGTCACCTGCCCCATCACCGGCGCCACCGGCACCCACGACCTGTTCCTCAGGTTCACCGGCGGCACCGGCAACCTGTTCAACCTCAACTGGTGGCAGTTCACCGCAGGCAACGACCCGACACCGACCCCGACTCCCACACCCACGCCGACTCCCACGCCCACCCCGACTCCCACGGCCGGCGGTGCGTGCAGTGCGGTCTACCGCACCACCAGCACCTGGTCCGGCGGCTACCAGGGCGAGGTCACGGTAACGGCGGGCGCCGCGGCGATCAGCCGCTGGACCGTCCAATGGACCCCGGCCAACGGCCAGACCATCTCCCAGGTCTGGAACGGCACGCTGACCACCAGCGGCTCGTCCGTGTCGGTCGGCAACGCCTCTTACAACGGCTCACTCCAGCCGTCCGCCTCGACGACGTTCGGCTTCCTCGCCAACGGCACACCGTCGGCGCCGTCCCTCGTGTGCACGACCTCGTGAACGACGGTCCTGACGGCCGGCAGGGGCGGCTCGCCCTGACACATGTCCTTGAAACCAACGGAGAAGGCGGACCGTGAAGCCGATGCCTTGAAGGCGCCGGACACGCTCGCCGGAGCTCGCCCTGCTGGGAGGGGCGATGGTGCGGGGTGGGGCGATGGGAGAGGTGGTGAACCGGACCCGGGCCGCCCTGCTCCGCGCCACCGGCGCCGTCAACGGCGCGGCGCCGAAGATCACAACGCCAGGGTGTCACTGCGGATACCCGCCTCGCTCATGTGAGTTCCGCACAGCAGGAAGGAATGAGGTCCCATGTCCCGACGTCGTCCGTGGCTCAGGATGCTAGCCACGATGGCGCTGGTGAGTCCGGTGGTTCTCGCGCTCACCACTCCGGCGGCCGGCGCCCTGGCCATCCCCCCATCTGAGTACCAGCACATCAGCCTCGCGTCCGGCGGCACGGAACTGGGCGAGGCGATGTCGCTGGCCGTCATGCCCAACCGATCCGTCCTTCACACGTCTCGCGATGGCACCCTCCGCGTCACCGACGTCAACGGCAACACCAAGGTCGCTGGACGGCTGAACGTCTACACCCATGACGAGGAAGGTCTGCAGGGGGTCGCCGTAGACCCCGGCTTCTCCAGCAACCGTTACGTATGGCTGTACTACTCGCCGCGGTTGAGCACCCCCAGCGGCGACGCCCCCGCCACCGGTACACAGGCACAGTTCGACCAGTGGAAGGGCGAGCTGTACCTGTCGCGCTTCACGCTGAAATCCGACGACACCCTGGACCTGGCCGGCGAGAAGGTCGTCCTGCGGGTGCCCAACGACCGGGGCATGTGCTGCCATGTGGGCGGGGACATCGACTTCGATGCGGCCGGCAACCTGTACCTGACCACCGGCGACGACAGCAACCCGTTCGAGTCCGCCGGTTACTCTCCGCTGGACGAACGTACCAACCGCAACCCGCAGTACGACGTGCAGCGCTCGGCGGGCAATACCAACGACCTGCGCGGCAAGGTGCTGCGCATCAAGCCGCAGCCCGACGGCACGTACACCATCCCGGCCGGCAACCTTTTCGCGCCCGGCACGGCCCGGACCCGGCCGGAGATCTACGCGATGGGCTTACGCAATCCGTTCCGGATGAGCGTGGACAAGGCCACCGGCATCGTCTACCTCGGCGACTACGGCCCCGACGCCGGGTCGACCAACTCCAACCGCGGGCCCAGCGGGCAGGTGGAGTTCGACCGCATCACCAGCGCGGGCAACTACGGCTGGCCGTACTGCACCGGGACCAACACCACCAGCGAGACCTACAACGAGTGGAACTTCGCCACCAACAGCACCGGCCCGAAGTACAACTGCGCGGGCGGCCCCGCCAACAACTCCTTCCGCAACACCGGCCTCGCCACCCTGCCGCCGGCCACGCCGAGCTGGATCAAGTACGCCGGGGACTCGGGTTCGCCACCGGAGTTCGGCAGCGGCTCCGAATCGCCGATGGGCGGCCCGGTCTACCGCTACGACCCCAACCTCAACTCCAGCGTCAAGTTCCCGCAGTCGCTCGACGGGCGGTACTTCGCCGGGGAGTACGGCCGCCGCTGGATCAAGGCCATCGAGGTCAAGAGCAACGGGGCCTACGGCGAGATCTCAGCGTTCCCGTGGAACGGCACCCAGGTCATGGACATGGCGTTCGGTCCCGACGGTGCCCTGTACGTGCTGGACTACGGCACCGGAAGTAACAACCAGGCGCTGTACCGGATCGAGCACATCGGCGCGACGGCCAACCGCAACCCGATCGCCAAGGCCGCCGCTGGCACCACTACCGGCCCGGCGCCGCTGACCGTGAACTTCTCCTCGGCCGGCAGCTCCGACCCCGAGGGCGGCGCGCTGACGTACTCGTGGAACTTCGGCGACGGCACCACCTCCACCGCCGCCAACCCGTCCAAGACCTACACCGCCGATGGCACCTTCACCGCGACGTTGACCGTCCGCGACCCGCAAGGGCTCACCGGGACCGCGAGCGTCATCGTGACCGTGGGCAACACCGCGCCGTCGATCACCCTGGCCCAGCCGGGCGACGGCCAGCCGTTCTCCTTCGGCGACACCGTCCCGTTCCAAGTGACCGGAAGCGACGCGGAAGACGGTGCGCTGGACTGTTCGAAGGTCTCGGTCGCCTACTTCCTCGGCCATGACAGCCACAGCCACCAGATCACCGGCAAGACGGGAAGCTGCAGCGGATCGATCACGGTGCCGGTGGACGGCGAGCACGACGCCGGGGCCAATCTGTACGGCCTGTTCGTGGCGTCCTACACCGACAACGGCGGCCTGACCGCCACCAGCACCCGCACGCTCCAGCCGCGGCACCGGCAGGCCGAGCACTTCACCGCCCAGCAGGGCGTGCAGACCGCCGACCACACCACCGCCGAAGGCGGCAAGACGGTCGGCCTCACCGACGACGGCGACTGGATCTCCTTCCAGCCCTACTCACTGACCGGCACCACCAGGCTGACCGCACGAGTCTCCTCCGCCGGCGCCGGCGGGCGGATCGAGGTGCGGGCCGGCTCGGCGACCGGCACGCTGCTCGGCACGGTGACCGTGCCGGTGACCGGAAGCTGGGACACCTTCGCGGACGTCACGGCGAACCTCGCCGCCATGCCCACCGGCACCACCACGCTGTACTTCGTCTTCCGAGGGAACACCGGGCAGGGCTACCTGTTCGACCTGGACGCCTTCACCATCGACGCCGCCTCCGGTACCGATCAGACCGCGATCCGTGGTGTGGGCTCGGGCCGGTGCCTGGATGTGAACGGTGCCCTACAGACAAACGGCACCTATACCGTGATCTGGGACTGCAACGCTCAGGCCAACCAGCAGTGGACCTCGACCGCCGCCAGTGAGCTGCGGGTGTACGGCGGCAAGTGCCTGGATGTGAACGGTGCCGGTACCGCCGACGGGACCGCGGTGATCATCTGGGACTGCAACGGGCAGAACAACCAGAAGTGGCGCCTCAACGCCGACGGGACCATCACCGCGGTTGGTGCCAACAAGTGCCTGAACGTGACCGGCGGCGCCACCGCCAACGGCACCCGCGTGCAGATCTCCTCGTGCACCGGCCAGAACAACCAGAAATGGACCCGCGCCTGACGACCCCGCTCACCCGCTGAAGTGGCATCGTGGCCCGGCCCGCCGGCCGGGCCGCGGCGTCGTGACCTGGAAGGATCCCCCATGCTCCGACATCTGGCCTCCATACGCACCTCCAAGAGCCACAGGCCGATACTGCGACGGTTGGCGCTGACGGTGGCGCTGGCCGCCGCGGTGATTCCCGGCGTCGCCGTGGTCCCTGCCGAAGCCGCCGCGTTCAAGGTGCTGGTCTTCTCCAAGACCGCCGGATTCAGGCACGACTCCATCCCCGCCGGCATCCAGGCCATCCGTGAGCTGGGCACGGCCGGCGACTTCACGGTGGACGCCACCGAGGACGCCGGCGCGTTCACCACCGCCAACCTGGCCCAGTACAAGGCGGTGGTGTTCCTCAGCACCACCGGGGACGTGCTCAACGCCACCCAGCAGTCGGCGTTCCAGACCTTCATCGACGGCGGAGGCGGCTACGCAGGCGTGCACTCCGCCGCCGACACCGAGTACGACTGGCCCTACTACGGCCAACTGGTCGGAGCCTGGTTCAACAGCCACCCCGCGATCCAGCGGGCCACCGTACGCACCGAGGACCGCGCACACGCCGCCACCGCCCACCTCGGGGCCACCTGGTCACGTACCGACGAGTGGTACAACTACCGCACCAACCCCCGCTCAACAGTGCGCGTACTGCAGAACCTGGACGAAAGTAGTTACAGTGGCGGCTCCATGAGCGGTGACCACCCCATCACCTGGTGCCACCCGCAGTCGTCCGGCCGCTCGTTCTACACCGGTCTGGGACACACCATCGAGTCCTTCACCGACCCCACCTTCCGCACCCTGCTACTGGGCGGCATCCGCTACGCCGCCGGAGCCGTCAAAGCCGACTGCCGCCCCGAGACCGGCTACACCACGCTGTACAACGGCTCGACCACCGGCTGGTCGCAGGCCGGCCCGGGGTCGTTCACCAGCAGTGACGCCACGCTGACCTCCCAGGGCGGTCTCGGCATGCTCTGGTACAGCGCCAAGGAATTCCGCTCCTACTCCCTCAAACTCGATTGGAAGGTCACCGGCGACTCCAACTCGGGGGTGATCGTCGGGTTCCCGGCCACCAGCGACCCCGACGCGGCCATGAACAACGGCTACGAGGTCCAGATCGACGCCACCGACACCGCGGACAAGACGACGGGCGCCATCTACGGCTTCAAGTCCGCCGACACCGCCGCCCGCGACGCGGCGCTGAACCCGCCGGGGCAGTGGAACACCTACGAGCTGCTGGTCGAGGGGGAGCGGCTCCAGGTGTTCCTGAACGGCGTGAAGATCAACGACTTCACCAACACCGATCCCGTGCGTTCTCTGCAGCAGGGCTACATCGGTGTCCAGAACCACGGCAGCGGCGACGTGGTGTCGTTCCGCAACGTCCGCGTCAAGGAACTGGGCGGCACGACCACCCCGAGCACGAGCGCGATCCGGGGTGTGGGCTCTGGCCGGTGCCTGGATGTGAGCGGCGCGTCGCAGGCCAACGGGGCGCAGACGCAGGTCTGGGACTGCAACGGGCAGGCGAACCAGAGGTGGACCTCGACCGCCGCCAGTGAGCTGCGGGTGTACGGCGGCAAGTGCCTGGATGTGAACGGTGCCGGTACCGCCGACGGCACCGGCGTGATCATCTGGGACTGCAACGGGCAGAACAACCAGAAGTGGCGCCTCAACACCGACGGGACCATCACCGCGGTCGGTGCCAACAAGTGCCTGAACGTGAGCGGCGGCGGCACCGCCAACGGCACCCGGGTGCAGATCTCGTCGTGCACCGGCCAGAACAACCAGAAGTGGACCCGCGTCTGACACCGATGACGACGCGCGTTCGCCGGACGGCGATGCCGCTCCGGCGAACGCGCGTCCTGTCAGGTTCGGGTCCAGCGTTGGTTGGCGCCGCCGTTGCAGGACCAGATGACGAGTTTGGTGCCGTTGGCGGTGGCGTTGCCGGGGACGTCCAGGCACTTGCCGGAGCCGACGGCGGTGATGCTCCCGTCGGCGTTGAACCGCCACTGCTGGTTGTTCTGCCCGTTGCAGTCCCAGATGACCACCGAGGTGTTGTCGGCGGTGCCCCGGTTGTTCACGTCCAGGCACTTGCCGCCGTAGACCCGCAGCTCACCTGAGCTGGTCGCCGTCCACTGCTGGTTGCTCTGGCCGTTGCAGTCCCAGATCTGGGCCTGCGCCCCGTTGGCCTGCGACGCGCCGCTCACATCCAGGCACCGGCCAGAACCCGCACCCCGGATCGCACCCGTGGCCGGAGCAGTGGGTGTCGGCGTCGGGGAGGGAGTGACCGCGCTGGAGGTGATGGTCACGAGCACCGCCTCGCGGGCCGGGACGTTGATGGTGTAGCCGCCGGTGAAGGTCCCCACGTCGGTCTGTGTCCACGGGTTCCGTACGGTCGCCGGGCCGGTGATGCCGAGATCGGACCAGCGCGCGGTGATGGCGGCCGGGGAGGTGGCCCGGTTGAGCAGCAGCACCGCCCGGTGGCGGGTGTCCGACAACACTTTGCTGTACACCTGGCGTCCGGTCTGGTCATCGGCCACCTTCACCCCCTGGCGCGCGAGGGGGTCCTGATCGATGGCCAGGACCTCGCGATTGGTCAGGATCGCGCGGGTCTCGGCATTCATCTCGGTGAGCTTGTTGCCCGCCAGCAACGGCGCACCTGAGATCGCCCACAAGCCCATGTGCGTACGGTTCTGCGCCGCAGAGAAGCCTGGCATTCCCACGATGAGCATGTCCGGATCGTTGTAGTGACCTGGGCTTTGAGCGTTCGGATGCTGGGCGGAGTCGAAATTGGCCAGCACCCGATCCATGGACGGGCTCTGTCCCCAGTAGATGATGTCACCGCTGGTCCGCCACATCGTGGAGATGCCCGGCGCCCACTCCCACGGGTTCGCGATTCCCCAGTTGCACACCGACAGCACCATCGGCCGTCCCGTCTGCGCGGTGGCCCTTCCGATCGCGTCACTGATCGCCTGATAAGTACTGCGCGGATCGAGCCCTTCAGCCTGCCCCCCGCACCAGTCCACCTTGACGAAGTCGAAACCCCACCGGGAGAACTGCAGGAAGTCCTGATCGTAGTGACCCTCGCTACCGCTGCCCGGAGCCGCCGGACGCCCGGTCGGGTAGTAGTAGCCACATCCGTCACGTCCGGCATCGGTGTAGATGCCCGCTTTCAGGCCCTTGCTGTGGATGTAGTCGGCGATCGCCTTCATCCCGCCCGGCCACTCGGTCGTGTCCACGGTGATGTCGCCGGCGGCATTCCGCGTTCCCTGCCACCAACCCTCGTCGATGTTCACGTACTCATAGCCGGCGTCCTTCATCCCCGAGGACACCATCACGTCCACCTGCGCTTTGATCACGTTGTAGTTGATCTGCGCGGCGAAGGTGTTCCACGAGGCCCAGCCCATCGGTGGCCTCGTCACGGCCGCGCTCGCCGTAGCCACTCCGGCGATCGCCCTCGTCGCCGTACCGTCCGCGAGGGTCCATGCCACCGCCACCGTCATGATCACCAGCTGTACGGCGGCGACCAGCCATCGCCCGCGCCGGACGAAGGACGGGATGAGAGGCCGGATGCGTGGGGGACGAACACCTGCGGCGTGCGTGGGGGAGTGTCGCCGTGCGGGTCTGTGTGGTCGCATCCGTCACTCCGTGTATCGGGGGTCTCCTGTGGTGCTGAACCGTCGACTCCGGCACGGAGGCTGCCCGAGGACTCCGTGTGGAAATAAGTATGAAACATGTCAAGGTGCCTTGCGAGACTCCGACCGGGGCGGCGAGGCGCGCGGCCGTGTGCGGTGCGGACGACCGGCCCGGTCATGAGGGATTCCAGGCCGGCCGGATGGCTTCGGAGGTCCTGGCCGCCTATGAACGTTTCATACCAGGCCGATCCGTTGTGCACTCACCTGGGCAGATGGGACCACGCCTGCTGCGACGCTGGACCCGCACCTGACCCCTGCCCTGGGAGTGCTGGGCACGTTGCGATCAAGGCCGAACGCCGGCCACCCCGTCCAAACGGGACGGGGTGGCCGGCGTTCGGCCTTCGAGCCGATGGATCAGTTACGCATGCTCCACTGCTGGTTCGTACCCCCGTGGCACGACCACAGGTGGAGCTTCGTGCCGTTCGCGGTCCCGTAGCCGCTGGCGTCCAGGCAGAGTCCCGACTGCACGCCGGTGATCGTGCCGTTGGCGTTGACGTTCCACTGCTGGTTCGCCTGCCCGTTACAGTCCCAGATCACCGTCAGGGTGCCGTTGCCGGTTCCCTGGTTGCTGGCGTCCAGGCACTTGTTCCCGTACACCATCAGTTGCCTGCCCGACGTGTACGTCCACCGCTGGTTGGCGCCTCCGTTGCAGTCCCAGAGCTGCGCCTGGGTTCCATTGGTGGTGCTGTTGTTGCCGATCTCGACGCAACGGCCTGACGGGGCACCGACGATCTGCGCGCTCTGCGGGCTGCCGCCGCTCTGGGGCCCGGCGGACGCCATCACGGCCTGGGCGCCCGACGGCCAGTTGCCGTTGGTGACCGTCACATTGTTGTTGACGACGTTGCCGCGGTCGCCGTTGGTGATGTTGGTGGCGCTGTTACTCGTCCAGTTGCCGGTGACGGTGAAGTTGCCCATGTTCTCACCGCCCCAGTAGTTGGCGGTGGCCCAGGTCCCGATGGAGGAGAAGACGTTGTTGCGGGCGGTGTAGTACTTGGAGCCCTCGTCGAAGTAGAGCCCGAACCAGCCGTTGGTCCGCAGACAGTAGTTGTCGCTGATCACCGCGCCGGGGTTCCACGACAGCGTGTAGATGCATCCGCCGTCGGTCATCTGCTGCATGACGTCGTGCACGTAGTTGCCGATGAGCTGGTTGTTGGACGCCGTGGTGGCCGTCGTGTACCGGGGCTGGTAGTTGTACAGGCCGCGGTTGGTGTAGGAGGTGTTGCCGCCCGGCTCGTTGGCTCCCCAGCCGTACCCGATCGACATGCCGGTGTACGGCATGTTGTAGACCTCGTTGTGGGAGACGAGGGTGGTGGCGACGTAGGTGGTCACGACCGAGACCACGCCCCGGTACTCCACGCCGAGGTCGTGGATGCGGTTGTTGCTGACGGTGACGTTCCGGTTGACCATCCGCTGGTCGCCGGGGTGGTGCGCGTCGGCGCGCACGCCGCCGACCACGATGCCGCCCGCCGAGCTGCGGGCGATCTCCGACCGGGTGACCGTGATGTTGCTCGCGCCCAGGCCGACACCGCTGGCATGGGCATTGGCGTCGTTGCCGATGCCGATGGCGGTCTGCCCCAGGTTGACGAACTGGGAGTCGGTGAAGGTGACGTTGTTGGCGGCGGAGACCTGTACGGCGGCGGGCATCTGGTACCAGTTCGGCCGGGTCGCCTCGAACTGCTGGCAGCCCTCATGGCAGGAGGTGAAGCTGGGCCAGCTCCAGTTGCCGGCCATGTAGGCGCCGGTCTGCTGGTCCACGTAGCCCTGGTTGCCGCTGGGCCCGCGCCAGCTCGTGCCGGAGAACGTGATCCCGCTGAAGGTGATGTGGTGCGCGGGCGCGTCGTAGGTTCCCCCGACGTTCACCAGGGACTGCAGCACCGGCAGGTCCACGCTGACGTTGCTCATGTTCTGCCCGGCGAGCGGGATGTAGGAGAGCACACCGGTTCCGGGGTTGATGTACCACTCGCCCGGCGAGTCGAGGAACTCGTAGGCGTTGGTCAGGTAGAGCGGACCTGCCCGGTGCGGGCTGCTGAAGGTGTCGTACCCGAAGTTGTTGTTGTTCCAGGCGGGCTGCTGCATCGTGATGAGGTTCCCGCTGATGCTCTGCACCGGCGCGTACCGGTCGGTGAACGAACCGACGCTCTCCATCTCGATCCGGTTCTGGTTGGCGAGGTTGTTCAGATAGCTCAGGGCGCTGTTGCTGAACCTCATCCCGGTGCTGCTGGCGGTGAAGTCGGACCGGTTCACGGTGGTACGCGCCCGCGTGGCGATGGCGCCGTTGACGTAGAGCTGCCGGGTGTCGACGCCGGTGCCGACGTCGGCCCGCCAGATGTTCTTCGCGGAGTCGGCGAGCGACCAGCCGGTGACCGCCCTGGCACCGCTGATCACGGGACGTGCCGACGGGGCTGCCCGCCATATCACCTGATATCCGTTGGTGCCGGAGTCGGCGGCGGTCAGCCGTAACGGCGTGGAGAGTCGGTACACCCCGTCGGCCAGCTCTACGACGATGTCTCCGGACATCGCGCCGGTACGTGCCCGTACCGCGGACTGCGCGGCCGGCAAGGCGCACGGCTGGGCGGCGGAGCAGTCGGTGCCCGTGCCCGAAGGGGAGGCGTAGAGGGTCGTGGTGGCCGCCGAAGCGGGAGAGAGCGGCGCCACCAGAGCGACCGCGGCGGTCAAGCCCATCGCGGCGACGCCGGCTGACACCAGCCTCCGCATCACGGAGTACGAGGATTCGAACACGGGACCTCCTGCAGGGGGTGGGTAGCGAAACGCTCTGCTCGCCGGGCGAGGTTCTCGACGGCGTAGCGCCTCCGCGGCCGGTCACGGCCGGCCCTCAGCCGGTACGGCCGGCTTGATCGCTGCTTGCTTTCATCGACCGGCCGGTGGGTCCGGCGGTTGTGGCGAAACGTAATTCGTATGATGTCTCACGTCAATCATGTTGCTGTATGTGCGTGGTCGTCGATGAGTTTCCTCCGGTGACGGAGCCCACGCAGGCATCCGAACGGCCCGTGAGGGTCCGGCGGTGCATGGACGTGCTGCCGGCTCTCTGGGACGGGCAGGCGTACGAGGGCCCGCCCTGGTAGGGGGGCCCTCGCCTGATCGTCAGTCGCGCCGGTGGGCGGTTTCGCGGGTGGGCGGACCCGGGGTCAGACGCGGCTCCACGTCTGGTTGGTCCCGCCGTGGCAGGAATAGATCTGGACCTTGGTGCCGTTGGCGGTGCCCGCGCCGAGGACGTCCAGGCACTTGTTGGCTCCGACCGCGGTGATGGTGCCGTCGGAGTTGAGGCGCCACTTCTGGTTGTTCTGTCCGTTGCAGTCCCAGATGACCACGGTTGTGCCGTCGGCGGTGCCGGCACCGTTCACGTCGAGGCACTTGGTGCCGGAGCGCAGCTCACTCGCGCCGGTCAGCGTCCACTGCTGGTTGGCGCCGCCGTGGCAGTCCCAGATCTGCACCTGTGTCCCGTTGGTCTGCGAGCTGCCGGGAATGTCCAGGCACCTGCCCGAGCCCACACCGCGGATCGCGGTCCCGGGTGATGACGGCGTGGGTGTCGGGGTGGCCGTCGGGGTGGGCGTCGGGCCGCTCTGGAACTGGGAGAAGAACCTCCAGACCTCTCCCTTGGTCCAGGTCGTGATGCCGCTCTCGGTGTAGGTCCCGTCCACCGGGCCCGGCATGTGACCGTTGTCGAACGCGGCCCAGACGACCGGATATCCGGCCCGGCACCCCGAGTACGTGGTGGTGATGTGCGTCCGGCTGCCGGAACCCGGTTCGGGCGGGTTCTGGGCGGTGCACCCGTTGTTGCGGACGAACCTGTCCCGCAGCGCCCGCCCTTGAGAGATGTTGAGGACGTTGTCGGTGATGCCGTGCAGTCCCATGTACGCGATGGGCTGGGTGCCGCCGCTGCATCCGCTGAGCTGCGCGCCGGAGAAGACGGCGACCGCGCGGAAGACCGTCGCCCGGGCGCACGCGATGGCGAAGCTCATGCCGCCGCCGTAGCTGAAGCCCGTGGCGAAGCGCTGGGTGGTGTCGACGCACAGATCCGCTTCGATCAGCCGCATCAGGTCGTCGACCAAGGTCAGGTCCTCACCCCCGGAGTTGGCCCAGCCGTTGCCGATGCCCTGGGGTGCGACGAAGATCGCGGTGTTGTTCGACAGCTGCCTGAGTCCGTAGTAGGACCAGGGGTATCCACTGGTTCCGCCCGAGTCGACGTCGCCCGCGGTGCCGCCCCGCCAGTGGAAGCCGAAGATCAGCCGGTAGGGATTGGTGTTGTTGTAGTTGTCGGGGATCCGCAGGATGAACGTGCGAGTCTTGCCCCCGCTCTGAATCGACTGCGAGCCGCTCCTGAGCGTCGGCGTCTTGCCGCATCCGGCGGTCGCCGCCAACGCTCCGGCATTCGCGGCCGGCGTGCTCCGGCCGAGGCTGCTACTCAGTGCCGCATGACCTGTGGCCATGACGAGAAGTGCCGCGACCGCGATCGCTCCCAAGAAGGATTTTCGCCTCAACACCACACAACTCCCTCTAAGGTCCAAATGGCGACAGGTCTGGGTGGAAATACCATTGACGCTCCTTTATCGGGGGGTGGGAGCCTCGGCCGACCTGTATGCGTGACTTTCTGACGGGTGCCAGATGATTGCGGCGGATGCACTCTCCGGTGGGACCCGACCCGCAGGGACGTTCACATGGGCCGAAGCGCGAGATGTTATCGCTAACATTCCAGATCGCCGAGAACTCCTCTCTTCTCGTTGCCTGGAGGTGTGGTGCAGCGGAGCAAATATGACCGTGACGAGACCTGTCAAGGATCGGCCTGCATCCTCGTGGAGGACTTTCCCGCAATGACCACTTCTTCGGTTTCTCAGCAGGGAGCCGGTCGCGACCATGGCCATGCGTCGCGATGAAACTTTCACGGTCGGTGGCTGTGGGAGGCCGTGTCGCCGCCTACTTGTGTGCCGGCCGGACTCGAGCGGTGGCAGGGGCGTCTTCGGCCGGTCACCGTTGCTTCAGGCCGTCGCCCCGCTGAACCTTTCATCGCTCCGGTGGGGCGGGACCCTACCGGCCGCCGCCTCGCCCGCACGTGGATCCGGGACCAGGCATCATCCGGCCGGCCTTAGACATCACATGTCTGGGCAGACCAACCGGCGGTGCCGGGTCAGGGCCGGGTGAGCCTTCCGCAGAGGGCTGGACATTTCGAGCCGAGTGGCTTACAAAGACATCCCATGTTAATCGTGAGGATCTCCACATCTTCCTGAAACATCGAAGGTCCAGGTTCGTACGCACCGTTGCCTCACTTCGGTCGTCATGGCGGAGCCGACCGTCACGGCAGCAGTTCGAACGCCGCAGAGCAGAAGCTTTCTGAGAGGTTCCCGCTCATGCCCTCGTCCTCGATTCCGTTCAGTCGCCGCACACTGCTCACCGGGGCAGGAGGCATCACGGCCGCCGGACTGCTGGGCGTCCGCACGGCATGGGCCACCGACGGCCCGAGCAGCTACTCGCCGACGTGGGCGTCGGTCGACCAGCATCCGCCGGCGCACGAGTGGTTCCAGGACGCGAAGTTCGGCATCTACTTCCACTGGGGCGCTTTCAGCGTCCCCGCGTACGCCAACGAGTGGTACCCCCGCAACATGTACTTCAGCGGCTCCAACGAGAACAACCACCACAAGAGCGTCTACGGTGATCCATCGGTGTGGCCGTACCACAACTTCATCAACGGCGCCCGGGACAAGGCCGGCACCTGGGTGCAGTTCGCGCCGAAGCTGCGATCCGCGGGCGGCGACTTCGACCCCGGCGAATGGGCGCAGCTGTTCGCCGACGCCGGCGCCAGGTTCGCCGGTCCGGTGGCCGAGCACCACGACGGCTACTCCATGTGGAACAGCAGGGTGAACGAATGGAACTCGGTCGCCACCGGCCCCCGGCTCGACCTGCTGCGACTGCACGCCGACGCCATCCGCGCCAAGGGACTCAAGCTGCTGGTCTCCCTGCACCACGCCTACAACTTCACCGGCTTCTACGAGCGTGCGCCGGCGCAGTCGACCACCGGTCTCAGGAAGCTGTACGGACAGCTCGACGCGAACACCGAGTACCAACTGTGGTACGACAAGCTCAAGGAGGTCATCGACGGCTACCAGCCCGACGTCATCTGGCAGGACTTCAACCTCGGCCGCGTTCCCGAGAGTCACCGGCTGAACTTCCTGGCGTACTACTACAACCAGGCCGTCGCCTGGAACAGGGACGTGGTCGCCACCTACAAGGACGGCTTCAACACCCGCGGCGAGGTCTTCGACTACGAGCGCGGCGGGCCGGCCGCCATCCAGACCCCCTACTGGCTGACCGACGACAGCATCTCCAGCTCCAGCTGGTGTTACACGAACGGCATCGGCTATTACTCGCTCAACGCCATGCTGCACTCGCTGATCGACCGGGTCAGCAAGAACGGCAACATGCTGCTGAACATCGCCCCGATGGCCGACGGCACCATCCCTTCCGGGCAGCGGACGATCCTGCTGGGCATCGGTGACTACTTGCGGCGCTTCGGCGAGTCCATCTACGCCACCCGGGCCTGGGCGACCTACGGCGAGGGCCCGACGCAGATGGGCGGCGGCTCGTTCGTCACCCCGCGGCCGGGTACCAACCGGGACATTCGCTTCACCCGCAGCAAGGACAACCGGGTGCTGTACGCCACGGTGCTGGGCTGGCCGGGCGGCACGCTCGACATCGGGACTCTGGGTTCGAGCCGGATCAACTTGAGCACCCTCACCTCGGTCCAGCTGCTCAACAACACGGCCGGCTCCTTCATCAACCTGCCCGGCCGCACTCAGGACGGCTCCGGCCTGCACATCACGATGCCGTCCTCCACCGCCCCGTTCGCAGCCCCGGCGTACGTGGTCAAGCTGACCTTCTCCGGACCGATCCCGTCACTCGGCTCGGGCCCCACCCCGACCGGCTGGGTGAGGATCACCAACGTCACCACCGGCCTCGTCCTCGACAGCGGCGGCAACGTCGCCTCCGGCTCCCCGCTCAAGCAGTGGAGCTACGACGGCAGCACCAACCTGCAGTGGCAGCTCGCGGACCTCGGCACCGGATACCACCGCATCGTCAACCGCACCAACGGCATGGTCGCCGACAGCTGGGGCAACACCGCCAACGGCGCTTACTGCATGCAGGCGGCATGGAACGGCGGCAACAACCAGCAATGGAGACTCAACAGTCTCGGTAACGGCCGTTACCAGATCATCAACCGTGGCACCGGCACCGCCTTGGACAGCGGTGGAAACACCACCCTCGGTGCCAATGTGAAACTCTGGACCCCCGACTCCAGTACCAATCTCCAATGGATTATCGCCGCCGTCTGAGCCCGACGCTATATGGAGGGTTTGTTACCGTTAACACTGGTTCCTCGTTGGGTGATCCTGTGCCATTGGTTTATAACGGGCGGGCTTACTGTATACCGGGCAACGCCCTCGACGACGCTTCATTCCAGTAATCGATACACGATCCGCTCCCAGGCCCGGGCGTCACCCCGTCCATCGGTGGCGGGTGTGACGCCCGTGGGCGGCGCGCTCTTGCCAGGGGAAGGACGAGAATCGTCTGTATGTCGTTGACCGAGCAGGCGATCGTACGCATCAGGAAGCTCATCAGGGACGGAGCGCTCCCTCCGGGAGCACGGTTGCCTCCCGAGCAGCAACTGGCCGTGGAGCTGGGCCTGTCTCGGAACCTGCTCAGGGAGGCCGTCCGCTCGCTCGTCACCACCCGGGTGCTGGAGGTGCGCAGAGGGGACGGCACCTACGTCACGAGCCTCAAGCCGGAGTTGCTGCTCGAGGGAGTCGGCCTCGCCGTCGAGATGATGAGAGGCGACGATCTGCTGGAGATCGCCGAGGTGCGGCGTCTGTTCGAGCCGGTGGCCACCGGGCTGGCGGCCACCAGGATCACCGCCGAGCAGCTCACGGTCGTCGAGCGTCACCTCGATGCGATGATCGCCGCTCAGGACGACGTGGAGGCGCTCAACCACCACGATGACGCCTTCCACCGCGCCGTGTTCGAGGCGACGGGGAACAACGCGCTGTGCGCACTGCTCGACGGCATCGCCGGCCAGACCCTTCGCGCCCGGGTGTGGCGCGGGCTGGTCGAAGGGAACGTGGCCGGCCGTACCGTCGCCGAGCACACCGCCATCTACCAGGCTCTGGCGCACGGCGACGCCCCTCTGGCCCAGGCGGCGGCTCTCATGCACGTGAGCACCACGGAGACCTGGCTGCGGGAGAACCTCGGAAGCTCACCCGCCGACTCCGCCTCCGGACCGCAGGAGGAGGACCGGACGAACGACGAGTGAGACCCCGCGGTCAGGAAGCGGCGTGCCACGTCCACTTCTGGTCACAGTGATCATCAAGCGTAAGGCGGTCATGGCGAGGATCGCGCTGAGCCTTCGTTTCGCGATGGATCCCTTGTCCTTGGAGGATGTGCCGGCTCAGACGCGGGTCCAGCGCTGGTTGGCGGCGCCGTTGCAGGACCAGATCTGGAGCTTGACGCCGTTGGCGGTGGAGTGGTTCGGCACGTCCAGGCACTTGTTCGCGCCTATCGCGGTGATGCTGCCGTCGCTGTTGAAGCGCCACCTCTGGTTGCTCTGCCCGTTGCAGTCCCAGATGTGCACCTGGCTGCCGTCGGCGGTGCCCATGTTGGCCACGTCCAGGCACTTGTTGCCGTACACCCGCAGTTCGCCGGCGCCGGTCGGCGTCCACTGCTGGTTGCTCTGGCCGTTGCAGTCCCAGATCTGTACCTGTGTGCCGTTGGTCTGCGACACATTGGCGACGTCCAGGCATCTGCCCGAACCCACTCCCCGGATCGCACTGGTGGACGAGGGCGTCGGCGTCGGCGTCGGGCTGGGGGTGCCGCCGGGCTCGCCGATGCTGCCGGGCACCGACTGGAGCGCCGCGTACCAGGCGGCGGCCATCTTGTCGTAGCCGCCCGCGGTCGGGTGGATGCCGTCGATGAGGTCGCCCGTGGTGAGCTTGCTGTGCATGTCGACCAGGTGGACGCGCTTGCCGCTGTTGACCTTGCTCTGGACGATGCCGGGGATGGCCGCGTTGAAGGTGCGGGCGGCGGACTCCTGGCCGGAGTTCGACAGGGGGATGATGGTGGCGACGAACACGTCCGCGCTCGGAACGGTCGCGGTGATGCGGTCGATCAGGGTCGACAGCCGCCCGGGGGCGCCGCTCACGTTGTAGTTCTGCAGCACGTCGTTGGTGCCGATGTGCAGCAGCACGGTGCGGGGGTTCTGGGTGCGAAGCCAGCCGGCGATGTTGGCGTCGATCTGGTCGATGCGCCAGCCGGGGTGTCCCTGGTGGTCGTGGTCGCCCAGGTTGGCCGGGCCGTTGAACTGCGACCCGACGAAGTCCACCGTGTACCGGCCGCTCACCAGGCGCTGCCACAGGCCGATGCGGTATCCGCCCGGCACCTGGGTGCCCTCGGTGATCGAGTCACCGAGCGGCATGACGCGCACCCCGCCGTTGGACTCCGCGCCCGCGACGCCCGTCCCCATCATGGCACCCAGCGTCACCATGGCCACCGCCAGGAGCGCCGCAGTGAACCACCGTCTCCACATACGCATGCTCGACCTCTTCCGGCAGTCGCCGGCACTCTGCCGACGACCGCTGTTAGCGCTGACGTTGGTATTCGGCTCGCTAGTCCGCGAATGTCATGGACAGCGGGCTTTCCGAGTGAATGGCGGGCTTTTCGGCTGAGATTCAGTGTGTGAGCGCTAACATCCAGCCCTCCGATCGGTGGCGTACTCCGTCGAGCGGTCGTGATGGTGGTGGAGCGGATCAAATAGGAGACGGAGGGAGCCGTCAAGAGTCCGACACATCGCGTATCGGAGAAAGGCGAGGGTGAACACGGCTCATCTGACGTTTCCACACGTTGCCGCACCTGACCGGTGCGGGTGATCTGTTGAAAGTTTCACGTCTCATCCGCTCCATCGTGACGATCGGAGCGCAGGACGAGGCATACCTCAGACGATGTACGAAGAAAGGCGCCGGGTGGAGCGCGACGAAAGTTTTCAGAAGGCCTGCGCCAGGCCGGACTCCACCCACAACGTCGCGGGGATCACGGGTCCGACGGTGGTGTACCACAACGGCCACCACGTGTTCGCCGGCGTCCACAGCGGCGGCGGCGCTCCCCGACCCCGAGTGCGGCCGACTGCCCGGGTACGTGCGCAGGGACGTGATTCGTATGACGTATAACGTCTAGACGGGTGACGTATACTGTCGCGGTGACGCCGTCCTCGGCGGGACACCGGAGGGGGATATGACGGCATCCCAGGATACGCACCGCAGCGTCCCGGCACCGCCGGCGTGGGTGCGGCGTCCCGCCAGCCTCGCCAAGGCGGTGACGGCAGAGCTGGTGGAGCGTGTCGTTCGCGGTGTCTATCCGTCGGGGACGCCGCTCCCTCCTGAGCCCGCGCTGTGCGAGGCCTTCTCGGTGAGCCGGACCGTCGTCCGGGAAGCCGTGAAGATCCTCCAGGAGAAGGGACTCGTACAGGTCCGCCAGGGCGCGGGCACCATGGTGACCCCGTCCACCATGTGGGACATGCTGGACGAACTCGTCCTCGCGGCGAGCATCGCCGAAGATGAGAGCCTCGCGATCCTTGACGACGTCGTCGTCACGCGGCGCCTGCTGGAGTCCGACATGGCGAACGTCGCCGCTCGCGTCGCGGGCGAGGACACCATCGAACGGCTGCGGACGCTGGTCGATCGGATGGACGAACTCGTGGACGACCCCGTCAGCTACGCCGACGTCGACCGGGCCTTCCACGACACGATCATGCAGGCCTCCGGCAACCGCATCGCGCGGGGCGTGGTGCGTTCGCTGGAGAACCAGGTCATCAACACCGCCCGGTACATGGGCAAGACCGAGCGGGCCCTGTGCGTGGCGTCGAACCTCGGCCACCGTCGCGTCTACGAGCGCATCGCCGCCCATGACCCCGACGGCGCCGCCGAGGCGATGTTCACGCACATCACCGAGGCCTGGCTCGTCCGCCGCAACGGCCCCGGCGACCCCGTGCGTCTGCGACGCTAGCGCCCTGTGCACCGGAGATGGAGTCGGACCGATCCCGGTGCCCGTCAACCTGAGCAGCAATCGCAAGGAGGAAGCGCTGTGGCCGGCACCTCGCACGAGGGTGGATATCGGCCGGGCTATGAAGTGGCGGCCGAGCAGGTGCTCGAATTGATCGCCCAGATGCGTCTGCGTCCGGGGGACCGCATGCCCACGGAGAACGAGCTGGCCCGGCAGTTGGGAACGAGCCGCACCGTGGTGCGCGAGGCGGTGAAGATTCTTTCGGCGCTCGGTCGGGTGCGGGCCCATAAGGGCCGGGGTTTGTACGTGGCCGACGACGAGGGAATGCTGGGCACCGGACGCTGGGCGTCGTTCTTCCTCCCCACCGATCTGGACCATGTCTACATGCTGTTCGAGTTCCGGCGGACGCAGGAGATGGAGACCAGCCGGCTGGCCGCCCATCGCGCCACGCCGGTGGAACTCCGGGTCATCGAGAAGGCGGCCGACACGTGCCGCCGTGGCTTCGACACCGGACATGAGGACTGGTTCAACGAAGGTGACAATGCCTTCCACACCGCCATCGCCGTCGCCTCGCACAACATGTTCCTTCAGATCGCGGTCCGGGAGGCCCGTCGGCTGCAGGCCCAGTCCAACATCATCGGCCTGTCCGGCTCCATAGGCGGGCACGCCGCCAAAGCCGTCGAGGAACACCAGGCCATCTACGAGGCCATCCGCGCCGGCGATCCGGAAACCGCGGCTCAGGCCGCCGCCGCCCACATCGACAACACACTGGACGACTACCGCCGAGGAATTCAGCAACGCCTTTTCTCCCAGACCGACTGACCCCGCCGGTGAACGAGCTTTGTTCTCGCGGGGGGAGTCCGACTTCAGCGTGGAATGACGCGCCCTTTTCGCAGGCTCCACCTCCGAATACCAGAGGGAAGTAGCACTCGCCATCTGCGGCGAACGGCGGCTCTGGTGAACGTTTCATTGACGATTGACGTGCGTCAGCCGCATCTATACCGTCCCCATTCGCGGAGACCTCGACGGAGACCTCGACGGAGACCTCGACGGAGGCCGGGGCGCACGGCACTCGATCGGTCACGACCACGCACATGGTGTCGTGCGGCGGCTCACGGATCCGCACTATGTCGGCACGGCCACAAAAGGTCGCGCTCGCCACCGTTGGAGGCGCCTGATGCGGAAACCAGGATGGCACGCGCGCGCCGTTGCGGCCCTCATCTGGTCGTCGCTGGTCGCTTCGGCCACGTTCGTGCCGGTGCCCGCGTACGCGGCGCCCCCTGAGCCGGCGGCCGGACCCGCACTGCCGACGCCGACCGACACGGCGTCCCGTGGTCCGGGCGGCCGGACACTGGCCGCGACACCGCCGATGGGGTTCAACAACTGGAACGCGTTCGGCTGCGACGTCAACGAGGCGCTGATCAAGGAAACGGCCGACATCTTCGTATCCAGCGGGCTCAAGGACGCCGGGTACCGGTACGTGAACATCGACGACTGCTGGTCGATGAGGGAGCGTGGCGCGGACGGCAGGCTGGTCCCGGATCCCGTGAAGTTCCCGAACGGCATCAAGGGTGTCGCCGACTATGTCCACAGCAAGGGGCTGAAACTCGGGATCTACGGGGATGCCGGCACCAAGACCTGCGCCGGCTACCCGGGCAGCCTCGGTGTCGAGGACCTTGATGCCCAGACCTGGGCGGACTGGGGCGTCGACTACCTCAAATACGACAACTGCCACAACCAGTCCGATGGATCGCGGGAGGACTACGTCCGGCGCTATACCGCCATGCGCGACGCGATCGACAAGACCGGGCGGCCGATCGTGTACTCCATCTGCGAGTGGGGCACCTCCCAGCCCTGGCTCTGGGCGGAAGGGGTCGGACACCTGTGGCGGACCACGGGTGACATCAGCGACAACTGGTCCAGCCTCCGCTCGATCATCCGGCAGAACGCGCCACTGGCTCAATACGCCGGGCGCGGTCACTGGAACGACCCGGACATGCTGGAGATCGGCAACGGCGAGATGACCGACACGGAGTACCACACCCACATGAGCATGTGGGCGATGATGGCCGCTCCGCTGATCATAGGCACCGACCTGCGGGCCGCCTCCCCGGAGACCATGGCGATCCTCGGCGACCAGGACATCATCGCCATCGACCAGGACCCGTTGGGCGTCCAGGGCTCCGTCGTGTCCGACACCGGTGGTCTCATGGTCCTCGACAAGCCCTTGGCCAACGGCGACAGGGCCATCGCGCTGTACAACTCCACCGACTCGCCGGCCACCGTCACCGTCGCGGCGAGCGCCACCGGTCTCAAGCCCGCCCGCGCGTACCGGCTGAAGAACGTGTGGACGGGTGACACGCTCCAGGTCAGGTCCACGATCTCCGCGGGCGTCCCGGCGCACGGCACCGTGGTCTACCGGGTACGGCCGGTGGACGACCCAAGGACGGTGCCGCCGGCGGTCGCGGTGGGCGCGTCCCTCGGCACCGTCGTGCCCGCCGGCGGCGGCACGCTGACGACGGCCGTGACCAACCGCGGCGTCGACGCGATCCGCGATCTCTCGGTCAGCGCGCAGGCGCCCGCCGGATGGACCGTTACCCCCACGACCCCACGCCACCGCGCACGCCTGGCGACGGACGCCACGCTGCGGACGACATGGACGATCGGCGTCCCCGAGGACACCGGTGCGGGCAGCTACCCCATCAACGTCACCGCCGCCTACACCTGGGGTCCGAACCACCGGCACGCCACCACGGCCGGCCAGATCATCGCCGTGGTCGTGACCGCGCCCGCGGACGGCCGGCGACACCTGAGCACGATCCCCCCGGTCACCTCCAGCAACGCCATCGGCCCGGTGGAGACCGACCAGAGCAACGGCGGGCCGCTCGAGAACGACGGTGCCCTGATCACCATCGGGGAGAAGGTCTACACACGCGGTCTCGGCACCACCGCCGCCGGCGAGATCAGCTACTACGTCGGCGGGCGCTGCTCGCGGCTGGTCACCGACGTCGGGGTCGACGACGAGGCCGTGGCGAGCGGGGCGACCACGTTCACCGTCTACGCCGATGACGCCGTCGCCGCGACCAGCGGACCGATGACCTCGGGCGAGGCGGCGAAGTCCCTGACCGCGGACCTGACCGGGACGGCGTGGCTGCGCCTGGTCACCACGTCCGACAGCACCACGGCCGCCCACACCGACTGGGCGGCGCCGGTACTGACCTGTGGCGGCGTCCCCGCGGACAGCCCCGTGCTGCCGGTGTCACAGACGCTGTTCTCGTTCGAGTCCGGCACCGACGACTTCACCATCGCCAACCCCGGTGACGGCGGAACCGTGGCGCAGTCACCTCTGTTCCACACCGACGGCGCCAACGGGCTCAAGGTGTCCACTCCGACGAGCGGGAACTGGTTCGGACGGCCGCTGGCGGAGCCGCTCGACCTCTCCGGCAAGACCATGCTGAAGTACGACGTGAAGACCGGCGACATCGGCACCGTGGGCGAGATCGCCATCCAGGTCGGCGACGGCATGTCCTGGTGCCAGGGCGGCCTCTGGGCCTGGACCAACCCCAACTCCAGCCGGACCATCACCGAGAGGTTCAGCCAGATCGAATGCCCCGCCGGAGTCACCCTCGACCCCAGCCGGATTCGTGCGATATGGGTGTTCCTCAACAGCGGCGGCGAGGTCCACATCGACAACCTGCGAGCCGAGTAGGCCCTCGGCGGCCAAGAGCGCTGCCTCAAGCCCGAGACGGTGATCGACGTCCTGCGCGGCAATGGGTGAGTAGGGGCACTCCAACACGGTCACCTCACCGGACGCCAGGACCGCCTCGGTGGTGGCACCAAGATGCCGGGCAACATGCTGCCTGTCCGGACCACTTTCGTGCGGCGTCGATCAACACAAGAGTGTTGCCATAACACACGCCAGACTCCTGAATCCCCAGAGCACGCGGTCACGCCACGCGGTGGGCGCGCGTGACGACGCAGGCGGCGAAACCAACTACGCGATCAGTCACTGGCCTTGCGACCTCTGAGGTCCTGATGACATGCGCGAAGGCGTCACCCGGACGGCCGCGCACGAGCACCGATCGAGACAGGAGACAAGAATGGCCGACCAGGACGGCACGTCGCTCACAGACCGCGAAGGCGTCACCCGGCGCGGCGTGTTGCGCGGTGCCCTGCTCGCCGGGGCCGGCACCGCCGCCGGGGGCGTTGCGGGAATCGTCTCGCCGGCGGACCAGGCCGCCTTCGCCGCGTCCCCGCCGGTCGCTGCGTCCCCGCCGGTCGCCGCGTCCCCGCCGGTCGGCGCGTCCCCGCCGGTCGGCGCGGGCGCCGGTGGTGCGTCCTCGATGCCGGACCTCACGGTGGGATCGGCCGCTCTGACGCCCGACCGCGTGGTGAACAGTTCCTGCCAGTTCTGCAACAGCAACTGCCGGCTGCGGGTCTCCCTCAAGCTGGGCCGGGTCCTGGAGATCCGGGGCGAGCGGAAGGACCCGGTGCAGGACGGCAACCTGTGCGTCAAGGCGTCGTTGATGACGGAGCTCACCTACAGTCCACTGCGCCTGACGAGGCCGCTGCGCCGCGTCTCCGGACGCAAGGGTGATCCGGACAGCCGGTTCGAGCCGATCTCCTGGGACGACGCGCTGGACGTCATCGCCCGCCGGTGGCTGGCGTTACGCGATGCCGGAGAGGCCCGCGCGATAGCCAACCGGACCAACGGGCGGCTGCCCCGCGGGACCGGCTCGCTGGCGGCCCGCGTGTTCGCCTTGCTGGGCAGTCCCAATGACACTGACGTCGGCCCGGTGTGCAACGACGCCGGGGGGAACGCGCTCGCCACCACCTTCGGTCTGGGCAACTTCACCAACGGCTATGGCGTGGACGGTGCGACCGGGAAAGAGGACCTTGGGTCGGCGAAGTTCTTCCTCTTCCTGGGGACCAACCAGGAGGAGACCCATCCGGTCACCTTCGCTCATCTGCTGCGATGCCGAGAGCGGACGGGCGCGCGCCTGGTCGTGGTGGACCCGCGCAGTACGCCCACCACCGTTCTCGCCGACCAGTGGGTGGCGCCCAAGCCGCACACCGACTTCGCGCTCGCCCTCGGCATGCTGCACCACATCGTCATGACGGACCGCTATGACAAGGCGTTCGTCGACCGCTGGGTGCTGGGCTTCGACGACCTGCGCGCACACCTCACGGCCAAGGGCTACACCCCTGAATGGGCGGCCGGGGTGACCGGTGTTCCGGCGGAGACGATCCGCCGGCTCGCGGCCGACTACGCGACCATGCGGCCCGCCGCCATCTTCTGCAACGCCGGGATCTCCCACCAGCTCGGCGCGTTCGACACCTACCGCACGCTGGCCATGCTGGCGGCCGTGACCGGCAACATCGGTGTGCCCGGCGGCGGCTGCAACTTCATGCACAACACCTGGCCCGGCGGCCTGAACCTGCCGCCGCTGAAGAGCACGCCTCCCGAGCGAGGCCCGGCTCTCCCCGTAGGCCCCGACGCGTTCGCCGAATCGATCCTCACGGGCGAGCCCTACCGGCTGAAGGCCGTCATGACCGAGGGAAACCCCCTGATCAGTTCGGCCAACACGAGCAAGGTGAAGGAGGCCTACTCCAAGCTCGACTTCTACGTCTACACGGGCCTGTTCATGGAAGAGGCGGCGTACTACGCCGACATCATCCTGCCCGTCTGCAGCGGCCTGGAGTTCGAAGGCGTCTACATGCGACGCGACGACCGTGCCATCCGCTGGCAGGACGCCGCCGTCGCCCGGATCGGGGAGACCCGCTCCGACACCGAGATATGGATCGACCTGGCCCACGCGCTCGGCCGCAACGACCGGCGCCGCCCCGCCTCGTACTGGACCGGCGCGTTCCCCGTCGAGTGGAGGAACTACGCCACGCTGTGGGACACCTTCGTCGCCAACACTCCAGGGATGGGCGGCATGACCCGCGAGCGCCTCCGCGCACGCCCTGAGCCCCTGCGGTGGCCGTGCCCGAGTACCGGCCACCCCGGCGTGAGCACCCTCTATCTCGACCACCCGAGCTGGTACAGGGCCGCCGAAGCGCTGGACCCGGCCAACCGCGGCAAGCGTTTCCTCACCCCGAGCGGCAAGATCGAGGTCACGACCCCCGATCTGGAGCGGCGGCTCGCGCCGAGCGGGCATGGCGCCCTGCCGACCTTCTACACCCATCCTGAGGTCACCGGCGCCAACCCCACGCTGGCCTACGAGGACCGGTACATCACCAATCCGATCAACCCGCATGCCCTGACCCGGCCGGTGCGCCTAGGACTGCCGGGGTCAGGCGCGGTCCACAAGAAGTACCCCCTTATGGGCATGACCGGGCGCCCCAGTGTGGTGCACTTCGCCTCCGTCACCCATTGGGCGCCCACCGGCGAACGTCTCAATGGGATCCGTCTGGTGCAGATCCACCCGGCGACCGCCCGTGCTCTCGGCATCTCCGACGGCGACTCGGTCGTCGTCGAGAGCCCCCGCGGCGCGGTCACCGGCACCGCGCTCCTCGATTCCGGCATCCGGGCGGACACCATCTACATCCCCAACACGTTCGGCCCGGCGCAACGCGTCGGCGACGATTACGGGGACCCCCGCTACGAGGCGGTCAACACTTTGCTCGACGACCGCTTTTACGACAATCTTTCCGGGCAGCAGGCGTACAAGTGCTTCGCCTGCCGCGTTCGCAAGAAGTAGCGGAAGACGTGGCCCACCCTGACGACCTCATCGCCGCGGTTCGCCTCCCGCGCGACCGACGGCAGGAGGTCCCACCCGGCCCCGGGGGGAGGGCCCGGACGTGAGGCAGGAGCGAGCGGAAAGGCGGGAAGGGGAGCGGGCGTGATGGCGATCGTGCCGCACATGATGGTGTCCGCGTGCCTTGGACTATCGGCGAGCGGTGTCGAGGGCCGGTTCGTCTGTACGGTGCAGCCGCACGCCCGTCAGATGGTGCGGGCTGTACGGACGCACATCGAGCCGGTCTGCCGAAGTGAAGACCTCCGCCCGCAGAGCCGGTCCCCTTTGAGGAGCGCCGTCGTCTCCGGGGGCGTAGGCCAGGACGAGGGCCGGGTCGGTGAGCGCGCTCAGCCCGACGATTCGGTCGGCCTGGTCGGACCCGGAACCGGCGTCGACCAGGTGTGAGGGCACGGGAACGAAGCCGAGGCGGCTCTTGAACCCGAAGAGGCCGGGCTTGACGATGTGGCCGTACAGATTGGGGTCACTGCCGAGGCTGACCCAGGTGATGCCGCGCCGGCGGGCCTCGGCGATGACCTCCATGTAGAGGAGACGAGCCAGGCCGGTCGCGCGGGGGCCGGGGGCCAGTGCGGCGAACCGTGCCCGCGCCTCGTCGCGCTCACCCGACAGGAGGGTGAGGCAGGCGCCGGCGAACTCCTCGCCGTCCGTGACGCACACCGCGAAATACTCCTCCGCCGCGGCCAGGATGGCCTCGCGCTGGCGGCTCGCCACGGCCCACCCGTGCCGCATCGTTGCGACCTGGCTCTCGTACAGGGGCAGGAAGACGTCCAGCAGCGCCGGCGAGACGGGCCGCACGTCGAAGCGCAACCCGGCGGCGAGCACCCGGCGGCGCGCGGCGAAGACGTTGCGCCGGTCCTTGCTCGGAAGGGGAGCGAGGAACTCCTCCTCGCTCCCGGCGGTCGCGGCGCGCCAGACGACCACCTGGGGCTTCGGGTGGAAGCCCGCCTCGGCGAGCGGACCCCACAGTTCGACGGGAGGATCCTGCACCCGCACGACGTCGACCTCGTGACGGCACCGCAGCCAGTCGCCGTTGAGCGCCTCTTCGGCGGTGACCGCCGTCAAGGGCATACCGAAGGCCACCTTCCGCTTCATCGTTCCGCTCCGCGCAGCTCGGTGAGCGCG
>NZ_BAAAZR010000027.1:0-97364 GCF_039537005.1 Sphaerisporangium flaviroseum | reverse complement strand
GGGGCTTGGAGCAGGTGCGCGAGCCCGTTCAATGCCTCGTCCACGACCCTGTAGTAGACCCAGGTGCCTCGCCGGTCGGCGTCGATGAGGCCTCCCGCGCGGAGCACCTTGAGGTGGTAGGAGATCGTGGGCGAGGAGAGATCGAAGTCCTCCGACATGTCGCACACGCATACTTCTCCGCTGGGATGCGACGCGATCACCGACAGCAGCCGCAGGCGTACCGGGTCTCCGAGCGCCTTGAACACATGCGCCAGGTCCGCCGCGTCAGAGCTCCTCAGCGGCTCGCGTGTCAAGGGCACGCAGCGTCCGAACACCGCAGAATCCATGCAATGCTCCCAGGTCAGAGATAGCGGCTCGGCCTTCGTTTCCTGTCCCGGTGGCCCCCCGTCGGGGGCCGTCAGTCTTCTCTTCCGGCGGTCGCCGCCTGGAGTGGGCGATCGGAATCCCGTGCCACGGGAGCCGGAGCATCCGTGGACGTCGTCTGTGCCGTCTGGGTGGCGCGGAAGCTGCGCAGCCGCAGGCTGTTGCTGAGCACGAACAGGCTCGACGCCGCCATCGCCGCTCCGGCGATCATCGGGTTGAGCATGCCGAGGACGGCCAGCGGAACGGCCGCGACGTTGTAGGCGAACGCCCAGAACAGGTTGCCCTTGATGGTCGTGAGGGTACGGCGGGACAGCCGCACGGCGTCCGCCGCGGCGCGCAGGTCGCCGCGGACCAGGGTGATGTCGCTCGCTTCGATGGCGGCGTCCGTGCCCGTGCCCATCGCGATGCCGAGGTCGGCCTGGGCCAGGGCGGCGGCGTCGTTGACGCCGTCGCCGACCATGGCCACCACCCGGCCTTCCCGCTGGAGCCGTTTCACCACTTCGACCTTGCCGGCGGGCATGACCTCGGCTTCCACGTCGGTGATGCCGACCTGGCCGGCGACCGCGTCCGCGGCTTGCCTGTTGTCGCCGGTCAGCAGGACGGGGGTGAGGCCGAGCCGTCGCATCTCGTTCACGGCCGTGGAACTGGTCGGCTTGATGGTGTCGGCGACGACGAGCATGCCGCGCACCCGTCCGTCCCACCCCACGAAGATCGGTGTCAGGCCGAGGCGCTCCGAGTCTCCCTGCGACCGCTGCAGTTCCGGAGGAATCGTCAGCTGGTCCGCCAGCCAGGTGGCACGGCCGGCGAGCACCGTCCTTCCTTCGACTTCTCCCCGAACGCCCAGGCCCGCGGATCCGGTGAAGTCGGTGACGGACGGAAGCGTCCCGAACCTCTCGCGGGCACCGGCGGAAACGGCCTTCGCGATGGGGTGTTCCGAGGCGTCCTCCAGCGCACCCGCGAGCCGGAGCACCTCGTCTGCTTGCTCGCCGGGACCGGCCACCACCTCGATAAGCCGCATCGACCCGGTGGTCACCGTGCCGGTCTTGTCCAAGACGATGGTGTCGATGCGCCTGGTCGATTCGAGGATCTCCGGACCGCGGATGAGGATGCCCATCTGGGCACCACGTCCGGTGCCCACCAGCAAGGCGGTCGGTGTCGCAAGACCCAGCGCGCACGGGCACGCGACGACCAGGACCGAGACGGCGGCGGTCAGCGCGGTGGCGGCGTCGAGGCTGTTGGCCAGCCAGAAGCCGAACGCCGCCACGGCGATGGTCACCACCACCGGGACGAACACGGCCGCCACCCGGTCGGCGAGCCGCTGTACGGGTGCCTTGCCGGCCTGCGCATCGGTCACCAGCCGCGTGATCCGCGCCAGTTGCGTGTCGGCGCCGACCCTGGTGGCCCGGACGATGAGGCGCCCGCTGGTGTTCACGGTGGCGCCCACGACCTGGTCCTCAGGGCCCACCTCGACCGGCACGCTCTCTCCGGTCAGCATGGAGGCGTCCACGGCCGAGGAGCCCTCGACGACGACCCCGTCCGTGGCGATCTTCTCGCCGGGCCTGACCACGAAGTGGTCTCCGGCCGAGAGGCGGTCGACGGGTACGCGGACCTCGTAGCCGTCCTTCCACACGGCTACGTCCTTGGCGCCGAGCTCCAGCAGTGCCCGCAGGGCGGCGCCGGCCTGGCGCTTGGAACGGTGTTCGGCGTAGCGTCCGGCGAGGATGAAGACCGTGAGGCTCGCGGCGACTTCAAGGTAGATGTGGTGCAGGCCCTCACCGGCCACGGGCCGCATCACGAAGGGCATCCGCATCCCGGTGATCCCGGCGAAGCCGAAGAACAGCGCGTATATCGACCAGCCGAAGGATGCGATCACCCCCAGCGATATCAAGGTGTCCATTGTGGCGGAGGCATGGCGCAGGTTCTTCCAGGCCGCGAGATGGAAAGGCCACGCGCCCCACACCGCGACCGGAGCGGCGAGCGTCAGCGACAGCCACTGCCAATGGTCGAACTGCAGGGGAGTGATCATCGCCATCGCCACGACGGGGAGGGTGAGAACCGCCGAGATGATCAAACGTCGCCGCATGGCGGTCAGCGAGCCGTCATCGGACGGCTCGTCGGGCGCGGGAGAGCTGTCGTCGGCGACGGGCTCGGGGGCCGGAAGCGCCGCCGTGTAGCCGAGCCCTTCCACGACGGCGATCAGGTCGTCGACGGAGACGGTGGGGTCATGTTCGACGTGCGCCTGCTCGATGGCGAGGTTCACCTCGGCCCTGACACCGTCCATGCGGTTGAGCTTGCGTTCGATGCGGGCCGAGCATGATCCGCACGTCATGCCACCGATCAACAGGGTGACCTCGGACCGTTGGGCGAGCGTCGGGGCCGATCCGGACACTGTCTTACCTCCTCTCGGGCCGCCTACAGCTCCACGGGGGCCACGAGGGTCCCGAGTGCGTAGGCGAGCACGAAGACCACGGCCAGCAACAGCAGGAAACCCACGATCTTGACGGTGGGGCTCATGAAAGGACTCCGGCGAACCGGTATCCGCTCTTCTCCACGGCGGACCGGACGGCCTCTTGCGAGATCGGGGTCGCCGTGCTGATCTGCACGCGCCCCGCCTTGGGATCGATCTCGATGCCGTCGATCTCCGGGAGGGCCGCGTCCAGCGCGGTTCGCACGCGCTTGGCGCATCCGCCGCACGTCATGCCTTCGACCGAATAGGTGGTGACGATGCTCATCGAGGTTCCTTTCCAGTTGCTGATGTGCTGAAAGGGCTCTGGCCGATCCGCCGGCGTCCTACAGTCCGTAGGTCTCCCGCACGTCGACGAAGGCGAAGAACGCTCCCTGAGGCTCCACGGCGGGCCGCAGGGTGGACGGCGGCACCTGGGCCGCGCGACGGCTGATCACCATGCCCTCCCTACTTGGCCTTCACGTCGAACCGCACGGTGGCCGGCGCACTGGAAGCACGGCTCACCTGGACGCTCACGACCCATTGGCCGGACATGCCGAGCACGAGCTTCGACTCGTACGCGTCGCCCTTGAGCGTGGCCTGCTGTTGCCCGCCACGCATGTTCATGCTGGGCATGTCGTAGTTGACCTTCACCGCCGCGTCCTGGACGACGACGCCCGCCGAGTCCTTGATGGTGAACTGGGCGGTCGCCGCCGTCCCTCCCTTGGCGGGACACGGATTCGTGGTGAACTGCACGGTCAGCCCGCCGCCCTGCTTCTGGATCATGCAGGCGGCGGGGGACCTGCCGCTCTCGGCGCTGCTGCTCCCGCAGCCGGCCAGGGCCGCGGCCACGGTCATCGTCGCCGCGGCGGCGCGAAGTGAACGTCCGCTCATCGGACTCCTCCGACCTTCGTTGGGCGGCGTCAGCCGCAACATGAGCTCTCGGCTTCGGGGACGGACACCCTGTCCGTGACCGGCACCTGCTCCGAGACCGGTGCCTGGTCGGCGGCCGGCGTGGGGCCGCAGCACGATGACTTCGCCGTCGCGCTCGCCTCGGTGTGGCCGGCCGGCTTCGGTCCGCAGCACGAGCTCTTCGCGGCGGCCGGAGCGGCCTGCTTCTCCGCGGCGGGCTTGGGGCTGCAGCACGAGCTCTTCGTCTCGGTCTTCGCGGCGGGTACGGGCTCGCTCTGGGAAGCCGACCAGAACAGCTGACCGAGGCTCGGTTCGGTGGTGGACATGGCTACTTCCTTCCGGTTGTCGGTACGGCGATCTCGCCGGTCTGGACCTTGCAGAGTTCCGCGAGGCGGCTGTCTCCGGTGAGCAGTTCCACGGGCCTGCCGTGCTCGACGATCCGTCCGTCTTCGAGGACGAACACCTGGTCGAGGTCTTCGACGAGGGTCAGCCAGTGCGCCACGACCACCGCGGTACGGCCTTCCAGCAGCCGGCGGATCGCCGCGAGGACGGTGCGCTGTCGTTCCGGATCGACGCTGGACACCGCCTCATCCAGGATGATCACTCGGGGGTCGGCGAGCATGGCGCGGGCGAGGGCGATGAGCTGCCGCTCTCCGACCGAGAGCCGAGAGCCGCGCTCGCCCACCTTGGTCTGGTAGCCGTCCTTGAGGCCGCTGATCACCTCATCGGCGCCCACGGCGCGAGCGGCAGCGATGACCTCCTCGTCGGTGGAGCCGGGCCGGCCGAACCTGATGTTCTCCGCCACCGTCCCGTCGAAGAGCTGCGCTTCCTGCGTCACCAACAGCACCTGGCCGCGTACCGATGACCTGGTCGCCTCGGACAGGTCATGGCCGTCGATGCGTATGGCGCCGGAGCCGGGGGTGTAGAAGCGGACGAGGAGCTGCATGAGCGTGCTCTTGCCTGCACCGCTGGCCCCGATGACGCCGATGTGCTCCCCGGGAAGGGCTTCCAGCGACACCTGGTGCAGGACCTCGGTGTCGCCGTAGCCGAAGCTGACCCGGTCGACCTCCAGATGGCCTTGGACCGGCGGAAGCGGGGTCCCGGTGTCCTCCTCTTCGGGCAGATCGAGGACCTCGAGGATTCGCTGCGCGGACACCGCCATGTCGGAGGCCTGCCCGAGCTGGTTGGCGACGTCGCGGACCGGGTTGAGCATGCGCTTGGAGAACAGGGCGAATGCGGCGAGGGTCCCGGCCGCCAGGGCGGCGCCCTGGGCCATGCCCATCGAGGCCATCATCGAGTCGGTGCCGAGGAGCATCCAGGTCATGGGCATCATGCCGGCGGCCAGGTCGAAGAAGAAGCCGGATCCGAGCGCGTGACCGTTGATGATCTGCAGGCCGCCGAAGAAGATCAGCAGCGCCAGTGCGATGTGGACGGTGAAGCCGAGATAGGACGTCAGCCACAGGCGCTTGGTGGACAGCCTGTTGTGCACCTTGGTGTACCCGGCCGAGCGCCGCTCCAGGTCGGCCATGATGTTCTCCTCCTGGCCGAAGGAGCGGATGTCGGCGAGTCCGTCGATGCGCTGGTTGAGGTAGCCGACCATGGTGTCCCACGCTTCACGCTGGCGGTGGGTGTCGGACTTCAGATAGCGGGTCCACCGCAGCGCGATGACCACCATGATGGGAATGATGATGAGGGTGGGCAGGGCGACGCCGGGGCTCAGTGCGAGCAGGAAGATCGCGAACGCCACGAACCAGACGGTGCTCTGCACGAGTTCCATCCCCGTCTTGGTGAGGAACCCGCGGAACCGCTCGGCCTCGAACAGCACTCGGGTGACCCATGTCCCGCTGGCCTGCGACACGTGCCGTGAGAGCTGCACGTTGTGCAGCCGGGCCACGAGATCGTTGCGAAGGGTCACCGTGATTCGTTCGTTCACCCGGATCATCGCGATGTTGTAGGTGATCCGGATGATGTTGTCCAGGACGGCGAGCACGACGAGGTTGAGCGCGGTCCCGGCCACCGCTTCCAAGTTGCCGGTCACGATGTGCCCGACGCCGATCATCACGGTGTACATCTGGGCGATCGTCAGGACCGAACTGAGGATGGTGACCAGCGTGGCCACCGCGATCCAGCCCACATGGGGACGCAGGTACGGCAGGAAGCGCCGGACGGCTCGACGGAGCGTCTGGTTCACCTCAGCGGCGTCGAGGGGCGCCTCGACCGTAGCCGACTCAGCCATTGCCGGGGCCTCCATCTGGTAGTCCGACGGGCGCCAGAGGTCGGGCGACCTGGCCGTCCGTGCCGCCCACCTGGGCGACCCGGCCGTCCGTGCCGCCCACCTGGGCGACCTGGCCGTCCGTGCCGCCCGCCTCAGTGGCCGGCAGGGATCCGGCCGGCATGAGCGCGCCGCTCTTGAGCGTGATGACGCGGTCGACGTACCGGGTGACCGCGAGTTGCTGGGTGGCGATGATCAGGGTTCTGCCGTGCTGGAGTCGCTTGATGGTGTCGAGCAGCTCGGCCTCGGTCTCGGCGTCGAGGTTCGCGGTCGGGTTGTCGAGCAGCAGCACCGTGGGGTTGACGAGGAGCGCCCGGGCGAGACCCACCCGCTGCCGTTCTCCGGCCGAGAGGTCGACGGCGTTGGCGGCGAGCGCTCGCGACAGGGAGAACTCGCCCAGGCCGGCCGCCCTGGCCGCCTCGGCGACCTCCTGCGGCGTCGCGTCGGGCCGGGCGAAGCGGATGTTCTCCTCCAGCGTCCCTTCGAAGATCCATTGCCGTTGGGGGAGGGAGACCACCTGGTGCCGGATCGACTCCAGGTCGTACTCCCCGGCGTCGACGCCGTCGTAGGTCACGACTCCGGACTGCGGGTCGCGCAGGCGGGCGAGGGTGTGCAGCAGCGTCGACTTGCCGCTGCCCGTGGGACCGATCAGGGCGATCGCCTCACCCGGTGCCACGCTAAGGCTCACGCCGTCGAGGACCCGGCGTTCGCCGATCTCGACGACCAGGCCGGTGGCGGCGAGCGCGCCGCGAACGGCAGGCATGGGGCGGGTCTGAGCGCGCACGGTCAGTGCCGAGGGGGCGTCGATGATCCGGAGCAGTCGCTGTGAGATGACCACCGACCGGAAGATGCCGTTGGCGTGCATGGTCACCATGTGCATGCTCATTTGGACCATCATGATCAGCGCGGTGAGGGCGACAAGGCTGCCCACCGTGAGCCGGCCGTCGACGACGGCGCTGCCGCCCATCCACAGCACGATCGGCGTGGGGAGGGCTCCGATGACGTTGAGGATCGCCTCCCACCGGCTGTAGGTCGTCTTCATGCTGCCCCGGCGCGCTGACAGCTCCTCGTTGATCTTGTTCAGCTTGTCGGAGGCGGCGTCCTCGCGGCCGAACGACTTCACCACGCCGATGTTGGACAGCGATTCGCCGACTCCGGACAACAGGTTGGTGAACTGGCCCTTGACGTCGACGAAGACCTTCTGCAGCCGTCCCTGCACGGTCAGGTTGCCGATGATGACGATCGCCAGGGGAATGGTCGCGACGAGGGTGGTCCGCAGATCGATGAACGCGGCCACCAGGTACATCACCGCGGTGACGAGGATCTGGTTGAGCAGTTCCAGCAGTCCGCCGTTGGTCAGCCCTCGCACGAAGACCGCGTCGGAGATCAGGCGGGTCAGGGCCCGGCCGCCGGACGCCTCGGCGGTGTCGGCGGGGCCGAGCTGCAGGAGCTTGCGGAACAGGTCGTGCCGCAGGTCGTTGACGGCCTTGCTCGCGACGTTGAAACGCAGCTGCTTACCCAGGTGGAGGAGGGCGGCGGACGCGGCGCCGATGGCGAGGACGCCCAGTGCGATCGCGAGGAGCAGGCGGGGGTCGCCGCCCAGTACTCCGGCGTCGATGGCGACGCGGATGATGAGGGGAACTGCGATGCTGCTCAATAGCCCGGCCAGCATGGTGACCGTCGCCACGATCATCGCGCCGCGGTACCGGAGCGGATAGCCGTAGATGAAACGTAGCGCGCGAAGTGATTCCTTCACTTCACTTTCCTTCCCTTTGGCCGGGCCCTGGTGGCTCAGGAGGGCGCGGCCCGCCCCCCTCTAAGGGCGGGGGCCGCGCCTGATCACTCGTGGTGGCCGGGGCCTAGTCGCAGCACGCACACGCGCAGCTGCATTCGGCGCCGTCTTCGGCAGCGTCCTCGATGCCGCTGGTCTCGCAGCAGCCCGAGCCGATCATGTCCTCTGCCATGTCACTCCTTTCCTTTGATTTGATGATTCCAAGATTATCGAATCAGATTGCCTTTTCGGAGTCAAGGCACTGTCCGGCCGGCTCTGCTGTGCTTTCAGCAGCAGGACGTGTGGGGCTTGGAGACCTGTGCCTCGGCGTCGGCGACCGGCTCGACGCGCAGGTCGAGCTGCTGGAGGATCCGGTCATAGTCGCGGGCGACCGCGTCTCGACTGTCGCCCACGACCACGATGCGGCCGAAAGCACCACCTCTCGGGTGGTTGATGGACAGGACCGCCTCTCCCGGCTTGACGTCCAGCTCGATCAGCGGTCGCACCCGTGTCTCCAGCCCTGTGACCTCCCGTAGGGCCTCATCGCGGTACCACAGCGTCCCCTCTTCCTCGAAGACGATGCTGCGGTACAGGCCGATGGCGGCCTGCGAGGTGTCCGGCTCCGACTGCCGGCCCAGGGCCGCCTCCACCGCCACCAGCGTCGGCTCGTAGCCGGTGGTCGCGGCGATCAGCGCGACTCCCTGACCACCCGCCACCCGCGGGTTGATCTCGACGACCTTCGGGCCGTCCTCGGTGAGGATGAACTGCAGCAACGCGACCCAGTTGTCCAGGCCGACGGCCGCGAGCACGCGTTCGCTGAGCTCGTCGAGGAGGGACAGTTCCTCCTCGGACAGGACGCTGGGGAACCATCCGCCCAGCTTGACGAATTTGGGCGGCGGTCCGACCTCGCCGTCGAACACGAACAGCACCTTCGTCCGGCCGGCCGTGCGGCCGGCGAACACACCGATCTCCCGGCCGATCAGGTACTCCTCGACCAGTGCGCTGTCGCGACCGCCGTCGAAGATGTCGGCGATGGCGGCGGCCACCTCCTCCGGCGTTTCGCAGTGCATGAGCCCGGCCGCGCTCGAAGCGTCCCTCGGCTTGACGATGACGGGAAGCCCGATCTCCTTGGCGGCGGCGATGCCGTCCACGGGACTGCGGACCACCTGGTGGCGCGTGACCGCGATCCCTGCCTCGGAGAGGCACCGGTGGGTGGCCGCCTTGTCGTTGCAGTTGCGGGCGGCCTCGGCGGTGATGCCGGTCGTCAGTCCCAGCCGCTCGCGCAGGACGCCGGCCAGCGGTACCAACCGGTCCACCTGGGACACCACCGCCGTGAACGGTCGTATCGCGTGGACGCGCCGCACGTGGTCCACCACCGCGTCCCAGTCGTCCAGGTCGACTTCGATGGGGATGTCCGCGGTCGCGATGAGGTCAAAGGAGATGGACTCGTCGGCGAACCCCACTTCATAGTCGGTTCGCTCTTTCAGCATCCTGACGGTGCGCTGACCGCCGAGCACAAGCACGCGCGTCGGTTCTTCCTGCGCGTCCGGTCGTGTGGTGTCTGACACGTGTAGGTCACCATCCTTGATCGGGGCATACGCGGCTAGGTGCCGGACGGGTGAACACGCGGCCGGAGTACGTCGAGGACGCTCCGGTACGCGGGCTCGAGCTCGGCCGCGGACTCGGTGTAGACGACGATGCGCCCGTACACCCCGCCGCCGGGGTGATCGAGGGGCAGCACCTCGTCCCCCGGCTCGACGTCCATCGCGACGGTCGGAGGAGGGAGCTCGCCCTTCGCGCCGTGCGGCGTCACCGGCTCATAGTCGACGGTGCCGGCCACGTCGGTGGTCATGCACCGGTACCGGGCGTACCGTGCCGTCGGGGCGCGCCGGCTGATGGGCCGGCCGAGTGCGACCTCCACGGCGGCCCGCACCATGTCGACGCCGGAGACGGCCTCGGTCACGGCGCACAGCCGTCCGCCGGGGGGACGAGGCTTGACGTTGATGAGTACCGGGGCCGAACCGCTCAGGCGGACCTGCGCGTGCGCGATGCCGTCCCCGAATCCGAGCGCCCGCAACGCCCGCGCCACGAAGTCGCCGAGCCTGCGCAGGCTCTCGCCGTCGAGCCCGCTGGGGAAGTCGTATCCGATCTCGACCGGCCGTTGTCCTTCGGCCGTCTGCTGCGCGAGCACGCTGACGACCTCGGTGACACCACCGGTCGTGACCGTCTGCACCGCGTACTCGGGGCCTTCGACGTACTCCTCGATGAGCAGGTTGGGGCTCGTCTCTTCCCGCAGGACGGCGATCGCCTCGCCCACGTCCGCCGGGTTCCGGCACACGCGCGATCCCTTGCCCCGGGCGTCGGTGATCTTCTTGACCACCACCGGATGGCCGAGGCGCGCCGCGGCTGCCTCTCCCTCGTCAGGGTCCCCGACGACCACGTACGCCGGGCCCGGGATTTCCGCACCCTCAAGGGCCAGTCGCATGCGCAGCTTGTTGCCGCAGTTCATGGCCGCCGGAAGATCGAGTCCGGCCACGTTCAGCCGTGCCGCCAGGTAACCGGCCAACGGGAGACAGGAGTCGTAGACGCTCAGGACCGCGTCCAAGGGGTGGGCGTCGTGGATCCGGCGCACCGCCGCCTCCGTCGCCGTCCAGTCGTCGAGATCCACGTCCACCGGCACGTCGACGGTGCAGGCGAGGTCGATGGGGGTCGGATCGCCCAGCAGCACCGTGCGGACGCCCATCTCCGCCAGCACGTCCACCACCCGGCGACCGGCGACGCAGACCACGCTCGGACGGTCGTCGCGTACCCGCTCGGCCATCAGCAGCACCTGCTCACGACTTCGAGGCCGTCGGGCGAGCCCTGACTGCGAGCCTCCAGAGCTTGGCACCACGCGTGCAACAGCGCGTCGTGACGCCGGTCCGCCGCTTTGAGCGCGAGGAAGAGCGGGACCCCGACGGCGCCGTACCGCCGCTTGATCGGCGCGTTGCCGCGGCCGAGGTTGAGCACGCGGGTGTCTGAGGTGATCGCCGTCTCGATGGTGTGAGCCAGCATGGAGTGGTACGGCTCGAACGAGGCGTACGCCGCCGTCCGCAGTCCCGCGATCCACAGCGACCATTCCGCGCCGAACTGCCAGCCGGCGAACATGGCGACCACCTCGCCCGAGCCGTCGGTCGCGGCGACGGTTCTCTCGTAGGGTGCGAGATGCCTGCGCAGGGCCTGGAGGTACTCGACGGGGAACACCTCGGTGGGGGTGCCACGCTCTCGCAGGAGGGCGTGGGTGAGGTCCACCATCGTGCCGGTGTCAGGGGCGGTCTCGGCGATGACGAGGCCCTCCGCCCGCCGGCGTTGCTCACGCCACAGTTTGCGCCGTCGGCGCCCCGGCAGGGTGTTCCAGTACTCGGCCGGCGTGGCGTGGGTGGTGTCGATCCGATAGGCGGTCGCCACGTGCGCGGCCGCGTAGCCCTGGCCCAGCAGCCATCCGGCCGTGTGGCCCGCCGGGATGTCGGCGAATCCCCAGGCCCACGCGCCGAGCGCCATGGCCGCGCGTTCCAGACCGGTGACCAGCGCGGACGCGGCGTTCCGATGCTCGGCCGGTGTCACGGGCCCTCCGCACAGCCCCGCGAGGCTGTGCGCGAGCAGGAAGGGCCGGTCGGCGGGCATCGCGGGCGGCGCGCCGATGGACATGGCGTAGTCCAGGCGAGGGCATCGGCGCACGAGATACGCCGGACACACACCCACCAGCTCGTCACCGGAGTACGCGAGCACGTGCGCGGCTTCGAAGACCCCCGGAGGTGCCTCTTCGAAGGCGGCGAGCCACTCCCAGGTGTGGAAGATGGTGCCGTCTCCATGCCGGACGACGGCGTTCCACGCCTCGCGGTCGAGGCCCGCGATGGCGCGGACCAGTTCCAGCCGGTACCCGCCGGCTGATCCACCGAGGTTTCCCAGGCTTGTCAGTGTCGTCGCGGGACTGGTCATGGTCACCTCAGCAGCACGACTTGTATTCACGGCTGTCCGATCCCAGCCAGGCCAGGTCGTCCAGTGCGGTCACCTGGAGGTCGAGTGCGTCACGGATGCGGGCCACGCCGTCGGCGACCTCGGACGCCGTGCGCCCGAAGGTCACGATGCGGCCGTACACGCCTCCTTCCGGGTGGTCCACCGGTAGCACGGGCTCGCCCGGTGCGACCTCGACCTCGACGATCGGCGCAGGCGGGCCCGGGTACCCGGCGAGGTCGAGCCCTGTCCGGTACGTCACGAATCCGGGCTCGTCGAAGACGATGCTGCTGTACAGGGCGTGAGTGGCCTGCGGCTCCTCAGCGGTGACCGGGAGCCCGAGTGCGAGTTGCGACGCCGCCCTGGTCATGTCCACGCCGGAGACGGCCGTCGTCATCTCGACCAGCCTTCCTCCGGGGCGGCGCGCGTTGACCTCGACGATCTGGAATCCGTCCGGCCCCCGCCGCACCTGGGTGTGGCTGATCCAATCGGTGACGCCGAGGGCGGCGAGCGCGGACGCGACGACCGCCGTCAGCGTCGCCTCGTCGGCCGCCTCAAGCCCGCTCGGCTGTTCGTAGCCGATCTCCACGAAGACCGGAGGTTCGGTCATGTGCTGCCGGAAGACGCTCAGCCGTCGTGTCCACCCGTCCACCGTGAGGGTCTGCACGGCGTACTCCGGACCGTCGATGTACTGCTCGACCAGCACGCCCGCCTGGGTGGCGAGACCGGGGTCCGCCAGGACGGCGGCGGCCGCCTCTCCTACCTGGTCCGGCGTCGTGCAGCGCCGTACTCCGAATGCACCGGCCCCGTCCCGGGGTTTCACCACGACCGGCAGGCCGATGTCATCGGCCAGTTCGACGGCCTCGTCGGCGTTGCCGGCCAGGCCGAAGCCGGGGACCGGCAGGCCGGCGTCGCGGAGCCGGCTGCGGGTCCGCCACTTGTCGCGGCAGTTCCAGGCCGCCTCCACGGTCAGCCCTCGCGGGCCGGGCATCAACTGCTCGTTGAGGTGGGCCATCAGAGGTATCCGCGGCTCGACGTGCGTCAGGACGGCCGCGGGCGTGGCGCCGTCGAGCCGGTCGCGGATCACCTTGGCCACCAGGTCCCAGTCGTCGACGTCCACGTCGATCGGCACGTCGACCCATGGCATGCAGTGCAGCGGCACCCGCCGGTCGAGGTAGAGGATGCGGTAGCCGAGCTCACGCAGGATCGTGAACTCGCGTTCCGCGCGGCCGCCGATGAGGACGACGGTGCCCGCCGGTGTGTTGCCATCGCCTGTCATCGGCGTGCCTCTCAGCAGCAGGTGTTGGCCTTCTTGACCGGCGCCGCGGCGGCCGCCTGCGCCGGACGCTGCGCCGCGTCCAGCTTCAGTACCTCCACGATTCCGGCGACCTGCCCGATCTCCTCGTTGCCCAGCCCGATCTGCTTGGCGGTCGCGAGGAACGAGCGGACCGTTTCCTCCCGGCCCAACAGCAGGGCCGCCGCGAGGGCCACCGCGGCCCGGGCCTTGGGATCGAGGGCCCCTCCGTCGAACACCGCGTTGAAGAAGCTCTGGTAACTGGCGGAGAAGCTCGCGTGGCTGTCTCTCACCTCGGGGGCCAGTTGGATGAGCTGGCTGGTGATGCTCGGCGCCGCAGTCGCCATCGTTTCTCCTTCGTGAGGTGGTCGGCGGTGTGCCGTGGGGTCGGTGTCCGGCGGGTCTCAGAGTTCGATCGCCCGTGGGGCTTCGAAGGCCAGGCGGGCGATGGTGGCGAGAAGCAGGCGCCCCGCCATGCGGAGGGCGCTGGGCTCGATGCGATCGGGGGTGTCCAGCGGTGAGTGGTAGTGGGCGGCGCCCAGGCCGAGCCCGACCGCAGGCAGTCCCGCGGCGGCGTACTGCCGGTTGTCCGAGGCCACCGGGCCGGCGGCCAGCGGGATGCCGAGGGCACGGCCTGCCTGGTCGAGGACGTCTCTGAGTGCCTCGGTCTGCGGGCCCAGGTCGGCGGCCACCGCGCCGTTGAACCGCCCCGCCATGTCCACGTTGAGGACATGGGGCCGGATGCCCGAGGCGACGAGGCCCCTCGCGTGGTGGTGGGATCCGCAGGCCCCGACCTCCTCGGCGTCGAGCGCGGCGAGGACGATGGGCCGCGACGGCCGGGCGCCGCAGCCGGCGAGGGCGCGCGCCACTTCGAGCAGCACGGCCGTCCCGCTGGCGTTGTCGCCCGCGCAGGCGAAATGCCGGCCCGGATCGGCGCCGACGCCGTCGTAGTGGGCGGTGACCAGCACCGGCCGGTCGGCCAGGGCCGGGTCTTCGCCCGGGAGAGCGGACAGGACGTTGGTTCCGGTCACGGTGCCGCGCCGCAGGGGCACCAGCGCCCGCACCGTGCTCCCGTCCAGCCCGGCCAGGCGGTCGGCCCGGACGGCGATGACCGGCAGGTCCACCGGGGAGTCCCCGACGACACGCTTGGTCAGGAAGCCCGACGCGTCGGGCACCTGGGGAGTCAGCAGGCCGGCGCCGCCCGCGAGGCGGATCGAAGTGGCCAGCCGGGTGAAGGTCTCGCCGCGTGGCACGCGGTCGAAGGCGACCCAGGCGCCGTACGCGGGCGTTCCGTTCCAGCGGACGACGGGACCTTCGACGGCTTCGTGCATCGGCGCCGAGCGCGGGTGTTCGGCGTAGTCGCGCCGATGCTCGAGCGTGACCGGCGCCTCCGGACCTGTGACGGAGAACAGTGGCGGGGACTCCAGCCGGAACACCCCGGACACCTCGAAGCTTTCCGTCGTCGGCGCCAGTCCCACAGATCGCAGCTCGCCGACGATGAAGTCGGTGGCCCGATCGTGGCCCGGCGTGCCGACAGCACGGCCTGACAGCTCGTCCGCGCAGAGGGCTTTCAGTGCTGCCATGGCTCGTGCTTCGTCGAAGGCATCGATCAGCGCTGCGAAGCGCTCACCGGTGTCGAGTCGGGCGGGCCCGGTCATCGCGGTGGGACCTTTCTGAGGTCGAGTGCTGGTGGGAAAGGCGGTGCGGCTAGCCGCAGCAGCCGCCGCTGGAGGGCGCGGTGGGTTCGCCGCAGCAGCCGGTGCCGGCGTCGTCGTCCAGCTCGAACTCGTCGGCTTCGGCGCTCACCGGGCCTGTGGCGGCCGGCTCGCCGCAGCAGCCCGTCGCGGTCTCGGGCGCTTGGGCGGGGGTGCGGAATCCACCGGTCATCGAAGCCTCCGTGGTCTCTCGGACATCCATGACTCAGACCTTCCGATCTTTGATTCGATAGTTTCTTATTTATAAGATCATCGAATCATGGGGAGTGTCAACGGGTCGGACGGAAAGGTCGCGGGGCGGTGGGCCGCCGATTCCGGCGGCCCACTCTGTCAGGCGAGCACCAGATATGCGCCGGCCGCGACGGCGGCGGCGACCGGTGGGGTGCACAGCCAGGCGATCAGGAGATCGCGGACGGTCTTCTTGTTGAGCCGCGACAGGTCGTTGGCCGCGATGCCGGAGATGGCACCGGCCGACACCTGCGTGGTCGACATGGGCAACCCGAGAGACGCGCCGAGGCCGACGAGGCCGGCGGTCGTGAGGTTGGCGGTGAAGCCTTCCACATGCGGGATCTTGATGACCGAGTAGGCGAGGCGGTCGGCGATGCGTGAGCCCGCCACCATGCCACCGATGGCCATCGAGATCGTGACGGCGATGAGGAGGGTGGACGGCGTCATGCCGCCCACCAGGGCGAAGGATCCGATGGCGACGAGCTTGGGGGCGTCGTTCAGACCGCGTGCGAAGCTCGCCAGGCCGCTGGTCATCCAGTGGCCGACGCTGAGCGCCTTCTGCGCCTTGGTGGGCTCGGCCTGCGTCACCATCGTGGCCGTCGTCGCCCCGGTATCGGAGGTACGACTCGGGGCTCCGGCTCCGGTGTTCCTGGCCGCGGACCTGGCCACCACCTTCCGCGTGATGAACCCCAGCACGGCCGAGATCCCGTACGCGGCGAGGATGCTGAGCAGCAGCGGCTGCACGACCTTCACGAACAGCACGCCCCACTGCACCGCGCTGCCGGCGAACAGCGTGCCCGCCCCAAGCAGCGCCCCGACCAGCGCGTGCGTGGTGGACACAGGCAGGGCCAGGACGGTGGCCAGGGCCACCCAGAACACCGTGCCGACGAGCACGGCGGCCGCGAAGGCCGGTGTCGGGGCGGCGGAGACGATGCCCTTGGAGAACAAGGCGGTCATCTTCGAGGCCAGGGTCAACGAGACCAGACAGCCCAGAGCGGTGGCGATGGTGCCCCACGCGATGGCGGTGCGCATCTTGGTCACGCCGGCGCCGGCGAGCGTCGCGACGCCCTTGGGCACATCGTTGGCGCCGTTGGCCGCGGCGAGCGCGATGACAAGTATCAGGACGAGGATTTCCATGTGGCGGCTGCCTCCAATGCGGTGGTGGGGGGTGTGACGGCTTCGGCGCGGCGGATCACGGCGGTGACGAAGGCTTCGATGAGCGGATGGATCGAATCCGGTGTCGAGGACAACTCCGGCTGGAAGAGAGTGCCGATGAAGAAGGGATGGTCGGCGAGCTCGATGGCCCGAGGCGCCTTCTCGGCGTCCCAGCCGCTGATCACCAGTGAGCTCTGCTCGATCTGCTCGACGTAATCGGGGTTGAGACCGTACTTGCAGTGAAAGGTCTCCTCCGTCTGGTCGGCGTGTGCGTAGACGGACGCCAAGCGGCTGCCGTCCGCGAGGTACAGCGGTGCCCGCTCCCCGGATAGCGAGCAGCACAGGGCGGTGATCAGGGGAGTGTCCGCGTCGGGGTCGTACTGGACGTCGTCGGCGCCGACGAGGCCGATGACGTTGCGCGCGTACTCGATGAGGGCGTGCTGGAAGCCGCCGCAGGTGCCGAGGTACGGGATTCCGGTCTCCCTGGCCAGCCGGACCGCCAGCAGCGCGCCCTCCTTGGATGCGTACGGCGAGCCGGGGATCACCCAGATGCCGGAGTAGCCGTCCAGCGTCTCCGGGCCGGTGATGGTCTCCGTGGGCATCCAATCGACGTCGACCCCCAGGTGGGGGGTGAACGCGTCGAGCCTGGAATGGGACACCACCCTGGAACTGCGATCGCCGACCAGTGCGATACGAGGACGCCCCGTCATCATCCGTTCTCCTTATGCATGTTGGCGAAGTGGCCGATCCAGACGAAGCTGTTCGCTTCTTCCCTCGCAGGGGCACCGAACGGGGCCGGCCGGAGGGAGCCGACGAGCGCGGTGTGCGGCACGGAACCAGAGATGAGGCCCGCGTTGGCGAGCACGTGCACGGTCACAGCAACGACCTCCCGCTCATCGCCGCACCGGGAGGGAAGCCCAGCAGCGCCAGGATGGTGGGGGCGACATCGGCGAGGGTTCCGTCCGCGCGCAGCCGGCCCGACGAACCTCGCCCAGGTGCCGGGACGAGGATGAGTGGTACCGGGTTGGTGGTGTGCCCGCCATACGGACGCGGGGCGCCGTCGTCGCCGGGACGGCTCATCTGCTCGGCGTTGCCGTGGTCGCCGACCAGAAGCACCCACCGGCCGGTCCCGCGGGCGGCCGCGCAGATCCGGCCGACGGCGTCATCGGTGTGCTGGACGGCGAGGAGCGTGGCGGCCGCGTCACCGGTGTGCCCGACGACGTCGATGTTCGCCAGGTTGGCCGCGACGAGGGCGACGTCCCTGCGGGCGGCGGCCTCGGCGACGGCGTCCACGACGAGGGGGAGGTTCATCTCCGGGCGGGTCAGGTAGTCGGGAGACACCTCTCCCACGATCTTGACGTGGTCCTCCACCTGCCGGGCGCGGGCGTCGCGACCGTTCAAGTAGTAGGTGACGTGCTCGAACTTCTCGCTTTCCGCGATCCGTACCGACCGTGACCCGTGCCGTTCGAGCTCATCCGCCAGCCCGCCGGAGGCGTCCGCGCGGTCCACCAGGGGCGGGATCGCCGCACGGGTGTCGTACCGGGCCAGGCTCAGCACGGTGACGTGACGCGAGGTCAGGTGCTCCACCAGGAAGTCGGCGAGCTGCTGGATTCGGTCGCTGCGGAAGTTGGTGAACAACACGGCGTCGCCGTCGCCCACGGTGCCGACGGGCATGTCGCCGGCGTCGACCACGACGCTGGGCTCGACCCAGACATCACCGCGTTCGGCACCGTCGACCGCCTCCAGCGCGTGCGCCACTCGGGCGCCGACGCCATCCGCCATCGCCAGGGCGGCCGATCGCGTGAGTTCCAGGTCGCCGCTCTTGTCCAGCGCGTAACCGCGCCCGACCACGCTCGCGATCCGGCCGACTCCCGCCTCTGCCGCGAACTTCTCGACGTGACTGAGATACGCGGCCGCCGTCCCGTCCGCGACATCGCGGCCATCGGTGATCGCATGGATCCACACCGCCCGCACGCCGATGGCGGCCGCCACTCGGAGCAGCTCACGCACGTGCTCCACGTGCGCGTGGATCTGACCATCCGAGCAGAGACCGATGAGGTGCAAGGCACGGCCACCTTCGGCGAGCCGTGCGCAGGTGCGCGTGAGAAGCTCGTTCCCCGCCAGCCGCCCGCTTGCGATCTGCTGCTCCACCAGCAGGCTGTCGTACGGCAGCGGCCTGCCGGCTCCGATCACCATGTGCCCGATCTCGGAGTTGCCGACCGTGCCGGGAAGCAGGCCGACGGCATCACCGGACGCCCGGACCAAAGTGGCGGGGTGGCCCGCGGCCAACGCGCCCAGGTGGGGGGTCGCCGCCTGACTGATCATGTTGGCCGGACCGGGGGGTGCGTGTCCCCACCCGTCGAGCACAAGGAGGATCCCGGGCGAGTCCGTGGTCATCGGGTGGACACCCCGCCGGGGTAGAGGGTGTCGAGGGTCTGCCAGAACGTCGGGAACGACTTGGCCACGCACCCGGGATCCCGGATCACCACGCCCTCGGTGCGCATCCCGGCGATGGCGAAGCTCATCGCGATCCGGTGGTCGTCGTAGGTGTCGATGACCGCCCCCGCCGGCTTCCCACCGGTGATGGTCATCGCGTCGGGATACTCCTCGACGGTGATGCCCATCTTGCGCAGCTCGGTGGTGACCGCCGCGATCCTGTCGCATTCCTTGACCCGGAGGCTCGCGATGTTGCTGATGTGCGTCCTGCCTTCGGCGAAGGCCGCGACCACCGCCAGGGTCGGCACGACGTCGGGCATGCTCTCCATGTCGATCTCGATGCCGTGCAACTCGCCGCCCTTGAGGGTGATCGCGTTGCCCTCGTACGACGCCGTACACCCCATGCGGACGAACGCTTCGACCAGGCCGACGTCACCCTGGTGGGAGTCGGGGCCGATGCCGGGGATGGTCACCCGGCCGCCGAGCACGGCCGCCACGGCCAGGAGATAGGACATGCCCGAGGCGTCCGGTTCGACGGTGACCGAGCCGCCGCGGAAGCTCTGGCCGCTGGGCACCGTGAACTTGGTGTATCCGTTCCGCTTGATGTGCACGCCCATCTCGGCGAGCGCGGCGATGGTCATCTCGACGTACGGCTTGGAGATCAGGTCGTCGGCGATCGTGATCTCCACGTCGCTCTTCGCGAGCACGGAGTTGATCAGCAGGCTGGAGGTGAACTGGCTGCTCACCGCCCCGCTGATCCGGGTGGCGCCACCCTGGAACGAGCCGCCGGTGACCTGGATCGGAGGCGAGCCGTTGCCGCGGACGCTGATCGCCTGCACCCCCAGCGCCGGCAGTGCGGACAGCAGGTCACCCATGGGCCGTTCCCGCATCCGCTTGTTGCCCGTGATGGTGGTGGTTCCGAGCGCGTGGCCGGCCATGGAGATGAGGAAGCGCAGGGGAGTCCCGGCCCCGCCCATGAAGATCTCCTGTTCCGGGGCACGCATCGGCTCGCCGGTGGGAGTGACGTGGATGCGCCGGCCGGACTCGTCGATCTCCACCCGCACGTGGCCGAACGCCTCGATGCCGCGGGACAGATAAACGGTGTCGTCCGCGACCAGTGCGTTCTCCAACGTCGTTTCCCGGCCGGACAGTGATGCGATCGCGAGATACCGGTTGGTGTAGCTCTTGGAGCCGAGCACTTTGACCACGGCGTCAACGGCCGGCAGTGGCCGCACCGTGAGTTCGTGTGCCTGACGACGAGGGTCGATGGTCGCTGAAGCCATTGCGTTTCTCCTTCAAGAGACCGGCGGCTGACAGTGATCGAAGGCGTACATGACGACAGGACCGAGGCCTCGCGTGAGGGCGTGCCTCGGAGCGAGAGGTGTGTCAAATGTCGGTGGGGATGTCCGCGGCCGACTGATCGCTCGCGAACGCCGACCGGCCCCGAAGGTCGTGCAGGAACGCGGTCGAACCGAGGGCGCCACATGGATCAGGTCCTAATCGCATTCATCCATGACGGGGGGGATTACCGATCTCCGGTCACGGAGACATGGTTGGATCCGACATAGCGATGCGTGACGTTGTCTAACTATCTGACACGACGATTGACAGAACTTAAGGGCAGGCCAAAGGCCAACGGGTGATTGGAATCCGACAGAGCACGGTCGTCCAGGAGAGGATCATTCGTCCCCCTGCTTTCGTAGGCATGAGATCTGTCCCTCTGCTGCCGGTGTCATCCCCCTGACTTCGAGGGCGTCGTCCTGCCGTACGCCCATTACTGTGGTATTGGAGACCGCACCCTGAGAAGCGATCGATCAGGCAGCAAGTTGCCGTGCAACTTGGTGCCAGGACCGGGACTCCCGTGCTCTCCGGGGCGCCACGCCGACGTCCACGTCCGATCGCCCGGGACGGACCATGTGAGCGAGCCTCATGAAAGTGGCCTGGTGAGGATCGACTTCGATGCCTCTGATCACATCGCTCATGGTGATTCACCCGCGTCGAGTCGGGACCGGCGGCAGCCAGACGGCAGGCACCGCCGCCCTCCTTTTTTGGGGCATCCTTCAAGGGGTGAGAAGTATGACCGATACCCGGTAATCACATGGCCTGCGGACGGGGCTCCTCCGGGTGTCGCATACGTATTGTCATTAATCGAGTTCGGAACGTGTATGCGGGGATCCGTATTTTCGAAGAAGGCCTGCTCAGTGCATTGGTCATATCGGCGGGGATTCATGTGTACGGCGCGCCCTTACCCCAGGGATTGACATGGACAGCCCTAGATCTCTGATATTTAATGATCCTGGCCACACCGGCGTGCTATGGGGGATCACGTGCTTCAGCAATGGGGCTTGGATGTCCATGCCGATGCCGTCTACCGCTTGGTGCTGACGCAGCAGGACTGGGGCATTGCGGAGATCGCGCAGGAACTCGGCATCTCTGAAACCGAGGTTCGGCATACCATCGACAGGTTGGTGGAACTCTCTCTTTTGCACCGATCATCCGGGGCGTTGCGGGCGAGCAGTCCCAGCGTGGCGTTCCACTCCCTGCTGCGGCGCCAGCGTGCGGAGCTCCTGCGTCGCCAGGAGGAGCTCGTCACCGCGGAGGATGCGGTCAATCGCCTGATCAGCGAGTACAGCGAGCTGCGCGGTGCCGGTGCTCGCCATGAGTGTGATCAGCTCGACAGCATGGATGCCGTACGGGCCCGCATCGAGACCTTGGCCTACCGGGCGAAGTCGGAATGCCTGTCGCTCATGCCGGGTGGTGCCCAGTCACTGGAGAGCCTCCAAGCGAGCCGGCCGCTGGACGACATGCTCCTTGAGCGGGAAGTGTCGGTGCGCACGGTCTATATGGACAGCGCCGGCAACGATCCGCACACGGTGGCCTATGCCCGGTGGTTGATCCAGCGCGGCGGCGAGGTCCGCACGACGCCGACTCTGCCGCTGCGAACCGTGATCTTCGACTGTGAGGTCGCCCTGATCCCGCTCGATCCGCATTGCAGCGGCAAGGGTGCCGTGGAGGTCTCCGGTGAGGGAATCCTCACCGCGCTCGTCGCCCTGTTCGATCACGTATGGGGCTCCGCCATCCCCTTCGGTACGAACCAGCGCCCGCGTGCGGACAGCATCACCAGGCAGGAACGCGAGCTGCTGCGCATCCTCGCCCAGGGCTTCACCGACGAGGCCGCGAGCAAGAAACTCGGCATCGGGCTTCGCACGCACCGTCGCATGGTCGCGGAACTCATGGAGCGGCTGGGCGCCCGCAGCCGCTTCGAGGCGGGCGTGAAAGCCATGGAGAGAGGCTGGCTCGCGTGATGACGGTGATTCGCTCCTGGCGGTATCTCGGTGCGGCTGTGAACGCCGACACGATGATGAGCGACATGTGCCCGGCTGTATCAACACACAACGTTTGCCGTCCGTGTAGAAGACTGTCAATATAGGCACATGTCTAAACACGGGTGCTCGGGAGCGGACATCTGTTGTGCGCCGCTCGCGGCGGCACCGGTGGACGTCGACCAGGCGGCGGAGGTGGCTGCGGCGTTCAAAGCCCTTTCCGATCCGGTGCGGGTGCGGCTGTTGTCGCTGATCGCCTCCCACCCCGGCGGTGAGGCGTACGTGAACAACCTCATCTCGGCCTTCGACCTGACCGGGCCGACCATTTCCCACCACCTCCGCGTGCTGCGCCAAGCCGGACTCATCGACTGCGAGCGACGGGGCACGTGGGTGTTCTACTGGGTGGTACCGGCCGCGCTGGAGCGACTGAGTACCGTTCTGACCGTGCCCGCCCGGTCGCCTTCATGACATGGGATGGCACTCCGGCTGTGAGGAGTGGTGGGCGCGTTCGTCGCCGGGATCAGCGGGCGGCCTCGGCCATGTCGGGGGCCGCGAGAAGCGCGGAGAGCTGGCGCAACCGTTCCCGCACCGGGCGGTAGTACACCCAGGTGCCGCGGCGGTCATGCTCGACCAAGCCCGCCTCGCGCAGCAGCTTCAGGTGATAGGAGATCGTGGGGGCCGCGACGTCGAACAGACTTGTGAGGTCGCACACGCACACTTCGCCATCGGGGTGCGCGGTGATGAGCGACAGGAGCCGCAGGCGGACCGGGTCGCCCAAGGCCTTGAACATCTTGGCCATGTTGGTGGCGTGCGCGGGATCCAGCGGCAGGGTCTCGAGCGGAGCGCAGCAGCCTTGCCCGGATGACGCGCCGTCCGCGGCCACGGGGACCACCCCTCTGTTCGACATGCCTCTATTTTGACACTTGTCTAACCTATAGGCAACCCGGCCCTGCGCCGGTGGCGGCTTCGAGGGCTGTATCACAGCGGGATCGGCATCCGGACTCAAGGCCGCGGCGACCCCCGTATCCGCCCTCCTTGCAGGTGTCATTGACATCGGCATTATTCGATGATCATATAAATAGGGATTTCTCAAATTAAGCCCTCGCGCACACCTGAGACGTCGGCCAGGAAGGGACCCCGCCGTGACGACCGAGGCGTACGTCGACCTGCATGCCAAGATCTATGACGAGTTCTGGAGTTTCTACCCCAGCCGGATCGCCAGAGCGCTCCTGCACCTGCACCAGACGGCCATGCCCCACTCCGAACGCCGGGTGCTGGACGTCGGCTGCGGGACGGGCATCGTCGCCGGGCGGTTCTACAACGAGGGGTACACGGTCACCGGCCTGGACATCTCCAAGGCCATGCTGCAGCGCGCGCAGGAGCGTTTCCGCGGTGCCGGCGATCGCGTCACGCTCTTCCACGCCGACGCGACCGACTTCACCCTCCCCGAGCCGGTCCCCTTCGCCTTCTCGACCTATGACATACCCAATCACCTGCGCGACCTCGAGCAGGTGGGCTCCTATCTGCGCTCGGTCCACCGTGCCGTCGAGCCCGGTGGAATGTTCGCCTTCGACCTGACCACCGCCCAGGGACTCGAGGCGATGAACCGGATCTGGATCAAGGATGAGAAGTCCGCCATGTTCCTGTTCCGGGGTGCCATGAACCAGGAAGAAGGGCGTGGATTCTTCCGCATCTCCGGCGTGGTGCGCGCCGACGACGGCCGTTACGACAGGTTCGAGTCCACCATCGTCAACACCGCTCACGCCGTCACCGACGTGCGCAAATTGGTTGAGGAGGCCGGCTGGGCCGACTGTCACGTGGGAACGCCCGACCGGCCCCTCACCGCCGTGGAACGACCCGAGGAGCAGGACCGGGTGCTGTTCGTCGCCCGCAAGCCGGCCGCCTGACCCGACCCGGTGGCGAAGCGGACGGCCCGCGATCATAGGCGGTGGTAGATGAGAAGGGCGGACGCGGCGATGCCGCAACCGGCGGCGACCGCCGCCATCACCCAGCCGTACCCGGCCGCCTGCGCCAGCGCCACCGCTCCGAGGGGGGCGGTGGCCTTGGCGGTGATGGAGAAGAAGGCGATGCGTCCGGCCATGGTGGCGTAAGCGGTGGTGCCGTACCGGGCGGTGAGCAGCTGTGGCTGGGTGATGGTCGCGACGCCGAAACCGAGCCCGAACAGCAGCACGCATCCGACCGCTCCCGCCACGCTGTGACCTATCAGCGGCAAGAGCAGCGCGGCGAGAGCTTGCAACGTGAAGATGGCCGCCGCGATGACGGCGACGGGTGAGCGGCGCTGCATCCTCGTGGTCACCAGCCGCCCGGTCACCGACAGCACGCCCAGCAGCCCCGCCACCGCGGCGGCGAACACCGGCCGGTGACCCAGGTGGACCAGATAGGTGATCAGCAGAAGCGCGATGGTCGCCACGGCCGCCGAGTGCCCGGTGAACGCCGTCGCCAGGAGCCAGAAAGGCCGACCGCGGATCGCCGCGCGCGCGATCCGCGTCCGCTCACGTACCGTCGCGGCCTTCTGGCTCGCCGGCACCAACCGGCGACGGACGACCAGGCCGTGCAGGGGGATGGCGGTGATTCCGTAGAGCACGGCCAGGACGGCCAGGGCCTGGCGCCACCCGAAGTACTCGGCCAGCACGCCGGACAGCGGCAGGAAGATCGAGGAGGCGAAGCCCGCCACGATGGTGAGCACGAGCAGCGCATCGGGCCGCTTGGCGGCGTCGAACCAGTCGACCACGACGGCGAACGCCGGTTCGTACAGCACCATGGCGGAGGCGACGCCCACGGCGGCGAAGACCGCGTACAACTGCGCCAGGTTCTCCACACGTGACCAGGCCAGCACGGCCAGCGTGCCCAGAACCGCCCCCGCGCTCATCAGACCTCGGCCGCCGTGGGCGTCCAGCCACCGTCCCACCAAGGGTGCGCACAGGGCGGTGGCCAGTACCGCGAGGGTGAACGCGCCGGCCACCTGCGTCCCGCTCGCGTGCAGGTCACGCTGCATCGGGGCCAGGAAGACCGAGAAGGCGTAGTACAGCACGCCGTATCCGATGGTCTGGGTGACGGCCAGCGCGGCGACGATCCGCCATGCCCGGCGGGAGCCCGGACGGCCACCGCCGACCGTGGCGGAGACGGCGGCCCGTACGGCGTTCACATCGGCTCACCGTGGCACGAGGACGGGTGAGGGTGTTCCTGCGGCATGACGACTTCCTTCCCCACGTGCGGGGTTCAGCCGCAGCAGCCGCCACTGTCGACGGTGACCAGGGGCAGGGGAGTGGCGAGCAGGCCGCCACTGACGCCGGTGGCCAGTCCGACCCTCTTCTCCTGGGCCTCGGCCAGATTGGACGAACAGACCCCCGTCTCGGGCAGCTCCAGCTGGACGTCCCGGGCGGCCTCCCAGTCCCCGGCCAGCGCCGCCACCACCGAGCGAACCTGCTCGTAACCGGTGGCCATCAGGAAGGTCGGGGCGCGTCCGTAACTCTTGACGCCGACCGCGTAGTAGCCGGGCTCGGGGTGGGACAGTTCGTCCACGCCATGGGCGGGCACGGTGCCGCACGAGTGCTGGTTGGGGTCGATCAGCGGCGCCAGGGTGCGGGTGGAGCCGAGGATCGGGTCCAGGTCCAGCCGCAGCTCGCTCGCGATGGAGTGGTCGGGGCGGAAGCCGGTGGCCGACACGACGCGGTCGACGGTGACCGATCGCTCGGCGCCGGAGGGGTCGCGGCTCACCACTTTCAGGCCGTCGGAGGTCATCGTGACGCCGCGGGTGTAGAAGCCGGTGATCAAGGTGATCCGTCCCGACTCCACCAGGGCGTGCAGGCGTGTGCCGAGCGCCCCGCGAGCAGGCAGTGCGTCGGCGTCACCCCCGCCGTAGGTCCGGGCGGCACTGCCGGCCCGGATGGCCCAGGTGATCGGCGTGTCTTCGAGCTGGGCGAGGACGAGCAGGGTGGTGGCGGCGGAGTGTCCCGCGCCGACGACCAGCACACGCTTGCCCTGGTACAGGTCGCGGTCGGCGCCCAGCACGTCGGGCAGCGCGTGGTCGATGAGCCGGGCCACTTCTTCCTCACCGTGGGCCGGCAAGCCGCTCGCCCCGAGGACGTTGGGCGTGGCGTAGGTGCCGGAGGCGTCGATCACCGCCTTGGCCTGCAGTTCGTCGCCGTTGTCCAGGCGGATGAGGAACGGGGCCTCCTCCCGCCCCTTCGTGCGGACCCGGTCATACCCGAGGCGGCTGATCGCGGTGACCTTCGTACCCAGCCGGAGACGGGGGGCGATCGCGGGGTGGTCGGCGAGCGGCTTGAGATAGCCCTCGATCAGCTCGGTGCCGGTGGGCAGCCAGTCGGGGTCAGGGGCGGTCCAACCGCCGGTCTCGAGCACGCGGCGGGCGGCGGCGTCGATGTTGTACTTCCAGGGGCTGAAGACCCTGACATGCCCCCACTGGGCGACGGAGGCGCCGACCTCGCGGCCCGCCTCCAGGACCAGGAAATCCAGGCCGCGCTCCGCCAGGTGGGCGGCGGCGGCCAGACCGACCGGGCCCGCACCGATCACCACGGTGGGCAGTTCACGCGGGGTCGCCCGAGCGGGGAAGGGCTCGATCTCCAGGGCCACCGGGCCGCAGCATCCGTCACTCATGGTCGCCTCTCTCCAGTCGTGTTCATGGGAATGGTCTACTGCACATCAGGTCGTCGACGCGGGCACGGGCCGCCGTGGCGAAGCGGGATGGAGGAAGAGATGCCCATCACACGACCCCTGTTTCGAATACCGTCTAAGCAAACCTAGTGTGGCTGACCGCTTAGAGCAGTGTCAAATTAGACACACTTCGAACTAGGGGTACAGGACGTTCCTCGTGATCACGGTGGCCTACGATCGCAGGCGCAGGGTCTCTCCCGAGGAATGGGAGTCCGGTGGACGTGCCGTGCCGCCGTGCCGTGTGCCGGACGCGGATCAGTCGCGGCCGGGGGCGCTGCAGCCCTCTGGGGGGCGGCATGCCTGAAGGCCGAGTCGCAGGCCGGCGAGCGCGACGCCCGCACCTCGCTCGAAAGCTCAATGCTCATCTCCGGTCGCGACGAGCACCCGCAGGCAGGTGAGGGCCGGCGGAATTCCCGCAGCGTGAGGCAGGACGAACGACCTTGCCTGCGCTGCTATCCCCTCGTGGGCCCGTGACGACGCTTCAACCTGGCATCCTGAGAGCCATGTGCAGAAATATCCGAGTGCTCCATAACTTCGACCCTCCGGCGACGGAAGAGGAGATCCACGCCTCCGCCCTGCAGTACGTTCGCAAGATCAGTGGTGCCGCGAAGCCGTCGGCGGCCAACGCCGAGGCGTTCGAGGCCGCCGTGGCCGCCATCACGGAGGCTACCTCCACCTTGCTGAACAGCCTGGTAACCAAGGCCCCGCCCCGCGACAGAGAGATCGAGGCGGCCAAGGCGAAGGCCCGCGCCGCCGAACGCTACGGCACCGAATAGGCGGACGCCGAGGTCAGCGCGGGACCAGGACCACCATGGCGACGGCGCTTTCCGCGCCGTCGAACGCGGGGTCGGTGTCGCGGGCGGCATGCGGAAGCTCTCCGCCATCAAGGCGGCCATCGACGGCGGCTGGGTGAACATCCTCATCACCGACCCCGCAGGTCGCCGAGCGGCTGGATGACCACCGATGACCGCCACTTCGTGCTCTCCACCGGAGGCGTGCCTCTGTTCCGGCGATGACCAGGCCGCGGCAAATGGGTCCTCTCGGCGAGCAGGACGGCGTTTACGCTGTCGAAAGCTCGCGTTCATCAAATGGACAGATAAGCGCGATCAGTAGCGTCCCGATCTTGTCCTGAGGGGAAGCGCCATGACAGCCCTTGATCGACGATCCTTCCTCGGCCGCGGTCTGGCCACCGCCGGAGGCGTACTGGCCAGCGGTATCGCCATCGAGACCTTGGGCACGCACGCGTCCTGGGCCGAGGCCGGCCGTCCCGCCTTCGACCCGCGCCAGGTGGGATACGGCCCGCTGAGCCGCAGGGCCGCCGAGAACACCGGCGAGGAACTGCTCGCCCTGCCCGCAGGCTTCTCCTACGTAGTGCTCGGAAAGACCGGAACGCCGATGAGCGACGGAGTACCGACTCCCATCGCCCACGACGGCATGGCCGCCTTCCCGGGCACCCGCCGCCATACCGCCCGCCTGATCCGCAACCACGAGGTACGCACCACCCCGGGGTCTCCGATAGGCCGGGTGCACGTCGAGGGCTCCCGGCGCTACGACGAGTTGGGCGTCGGCGGCACCACCACCCTCGAAGTCGATCTTCGCAGCGGTGAGGTGCTGCAGCACTTCGTCAGTCTCAACGGCACGATCGTCAACTGCGCCGGAGGCCGGATGCTCGGCCATCGCGGCTGGCTGACCTGCGAGGAAACCACCGCGGGCCCAGTTCAGGGCTGGGGCCGGAAGCATGGCTACATCTACGAGGTGCCACTGGACGGACCCCGCCCCGGCAGGCCTGCGCCTTCGCAGCCGCTCAAGGCGATGGGGCGGTTCTCCCATGAGGCCGTGGCCGTCGATCCGCGGACCGGCTACGTCTACGAGACCGAAGACGACTCGGGCAAGCCCGATGGCTTCTACCGCTTCCGGCCCAAGGATCCCCGTAACCTGTCCGCCGGTGGCGTGCTGGAGATGCTCAAGATCAAAGGCAAGGACAACTACGATTGCCGCGAGGGTCAGAAGATGGGAGCCCGCCTGCCGGTGGAGTGGGTGACGATCGACAGTCCCGATCCGGACGTGGAAGGCGGCGCCCAGACCTGCACTCAGCAAGGCCTGGCCAAGGGCGGCGCGAAGTTCAACCGGCTCGAAGGCTGCTGGTACGGCGACGGCAGTATCTTCTTCAACTCCACCAGCGGCGGCGACGCCAAGAACGGTGACGCTCCCAACGCCGACGGCTACCTGGAGGGCTACGGCCAGGTCTGGCGGCACATCCCCAACCGGCGCGACGGCGGCACCCTGGTGCTGGTGTACGAGTCTCCCGGCCGCAAGGTGCTGGACTCGCCGGACAACCTGACCTTCACCCCGCGCGGCGGCATCGTGCTGTGCGAGGACGACGCCTCCGACGCCGACGCCGACCCGCACCCACTCGCGCCCGGACTGACCAACGTCAACCGGCTGATCGGCCTGGACCCGCGGCGCGGGCAGCCGTTCGAGTTCGCGGTCAACATCGCCGACGAGAGCGAATTCGCCGGGGCATGCTTCAGCCCGGACGGATCCACGTTGTTCGTCAACCAGCTCGGTAACACCGCCGCACTGGATCCGCCCGGCCGTACGTATGCGATCCGCGGTCCCTGGCAACGCGGGCCACTGTAGATACGGCCTGCTGTCCGAGTGCCGTGCGCCTAGCGCACGGTCCGGTCCGCCGAACCCTGTAGCGGTCAACTTCGGCTCGAATCGCTGGGAAGGAGAACTCGGTAGCGGGCAATAGGAGGTGTCCTGTTCTCGCTTCTCACGGCCGGAGAGACCCTTGCATGATCACTGTCCATGATGAGACCTCGATCATCGACCCCGAACGGTTCGGTGCCGTTTTCGACGACCACTACGAGGAGATACGCCGTTACATCGGGCGGCGGCTCGACCTGGACACCGCCGAGGACCTCGCCGCCGACACCTTTCTCATCGCCTTCCGCCGGCGCGCCCGGTTCGACTCGTCGCGTGGCGGGGTCCGGCCCTGGCTGTACGGCATCGCGACCAATCTCATCGGGCGGCACCGCCGGGCCGAGCTGCGCCGCTACCGGGCACTGGCCAAGATCGGGCCGCCGCCCGATGGCGACGACCATGACCAGCGGGTCGTGGACCGCATTGTGGCGGGGGTGACGGTGGGCCGGCTCTCGGGGGCGCTGGCGCGGCTGTCGCCCGGGGAACGCGACGTGGTCCTGCTCATCGCTTACGGAGGACTCGGCTACGAGGAGGTCGCCCAGGCGCTCGGCGTGGCCAACGGCACCGTCGCATCCCGGCTCAGCAGGGCCAGGACCAAACTACGCGATTCGCTGGGAGTGGAGGTCGGATGAAGGAGTTCAGGCTCATCGACGACGTGATGCCCGATGTCCTGCCCCCGGATCCGGGCACGGTCGCCGAGGCCAGGGCCCGCATGCGGCGCGTCCGGCGTGGCAGGCCGCACGCCTGGGCGGGGGTCCTGGTGGCGGCCGCGGCCACGGTCGCGGTGATCGGCGCGGTGACGCTCACCCCCAAACTGGGGGACGTGCCCGGGCCGCCGCGCGCGGCCGGCCCCATCGCGGGGGACTCTGTCGCCATTCCGCTCGACCGTGCCTCTGCCGTCCCCGGCGACGTCAGGACCGACACCGAGCACAGTCCGCCGCAGAGGTTGATCGCCGCGGGCTCGCTGGCGGTGTCCGCGTACTCGATCCAGCACTGGGAGACGGTGTCGGGCGACCTGAAGGAGCTACGGCGGACCTGGTACCTCTACAACCCCGGCACCGGCGCCTACGAGGAGACTGCGTGGCAGTGGCTGGACGTCGCGCCGGGCTTGCGGCTGGCCGCGGTGCTGGAGGGCGACCTGCCGTCCAAGCGGCTCGGCATCCTGGACATGAGCACCCGGAAAGTACTCACCTGGATCGAACTCGGGCATCCCGCCGCCGGGCTGGCCTGGTCACCCGACGGCAGGAGGATCCTCGCCACCTCATATGGCGAGCATCCCGACAGAGTGGAGCTCGTCGCCGGCGACGAGAACCAGATGAAGCGGTTCCCGAGCACCCGCACCGGATTCTCGATCGTCGACGTCGCGACCCGGCAGACGCGGTTCACGGCACTGGGACCGCTCACGCATCTTGGCGGCGCGGACGGGGGCCCCACGAATATGAACGCGCGGCAGGACCTGGAGTGGAACCTCGATGGATCGCTGATCTGGGGGCCGACCGACTCACACCCCGACAGAGTCTTCTATGACCTGCACGGACAGCCCCACGCGACGCCGCCGGAGACGTACGTGGAGTACAGCAAGGAGTCGGCGGTGTCGCCGGATGGCACGCGCGTGATCACGGGCAGGCCGCTTCGTGTGGAGGAGCGGACCAGCGGGAAAACCGTCGGGAGGCCGCGGGTCCTGCAACTCCTGGCCTGGGCCGACGATGACCAGCTCATCGGGGTCGGCTGTGCGGGCGAGTGCGCGTACGAGCATCGCAACGGCCTGGTCCTGGTCAGTGCCGACGGCAAGAAGAGCACCCAGCTGTCGGGCTTCCGGGAGAACGACAAGGTCGGTCGCTGGGAGTGGCTGCTCACGCGACGCTGAACCGTCATGATCGGGCGCTGCTCCGAGGGAAGGTCAATCGCCGTTCGTGGCATGGTCATCCCCCGTCCCGGTATGGGTGAGCAGGGAGGTGGCGGGGGGCGCACTCGGCGCGGGTTCTCCGGAAGGAACCATGGTGGGGGCGGCGGTGACGGTCGGGGCCGGAGGGAGCGCCATGTCTCCGGCCAGACCCGTGCCCTCGAGCAGACCCATGTGCGTGTTGACGAACTTGGCCGCGCTTTCGGCGAAGCCGCGTATCAGGGTGTTACGGGTGCTGGCCCGGACCGCGCCGATCGCAGGGAAGATCTTCCCGTGGGCGAGCCGCAAGCGCATGACCGCCAACCGGTCGTAGGCCAGTCCCTTCTTGGCGGAGATCTCGTCCATCCATCCCTGCTGGTCGGCGTTCGGCTTGTCGGGCAGCGGCACGCGGAGTTCCGCCGCCACCTCCCGGACCTCGGCGTCGAGAAGTGTGTGCTGCCGGGCGATCTCTCCGAGGTTCTTCCTGGTGGCGGCGCGGAAGGCGCGTCGCGCGGCTTGCCTACCCGTTGGAATCTCCCACAGGCCGGCCAAGCGCACTTTGGCCAGCAGATCGCGGTCCGCGGGGCTGAGCGGGCCCCACGGGGTCGACACCGTCTCCTGTGCTGGGCCCTCCTCCGGCGCCTGCAAGGGGTCGGTCTGGGGCGGCTGCTGCGAGGGGTCGGTATCGGACGGCTGCTGTGAGGGGTCGGTATCGGACGGCTGCAGAGAGGGGTCGATGTTTCCGAACAACTCCGTGGCCGGCACGGGACGGGTGCTTGCCGCTTCCGGTTGGCCGGTCACCCAGGAGCAGGCCGTGGTCAGCTGGAGTGCGATGAGGCTACCTATCACGGTGGTGACAGAGGTGATACGTCGGCGTCCCATGTCTGCACGATCCCTTCGCCCTGCGGAATGACGACCGGAGCCCTTCATCGTCGCTGCGATGATGGCCGTCCATCCTGAGCTACGGGCGGTTCGCGGAACAGGTTCGAAGTGTGCCAGATCTTGTGCCGCCTGGACTCCCTGTATGAACGTCCGGGTTTGTGGTCAAGGTCAGATATGAGTAGGAGGCTACTCATGCGCCCGTCCCCGGGCGTGCCCGACCGTGAGAGCGGCACACTCCTACGGAGGGAATCGACATGGCTTTACCGAAGCCATGGGTCGCGGCGTTGTCCGCGATCCTGCTGCTGGTAGCACTCCTGCCGCCGACCACGGCACGAGCCGCGGCCGGGCGGCCGCTCACGATCACCATCACCAGCGTGAAATGCATCGACGACTGCAGAAACGCGGGCCTGGAGGCCGCGGGCGAGTCGGCCGCGGACTTCTATGCCAAGGTGTTCATCAACGGTGTGGAGCACATCACCCCGCGCGGCGCCGAGGACCAGGCCTACATCCAGCCGTTCTGGCCGGTGACCCAGGAACTACCACCGGAGATCCAGAATGCCCCGATCGCCATCCAGATCTGGGACCACGACAGCACTTCGGGCGACGACCTGGGTGACACCAGCCCGCGTGACGACGACAACACGCTGAATTTCACCGTGAACTACTTCGACGGGAAGTGGCGGGACGCCGCCGGTCCGGTGGACGTGCAGTGGCCCCAGTCGTGCGCGATCGGCGACGGCGACGACAACGACGAGCCGCGCGTCGAGGTCTGCTTCGACGTCAGCACCACCGCCCGTTCCGACGGCGACGGGGACGGGCTGCTGGACGGCTGGGAGCGCTACGGCTACAACGACAACGCCGACTCGATCATCGACGTCGACCTGCCCGCGATGGGCGCCGATCCCGACCACAAGGACATCTTCCTGGAGATGGATTACGTGGCCGGTCAGAACATCGACAAAGAGGCGGTGACAGCGATCAGGTCCGCGTTCGCGGCGGCCCCGCTCAGCGCGGGATCCCTGGCCGGGGCCAGAGGGGGGATCAGCGCGCCGCCCAACCCGGACAACCAGCGCGGAATCAACCTGCACCTCGACCTCGGTAACCTGTCCGACCCGACGCTACGCGAAGGCCAGGCACCCGGGACCTGCTACGACGGCGTCGACAACGGCGGCGACGGCTGGGTGGACGGCGACGACCCCGGCGACTGCGTCTCCCTGGATGGCGGCGTCGAAGACCCCGGCCCCGCCACCTGCGGCAACAACGTCGACGATGACGGCGACGGACGGGTGGACCAGAACGACTCCGACTGCCTGGTGGGTGACGATTTCGGCGTCAACGGCCGGGGTTCGGTGATCCCGGACCCAAGGGCCTGCGCGGCCAAGGGCAGCTTCTACACCGCCAAACGGAACTTCTTCGACTCGGCCCGGCGTCTGATCTTCCACTACGCCATCAGCGCCGACCAGCCTCCGGGCTGCGACAAGGCCAGGGGCGGCAACGGAGAACTCGGCGGCAACGACTTCATCGACTACAACAACACCGGCAGAACGGTCTTCCATGAGCTGGGCCACAACCTCAACCTGGACCATGGGGGCTTCGAAGAAGCCGGGTGCAAGCCGAACTACGTCAGCCTCATGAACTACGACACCCGACCGGGCATCCCCCGCAAGAAGGGCGGCGCGATCCTGGACTACTCACCGCCGCGCACGGCGATGGACGGGTCCGCCCGGGGCAGCGCACCGCTCATGAACCTCGTGGAGAACCGGCTCGACGAGAACGTGATCCTTGATCCCTCCGACGGCGCCAACCGGTTCATCTTCGTCGACGGGACAGGCGACAAGGCTCCGCATGACCTCAACGCCAACCCCGATTGGGACGGCGACGCGGCCGACCCGCCCTACGAGAACCCGGTGACGGCCAACATCGACACCGGGGACAGCGCCGGCGATCCCGCGTCCTGCGTCAACACCACGAACAACAGCACGCTGCGCGGCTCCGACGACTGGTCGTTCATCTCGCTGCCGTTCCACCAATTCGGCGACTCCCTTGACGACGCGATCCGCCCGACCACAGGGGAGGAGCCGATAGAACAGGAGATCGAGGCGCTCTGGGTGAAGCTCAACACCACCGACCTGTCGGTCACGATGACCGACGCCCCCGACCCGGTGGCCGCAGGCACCGAACTCGCCTACGCCCTTACCGTCAAGAACCAGGGCAAAGCGCCCGCGACCTCGGTCCGGGTGACCGACACCCTGCCGGGTGACGTCACCTTCACCAGCGCCTCGGCCGGATGCAGGGCCGCGGGCTCGACGGTCACCTGCGGCCTGGGTGAACTCGGCCCCGGCGGCACCGCCTCGGTCACGATCAGGACCGGCGTGCCCGCGGATCTCGTGCACGCCAACGGCGGGCCCAAGACGCTCACCAACAAGGTGGCCGTCAGCAACCTGGCCGGTCCCGACTCGCGCGGCGCCAACAACGAGGCCACCGCCACCACCCGGGTGGTCGCCGTCGCCGATCTGGCCGTCACCGCGCTCCAGGCCGAAGCGCCCGCGCAGATCCTGATCGGCCAGACGCTCCCGGTGACGGTGACCGGCAGTGTGTCCAACAACGGACCTTCCAGCCCGATGGACGCCACCGTGGCCTCGGCCGCGACGGCGGCGGCCGGCGCCACGATCACCCCGGCCACGCTGACCACCCCGGTGGCGGCGCTCGCGTCGGGCACGCCCAAGTCCACCACCAAGACGTACACGATCGGCTGTTCCCAGCCGGGGCCGCACACCTACAAGGTGACCGACACGATCAGCCCGGCCCGGCCGGACGACACCGACCCCAATGCCGCCAACAACCAGCGCGAGACCTCGTTCACGGTGGACTGCATCGTGCCGATCGCGATCAACATCGTGCCCGGAGTCAACCCCAACCTCGTCAACCTCGCGCACGGGATCGTCCCGGTCGCGGCCCTGACCACCCGGGCGGGTGAGTACGACCTGCCGCTCGCCTTCGACGCCACCAAGATCAAGCCGGAGACGGTCAGGTTCGGCACCAGGAACGGCGGCGCGAGCCACGGCGCGGGCCCGATCCAGAACATCGGCCTGAAGACGCTGTCCATCGAACGCGGCCCACTGGAGATCGTCGTCGACCTGGACCTCGACATGCTCATGAACTTCGTCGCCCACGACACCGACCTACCGGGCAACGCCACCGAAGCCTGCCTGTCCGGTTCCTTCTCACCGAGACAGGGGGAGACCTACCGCTTCTTCGGCTGCGACGCGGTCCGCATGATCCCGTGACGCCCTAGCCGTACACCTCAGACCCACCCGGGTGGGTCCGAGGTGTACGGCACCCGGTACCTGGACCGGCTTCTGCTGAAAGGCGCCAAGCTCGAGGCTAGGCGGGGTGTATCGGGAACTCCAGCAGTTCGAGGGGTGGTTGGAAGCCTGCGCGTGCGTAGAGGGGCGCGCTGCGCTCGGAGGGCCAGACGACCAAGGTGTCCATGCTGCGGACACGGGCGTGCTCGCGCATCTCATCGAGGAGCGCTCGGCCTACGCCGCGGTTCCGCCACTGCGGAACGACGTAGAAGTTGGTCACGTACCCAAGCTCGTCAGCACCGCCAGCCGGTTTCGGGACCTTCTCCACGCGGTTGAGGAACACATGCCCGCAGATCTCCCCGCCGGCCTCCGCGACCCAAATCAGCCAGCTTCCGGTGAGCCTGTCGCGGAGCCAGCGTTCACAGTCGGACAGAAAGGCCTCCTCGTCCCGGCGGGCCTCACCGTCGTCCTCCACCTGGAACCGCCACCGCAGCCGCGCCAAGACCGCCGCATCGTCGACCGTCGCCAACCGAATCGTGTAGTCGGTCATGAAGGCATCATGGCATCGGAGGAGGGGTTACCTATTAGCCGATGGCCGGACGTATGCGGATGTGTTCGTGTCACCATCTCGGGGCTTGGGGGTGGTTTTGGGCTGGGTGGGAATCACTCGGGTTCGCCGATCAAATGGGTGCCGGGAGGGCCTCAAGGGGTGGGTCAGCCCGTGACGTGTGATGATGGTGACGGTGGTGCCGATCTTGTTGGCCCACCCGTTACCCGGTTGATCGGGGTACCCGAGTGTTGCCCACCCAAGATCGTGACCTTCTACAGACGCCGGGTGTGTGCGTAAGCCAACGGTGTGAGGCGTGTGCGTAGGTCAATGGTGCCGGGCGTGTTCGCAGGCCAACGACGCCCGGCGTGTCCGCAGAGCCAACCGTGCCGGGCGTGTCCGAGCCACGGGCGTGTCCGAGCCAACCGTGCCGGGCGTGTCCGCAGAGCCAACCGTGCCGGGCGTGTTGGCGGAGCCAACCGCGCCGGATGTGTTCGTGTCACCATCTCGGCGCTTGGGGGTGGTTCTGGGCTGGGTGGGAATCACTCCGGTTCCCCGATCAAATGGGTGCCGGGAGGGCCTCCAAAGGACTCAACCCGGCCCTTGACGCGTGACGATCGTGACCAGGTGGTGCCGGTGTAGATAACCCACCCGTTGCCCCTGTCGATCGAGGCACCCGAGTGTTGCCCACCCAAGATCGTGAACCGGGTCACTCCTGCAGCTTCTCGGCGAGTCGCTTGGGTGCCGTCAGACGCCAGGCCTCGGTGACGAGTTCCCGGATATCCTCCAGGTCGGCCCGGTTCAGGCGTACCAGGACCCACCCGAAGCGGCCGGAGGAGTAGGACATCTCGAAGGCGGCCGGGTCTTGTGCCACCCACGCGGCCTGCTCCTGCCGAGTGGCCTTGATATGGGCGATGTCGCCGTCGACCGCGATGAAGGCGAAGCTCTTGCCGCGCACCTTGAGGGCGAATCCCCAGGGACCGTAGGCCGGCGTGTGCTCGACCTCGGGCAGGGACAACGCGTGGCGGACGAGCTCGTCTTCGATCACATCTCGGATCTATCACATGGGACCGACATCTCCGGGCCGCGGTGCTGCCCCGGGAAGCGAACCCTTCGGGCTGCCGATGCCCCGGCGAAGCGTCCCGCTGGCGGTGCCCTGGCGAAGCGTCCCGTTGCCGGTGCCCCGGCGAAGGGTCCCGTTGCCGGTGCCCTGGCGAAGCGTCCTACTGCCGGTGCCCCGGCGAAGCGTCCCGCTGGCGGCCGCGGGGAGGTGTCTGATGGAATCGGTTTATGAAGACACAAGGACATGACATCAAGGTCACACCTGTATCGGATCAGGTCGTGGTGCGGGTCAAGGACGTGGTCGTCGCGACCTCCTCCCGGCCGGTCTTGCTCACCGAGACGGGTTGTCCGCCGCGGTACTACCTGCCGTCGGCGGACGTGAAGATGGACCTGCTCAGATCATCGGCAACGACGTCGCACTGCCCGTTCAAGGGCGACGCCGTCTACTGGTCGGTTCAGACCGGTGACGACGTGGCCGAGGATGTGGCCTGGGCGTACCTGGAGCCGTTCCCCAGGGTCGAGGAGATCGCCGGACTTCTCGCCTTCTGGGCCGAGAAGCCAGGCGTCACCCTCGAAGTGAACGGGGAGGCAGCGTAAGCGTCGCGGGTCGCGATCGCCGCCACGCGTGACGGACTCCCCGCCCTGACGGCGCTGAACATCCGCTTCCGCCGTCGGTGGTACGTCCGCCGTAGGTCGGTCGTACGTGGGGCGTACGTCGGCCGTACGCCGACCGTAGGTCGGAAGATACTAGCCCTCGGCGCCGTCACCGGCCCGGGTTCCCGCGCTGACCGGTTCTAGCACGAAGACCGGGATCTGGCGGTCGGTCTTGCGCTGGTAGTCGGCGTAGTCGGGGTACGCCTCCACCGCCCGGTCCCACCAGAGGGCCTTCTCGTCCTCGAACACCTCGCGCGCCCGGTACTCGCGGGTCACCGCGCCGTCCTGAAGCTCGACGACCGGCTCGGCGACCAGGCTGGCGTACCACTGCGGGTTGGTCGGCGCGCCGCCCAGGGACGCGACAGCCGCGTAGAGTCCGTCGTGCTCGACACGCATCACCGGCGTCTTGCGAAGCTTGCCGGACTTGGCTCCCCGGTAGGTCATCAGCACGATGGGCAGGCCACCGATCGTGACGCCCTCCGTCGTGCCGGTGCTAAGGATCTGCTCGACATGCTCGCGGACCCACTCGGACGCGCTTGGTTCGTAATCACCAGTCAATACCATACTTTGATCAACGTTCCCCGGCCCGTCGGGATTCCCCGATCAGACCGTACCGGCGGTCGGGGCGCCTGGTGTCGACGTTGTCGGTGAGGGTGTTGAGGATGCCGGGTAGTTCCGCCACCGTTTCGGCGGGCAGGCCGGTCACGGTCTCCTCCGCCAGAGCGCACCACAGCTGCTTGACCCGGTCGACCAGCGCCTTGCCGCTGTCGGTGAGTTCGACGATGCTGGCGCGCTTGTCGGAGGGGGCGGGTTTGCGGCGGATGTGGCCGGAGGCCTCGAGCTTGCGGGTCATGAGCGTGACACTGGGCGGCTCGCAGCCGAGCGCCTCGCTGAGCTGGGCCTGGATCATCGCGCCGGTCCGGTCGAGTTCGAGGAGGAGCGCCTCCTGTCCGGGGTACAGGCCGAGCGGGGCCAGCAGCGCCGTGGCCCTGGCCCGGTGGCGCAGGCTCAGCAGGCGGATGGCCTGGTTGACGGCATCGGCTTGCTCGAAGTCCACGAGCTCTCCTTGACAGGTTAGTTATGCGCATAACATTATGTGCCTAACTAATTCTACAGGACTCATGGGAGCCCGCTATGACCGTGAAGGTCGCCGTCATCTACTACAGCTCGACCGGCACTGTGCACGCACTCGCGCAGGCCGTCGCCGAGGGTGCCGCCTCGGCCGGGGCCGAGGTGCGACTGCGGCGGGTCGCCGAGCTGGCGCCCGACAGCGCGATCGACCAGAACCCGCTGTGGCGGCGGCACGCCGACGCCGCCACGTCGATCATGCAGGCCTCGGTTGAGGACCTGGCGTGGGCCGACGCGTTCGCGTTCGGGACCCCGACGCGGTTCGGCGCGCCGGCCGGGCAGCTCAAGCAGTTCATCGACCAGACCGGCGGGCTGTGGCGGGAAGGGGGACTGGCCGACAAGCCGGTGACGGCCTTCACCTCGGCCTACAACCGGCACGGCGGCAACGAGGCCACGATCTTGTCGCTGGGCAACGTCTTCTACCACTGGGGGTCGCTGATCGTCCCGCCCGGATTCACCGATCCGGTCGTGTACGCCGCCGGCGGCAACCCCTACGGCACGTCGTACGCGACCGGACCGGCCGGAGACGGCCCGGACGCCGCGACGCTGGAAGCGGCCAGGTATCAGGGACGGCGGCTGGCCCAGATCACGATCCGGCTGCTGGGGGGCGTCGCCACCGATACCGCCGCGGGCGACGGGGACGCCCGCGGAACCATGGCCGCGACGACCTCCCAGACCGCGTGAGCGGCGAGCGCCCAACTCCGGTCACACCGAACGGCCGCCTCCAGCGGTTGGCAAGGAGGGCGTCATGACCAGCGCCGGCACCGTGACTCAGCGGGCCAGGCCGCACGCCGCCCCCGCTTGGTTGGTCCTGTCGCTCGCGTGCGCCTGTCAGTTCATGGTGATCTTGGACGCGTCCATCGTCAACGTCGCCCTGCCCTCGATCCGGCGGGACCTCGGCTTCACGCCCACCGGCCTTGCCTGGGTGGTGAACGGCTACCTGCTCACCTTCGCCGGCTTCATGTTGCTGGGTGGCCGCGCCGCCGACCTGTTCGGCCATCGCCGGATGCTGGTCGCCGGGCTGTCGCTGTTCTCCGCCTCCAGTCTGGTCGGCGGCCTGGCGGCCGCTCCGGAGGTCCTGGTGGCGGCCCGCGTCGCGCAGGGCGTGGGAGCCGCGATGCTGGCCCCGGCGACGCTGGCCGTGATCAACATCTGCTTCACCGAGGAACACGCGCGGGCCCGGGCGTTCGGCGCATGGTCCGCCTCGGGCGGTGTGGGCGGGATGGCCGGCGCGGTCGCCGGTGGCGCCATCACAACCGGCCTGTCGTGGCGGTGGGTCTTCCTGATCAACGTGCCGATCGGCGCGGTGCTGATCGTGGTGGCCATGATGTCGCTGGCCGGCACGCGAACCGGCCGGCGGCAATCGCTCGACCTTGCCGGCGCGGTCACCGGGACGGCGGGGCTGGCCGCGCTGATCTACGGGGTCATGCAGAGCGCCGATCATGGCTGGACGTCCGTGCTCGTCGTCGGGCCGGCCGTGGCGGGCCTGCTTCTGCTCGTCATCTTCATCGTGGTGGAGGCGCGTTTCGCCACCCAGCCGATGATGCCCCTGCGGCTGTTCAGAATCCGGAGGGTGCTCGTCAGCAACGGCATGCTGCTGCTGTTCGGAGGGATCGCCATAGCGATGTGGTATTTCTCATCGCTTCTGCTGCAGAACGTACTCGGCTACAGCGCGCTTCAGGCCGGGCTCGGGCAGACACCCGCGGCGGTGACGTTCGTGGTGATCGCGCGAGTGGCCGCGGCCCTGCTGCCGCGAACCGGTGTGCGCCCTCTGGTGCTGGCCGGCTGCGGCTGTTTCGTGGCCGGTTTCGGCTGGCTCGCCCAGGCCCACGCCGACAGCGGCTACGTCACCAGCGTACTCGGGCCTACGCTGCTCATCGCGGTCGGCATCGGGCTGACCTTCCCCACCCTCATGGCCGCGGCGACCGCCGACGTTCCCGAGGGCGACGCGGGGGTCATCGGCGGCCTGGCCAACACCGCCAGTCAGGTAGGCGGATCGGTAGGCCTGGCGGTGCTCGCGACGGCCGCCGGCGCCAGAGCCGCGATGGAGGCCGGCGGGAGTTCCCCGGCCGCCGCCCTCGCCGCCGGCTACGACCTGGTCTTCCTCATGGCGGCCGGGCTCGGCCTGGCCATCGCGGTGGTCAGCTTGCTGCTGCCGCGGCACCGACACGGCTGACCGCCGGCGACGCCCGCGTGCTCACTCGCCGCACCCTGCGTCGTCTTCCTGGACGGCGCCGGCTGCGGTCCGGCCACCCCGCTCGGTCGGGTCGTAGTGCCGGTGACCGCGCCGGCGTACTTGGCCTGCATGGTCTCGCGGAGCAGGTCAGGTGGTCATGACCTCTATCCAGTAGCGGCCTGTTTCGTCGCGGTGGGCGCCGTGGATGTCGGTGGCCAGGACCGGGAAAGCCCGGTCGAAGTCCTCCAGGGCACGCAGGTAGGTCAACAGCGGGCCGTCCGCGGAGCCGGTCGCCTCTCCGGGCATCAGCATCGGGATCCCGGGCGGTGTGACCACGACCGTGGTGGCGGCGATCCGGCCCGGCAGATCGGACAGCGGGACGCGTTCGGTGCGATGGCGGATCATGGCCTGGTAGCAGTCGGCCGGGGTCAGGACGGGCTCGGGAAGGGTGGTGAAGATTTGGTCGAGCAGCTTGCCGACACCGGAGTCGCGCAGCTTGTCATGGGCTTGCGAGCAGAACCGCTTCAGTGAGGTCGCAGGCGGGCCGAAGCCCGGCAGCACCTCGGCGAGGGACAGATCGTTGTCGTAGGCGTTCTTGAAGTCGGTCAGAGCGTCGATCAGAGTTCCCCACTTGCCCTTGGTGATACCCATCGAGAACAGCACCAGCAGGGTGTGGTCACCGGTCTTCTCCACCACGATGCCGCGCCGCTGCAGGTAGGCGGCCACGACCCGGGCCGGGATGCCCCAGTCGAGGGACCCGGCGGCGGCGTCCGCACCGGGGCAGGTGATGGTCACCTTGACCGGGTCCAGCAGGCAGTAGCCCTCGGTCAGCCCGTCGAACCCGTGCCAGGCGGCACCGGGCTCCAGCGTCCAGCAGCCGGGCTCGGTGCACAGCAGGGCCGGGTCGGCGTCGACGAACGGTACGGTCAGGCCGGTGCGCGGGTCGGCGACCGAGGGAGGTTGCCAGACGCCGAAGAACCAGGCCGGCCGCCGGCCGTCGTCGCTGATGCGGGTGGCCAGCCGCACCATCGCCTGCCGGAAGCGGACCGCCTCGACGACCGCCTCGCCGGTCAGGAACGGCCCGGACGGACCGTCCATCATCGCCGCCGCCACGTCGAGCGAGGCGATCATCGGGTAGAGCGGCGAGGTGGAGGCGTGCATCAGGTACGTCTCGTTGAGCCGGTCGTAGTCCACCGGCGCCCGCCCGGCGGAGCGGACGTGCAGCATCGCCGACTGCGACAGCGCCGCCAGCAGCTTGTGGGTCGACTGGGTGGCGAACACGGTCGGGCGGTCGCGGCCCGGCAGAGTCCGCTCGTCGATCGCCATGCCGTAGCGGCGGGCGTACAGCGGGTTGAACCGGGCGTAGGCGAACCACGCCTCGTCGAAGTGCAGCCGGGGGACGCTGCCGCCCAGCAGCTCGCCGACCCGCACCGCGTCGTAGCACAGCCCGTCGTACGTCGAGTTGGTGATCACCGCGTAGGTGGGCTCTCCAACGGCGAGGGGATGGCCCGACACGCGCTCGCGCACCGCGCCGGCTTCCAGGGCGGCGGGCGGGATCGGTCCGGCCAGCCCGAGCCCGTTGCGCTCGGGCACCAGATAGACCGGGCGCGCACCGCTGATGGTCAGCACATGCTGGATCGACTTGTGGCAGTTGCGGTCGACCAGCACCGTGTCGTCCCGGGCGATCGCGTGGTGGCCGATGAGGCGGTTGGCGGTGGAGTTGCCGTTGACCACGAAGAACGTGCGGTCGGCGCCGAAAACGCGGGCGGCGTTGCGCTCGGCGTCCCCGATCGGTCCGGAGTGCTCAAGGGGCGATCCCAGCTCGGCGACGGAGATGGACAGGTCGGTGCGCAGCAATCGCTCACCGTAGAAGTCGAAGAAGGCCCGCCCCACCGGCGACTTGAGGAACGCCACGCCTCCGGCGTGCGCCGGCGTGTGCCAGGAGTACCGGTGGTGGTCCTCAAGGCGCCGCAGCGCCGCGAAGAACGGCGGAAGGATCTTCTCGGCGTACTGGTCGGCCGCGTGGGCGATCCTCCCGGCGATGAAGTGCGGGGTGTCCTCCAGCGGGAAGACATAGCCCTGGATGACCTCGTACACCCACAGCGGGAGCTCCTGCTCGGCCGCCATCAGGAAGACGGGCAGGCCGCGGAACCGCTTGGCCACCGCACCCAGCAGCTCCTCGGCCCCCGGTGCGTCCCATGCCACCAGCATCGCGGTCAGAGACGCGTCCGAACCGATCACCGCCAGCGCGTCTTCGGCGCGGTGGGTCCAGCGCACCTGAAGTCCCAGCTCGTCCATCGCCGCGCAGACGCGGCGAAGTTGCTCGGCGAGCGCCGAATCGGCGTCGGGACGTTCCGTGACGGCTGCGAGAACCGTTCGCTCCATACGGGACTCCATGATCGGGGGGATCGGCGAAGCTCTCCTACCCACTCTCGGTGATCGTCACGTCATGCAATTGAACGATTACCGATCGCTATATCGGCCCCCGGTGTTAGGAGCGTTCGGACTCGGTCGGGAACAGGTGATCGGATAGTGTTGAAAGGTGATCATTGACCGGATTGAGCTGATGCGGCTGATCGAGGGCGGCACTCAGCGGTTGGTGGACGCGGTCGGCCGGCTGGCCGATGAGGACGTACGCCTGCCGTCGTCGTTGCCTGGATGGAGCCGCGGTCATGTGCTCACCCACATCGCTCGCGGCGGGGACGCGCTGCGCAACCTGCTCGTGTGGGCTCGTACCGGGGTGGTGACCCCGCCTTACGCCAGTCAGCGGGCACGCGACGCCGACATCGAGGCCGGCTCGGGGCGTCCGGTGGCCGAGTTGCTCGCCGATGTGTCGGCCTCGGCCGCGAGGTTCCGGGCCGAGGCGGGCACGCTGCAGGGAGACGATTGGCAGGTGTCCGTGGGGGTGCTGGGCAGCATGATGTTCCCCGCCGAGCAGGTGCTTGTCCGCCGCCTGGTGGAGATCGAAGTGCACCACGTGGATCTGGGCATCGGCTACGGGGCGTCCGACTGGCCCGAGGAGTTCGCCGCGATGGACCTGCCCGAGCCGATGCGGTCACAGAGGGAGGAACGCCGATCGTGGTGAGTCCTCCGGACCCGGAGCGATCGCGAGGACCATCGCTTGAGGAGCCGCCTGACGCTGCCGTAAACTCGCGACCGGCTCCCGGTAACCGGCTCTCGGAGCATCACGCCCCTGCTTGATCGTCCAGGCCTTCTGCGGTGCTCAGCAGGAAGTCGGGTGGTGAGCCGTTCCAGTCGGGGGCGCTGAGCGTGTTGAGGGCGGTGACGATCCGCTTCTCTTCGTAGAAGAAGTGTGATTCGAGCAAGGCGGCCAGGCCGTCCAGCTCGCGGAGCACGCGCTGTGGGTCCTGGGGATCCGGCCCGAGATCGAGGAGCTTCGCAAGGCCGCGCAGCATGTCCGCCACCACGTGATGGTCGCGCGTCAGCTCTTCCAATACGGGGCGCAGCTCCGGGAACTGCTCTGCCAGGGCGTGGAACGCCCCGTTGTCCTCACCGGTGTGGTGCCGGGTCACGGCCGAGCAGAATGTCAGGCAGTGTGCCCGCAGTTCCCGCGGCCACTGTGCGTGGCCGTCGTGGTGGGAATCCACGTCCTCGCGGAGCCGGGCCAGCTCCTGACGTAACCAGTTGTGCACTTCGATGAGTTGATGACCGAATGCCGTGAGGTGGCCATTCGGGCCGGCGTATGTGTTCACGTTCGTCCAGGAGCGACGGCGCCTCCATGCCCACGGCGGTCTCTTCGCCGGGTGCACCGCGACGCTGACGCAGGATCAGATCACCCTTTCCCGCGGTAGTCAAGCGGGGCATTCAATCACTCCTCATCGCGGGACAACGTACGCCTTGACACCCATTGAGAAGTGCTGGGCCGTACGACAAGCCGGGACGCTGCCCGTTGCGCGACGGATTCTGGTGAGGAGCGACCGACATGGCGCTCCGTGGAACTCCGTGAGCTCTATAACGTTCAGGCGTTGTAGCCGCCGTGGGCGTCCAGCACCGCGCGGACGGAGAGCGGTGCGGGGGCGGGGCCGCGCGTGCGCTCCGCCCACCGCACGACCGGCGCCACCAGCAGCCCGGCCGCGAGGAACAGGCCGCCCAGGACGAGCCACCCGGCGATGCCGACGCCGAGCAGCAGCGTCGTCAGCAGCACCGGGCCGAGCATCCGCGCGATCTGCGGTCCCATACCGAACAGGCCCTGGTACTGGCCCTGCTTGTCGGCCGGTGCCAGCCCGAACCCGAGCTCCCACGCGGCCGCGCCCTGCATCATCTCCCCGAAGACCTGGATCGCCGCCGCGACGAGCAGGATGGCGATCGCCGGTACGGGGCCGAGGTGGCCGCCGGACAGCGCGAACACGGCGCACGCCACGAGCATCAGCAAGCCGGCCCGGCCGGCGACGCGGGTGGCGCTGCGCCGGTCGGTCACCCGCCGGGCCACGCGTACCTGGAAGGCCACGACCGTCAGCATGTTGACGACCAGCACCACCGCGGACATGGCCGGCGGGGCGTCCGTCTCCTGGGCGATCCACAGCGGGAGGCCGAGGCTGAGCAGCGGCATGTTCAGGTACATGATCGCGTTGAGCAGCGTCAGCACGGCGTACGGCCGGTCGCGCAGTACGGCCAGCGGCGGGCCGGTGGGGACCGGCGCAGGCGCGACGGCCCGCACCTCGGGCAGGCGGCGCAGGACCAGGGCGGCGGCGAGGAAGGCCGCGGCGTCCATGGCGAACACGGCAAGGTACGCGGTCGCGGTGTCGGCGGTCAGCGCCAGCGCGCCGAGGCCGGCGCCCACGGCGAGGCCGGCGTTGAGTGTCGACTGGAGGCTCGCGCGGATGGCCGTCCGCTGGTCGGGGTCGACGAGCCCGGCCAGCAGCGCCTGCCGGGACGAGGTCAGCCCGCCCTGGCCGACCGCGTAGAGGCAGGCGACCAGGAGGAAGAGGGGATACGAGCGCACGACGAGGAACCCGGCCAACGTGGCCGCGGTCGCGACGGCCAGCACCACCGACGTGCGCCGCGGCCCGAAGCGGTCGGCGAGGTGCCCGAGCGGCACCCCGGCCAGCATTCCGGTGAACCAGGCCACCGTCAGCCCGAGCCCGACCTGGGTGGGGGACAGCCCGACGACGCGCGTGAAGAACAGGGCCGATGTGGCGTAGAAGGCGCCGTCGCCGACCGAGTTGGCGAGCTGGGCGAAGGCCAGGACGCGGGGCGGACCGGCGGGCGGGAGGATCCTGGTCATACCTCCATCCAACCCCGGCCGATTGGCTCAGGGAACGGCCACTTCTGACCCGAATGGCTGGGCCAATGTAAGCTCTGTCCCGTGGAGGTCCACGTCAGCCTGGCCGGTCCCGGCGACCTCGCCACGCGCATCTACCGGCAGCTCCTCGACGCCGTTCTCGACGGCAGGCTGCGGCCCGGCGAGCGGTTGCCGTCCACCCGCGAGCTGGCCCGGCGGCTCGGGGTCGCCCGTAACACGGTCGCGGTCGCGTACGAGCGGCTCACCGCGGAGGGCTTCCTCGAGGCCCGGGTCGGGTCGGGCACCTACGTCGCGGCGGCGCCCGTCTCCCGCGCGCGTCCACGGTCCGCGCCGGCCGGCGGCGGCGTGCGCCCGCGCAAGGTGTGGGAGTCGCTGACGACGCTGCCGACCGAGACGCCCGAGGCGGCGTACGACTTCCGCGCCGGCGTGCCCGACGCGGGCCTCTTCCCGCTCGCGACCTGGCGCCGGCTCGTCGCCGGGGAACTGCGTGCCGCGACGCTGAGCCCTGCCGCCTACCGCGACCCGGCCGGCCACGAGGGCCTGCGCGAGGCCATCTCCCGGTACGTGGGCGTCGGGCGGTCGGTGCGCGCCCGCGCCCAGGACGTCATCGTCACCAATGGGGCCCAGCAGGCGCTCGACCTGATCGGGCGGGTGCTGATCGGTCCCGGTGACCGCGTCGCCGTCGAACAGCCTGGTTACCCGCCCGCCCGGCAGCTCTTCCACAGCCTCGGCGCCCGTGTGGTCGGGGTGCCGGTCGACGGCGAGGGGCTCGAGGTGTCCGCTCTGCCGTCCGACGCGCGCCTGGTGTACGTGACGCCCTCGCACCAGTTCCCGCTCGGTACGCCGATGTCGCTGTCCCGCCGCGCCGCGCTGCTCGACTGGGCGGCCCGGCGCGGCGCCGTGGTCGTCGAGGACGACTACGACAGTGAGTTCCGCTTCTCCGACCGCCCGCTCGAACCACTGCAGAGCCTCGACCGCGACGGCCGCGTCGTCTACGTCGGCACCTTCTCCAAGACGCTGCTGCCGATCCTGCGCCTCGGCTTCCTCGTCGCGCCCGCCTCGCTGCTGCCCGCGCTGCGTGCGGCGAAGCAGCTCACCGACTGGCACGGCGACCGGACCGGTCAGGCCGCGCTGGCCCGGCTGATCGACTCCGGCGAGTTCGCGCGGCACGTGCGCAAGGCCACCAAGGTGTACGCCGCGCGGCACGCGATGATCCTGTCCACGTTGGAGGCCGATTTCGCCGACTGGCTGGCGCCCGTGCCGTCGGTCGCCGGACTGCACGTCTGCGCGCTCGTGCGGCCGGGCGCGTCCGTCGACGTCGGACGGTGGGTCGACCGCGCCCTCGTCGCCGGCGTCGCCGTGGAGGACCTCGCTCGGTACGGTGGCCCCGACGGGCTGGTCCTCGGCTACGGCGCCATCCGCACCGCCGACATCGCCGACGGCCTGCGGCTGCTGCGCCACTACGTGCGCTGACCGACCGGTCCGGTGATCCCCGAGGCGCGATGCCTTGTCGGCAGGCGGCTTGGGAAAGTCGTCCTTCGTCAGGACCTCGTCGCGGGACGCCTCTTCTTTCGCGCCGAAGGACGTGCTGGGTTCAGCCGACGTGGATGCCGGGGCGGCGGGCAGGGTCGGGTTCGCTCTTGCGGATGATCTCGCGGACGACGGGCGGGGTGTCGCCCCGGCCGAGCAGGAGGTAGCGGAACAGGTGGGTGAGCGGAGCACCCTCCGACCATTCGAAGTAGCAGCGAGGGCGTACTCCGGTGGCATCGCGCAGCGCCAGCAGGATGGCGGCGATGGCGTTGGGAGCGGCGGGGCTGTCGGCGCGCAGGATCCGATGGCCACCGATCTCGACGCCGTGCACGCGCAACACGTCGCTGAAGCCTGACGGGTCGATCACGTCGATCTCCAGGAACAGCACGTCGGCCGCTCCCGGGACCGGATTCAGGCCGCGCTGCTCGAGCTCCTTCGCGGCGTATTCCGCCGTGTCGCCGGCCTGGCGGCGGTTGGCGATGAGGTTGAGCGCGCCGTCGTAGGCCAGGGAATCGGTGATGAACCGGCGGGCGGCGAGGTCGAATTCGATGCGGTCGGCACGCAGTTCGGTGGTGCGGGAGATCCGCGAGACCAACGAGATGGCGATGACGCCGAGAACGAAGAAGGCGGAGATGGTGATGCCGTCGGGCTTCTCGCGGATGTTCTCCACCAGGGCGTAGATCAACACCAGCGTGAGCACGGCGAAGCCGGCGGTGGCCGCCCGCTGCCGGCGACGTAGGGCGGAGATCGTCACGGCGAACGCGCCGGAGACCATCATGGCCAGGATGCCGGTGGCGTACGCGCCGGCCTGGGCCTCGACATCCGCGCCGAACGCGATGGTGAGGACGACACAGATGAGCGTGTAGACCAGCACGACCGGACGTACGGCCCGGCCCCACTCGGGCGCCATGCCGTAACCGGGCAGGTACCGCGGGACGATGTTGATCAGTCCGGCCATGGCCGAGGCACCGGCGAACCACAGGATGAGGATGGTGCTGATGTCGTATGCCGTGCCGAACGCCTCGCCAAGGTGTTCGTGCGCCAGGTAGGCCATGGCCCTGCCGCCGGCCTCCCCACCGGGGCCGAACTCCTCGGCCGGGATGAGCACCGTGGTGACGAAGCTGGTCGCGATCAGGTAGACGCTCATGATGACAGCGGCGACGGTCAGAAGCTTCCGGGTGTTGGCCACCCGCGAGGCCATCCGCCGTTCGGCGGTGTCGCCGGATGCGGCGACCAGGGGCATCATGCTGACCCCGGTCTCGAACCCGGACAGTCCCAGCACCAGCAGCGGGAAGGCCAGGATCGCCGGCCCGATCAGGCCGCCGAAACCTCCCCGGCCTTCGGTCAGGGCGCCGGTCCAGGCGGTGATGGCCTCCGGGGTGGCGACCACGTCGGCCAAGCCGACGGCGACGACCACGGCGTTCAGGACGAGGAAGAGCGCGACCAGCGGGATGGCCACGCTGACCGCCTCGGTGAAGCCGAGCAGGAACACCCCGCCCAGCACCAGCAGCAGCACCACGGTCAAGGCGACCTCGTGCCCGTGGAACACAGCCGGGAAGTATGGGTTCTCCACGACGTGCACCGACGCGTCGGCGGCGGACAGCGTGATCGTGATGATCCACGAGGTGGCGACGAAGCCGAGCAGGACGAGCACGAACACCTTGCCGCGCCAGAACGGCAACAGCGTCTCCAGCATCGCCACCGAGCCTTGGCCGTGCGGGCTCTCCTGGGCGACCCTGCGGTACATCGGGAGCATGCCGAGCAGGGTCAGCGCCACGATGAGCAACGTGGCCAGCGGCGACAGCGCCCCGGCGGCGAGTGCGGCGATGCCGGGCAGGTAGGCCAGCGTGGAGAAGTAGTCGACGCCGGTCAGGCACATCACCTTCCACCACGTTTGTGGCTTGGCGTGCCCCTCCGCCGTTTCTGGCCCGACCGGCTGTACCCGGTGTTTGAGCAGCCACCGTGCCAGGCCGTTGGCCGGTTCGGCCGGCCGGGCCGGACTGTCGACGACTTCCGGAACGGCCAACTGGTTCATGCCGCTCATTTACCTGCCCCCATCTCATCTCGATCCGTCTGGCGATCTCCGCCCCACGACCATGCCACAGAGTCCTGGTGCCGAAGACATCGCCACCATGGTCGTGTTCGTTCCGCCGGCCACGCGGCTGTACAAGAGGGCGGTCAGCCAGTGATCGGGGAGCGGTTCACGGCCGGCGCACCCCCCCACCAGGGCATCGCGAACGCCCGGTGTGAACGTTTCATCGTGGGTTGACGGGCGAGCCGGCCACCCCTGATGATCGGGGTGCCTCTTGGTCAGGAGGGGGCGTCGAGTGAGTGCCGCTGTCCAAGTCCGAGGTGCGCCGATGCCGAACACCCTGTTACGTGCCGCGTCCGCGGCCCTGCTGACGCTGACCGTCCTGAACATTTCCCCGGCGTACGCCGACGAGGTCACCCCGGTCGCGGTGACCGTCAACGCCCGAGCCGGGCTCGCCACCGTCCCCAGCACCGGTATCGGTAGCAACCATGCGATCTGGGACAGCCAGCTGGGCACCGACGGGACCGCCGACGTGCTCAAAAACGCGGGAATGAAGCTGCTGCGCTACCCCGGCGGCTCCTACTCCGACATCTACCACTGGGCCGACCACACCGCCCCCGGCGGTTATGTGGCTCCGGACACCGACTTCGACACGTTCATGCGTGGCGTGCGGCGTACCGGAGCGCAGGCGATGGTGACCGCCAACTACGGCACCGGCACCGCCGCGGAGGCCGCGGCCTGGGTACGCCACGCCAACGTCACCAAGGGCTACGGCATCAAGTACTGGGAGATCGGCAACGAGAACTACGGCAACGGCCACTACGGCTCCCCTTGGGAGGCGGACGACCACGCCGACAAGAGCCCGGCCGAGTACGCCCGCCACGTCGTGGCCTACGCCGACGCGATGAAGGCGGCCGACCCGTCCATCAAGATCGGCGCGGTCCTGACCACGCCGGCCAACTGGCCCGACGGGCTGGTCACCGCCGGCGACGAGGGAACCTGGAACAAGGTCGTCCTCTCCATGGCCGGCCCGAAGATCGACTTCGTGATCCTGCACTGGTACCCCGGCGCCCTCGACAAGGTCGCCCACGTACCGGACATGATCTACCTCACACGCCGGCAGATCGCACAGTACGCGGGCCCCGGATCCGAGCGGATCGGCATCGCGATGACCGAGTTCAACACCGGGAGCAGCAGCAACGGCACGAACACCCAGCCCGGCGCGCTGGCCGCCGCCGACGCCTACGCGACGCTGCTGGCGAACGGGGTGTTCACGGTCGACTGGTGGAACGTCCACAACGGCATCGGCACGGTCACACAGGTCGAAGGGCAGACCGACTACGGTGACTTCGGGCTGTTGTCGAGCGGCACGTGCACCTCGGACGGCAGCGTCTGCGAGCCCACGCTGAACACGCCCTTCGCGCCGTACTACGCGCTCCAGATGACGAGCAGGTTCGCACGCCCCGGCGACCAGCTCATCCGGGCCGCGACCGACCACGCGAAGGTCAGCGCGCACGCCGCCCGCCGGCCCAACGGCGATCTGGCCGTCCTGCTGCTCAACACCTCGTCCGACACGTCCTACCCCGTGACGATCGGCTACTCCGGCTTCAATCCCGCCTCCGGGACGCCCACCGTACTGACCCACACCAACGGCGCCACGAGCATCACCGGCTCGGAGGCGGGGAGCGCGACGAGCCAGACGCTGCCGCCGCTCTCGATGACCACGATCGTCCTGCGTCCCGCCACGGCCCAGACCGGGCTGCCGGGCGCGCCGAGGCAGCCGACCGTCTCTGAGGTGACGGACAAGAGCGCCACGATCTCCTGGCCCGCCGCCTCCGCCGGGGCGCGCCCGATCGTCAAGTACGAGGTCCGCCGCCAGAACGGCGCCATCAGCGAGCAACTCGGCGAGACCTCCGGCACCTCGCTCACCGTGCGGAACCTCAAGCCGGGCACACGCTACACGCTCAACGTGATCGCCAGGGACAGTGGCGGCGGCCTCTCGTGGGCCTCCCCGCCGCTGACGTTCACCACGGGCACGCCCGCTTCCAGCTCCTGCACGGTACGGTTCACCGACCAGACCGACTGGGGCAACGGCTACCTCGGCGCCATCGACATCACCAACAACGGCGCGCCGATCAACGGCTGGACCCTGAACTTCAGCTGGCCGAGGACCTGGCAGAGCCTGGGCAGCGGCTGGAGCGCGGTCTGGACGCAGAACGGGCAGGACGTCAAGGCGGTCAACGAGCCCGGCAACGGCTCGCTGCCCACCGGGGCGTCGGCCACGATCGGCTTCGTCGGCAACTACAGCGGCCCTAACGTGCTGCCCGCCGTCTTCACCCTCAACGGAACCGTCTGCGCGACCCCGTGACGCTGCGGACCGGGAGCCTGATAGGGGGTCCGATCGCGGACGACGGTTGTGGAGGTGTCAGTTCTTGATGCCCGTGAGCGTCACGCCTTCGATGAAGTAGCGCTGGAGGAAGAAGAAGAGCGCGATGATCGGCGCGATCACCGCGGCCGAGGCGGCCATCAGGTAGCCCCACTGGGTGATGTACATGCTCTGGAAGGAGGCGAGGCCCAGGGAGAGGGTGTAGTCCCGCTGATCGCTGAGGTAGAGCAGCGGACCCAGGAAGTCGTTCCAGGTGCCGACGAACGTGAAGATCGTGACGACGACGACCGCCGGCTTGGAGAGCGGCATGACGATCGTCCAGAAGACCCGCCAGGGCGAGGCGCCGTCGATGTAGGCGGCCTCGTCGAGCTCGAAGGGGATCGTGAGGAAGAACTGGCGCATCAGGAACACGTTGAACACCCCGCCCGCGGCTCCGGCGAACCAGGCGGGGACGGTCAGCGGGATGATCGTGTCCAGGGCGCCGAGCCCCTGCCACATGACGAACGTCGGGATGATCGTCACCGCGTACGGCAGCATGACCGCGCTGAGCAGCAGCGCGAAGACCACATCGCGGCCGCGCCAGCGCAGACGGGAGAAGCTGAAGGCGGCCACGGCACAGGTCAGCACGGTGCCGAGTACGGTGATCACCGCGATGACCAGCGTGTTCACGAAGTACCGGGTGAAGGGCTGTTCGGTGAGCGCGCCGCTGAAGTTCCCCCATTCGAAGGGGTCCGGCCACCATTCGGGCGGCGCGGCGAACATCTGGCCGTCGGTCATGAGGGCACTGCGCACCAGCCACGCGAACGGCAGCAGGGTGGGGACCGCCCCGGCGACCAGGGCCGCGTACAGCAGGACGCGCCGGGGCCGCGGTGGACGCGGCCCGAAGGAGGGCGCCGCTCTCGCCTTCTCCCGTCCGGCGGCCGGGATCGTCATCGGGCACCGGCCATCTCGTAGTGGACCCAGCGGCGCGCGTTGCGGAACATCAGGAAGGTGACCACCATGATGATCATGAACAGCGTCCAGGCCAGCGCGCTGGCGTAGCCCATCTCGCCCTCTCTGAACGCCTTGCGGAACAGGTAGTAGACGTAGAAGAGGGTGGCGTTGTCCGGCCCGCCCTCGGTCATCACGTACGCCTGGTTGAAGACCTGGAAGGTGCCGACCACGCCGACCACGAGGTTGTAGAAGATGGTCGGGGTCATCATCGGCAGGGTCACGTGCCAGAACCTGCGCAGCGGGCCGCCGCCGTCGATGGACACGGCCTCGTACAGGTGCCGGGGCACTCCCTGCAGCCCGGCCAGGAAGATCACCATCGTGTTGCCGAACCCCCATGTGCTCATCACGATCAGCGAGGGGATGGCCGTGTCCTCGCCGTAGATCCACTGTGAGGTGGGCAGGCCGGCCTGGCGGAGCACGCCGTTGAGCAGCCCGAAGTCAGGATTGAAGATCCACAACCAGAGGACGACGTTGGCGATGGCGGGCACCAGCGTGGGCAGGTAGAAGATCGTCCGCCACAGTGACAGGCCGCGCGCCCGTTGGTTGAGCAGCATCGCGACCGCGAAGCTCACCAGCAGGACGAGCGGTACCGCGCCCAGCGTGTAGTACGTCGTGGTGCTGAGCGACTTCCAGAACAGCCCGTCGTGGGCCAGCGCCTCGTAGTTGCCAAGGCCGACCGGCGAAGGGGTGCCGCCGATCTGCCAGGAGGTCAGGCTGAACAGGAACGAGGCCACCATCGGGCCGGCGGTGAAGATGAGGAACCCCGCGATGGCGGGCAGCGCCATGAGCAGACCCCAGCGGCGTTCGAGCCGCCGCTGGCCCGACATCGCGGACGAGGAGGAGGCGGCCACGGCGTCACGTCTCCTGGGTGTACTGCCAGCCCCGCAGCATGGCGGTGATCTTCGGCGCCGCCTCCCTGAGCACCTCGGCGGCCTTGCGCTTGCCCAGCTCGATCTGCTGCAACGCCGGGGTGAGTACCTCGCTCCCGATCTTCTCCATGTTCTTCAGCCGGGACCCGAAGGCCGGTACCCCGTGCTTGAGCGCGTAGTCGACCACGGCGGTGCGGAACTCCGGCGGATGCGAGGAGTTCCGGGTCCAGGACGCGATGGCGGCCGGGTCCTCGTAGTACTTGCGCTCCTGCGGCATCCACAGGCCCTGCTTGAACAGGTCGACGTACCGGGGGTCGTTGTGGAAGACGAACAGCTCGACCGCCTCGTCCACGTGCCGGCTTCCGGAGAACACCGCCGACGCGCCGGCCACGTGGGTGGTGGTGAGCGGCTCGTGGTACTTCGGCAGGACGCCGATGCCGTAGTCGACCTTGCCCTCCACCATGTCGAGCAGGCTCCAGTGGCCGTCCACTCCCATCGCCACCCGGTTGGACTTCAGCAGCACGTTGGTGCCGGGCGGGTCGTCCCCGGTCGCGGCGAGCTGCCCGGGGCCCGGCCCCACCCGGTGCTCGTACACCAGGTCCTGGAGGTTCTGGAAGACCTGGATCGCCTCCGGTGTGTCGAGCAGGCAGCGGGTCCCCTTCTCATCGGCGATGTCGGCTCCGTTGCTCCGCAGGAAGCCGTACCACGCCGGGCCGTAGGTGATGCTGCTGGAGATGCCGAACCGCCTGGTCCGGCGTGGGTCGAAGCCGGACTCGTCCGGCCGCCTGCCGTTGTGGTCGGCGGTCAGCTTGTAGGCGTTGGCGACCAGGTCGTCCCAGCTCCAGGCGGCCGAGGCTTCGGCGGGCGGGAGCGGGACCCCCGCGTCGGCGAAGGCCTGGCGCCCGTACCAGAGCAGCTCTATCTCGTTGGCCGTGGTGGTGCCGAGCAGCCGGTCCTTGCCGTACCAGAGCAGGGAGCCGGGGAGCTGGCCGGCCAGTTGCGGGTACTTCGCCAGGTAGGGGAAGAGGTTGACCAGCTTTCCCTGCCCGGCCAGGCGGTAGGACATCGCCATGGGCACGTAGCCGACGTCGGGGGCCCGGCCTCCGGCGATCAGCGTGTTGAGCTTCACGTCGTACTCGTCGGGGGTGTAGAGCGGCCTGACGCGCACGCCCTTGCTCCGGGTGAACTGGCCGAGCATCCTGTCCACGGCCTTCTGCTCGAAGGTAGAGCCCCAGTACATGAACTGCAGTTCCGCGCCGCCTCCAGCGCCGCCGCAGGCCGCCGGCAGCGCTGCGGTGGCGGCCAGGCCGCCCAGCAGGAGCAGATCCCGCCGTCCCAGCGATGTTCCTGGTATTGCCATGGGAGATGTCCTTATGTGAGGGGGATCCAGACCCGCATCGGGCCCCCGTCCCGGTTGTCCCACTGGAAGTAGGGGATGGCGGTGGCCCTGACCCGCGTGACGGTGGCCGACTCGGTGGCGGAACCGACGTCGTACGGCAGGGCGGCGGTGGCCGGCCGGGAGCGGACCACGGCGTCGACCTCGATCCGCACCGTGTGGCCGACGCCCTTCAGCTCCTCCTCGGGCAGGACGCGGATCGCGGTTCCCGGCACGAGGGCGAGGTCGTCCAGCTCGACGTCGCCGGCCTGGTCGGCCTGCTCGAAGCAGTACACGAGCGGGCCGCGCTCCAGGGCGGCGCAGCCCCGCACCGCGTCGATGCGGTGGTGAGGGCGCATCAGGCGCGGGGACATGTCCACAAGTAGCTCGACGGTGTCGCCCGCGCGCCACTCGCGCCGCAGCAGGAGGTAACCCCGCTCGTCGGGCGCGGCCTCGGCCCGCTTCCCTGCGACGGTGACCCGCACGGAGGCGCTCCAGCCGGGGACGCGCAGGGCGAGCGTCCAGTGCCCGGCGGCGCTCTCCTCCACGGTGAACCTGATCGAACCCGCCCACGGGTAGCCGGTGTCCGCGGTGAGCGCCACCCGCCCGCCCGGCAGCCTGGCGCGCAAGGTTCCCGGCGCGTACTGGTGGACGTACAGGGTGTCCGCGCCGGTGGTGGCGATGTAGTGGCCGAGGGATGAGACCAGCCGCATGATGTTGGGCGGGCAGCAGGCGCAGGCGAACCACTCCCGTCTGCGGCCCTGGTAGTTCCCCTCCAGGTGGTCCTTCCTGCGCTGGAGCGGGTTGACGTAGAAGAACCGGGTGCCGTCCGCGGAGGTGCCGGCGGCGAAGGCGTTGTACAGGATGCGCTCGATGAGGTCGGCGTACCTGCCGTGCCCGGTGGACAGGAGCAGCCGCCAGTTCCAGTGGACGGCGGCGATCGAGGCGCAGGTCTCGCTGTAGGCGCGGTCGGAGGGCAGCTCGTAGCCGTCGCCTACCGACTCGTGGGAGTGCCGGGACCCGATCCCGCCGGTGATGTAGGTCTTGGTCGCGATGGTGTCCTCCCAGCGGCGCACCGAGCAGTCCAGCAGCGACCTGTCGCCGGTCTCCAGGTAGACGTCCACGACGCCGGCGTCCAGGTACAGCTGGCGCACGGCGTGGCCGACGGCGGTGCCGGCACGCCGCACGGGCAGGTGGTCCTGCGAGTAGTGCACGCCCATCCCGGCGTCGCCGACCAGTCCGTGGCCACGCGCGTCAACGAACAGGACGGCGAGGTCGAGGTAGGCCCGGGTGCCGGTCAGGCGGTACAGCTCGACCAGTGCGGTCTCGACCTCGGCGTGCCCGTCCAGGCCGGGATGCCCGCCGCGCAAAAAGACCTCCACCAGATGGTCGGCCAGCCGTATGGCGACGGCGAGCAGTCGCTCGTCCGCACCCGCCCGCGCCGCCGCCACGGCCGCCTGGAACAGATGGCCCGCGCAGTAGTGCTCGTGGCTGTACTCCAGTTCGGCGTAGATCCGGTCCGGCTTGACGAGTTGGTAGTGGGAGTTGAGGTACCCGTCGGGGCGCTGCGCCCTGACCAGGACCCCGGCCGCCTCGGCGATGAAGCGCGCCGCTTCCGGGTCCGCCTGGCGGGCGTGCTCCCAGGCGGCTGCCTCCAGTTGCTTGTACAGATCGGAGTCCTGGAAGCGGTAGCCGGTGAACGCGCCGCTCCCTTTCCCGGCCGCCAGACGCAGGTTGGGCAGGCTGCCGGCCTCCTCCATCTGCCGCAGTCCGAGGGGCATGGAGGCCTCGCGGTTGGTCCGCTGCATGCGGCCCAGCACCCCTCCGGTGATCGTGACGTCGCCGACGCCGAGCGGGCGTAACACCGCCACGGCCTCCGGGGTGGGGACCGCAGGGCCGGCGGCCTGTCCTGTCGTCAACGCGCTCCTTCCGTCCGGGCGGCGGGGGAACGCCGGGCCGCCGCGCAGCGGCCCGGCGTCCAGGTGCCGGTCCGATGGTCAGTAGCCGTAACGGCTCTTGAGATGGCGCCACCAGTCCCGGAACATCCAGGCGTCGAACTCGGTGATCTGAGTGGCGCTGCCGGCCTTCATGATGAAGCCGCCGACACCGGTGGGCGTCCAGTCGTAGAAGTCGTCCAGCCCGAAGCTGTGGCCGATCTCATGCAGGAGTATGTGGATGTTGTCGGAGTTCAGCGCGCCGACGAAGTACTCGCTGCCGATGCGCTGCCCCCAGTCGCCGCCCGCTCCACCGCCCATCCCGGCGGTGAGCCACAGCGACATGTCGTAGTGGCGGGCGACCCCGCCCGGGCAGTTCGGGTACTGGCCGTTCTGGTTGAAGAAGCGCCCGCACGGCTCGGAGCACTGCGGGGCGCCCTCGCGGATGTTGTTCACGTAGATGTCCACGGAATTGTCGTTCCACTGCAGCGTGGCGCGGTCGCGCACCGCCCAGCCGACGACCTTGACGGGGACGTTGGTGTAGGGCCAGCCGTTGTGGCCCACCATCAGGTCGGTCCACTTCTTCACCTGCCGGGCCAGGGCGGCGTGGATCTGGTCGCGCAGCGTGGCGGAGACGGGTGCGCTGGACTCCCAGCGCACGCAGTAGTTGAGGCTGCCGCCGTTGGCCATGACCTGGTCCCACCCGTAGTTCCTGAAGGTGTTCAGCCGGGGGTAGGTGTCCACGTAGTGCTGCCACACCTGGTTGAGCGGGGTGACCAGGTTCGCGGGCGGGTTCCACCCGGTCGAGCCGCCGCCGGGGGTGGTTCCGTTGGCCTTGACCTCCAGCAGCCCCACCGAGCTGGTGCCCTGCATGAGCACACGGAGGCGGGTGGTGGTGACGGGGGTGAAGGTGACGTGGTTGTACCCGTTGAGCGCCCTGCCGTACGCGCTCGCGCCCGCCAGGTCGACGTAGGAACTGCCGTCCCACGACTGGAGCTTCCACGAGGTGGGGACCCGCACGCCGCCGTTGTCGTCGAAGAAGTACACGTCTGCCGAGGTGAGCGCCCGGCCGGTCGGCCAGGTGAGCAGGGCCCACTGCTCACCGGTGTTGGGCCAGGTGCCCCAGCGCCGGTTGACGGTGTCGTTGGACGACGGCGGGTCGATGCCGTCGTTGATCGCGGCGACGGCCTCCCAGGGGGAGGTGTAGGACGCCGAGGCGGTCGCCGCGGGCGCCAGGTTCGGATCCGCCGCGGTCGCCGGCATCACGCCGGCGGGAGACAGCAGCAGGCCGAGAACCAACGTGGGGACGGCCGCCGCCCACCATCGTCTCATCGGGAACCTCCGTGATTCGTCGTGCCGCACCTCGAGTGCGACGGGAACGGGCCGGTGGAGCGGGGCGCTCCCAAAGGGTGACCGGGATTATCACAGCTACATTTGTGTTAGCGTTAACAATCGATTCGCATATGCGGCTGGACTTCTTTCTTACGAAGGAGCCGCCGCGTGTATCGCCTGCGGCTTCACCGAGTCTTTTCCATAACATGGAACCTGTCAAGACTCGATTGTCAATGCGCTGTGAGCTGCGTGAACGGTAAATGGACACGGAGATTTCCGGCTAACAAATATGTTACCGATAACATCAAATGGAACGCGGCATTCCTTCTTTGATGTGTCGCGGGACCGGTCCTCAGGGCGCTCGCCCGGTGCTTCTTCTGACGACCAGCTCCGTACTAATGATCTTGAGGCTCTCCTCCGTGCCTCCCTTCATGCGCTGGAGCAGCAGGCGGAACGCCTCACCGCCGAGGTCGCGGAAGTTCTGGCGGACCGTGGTCAGGGACGGCCACAGGTAACCGGCCTCGGGGATGTCGTCGAAGCCGACCACGCTCACGTCTTCGGGAACGCGCCGCCCCGCCTCGTGCAGCGAGCGGAGCACCCCCACGGCCATCTGGTCGTTCGCCACGAAGATCGCCGTGATGTGCGGGTCGCCGGCCAGGTGCCGGCCCAGCCGGTAGCCCGACTGCGGGCTCCAGTCACCCGACAGGACCTCGGGCACGAGCCGGCCGCCGGCCTGCAGGGCCGAGCGCCACCCCTGGATGCGGCCCTGCGCGGCCATCCAGTCGACCGGGCCCGAGATGTGCCACACCGTCTCGTGGCCCAGACCCAGCAGGTGACCGGTGGCCCTGGCCGCACCGCCGGTCTGGTCCGCCATGACGACCGGCACGGGCATGCCCCATCCCGCGTCGACCGCCACCAAGGGGAGGCCGGGGTGCAGGTCGCGCACGCCGTCGGCGGCCGCCTGGTGCGGCACCACGACGATGAGGCCGTCCACCTGCTGGGTGCGCAGCCGGCGCACTCCCTCGGCGATCGAACCGGGGTCGGACGAGCCGAGGCCGGCGACGTCGACGGCGTAGCCGGACCTCCTGGCGGCCCGCTCGATCGCGTACAGCGTGGCGGCCGGGCCGTACAGGTCGGTGTCGACGCCGACCACCCCCAGCACGCCCGATCGGCCGGTGACCAGTTGGCGGGCGGCCTGGTTGGGCCGGTAATCGAGCCTCTCCACCGCCGCCAGGACCCGCGCCCGCGTGTCCGGGCGCACCCGTTCCGGTTCGTTGAGCGTGCGCGACACCGTCATGGTCGACACCCCGGCCAGCGCCGCGACGTCGCGCAGTGCGGCCGACCTGGCCCGCATGTTGCCCGCCTGGTCGAATGCCGTGCCGCCGCGCCGGGGCATCCCGCCTTCCATGATCGTCTCCTCTGTCGCCCTGGCGACGCACCGAAACGCCCATAAAACGTTTTCTGAAACGTAGGCGCAACATCAGGGACTGTCAATAGTCCTGATCACTTCGATGCGAGCTTCCGAGGCGGAGTACTGGGCACTTTCTATGGATGCTGTCCCGAATGCATGGAGGCAATGATCACGTCTGTTGCGAAAAGGGTTTCTGAAGATCCGGTCATCAGGGGACGCGCCCTGTCCCCTTCGCGGGCGGGCCGAGATGTGGCGGAGCCGCGCAAGTGGTCACTTGCGCGGCTCCGGCCGGGCTGCCCGCAGGCAGGGGGGGCACCTGCCTGCGGGTGGTATCGGGTTATCTGTAGGTGATGTCGGAGGAGGAGTAGAGGCAGTTCGTGCCGTCGGCGCCGCTGCCGATCTTCTCCGGCTCACTGCCCTTGGGAACGCCCCGGTACTTCTCACAGATGGTGGTACTGCTGCTGCTCCCGTAGACGGTGATGTTGCTGAACCTCGCGGTGTCGCCCCAGTTCGTGTTGATGCCCACCAGGACCTTCGTGCTCTGCGCGACGATGCCGTTCATCACCACGTGGCGCTGGTAGGAGCTGGAGCAGTTGCCGCAGGCGCGGTAGAGCTTGCCTGCGTTGCTCACGAAGAAGTTGCTGATGTGGACGGTGCCCGGCCCGTTGTGCTGGAACACCTTGTCCGACGCCGACTTCGCTCCGCCGCCGGTGACGTAGTAGTTCGTGCCGCCCAGGAAGGTCGCGGCGTCCTCGCCGACGTCCTCCCACCACACGTTCTGGATCGTGCAGTTGCCCTCGCAGTGGACGCCGTCGCCGGCCGGCGCGCCGATGATGACGTTCTTGATCGTCGCACCCGGTGCCAGCTCGAACATCGGGTCCTGGCTCTCGCTCTGGCCGCCGTCACCGATGCCGTAGTAGCGCCTCATCCCGCCGTCGAAGGTCCCCGACACCTGGATGGTCGCGTCGACCTTCACCGAACCGCTGGGCGAGGGGAAGGACGGGATGCCACCGCCACCGCCGCCGGTCGGCGTCGGCGTGGGCGTGGGGTTCGGGTTCCCGGTGGGGGTCGGGGTGGACCCGGCCGGGGCGAACGTCCACTGCTTGCTGGTCACCGAGTCGCAGGAGTTCTGCTGGACGAGCGCGCCCGAGGAGGTGGAACTGTCCTTGACGTTCAGGCACTTGCCGCCGTTGGCGTTGACCACCCGGTAGTTCGACCCGGACGCGGTGAGACTCCACGTCTGGGACGAGGCGCCGGAACAGTTCTCCAGCTGCACGGCCTTACCCGCGGAGGTGCTCGCGTCCCGCACGCCGGCGCACATGCCGGTGGCGCCGGCCTTGAGCGTGACGCCGCCGCTCACCGAGGTGACCGTCCAAATCTGGTTCGCGCTCCCGTTGCAGGAGGCCTGGACGAGCTGGGTGCCGCTGGAGCTGCCCGGCGCGTTCAGGCACAGGCTGCTGCCCGCGTTGACCAGTGTGTAAGAGCCGGAGGTGGGAGCCGCCGCGGCGGCCGTGCCCACTCCGGCGACGCCGGCCGCCACGAGCGCGGCGCTCGCCGTCACCGTCAGGACGAGCATCCTGCCCGTCCGCTTCGTCCTCATATGAGGGTCACCATCTTTCTCCTTGTTCCGTTGGGTCCGGCCTGCGGCAGAGCGGCTTTCATCCTGTTCACATACATGTATGGCATACATGTGGGCGAACAAGATGAAGGTAAGAACCGCCATGACGGCTGTCAACGGGAGAGGTGGAGAGAGGGGAACACGAAGACGCCAGAGAACGTCCTCATCGGTGCCGACCTGCCCGGACGGCCCGTTCGAGCAGCGGATCGCGGGTCACGTATGCGAATACGATGAAACGTTCACATGTGGCCGCCTCCACCACCGGAACCTGACGTCCGGCGCCGCGGCCCCGGCCGGGCCGTCAGATGAGGACGCAGCGGGTGCCGGTGAAGATGGTCGGCATGCATTTGTTGCCGTGGATGCACAGCGACCGGGTCGCCCGACATGGGATCATGGTACGCGTGGCCGATCATCGTCAGAAGCGATGTCCCACTTGGACTCTGGAGCTGTGTCTTGGGTAATCGAATGGTGGCCCGTACGGAAGACCTGCGGCACGCCGGTACGACCTGTCATGAGGTCGGGCGCCTGCTCGAGTCTCCCGCCACGGCCTTCAAGATGGACGCGGCTCCCACCGCTCGTTGCTTCGGCCTGGTGGAAGGCGCTTCCGAGCATCTCGGGGAGCATTATCTCGACTTCTACACCGAGATCAACGACTACGTCACCGACCTGCGCCAGAAGCTCGGCACCTCCGGCGAGGCGCTTCTGGCCGCTTCGCGGCGGCTGGAGGCGGTGGAGAAGCATACGCGAGCGGAGATCACTAAGCTTCCCATTGACCTGAAGGGGAACGGGCACCCCGTACCCCGTTGACGGACAGGACAGCGCTGCTCTCGGGCCCCTCCGGCACTGGCGGCCGTCGTGCAAGGGAAGTGGAATGGCCGAGTGGTATGACCCTCCTGTAGACCTCATCCGCCTCCTCGGTAACGCATTACGCCGCATCGGCAATGACGAAGACATACGTCAGCTGAGATCCATGGCCGAGGCCTGCCGGCAACTCCAGACGGCGGTTTCGCACGCACACGAAGAACTCGTGAAAGTGGTGACGCTGACCGAAACCTGGGAGGGAGATGACGCGGCCACCTTCAAGGAGACCTGGGGGAGATGGCTCCACCCCGGCTACCGGGAGGAGGCCATCGTCCAACTCGGCGCGGCGGCCGTGGTCCTCGACAGCGCCGCCGATGTGTCGGCCAAGACGCAGGAGGCCCTGAAAAGGTTGATCGAGAGTCTGGTCATCGCCGTGATGGTGGCGGTGGCCACGTCGGCGGCCACCGCCGGCCTCGGTTCCATGGCTGCGTGGGCCAGGTCGGCCAAGACGACGACCGAGGTCGCCGTCGTCTCCGCACAAGTGCTCGGCAGGTTCCGGCTGATCCTCCACTCACTCGGTGCCGTGGTGAGAAGGGGCACGATAGCCGTTGGCCGATCAGGTGTGGTTCGTGGCCTGGGCATGAAAGCCTCGGGTGAGACAAGCTTCCTGAGCATGGCACAGCAGTCGTGGAGCGGGTACTGGCGGATCTATCGGTGGGGGCTGGGGGGCAACTTCGCGATCAATGCCGTGGCCAACCCCTTCGTCGGACGAAGCCCCTTTGAAAGGTCTCTTCTCTCGATCGCCGAGGGCTCCAATGCGGCCGTCGTCGCCGGCGTCATCGGCGGCACCGGCAATATCTCGGTGCTCGCCGCGATGAGGCCATGGATTCGTAACTTCACCCAGGGCATGATCGCCAGCAGTGGTGCCACTCTCTGGAATGACCGGGTGGAGAAGAAGTCGTGGTCGGTGACCAGCAGGGAGATGGCGGTGACGGGCCTCATGGCCGGCGGCCTGAACGTGGTCTATGTCGGCGTGGGGGAGAGCAAGGCCGCAAGCGGACTCGTCCGTGATGCCTGGCGTGCTTACTGGAAAGAGCTGCCCCCGCTGGCGAAAGGGTACGTCGTCGGATTTCCCGGCAACACTTCGGTGCGGGTCGCGGTGCCCTGGGCTGCCAAGCCGGGGCCGCTCGACATGCCGGAATTCAAGCCTCTACCCGGTGGGACCACCTCGCCCTGACCCGCCGTACATGGCGCCGCTACCGGCCCGTCGTCGAGTTGGGTGATGGTACGGGGCGGGGCTGCGATCCGAAGGCGGTAAGGAACCGGTCCCGGAACTGGTCCATCCGCCAGACCGGTGCCTGCGGGCCGGGCGTCAGGCCGTCATGCCAGCCCCACCCGGAGATCTGGTCCAGGACGGCCTGGTCGTGGGCGACGATGGTGATCGGCACGTCCCATTTGGCACGCGGGCCGGTGACGGTCGGGTTCGGCTGGTGGTCGCCGAGGAAGACCACCACGAGATCGTCGTCGCCGTAGGTCTCTATGTAGGAGAGCAGGCTGCTCAGCGAGTACTCGATGGAACGCCCGTAGTCAGCGCGCAACTGGGCGGTGCTGCGCCACACCTTGGGCGAGGGGCCGGCCGCGGCGATGGGGGTGAAGACCGAGCCGTCCCCGAGGTCTTTCCAGGGGAGGAACTTGGGGATGGGCGTCCAGGGTGTGTGGCTCGACACCAGGGGGATCGTCGCCATCAGCGGGCCGCGATCCTTCCTCGCGTGTTCCAGGCGTTCGAAGCCCGCCAGGGTGAACTGGTCGGGCATGAGCGCCCAGGAGAAGCGCGGGCCGCGATACTGGAGATCCCAGGACGCGTAGGTCCGTTCGTAGCCGAAGAACAACGCCTCCGGCCATGCCCGGCGGATCCCCGGCGCGACGGCGACGGTGCGCCAGTTCGCGCGACGGAAGGCGCTGGGCAGCGTCAGGCGATCGCTTGAGACCAGGTTGCGGTAGCGCGGCTGGTTGTTGATCCACAGGCCCGATAGGAACGTGGACTGGGCCTGCCAGCTGCTGCCGCCGAACGTCGGCGAGGTGAGGAAGGCGCTGCGGGAAGCGAACCCGGCCGCGCGCAGCCGCCGGTCTTCCGCGTCGAGCACCGCGCGGACCGGTGGCGCGATCTCGGGGTCCTCGACCGCGTCGCGCCCGTAGCTCTCGACGAAGGCGAGAACGACGTCCTTGCGGCGCAGCCCGGTCAGCAGTTTCTCGCCCGGGGTGTCGCGGAAGGCGTCGACGGCGGCTTCCGCCGCGAACGCCTCCTGGTCGTGCAGCCCCGCGCGTACCTGCTGTGCCCGGGCGTAGGCCAGTTTGGCGAGCGGCACCTTGGGGGTGATCGGCCTGCCGGCCAGTATGTCGACGAGCACGATGACCGCGAGCACCGCGACCGTCCGCATCGTCGTGGAGCGGTGCCGGACCGCGATCCTGGTCAGGCTCAGCACCGACAGCGGCATGAGGATGAGCATGGCGGCGGCGACGGCCACGAGCAGGACCACGGCGCCGATCGCACCGCCCAGGCCATACGCGTCCCTGACGAACTCCCACGCGGGCCCGAGCAGGACCCAGTCGAGCACCACGTCGAACGGCCGGGCGACGAACTTGAGGAACCCCATGTCGAGCAGTTTCAGGACCGTCAGCAGGCCGAGGGCCACTCCGGCGAGCACCGCCACCACCCGTCTGGCGCTCGCCCGCAGGACCAGGAGGAGGACGACCCCGACGAGGCCCTCCACCGGGATGCGCAGAAACGCGCTGAGCGAGAAGCGGTTCAGATCGTTCGGGGCGATGAGGGCGAACAGCACGACCAGGCAGGCCAGGCCGGTGGTCACCCATGTGGCGACGCGGCGCGGTCCCCGGAGTCGGCCTGCGGGATCACCGGCCATCTCGTCGTCCCGGCCGCCGGCCTGGTCCGTTGGGGCGTCACCGGTTCTGTCCCGTGCGTCGGCCTGGTCCGTTGAGGCGTCACCGGTTCTGTCCCGTGCGCCGGCCTCGTCCGTTGAGGCGTCATCGGCTCTGCCCCGGTCGCCGGCCCCGTCCCCTGCGACGTCACCCGTGTTGTCCTGGCTGCCGGCCTCGTCCTCTGGCGTGTGCTCCAGGTCGCCGTCCGTTGCCGGGTCGTCTTCCGTGGTCGCCTGTTTCCGGGCCGACGGCTGACCAAGTCGCGTCAATGTCTTTCCGCCAAATCCTCGTTTCGAGCCGTCCGCCGGGAGATACGTGCTCGACCACCACATTGGTTCGGCCGGCAGGGGGCCAATAATCGACACGTTCCTGGCGCGGCGTCACGGACTGCCCCCGGGGGAGTCCCGTGCCTTCGTCCAGGGCCGCGACCAGGTGTCTCAGTGGTGGTAGGCGTGGACGACGGCGTGTCCGCGGCCCTTGGCGATCAGCCGGCGGTTGACCGGCACGGTGAGCACGAAGGCGAGGGCGAGGGAGAAGGCCAGGGCCGCCCAGAACAGGACGCTGGTCAGGCCGGCGTCCATGGCGCCGGGCACGGCGATCATCACGATGTTGTCGATGATCTCCATCACCGCGATCGAGACGGTGTCGGCGGCCAGGGCGACCTTCAGCGCCTGGCGCAGGTTCAGGCCCGCTCTGAGCACTCCGCGCATGGTCAGCGCGTAGCCGAAGACGAAGGCCAGCGCGATCGCCAGTGCGACGGTGGCGCCGGAGTGCAGTCCGGCCGCGGTACCGATGATCATGCCGAGAACTTCGCCGATGGCACAGCCGGTCAGGCAGTGCAGCGTCGCCTGGGCGGCGGTGCGCCAGGAGGAGTCGCCGCGTCCGCCGCCGTGTCCGCCGCCGTGTTCGGTGTGCCGGTGCGGGACGTGGTCGTGGGCTGAATGGTCCATGGGGTGTCACGTTCCTTTCGGGTGGGGGACCGATCTCCCCTGTGAATATACCCCCAGGGGGTACATCGAACGCAAGAGGCTCATCGCCGCGATGCGTGCGACGATGGCTTGCTAACCCCTTGGGGGTATGTTAGGTTCCCGGTCGTCGGATACCCCCCGTGGGTTCTAGGCAAGGGTGTGGATCCCCGCCTGGTCCGGTACTGACGTTCGATAGACGACTTCCGATAACAGGAGTGATCGCGATGACCACCACCACCTACACCGTCAAAGGGATGACGTGCGGCCACTGCGTCAGCTCGGTCACAGAAGAGGTCGGAGAGGTCCCCGGCGTCACCGGTGTCAAGGTCGACCTGCCCACGGGTCTGGTGACGGTCGACAGCGACGGCCCGGTCGACGATGCCGCCATGACCGCCGCGGTCGAGCAGGCCGGGTACGAAGTGGTGAACCGGTGATGAACACCCCCGCGAAGCTCGGAGCCTATGCCCTCGGACTCGCCGTGGTCTTCGCCGGAACCTTCGGGGCCGGCAAGCTGATGGGAGGCGTCGGCACGCCGCCGGCCCCGAGCGGGCATGCCGTCCACGAGACGACCGCCCCCGGTGAGACCGGCCCGGCGGGCGCGACGGCGATCCCCGGAGGACTCCAGGTGTCCCAGAACGGCTACACCCTGACCCCGTTGACCACGAAGATCAGGCCCGGCCGCACCATGGACTTCCGGTTCACCGTGACCGGGCCTGACGGGAGGCCGGTAACCGCCTACCAGGTGGAGCACGACAAGAAGCTGCACTTCATCGTGGTGCCACGAGATCTCGGGAGCTTCCAGCACCTCCATCCGCGTTCGACCGCCGACGGCACCTGGACGGTACCGCTCACGCTGCCCGAGGCGGGAACGTACCGCGCGTTCGCCGACTTCGCCCCCGAGGGCGCGGACGGCATGACTCTCGGCGTGGATCTGTACGCCGCCGGCCGCTACGAGCCCAAGCCGCTCCCCGAGCCCCACCGTACGGCGACGGTGGACGGCTACACCGTCACCCTCGACGGCGAGCTGACCCCCGGCCGGGCGAGCAAGCTCGTGCTGAAGGTGAGCAAGGACGGCAGGCCGGTCACCGACCTGCAGCCCTATCTCGGCGCGTACGGCCACCTGGTGGCTCTGCGCGGTGGAGACCTGGCCTACCTGCACGTGCACCCAGATGGGGAACCGGGAGACGGCAAGACGCCGTCCGGTCCGGAGATCACCTTCTACGCCGAGGTGCCCAGCCGCGGCGACTACCGGCTGTTCCTGGACTTCAAGCACGGGGAAGCCGTGCGCACCGCCGACTTCGCCGTCCAAGCCGGCCAGGCCGCGCCCGTCATCACCGACCCCGAGCCGACGGCCACCCCCGCCGAGCCCGCCGAATCTGCCGAGCACGCCGAGCAGGGCGAGCACGGCCACTGACGCAGGGTATGACGGGAGAAGTTTCCTCCGTGGGCCGTCAAATGGTCTATCGGGTGAAATTCCACCCGCCGGGCTTATCGCGATGATCCTGAGCCTTCATGCCTTTTTGTGATTGTCGGCTGTTTGGCGGCTGTCATCTACTAAAGTCCATCGTTAGCGGACGGGGGTCCAAGCCGGCTTACAGGCCACGCGTGGGGCGAGCTTGGGGTTGGGGACTCCCACCTGCTCGCAGAGGTGAAACCGCCGGTGCCGGAGAGGTATCGGCCGCGTTCCGCGGCGAACGCCGCCCGGCCCGGTAGCCGACCGACAGAGGAGACCCCGGAGTCCAGTGGATCCCATTGCCGACGGCCTGCTTGAAGCCATGCGCTCGGAACTCGGCTACAAAGAGGGCGCGAGCCAGTACACCAAGTTCGGCGAGTGGTACTCCGATGCCGTGGCGGACCCGCAGTACAAGAACGCGCCGTGGTGCGACATGTTCATCGCCTGGGCGGCCGAGAAGGCGGATGTCCAGGGCTACGTGGGCCAGTTCGCGTGGACGCCTTCCCACGCGAAGTGGTTCCAGCGGCAGGGAGCCTGGTCCGACACGCCCGAGCCTGGTGCGCTGGTCTTCTACGACTGGGCCGGGTCCAAGAAAGCGGGCAAGGTCGACCACGTCGGTGTCGTCGAGAAGGTCGAGAACGGCAAGCTGCACACGATCGAGGCGAACGTCGACAAGGTCTGGCTCAAACGGAAGATCCGCGACGAGAGCAAGGTCGTCGGGTACGGCCTGCCCCGCAAGGTTCACGAGAAGCAGGTGCAGGTCGGCTCACTGGAGCGGTCCACGGAGCCGCGGCAGATGAAGGCGCCGTTGGTCAGTGCGCCACGCGAACAGGCCGTCATCACCATCGAGGCGATGGGACACGACCAGATCCCGGCGGTGCTCAGCCCGGAAGGCGTCGCCTTCACCGGGGGGATCACCGTCCTGGTCCTCGGGTCGGTGATGGTGATGACCAGGGCGTCGGCGAGGAGACGATCCACGGGCACGCACGGCCGCCACCGCAGGCAGGGCAGGCATCACCGCATCGCCATGTGAGGCACCATCACGTCGCGACAGCTTCCGGCGGCTACGTGACCTGGGACGACCTGGCCACGTCACCGGCTCGCGTGGTGGGCATCCGCCGTCGCAGAGCCGCCAAGGCGCGGGCCGAGGAACGTGCGTGAGCTTTCGTCCTGACTCGAGAGATGATCCGCGCCGGTGTCCTGGTGCGCGGAATCAGGCCGATGCGCGGCCGAGGTCCAGCCAGAGGCAGAAGGGGTGGCCGTCCGGGTCGAGGCAGACGCGGACCTGGTCCTGCGGCTGGAAGTCCGCGGTCGTCGCACCGCACGCGACGGCGTGGGCCCTGGCGGCTTCCAGGTCGTCCACCTCGATGTCCAGGTGGGCCATCATCAGCCGACCGCCGGGGCGGGCGGGCCAGGCCGGCGGCTCGTACAGGGGCTCGGCCTGGAAGGACATGCCGGTCGAGCCGTCGCGGGCCCTCAGCGTCACCCACCCGGGCTTCTCGGTGGCGAGCTCCCAGCCGAGCAGCCGGGCGTAGAAGCGGGCGAGCGCGGCGGGATCGCGGGTGTCGAGGACCACGGCCGTCAGGGTGAACCGCGGCGGTGATGGCGGGTCGCCCGCAGACCTCTGCGGTGCGGTCGCGGGGGAGTCGGACGGGCTGGCGTGGGAGTCGGACTGGCTCGCGGGGGAGTCGGACGGGCTCGTGGGGGAGTCGGACTGGCTCGCGGGCGTCGTCCGGTGCCTGCGGGCAGCCGTCCAGCGGCGTGGCCAGGAATGGCCGTCGGGGACCACAGGGCTGTCCGGCAGGGCCGAGCGGGCCAGGGCGCGTGTGGCGCGTACGGCGATCGGGATGGCGGTCAGGGCGTTCATCATCGCGGACTCCTGTTGTCCACCGGCTAAACTCGTTTCACTGGCAGCATTATCCGCATGGCTGCCACCTAAACGTGTTTTGGTGGTGGACATGACCGAGTTCTTCGGGGGCGTCCTGTGCCTCGACTTCGCCAACTCTCTGGACGGGCGACGGCTGAAGGTGCCGAAGGAGACCCTCTTCGCCTACGGTGACCTGGCCCAATGGGCACTGCGGGCCGGTGTCGTGGACCAGGAAGTGGCCGAGCGGCTGCTGCGCCGGGCCGCCGCCGAGCCGGGCCCGGCGCAGGAGGCGTTCAACGCCGCACTCGAACTCCGCGAGACGGTCTTCCACGCGTTCCACGCCATCGCGCGGGGCACCGAGCCTGCCGCCGCCGACCTGGCGGCCCTCCAAGACGCCTACCGCGCCGCGATGGCCGCGGCGCACCTGGTGCGCGCGGACGGCGCGTACGGCTGGGCCTTCGACGGCGACGACCCGAATCGGACGTGGTGGCCGGTCGCCCGCTCGGCGATCGAGTTGCTGACAGCCGGGCCGGTGGACCGGGTCAGGGTGTGCGCGTCCAGCGGGGGATGCGCGGGCCTGTTCCTGGATCTGAGCAAGAACCGCAGCCGCCGCTGGTGCAGCATGAGCTCCTGCGGCGTGGAGGTGAAGACCAGACGCCAGAACGCCCGCCGCCGCGCCACCCGCGCCACCGGCCACTGAGCCCAAGGCGCTGTAGTGGATCTTGCCAACGGTGTCTCGTCGGTGCTGCTCAGGAGCGGAAGAAAGCAGTGAGCACGGGTGCGAGAACCTTGGAGTCGACCGTGTGCTCGCGCACGCCGACGACGCGGCGTTCAACATGGGGAAACACATGCGACGACCTCGGCGAGCAGCTTGTAGCGGCCCGGTTGACCGAGGTGCTCGGGTCTGGGTGTTTCAGTCGAGCATGCGGGCGAAGGCGTCCGGGGTGACGATCGGTATGCCGTAGGCGCGGGCTTTACGGGCCTTGCCGGAGAGGGTGTCGGGGTCGGCGGCGACCAGCAGGCGGACCTTCTTGGTCACGTTGGTATGGGGAAGGTAGGACGCTCGGCGGGCACGCTCCTCCCATGACTCGCGTCCGCCGTCCATCTCTCCGGTGAAGACGATGAGGTCGCCCGGCTCCAGTTCGAACCGTGTCAGATGCCCGGAGGAGTGTCCCCGGGCGCCGGCGAGAGCCTCGTCGACCGCTGTGGGAGACAGGCGGAGGAGATCGGCGACCAGTTGAAGCTCGTGACGCTCCCCGGCCGTGACGACGCCGTCGGCCAGGGCCGCATGGGCAAGGGCGATGAGGTAGTCGTGATGCAGCCGATCCAGAGCCGTCCTGCCCAGTCCGAGGTCGGTCGCCAGTTCCACCAGCGCGTCGGCCTCGGCGCCTGAGATCTGGTGATCGAGGAGCACCCGATCGAGCAGGGCGAGATAGGAGGTGGCCTGGACGGGCTGCGCCTCCTGGGGAAGGCGGTCGAGGATCCGGGCGAGGAAGTGGTCTTCCCGCTCCGCGGCCACACCGCGCCGTACCCATGGGACTCCGGTGTCATCGAGCGCCGGCCATGCGATCCCGCCGGCCGTCTGGAGGGCGTGTCGCCAGGGGTGCACCGGATGGGCCAGCGTCAGATAGTGGCCGAGGAGCCGGGCGGCGGCGCGGGCATCGGCGAGCGCGCTGTGATGGCCCTCCAACGGGATGTCGGCCACAGCGCAGCAGCCCGCGAGATTGCGCGGAGCCTGCGGGAGGAATTGACGGGCCTCCGTCATCGTGCAGATTCCGAATTCCGTACATGTCGGAGTCGATACACCAATTCGGGTGAATTCATGCTGGAGAAACCCCGCGTCGAACCGGAGATTGTGGGCAACGGGCACGCGGCCCCGCAGCAGGGTGGCCACCGCGCCGGCGATCTCTTTGAACGTGGGGGCATGTCGGATGTCGCCGGCACTGATGCCGTGGATGTGCTGTGGACCGAGGTCGCGTTCCGGGTTGACCAGCGTGTTCCATTCACCGGTCACTGCTCCGGTGGGATCGACATGGACGATTCCCACCTCGACTATCCGGTCGTGCCACGATGGCCGCAACCCCGTTGTCTCGACGTCGATCACCGCGTAGCCGGTTGAACCAGTGCCCATATGCTCGTCCTCCTCCTCGCCTAATTGGAAGGTCGCATGCGAGGACGAAGCGGATGGCGTCGAGGGGAAAGCGAGACGATTCTGTAACACCGTCTGGCTAATTGTCGTGTAAATAGTATTTCGTCCGGTCAAGCGACCGCGAGACCGGGAGAGGCGGGTTGCACGGGACGCGCCCTGAGCGCCTTTTGCGAGCACCCCACCCGCGGGTACGCCGGCCGCGGCCGCGTCCTCGCCCACGACATCGGACGTCGAAGGCCACCGTGCAAGGAAGGTAGAGCGTCACGTGCCCATCGCCGGTGTCGTGGTGCCATTCGGCGATCAGTCGGCCGACGTGCTCGGCGGTGAACGACCGTGATGAGGCGCAAGGAACAAAGGCGCGTTCTGTCGTGGTAATTCGACGCGGCACGTGCTGTGTATCGCCTGCTGTGATTACCCCGGTTCTTGACAATCATGGGGGAAACATGCAGAAGAGAATCCGGTTACACCTGATGGTGCTGAGCGTCGTCTGTGCGCTCGTGCCGTTCCTCGGCGCGGGGACCGCGGCGGCGCGGGCCCTCGACGACCCCGACCTCACCCGGCGGGTCGCCGGGACCCCGGTGGACAAGACACCGGCCAAGGACGACACCGGTCCGCGAGACCCGGTGCCCGGCGGGTTCGCCAGCTGGAACGCGCTGTTCACCGAGCAGACCCGCCTCAACGGGGTCGCCGACCGCATCGTCTCCGCCGCCGAGAGCGCCGAGAGCGCCGAGAGCGCCGAGGCGGCCGAGGGGTACGGAGGGATCGTGGTCGACCCCGAGTACCACGAGGTACGCCTGTACTGGCGGGGCCAGGTGCCGCGGGCCGTACAGGACGTGATCGACGTGGGACGCCAGACGGCCCCGGTGTCCGTGCTGCCGGCCGCCCACAGCCGCGCCCAGCTCTTGCAGGAGGCCGAGAAGTGGACCGAAGCCGGCCAGGTGGTGGGCGCGGCCCCGCAGCCGGACGGCAGCGGGGTCCAGCTCTCGGTCGCCGGGCAGGACACCACTCCCGACCAGCTGCAGCGGCCCAGCGGCGCCACCGCGCCGATCACGCTGGAGCGGGGGGAGCGGTTCGATCCCGCCTACAGCAGGCAGGACGACATCCCCAGTTACTACGCGGGTGGCCGGACCTGGAACAAGCAGACCGGCTCCGGCTGCACCTCGGGCTTCGCGGTCTGGGACAAGTACGGCTCGCCCGGGTACCTCACCGCCGCGCACTGCGGCAACCTCTGGAACCAGTTCTACGACGGAGGGGGCACCGGGAGCGCGGCGAACTACATGGGCCCGGTGACCTGGCGCGTCTCCCACAGGGACGCCGCCATCGTGCAGGCGAACGCGACCGCCGACGTCTTCGACGGCAACAGCTCGGCCTCCAGCAGCAACAGGGTGGTGGCGCTGTGGAAGGCGTACGTCGGCAACTTCGTGTGCAACTCCGGGGCCTCGCTGGGTGAGTACTGTCTCATCAAGGTGACCGAGACCGGCTGGAGCGGCACCTACACCAACGGGCAGTACGTCAAGCACATGGTCCGGGCCAAGAGCTCGGTCGGCGGCTGCGCCGTCGCGCACGGTGACAGCGGAGGCCCGGTGTACTCCTACACCAACTGGTACGACGAGGTCGCGGCGCAGGGCATCACCTCCGCCATCAGCAAGCCGGTGTACTGCGGCGGGCTCGACGGCGGACGAGTGATCGTCTTCTCCCGGGCGTGGGATGTGGCTCTCGAGTTCGGCGCCTACGTGATGGTCCACTGACGCGGCTTGGTGTCCCGGGCCGGATGCCCGGCCCGAGACGCTGAGATCCTCTCCGGCTCCCGCGCTGTCAGCGGGAGCCGGATCCGTCGGTCCAGGGGCCGGGTCAGGCGGGCTTCCACTGGCGGTCCCACTCCTCCGGGGTCCACTCCTCGCCTGCCGGGGGCACCCAGACGGTGCCGGTGACGGGCTTGATGCCGGCCATGTCAGAGGAGGGACCGGGGCGCGGGGCGTCGTCCAGGAAGGATCGCCTGACCAGCTCCGCCTGGTCGGCGACCTTCCCGCTGACGTCGGAGAACGCCCCGTACTGCTTGGCCAGTATCGCGACGACCTTGTACGCCGACATCAACCAGACACCTGCTGCCAGGCCCACCACGATCCGAGATTGCGGGTACATCATGCGGATCGCCCTGAACGCCATCAACATGACGATGGCGATCATCACCATCCCCAAGGCCATGGTGAGACTCTTGTCGAGCACGTCGGCGCCGATCTTGCCCAGTTGGGCCATGGCGTCGGCGTGGTCGTGGTATCGCAGGAGCGCGGGCACGAACCTCATGTCGACGTGCTCCCGGAAGCCGGTCGCGGCGATGCCCCGCCACCCCTCCGCCATGATCGTCTCGATCTGGTGATGGATCTCCTGGGCGCTGTCGTTGGCGGACTTCGCCACGGACTCCCAGCCTTTGGATGCCAGCACGAACGGTTCGGGATCGCGCATGTTGGCCAGCAGCAGCCCGGCGCCGAGCCATATCGGGTACGACTCCGGCATCCCGGTGGCGAGCTGCCTGAGGGTGGCGAGCCTTTCCCGCATGATGGGAAGCAGGCTGACCCCCGTCGCCACCGAGACCACCCCCAGTGCGCCCAGCGAGCCGTACGCGGCGTCGCTGACGTACGAATTGATCGTCTTCGCCGATGAGGGAGCGGCGACGGCCGGGGTCTTCCCATCGAGGGACACCGGGGTGGAGGCGAAGTCGGCCGCGGAGTAGTGCTGCCGTACCCTGTCGAGCGCGGACACCAGGGCACGCGAGTAGGTGCTGCCCTCCTGCGCGGAGGCGACCATGGTGTCCGTGGCGTCGCGGTAGGTGTTCCTGGCAGCGAGCAGCCCTACAAGGGGCCAGTCCTGAGCGGGGATGTCGAGAACGCTCGCGGTCCCCTTCTCCTGGAGGAAACCTTCGGACCTGGCACCGAACAGCTTCGCCAGACGCACCAGCGCCGGGTCGTACGCGTCGACAGGCTCGTGTTCCGCCATGGTCGGTCCTCCCGAAACGATGCGTGCCTGCGATTCGCCGTCGTGCCGACACCATGATCTACGCATCGCACAGCCACGAGAAGCGATTCGTGAAATTCATGGCTATTGCGGGTTGAGGCCGAGACGTACTCCGCGCATGAGAAGCAGCAATCCGACACCGGTGAACACGGCCCCGAGAAGCATCCCCCCGCCCCGCCCGCTGTCGATGCGGACCTGCCGTCGGCGCCAAGGTGCGGGAACGCACACGGCGACCTCAGCGGACCGCCAGGAGGTCCAGGATCGCTCGTCCTGCCGCCTGGTCGCGCTCACCGCCGTGTACGGCCTTCGGCGTGGCGCGGATGCCCGCCGTGATGGTGGCCAGCGCGGCCTTGACGACCACGTCCGCGACGTCGCCTCGCTCGTATCGCAGGGGGTCGCGGGCGAAGGCGATGGCGGCGGCGGCCAGCAGGGTGCGGACGGTCGTGGCCGGGAGCATGTGGCCGCGCAGGAGGCGTTCGGCGGTACGGTCGGCGACGTCCTGCTGGGGGGCGAAGTCGATCACGTGGGTGAGGGGAACGTCCCCGAACTCGGGGTAGGGCCCGGCCACCAGCGCGGCGGCCACCGGTCCGGCGTCCTGGCCGTAGGGTCCGGTCACCGGGAGCCTGTCGTCAGGGGGGTGGCCGGGCAGGCCCGACGCGCGCAGGGCCTCGGTCACCAGCGCGACCCGGATCGCCGGAGGCGGGTAGGCGCCGTCGGTCGTGGCCGGTCCGGTCGCCACGAAGTCGGCCAGAGCGCCACAGAAGGCGGTGCCCCCCGCGAGGGCGCCGTACACGTCGGCGAAGACCTCGCCCAGCCAGCGCCGCCAGACCTGGGCCCGCTCGACCGGGACGGCCGCGCTGACCAGCCGTTCCAGCGTCGGGGTGAGGCGGAAGTCGATCTCTACGTGATGGCCCACCTCGTGGGCGAGCACCATCGCGTCGGGCAGGTGCTTGAGCTGGAACCAGGGGATGCCGATCACGGGCACCGGCAGGCGCTCGACGACCGCGCGCAGCGAACCTTCCGTCAGCACGCTGAGCTCGCCGCGGTAGGAAGCGCCTCTGGGGATGGCGAACGGCGTGGTGTCGGGGCTGAAGAAGGTCAGCGGCGGCTCTCGCGGGACGGTCGCGCGTTGCCGGGCGGGCAGGTAGCACTCCCAGGCGTACTGGTCGGCCATCGCCAGGTAGTCGCGGAAGGCGGGAACGAAACGCAGCATGAGCTTGGACCTGAAGTACTCCAGGACCGCGTGGACGCGGATCAGCAGGCGCTCGGTCTGGGCCCATGTGCCGGGGTCGTCGAGGCGGGGTCGCAGTTCGGCGATCGGCACCGCCATCGCCGCCACGATGGCGGCCACCTGGGTGTGATGCTTCTCCAGGGGACCGCCCGCCCTGCTCAGCTCGGTCCAGGAGGCGAGCTCGGCCTCCAGGCCGCCGAACTTGGCACGCAACTCGGCCCGCCTTCGTTCGGAGGGCGTGCTCATTGCATGCCCGGGCGGAACATGGCATCGGGACGAAGCTTGGAGAACACGGCCGTCGTCGCGAACGGCAGGTCGTTCGAGACGGCCTGGAGGGCGCGCCAGATCTCGCCGGGACCCTCGCCGTTGACGAGGGTTCTGGCGAGCGTCGTCATCTGGGAGATCCGGGCGGAGCCGTCGGCCAGGCCGGTGGCCAGGATCGTCCAGACGCCGTCGAGAGCGAGCGACTGGTCGGCGATGTCGTTGCGCTGGAGCAACGCGCGGGAGCGTTCTCCGGTGGTGCTCGGCTGGATGGCGTCCAGGATCAGCAGCGGCGGGATGTCCTGCCGAAGGCTCCGGATCAGCACGCCGAGGTCTCTCGGGAACAGGATGTCGACGTCCTCCCCCAAGAAGCTCAGGCCGGGGTCCTTGAAGCGGTTGTCCATGGCGGCGAGCACGTGGACGACGTCGACCGGCTCGTCGAGGCGTAGTTCGTCCCTCTGCCGTTCGATCGTCCGCCGGCCGGGATTCTCCAGGATCGTGAGACGGGCAGAATGGTCACGGTAGATCGCCTCCGCGTCGGCCACGCTGCCGCGCAGGCCGCGCTGCCGGCGGACGGATGCGCGCTGGTCCGGCTGGATCAGCAGGACGTGCGGCGGACGGCCCGCCCGGGCCGTGCGTAACGCGGTGTGCAGGGCACGCCAGGTGGAGCGGCGGAGCCGGCCGTTGTCGCGCAGCTTCGCCTGGCTCTGGAAGTCACGCAGGTCGGCGGCCGTCTCGTGACCGAGGGCCCGGTTCACCTCGTCGTGTGGAAGCCCGAGGCGGGCGAGCACGCGCTGCACCGCCTCGGCCTCCACCCGTAGCCCGTCCTTGACGCCGATGCCCCGGTAGAGGTAGCGCAGCTCGTCGAAGGCGACCAGACGCTCGTCGGGGATGCGGGTGAGCTCCCAGGGCGCGGCGACCAGCGTGGTGGCCACCAGCCGGATGTCGGTGGGCTTTCCGTCCGGGCGCGGGCCGAGGCGCTCGGCGAGCATGCCGAGGACACGTCCGGCCGACCGGCCCCACTCATCGGGCCGGGCGAGCTGCTCGACCGAAACGCGGTTGGCCGAATTGCCTCGTTCGAACCAGGACGGGAGCGGGGTCAGCTCGGTGGCCGAGGTCCCGGTGCCCTCGACCCGCACCACCAGGCCGTTCCCGGCGCCGGGTTCTGATCGGGCGACCTCGATCCGGACGAACAGCTCGTCGCCCGCGTGCGTGACCACCGTGATGGGAGCGGATGGCTCGCCGGGACCGGGGATCAACGTGTCGCGGGCGATCCTGGCCCGCCGATCGCGGCCGAGCTCGGTCCAGAGGTCCTGGGCGGACACAGCGGCGCCGCGTGCGGCCTCCCGCCGGCCCTGCGCCAGAGCGAGCTCGCACATCCCTTCGTGGAGCTCCGCGTGCCGCGCGGTCTTGACGACGGAATCGGCCAGGAGATCCGCCGCGTCACGCAGTCGCCGGGCGGTCACCTCGTGGGGGTCGACCGGGAGACGGCGCCGGGCGAGTGCGATCAGATACGCGGCGTCGAACTCGCGATGCCCGCGATGCCGGGGCGCGAACGTCGTCGGCGGCTCCGCCTCGTCGTGGCGTGCGGCCCCGAGGCGGTCCATGGCTTCGATCCAGTCGAGCCAGACCAGCGGAGTGTACTCACCGAGCACGTTCGTGCCCTCGAACAGCAGCCGCCGTGACAGGTCGCCGCGGCCGTTCAGCCGGGCGACCTCGGCCGCCGTGAGGTCCAGTACGGCCCGGTCGGCGTCCGCGTACGCGACCTCGTCCCGCTCCACCAGCCATGGATCCAGGGACTCCTGCGCAAGCGCGCGGGCCAGCTCCCGGTCGCCGATCGAGGGGCAGCGGCGTAGTCCGGCCAGGAGCGTCAATCGCGCGCCGACCTCGTCGATCTCCCTGAGCCCGCGCAGCACGGTCCGCGTGAAGGACGGATCGCCGAGCGCGAGACCCGTGACGCCCGCCCTCACCAGCCGGTCCGGCGGGCCGTCGTGGGCCCGCTCCACCAGCTCTTCAAGGGCCTCCCGGGCCGCGTCGGCCTGATCGCGTTCCCACAGCAGCTCGACCCGGCCATGCCGGAACGAAAGGTCGAGATCGGCCGGCAGCTCCGGATGGCGCCACAGCGACTCCACCTGTCGTTCGGCGAGGCGGAGGTTTCCGGTCTTCCGCAGGTGCAGCCAGAGGGTCTCCAGGGTGAGCGCGGCGTACTCCGCGTCCAGCACCTCCGAACGCCGGGCGGCTTCCAGCAGCCCTTCATCGGTCTCCAGCAGGTCGCCGTGGGCGCGGGCGGCGATGATCGCGGCCTGGACGGTGTCGCCCAGGCCGAACTGCTCCAGCAGCCGCAGGGCGTCCTGCGGCCGGCGCATCATGAGCATCGCCTCGGCGGCGGTCAGCACGCCTTCCCGCCGGCGCGTGGACGGCGTGGGAGATTCCAGGGGGGCGGCGACGGGCACCTGGGACGTGGCCGGGATCACCGCTTCGACGGCGTCCGACGGTCGGCCCAACCGGATCAGCGTTTCGGCCCGGGCGGGTATCCCGTCCCTCCCGGCCCGTTCGTACCAGGACAGCGCCGAGGACAACCGCCCCTCGGCGGCTTCGGTGTCGCCGAGCCGCAGTGCCACGTACGCCATGGCGGCGGCGAGCCCTCGCTCCACCGCCTGCGTGGGGTCACCCGTGCCGCGCTCGGTCCCGGCCCGCCGATCGAGCTCGGTCGCGCGGTCGTAGGCGCGGCGCAGTGACTCGCGGTCGCCCAGATCGGCCAGGACCATGAGAGCGTCCGGCTCGGCGGCAAGAGGCATGCCCTCCTGGTAGGCGCGCTCGATCTGGCTCGCGGCCTGCTCCCGCCGGCCCCGCACCACGTGCACGCAGGCGTCGGCGACCAGGTGGTCCGGGGACGCTCTGCCGATCTCCGGATGCCCGGCGAGCAGCAGTGACGCCGCCGCGAGGCTGCTTTCTGCCGCGCTCCACGAGGCGCCGGCGGCACCCGCCGCGCTCTGCCCGCGCGCCTGGGCGACCGCGACCCTGGCGAGCTCCACATGCGCCTCGTACCAGGCCTTGTGGGTGACCAGGTCGGGAAGAGGCTCCCCGTCGAGGTCCTGGTAGTCGCCGGACAGGAGGTCGGCGGCGAGCTCTCCGGCCACGTCGTCCCGGCCCAGCCGCCGTGCGGTCTCCAGCTCCCCGCGCCACAGCGCCAGCGCCTCGGGGCCCCAGACGTGCAGCATGTGGTAGATCATCTCGCGGGTCCAGCGGGACCACAGGGCCGGTTCCGCCTCACGGCGGGCGCCGAAGTAGTCGGCCGCCGCGGCGTGCAGGCGGGCGAAGACGTCGTGGTCGCGGAGGAAGGCGCGGACCGGGCCACGCAGGTTCTCGTGGAACATCAGCACGCCGGGCGCGACCTCCGTGACCCACGAGTAGGCGCTCGCGTAGCGGGTCAGCTCGGCCCACAGGTCACGCAGCGCGAGGCCGCCCGGCTCGGCGGAGGTCAGGAAGATCTTGGTCTTGCGCGGCGGCCGGTCATCGGTCTCGGGATCGTCGTCCGGCGCGTCGCCGGACATTCCGCGGGTGAGGAACGGCGGCAGCACGCGGACCACGAAGTCGAGGTCCAGCCGTCGCGGCACCACGCCGTAGCGGAGCAGCCAGCGGATGCGGTCGTCGGGAATGCGTTCGAGGATGCGGTCGAGGCAGTAGAGCAGCGCCAGGCCCTCGGCCTGGTCGACCTCCAGCGGGGTGAGCCCGGGGTTGCCCTGCGCCAGATCGCCGAACAGGGCGAGCGAGAAGGGCAGCCCGCCGGACTTCCGGATCATGGCGGTCGCCAGCGCGTCCTGGGTGACTCCCCGTGAGGCGAGATAGCGCCTGGCCTCCTCCTCGTCGAAGGGCCGCACCCGCAGGCTCTCGGCCTCGGGGAACGCCTCGGCGAACCCGGCCAGGCGCTCTCGCACGTCGTACCGTCCGGAGAGCACCAGCCGCAGCGTGGAGGCGGAGTCGTGCAGCCGCCGCAGCAGGCCCACGACCACACCGGGATCGGCGACCGGTCGCAGGATGACCTCTTCGAGCGTGTCGAACACCACGACGGCCCGGTCGACCCCGCGCGCCTCGGCGAGCGCGGCCAGGAACCGCTGGGTGATGTCCTCCGCGTCCGCCGCCGCCGAGGCCACCTCGCCGAGCAACGCGGTGTCCGGGATCGCGGTACGGCTCAGCGCGCGCCGGTACCGTTCGTGATCGCGCAGCAACTCCTGGAACGGCGACTCGGCGATCTGCGGATTCAACTGGCCGGCGATCTCCAGCAGCAGCAACCACGGATACCGTACGGCGTTGACCGGGTCGATCGCGTCGAAGTCGATCCAGGCGCACGGGATCAGCGGATCCCCGGTCACGCAGTACCGAGCGACGAACCAGCGCAGTTCCATGGTCTTGCCCATGCCGCCCGTCGCGTACAGCTGCAGCACGCGGGTCCCGTCGTCCCCGGTCAGCGCGATCAGGCGTCGTTCCAGCGCGTCCCGCGCCAGGTAGCGCCCGCTCTGGTGGTAGGCGGTGGACCACTGGCCCCTGGCGGTCAGCCGGACCTGGTAGGCGTCCCGCTCGCGGGCCAGCTCGATGGGGACCAGGTGGGCGCGGTCGGAGGCGGCCAGCGCGTCCACGAGGTCCTGGCAGCGGACCAGGTCGAAGTCACGGTCGGCCTCGGCGTACAGGCTGCGGAAACGCTCGCCCGCGCGGACCGGATCGCACACGACCAGCTGGCGCAGCTCCTCAAGCGCGTCCACGTCGCGGTAGAACCCGGCCAGCTCCCGGGCGAGCCCGGCGAGCGCGCGCGGCACCTGGGCGACGCCGGGGGACAGCCCTTCGTCCACCCACCACTGGTTCCAGCCGCAGACGCGCAGGCTCGGCTCCAGCCGGTACCGCTCGCCGGGCCCGGACAGCGCCTGCACCCGCCCGTCGTTCACCAGCTCGCTCAGGTCCCGGCCGTCACCGCGCAGCCGCCGCTCGTAGAGCCCGGCGTCGAAGCGGCCGACCGTGGCGCATCGCTGCAACGTGCCCCGCTCGGCCGGGGGCAGCCGCCCGAACAGCAGCGTCGCCAGGTCGGGCGTCACGGCCGTACCGCCGGAGGCGGGAGCAGCCCGTTGAGCTGGGTCAGCGTGACCGGTTCCAGCCACGGTCCCGGCAGCGTGCTCAGGGTCTCGACCATGCTCTTCCACTGGTCGGTGTAGGGCCGGTGGACGCGAGCGCCGTACTCCCGGAAGATCTGCACGGTCTGTGCCTGAGGGAACGGCTCCACCGTCAGCGACCCGGCCAGCGTCGTGAACTCGCCGAGCAGGCGCCTGGCCGCGTCGGTCTGCTCGGCCACGATGATCCTGACGTTGGGCAGCTCGCCCTCGGCGATCGGGATCAGCAGGCCCGGCACGAGAGAGTCGCCGAGCTCGCTGGGCAGCGCCTTGGCGATGTGGTCGATGACCAGGGTCAGCGGTTCCTGTCCCGCCACCTCGGACAGCATCGTGCGGGCGGCCTCGAACAGCCGGGCCCGCAGCTCGGGCTCGCCTTCGTGCGCGGCCTGCCAGCGCCCGCCGTCGTCGGGGGTCAGGTCCTCGTGGGCGGCGTCGGGAGGCCAGTCGCCCCTGCGCAGGTGCGCGAGCTGGTGCAGGAAGAGCCGGACCGGGCCCTCTGAGCGCTCCGGCATGCACAACGCAAGCGTGCTCGCGACCGCCCGCAGGACGTCGAGCCAGGAGACGTTGTCGTCGTCGTTTATGGAGCGCAGGTCGGTGTAGACGGCCTGGCAGCCGCGCAGATGCCAGGTGTACACGCAGGAGCGGATCAGGGAGGTCTTGCCCCTGTTCGCGCCGCCGCAGACCAGCAGCGCGTGCCAGTCGGTGGCATCGAAGTCGGGCCCGCCCCACAGCCGCCAGTGCTCATCGGTCCTGTCGATGGTGGAGCGCAGGCTGCCGTACCAGGAGCGGGCGATCCGCTTGGCGTTCTGCCGGGACACGCCGAGCCGCCAGGGCAGGACCTCCTCGGGCTGCCGCCGTACCAGCAGAGTCGGCAGTGCCCAGGCCGGGTCGGGCTTCCTGAAGAGGGCGGCGCGGGCCAGCCGTACCGCCTCGTCGATCGGCTTTCCGGCCGCGAGCGCGGTGTAGACCGATTCGGCGAAGCCGACCGCGGATTCGGATGGGATGTCGCCCTGCATGGACAGCACCGCGTCGGCGCCCAGCTCCTCGAACGCCTCCGCCACCGCCCAGCTCGCCCGGTGCGCCTCGCCTGAGTCCCCGTACGACGCGCGGCAGGCGTTGAGGAAGACGAACCGGGGTGCGGCCAGCCCCGAGTTGCCGATCAGGTGGCTGGTGACGGTCCGCACACCCGTGTCGGTGAGCAGCTCCAACATGGGCGACTCGTCGCCGGGGTCGATCCCGCTGTGTCCGATGAAGTGGAAGACATGCGGCCGGAGCGCTTCGAAACGGTCGAACAAGGCGGTGGGCGAGGGCTCCCAGAGCACGTCGATATGCCACTCGCCCGGCCACTCCTTGACGGCCCGCCGGATGGCGTCCACCTCGTCGGCGGCTCGCAGGTTCGGGTCGCGTGCGTTCCCCACCACGACCAGCAGCCTGACCGGCACCAGGAACTCCTCCTTCGGGCCCGGTCCGAGGTGGCCACGTACGCAGGTGCGTGTCGCGTCCAGGAACAGTTGCCTGTTGCCGTCCAGCATCAGCTCCCACGGCAGGGCGCGCAGTTCCGGCGGGCGGATGTCGAAGAAGGTGCGCACCCGGCCCTGCTGCGCGGCCCAGGCCTGGCCGACGTCGGTCGCGGCGATCAGGCCGTGCAGTGCCTCCCCGGCGGCGCGGCGGACGATCGAGTCGGACGCGGCGCGCAGCAGCACCGTGCGCACCGGGTCGAGGTCGGCGCCGGCCGCGATGACGCACCTGGCCACCGGCTGATCCCGCCAGGTGCCGGGGTCGGTGCCGTGGTCGGTGTAGAAGCCCACCGGGTACCCAGCGCCCTGCGGCGGGTCGACTCGGATGATGCTCGTGATCACGGCGCCGCCCCTAAGCGTCGGGGAACAGCCTTTGAGCGTACGCCGCGAGCGCTTCCAACTGGGTCGGTTGCACCTCTTCGGGACGCGCCCCCCTTCGGGCGCCCGGTTGTTCGGATCCGGCCACGGCCATCCGGACGGCCGCCGCCAGCTTCTCGCCGTCGGCCGACTTCTCCCGAAGGACGTCCGCACGTTGCCGCTCGGCCTTGGCCTCCTCCTTCGCGGCGGCGGCGTCCTTGCGCGCGGCGGCGGCGTCGGCCCGCTGGATGGTGCTGCCGAACAGCGCGCCCACCCCGGCGAACACGATCGCCTCCAGGCCCCCAAGCAGGTAGACCAGCCGGTCCCAGTGCTCGTCGCCGCGCAGGAACCCGAGCACTACCAGCACCGCGGCGAACACCGCGATCAGTGCGATGGCCACCACCGCCTGTAACAGGCTGATCCTCTGCGTCTCCACCGCAGGCTCCATCCGCCGACCCCGTTCTCTGCTCTCCGAGGTTTACCAGAGACTCCCCGAGCTTTACAGAGACGCGGGAGGCGGAGGACAGGTTGTCAACCGGCTATCGGGTCAGGGCGGTCCGGCGCGTGTGCTCCGCTCCGGCGGCGCCTGACTCCGCCGGACGCGATGGCGTTCGGCGGAGGGGCGGGGCGGAATCGTCAGACGAAGTTGACGTCACTGCAGAAGTAGAACGTCTGGTCCATGTGCGAGGCCTGCCAGATCGTGTAGACGACGTGGCGGCCGGTGCGTGCTCCTCTGGAGATGTTGTTGATCATGTACGTCTGGCCGGGAGCGTACCTGCCGGTCTCGCGGACCAGCTCCAGATGGTTCCACCCGAGGGCCGTGGTGGTGGCGTTGTAGCCCTGGCGGCTGATGTAGACCCTGATGTAGTCGGCGCCGTGGCTCGCCTGGTCGTTGAGGCGGAGGTTGAAGGTGCTGGACAGGTTCGTGGTCTTCCACTGGCCGGGTGTGTCCATGGCGCGGTAGCGACCGGCACCGGTCCGGCCCGCGCTGCACAGCTGGCCGTTCGGGATGGCCGCCTGGTGGTTGCCGCCGACGTTCTCCCTGTAGAGCCCGTTCCAGTTCCACATGGCGTTGGTGTCGGTCTGCCATGCCTGCCAGCACATGGGGTCCTGCTGCTGCATGGAGGGGTTCTGGAAGTCGCTGCCCCAGCGCAGCCAGCAGCCGTAGTTGCGGGCGGCGGGGTCCATGACCGACCCGTGCGCCGAAGCGGTGCCGGTGAGGGGGGTGGCGCAGAGCAGGGCCGCGAACAGCAGCATGGCCAGGGTGCGGAGTGCCCAGCGGGGTGATCTGAGGTGGTGATGGGGCATCGTGCGGTCTCCGTGTTCCGGTTGGGGGTTCCGGGTGGTGGGAGCGCTCCCGCACTCGTGAAGCTATCTGACGGAGGTACGGGCGCACAAATGACCCGGCTTGGTCAACCCGCCCGCGACCAGGGGCGTAGGGTCCAATTAGTTGGGCGACCAGCCAAAAAGCGCCCCTGAAAGGCTTCCCGGTCTCCTGAAAATTTCACATCGGCCGGACCCGAGATGGGGCAGAATTTCCGGTGGACGCGGAGAAAGGCGCCGCCGGCGCTCGGCGCGCATGCGGCCGCGATCGGAGCACAGCGGTTCCGCAAGCGTTCTACAACCATATTGTTAGCGCCTTCCCGCACTATGACGAAGAGAAGAGACATCCCCGAGGAGCGCCACCCAAGAGGTGCCATCATGTGCAAGCATCAGCCCGCCTGTCCCACCGCCTACGCCCCCGACCGCGAAGCCGCGCACGTGATCGTGGCCCACCCCGACCAGGGGTGGAGCCTGCTGTGCAACGGTGTCGTGCTGTTCGAGGACACCGGTCTGCTGCTCCCCGATGGAGCCGTCGTGGCTCCCCACCGGGCCCTCGTCACCGCCTGACCGCGTGACGCGCGGCCCGCACGGAGGGCTCACCTTGGCCGGTTGGGCGGGAGAGGTCCGCCGGGAGGAGCGAGTAGCGCGGTCCTGCGCGGTCAGCGAAGCCGTCCAGTCCGCCTCCCGCGGCCCGCATCCGGTCACCGCCCACCGTGCGCCCGCATGAGTGCGACGCCTTGCGCCCCATCGCTCGGCTGGGTGGTTACACCCCAGCTCAGCCCCCTAATGGCATGCCGAAATCGTCGGTGCCGCACGGCATGATGGATTCATGAGCGACGCGCCCCCGATCACCCGGCTCCCCGACCCCGCGGCCTACGCCGAAGCCGTCCAGCTCGCGCTGGACGCCTCCGCCGCGTACTACGGCGACGGCACCTCCACCTTGGACGACGATGTCTACGACCGGCTGGTGCGCGGCATCGCGGCCTACGAACAGGATCATCCTGCCCAGGTGCTGCCCGGCTCGCCGACGGGCAAGGTATCAGGCGGCGCGGTGGTCGGCGACGTCCCGCACACCGTGCCCATGCTCAGCCTCGACAACGTCTTCGGCGCCGAGCAGCTCGCCGACTGGGCCGCCGGGCTGGAGCGCAGGCTCGGCCGCCCGGTGACCGCTTGGAGCGTGGAGCCCAAGCTGGACGGCATGGCGATCTGCGCCCGTTACCGTCGTGGCCGCCTGGTCCAGCTGGTCACCCGCGGCGACGGCACCGCGGGGGAGGATGTGAGCCATGCCATCGGCACCATCGTCGGGCTTCCCGGCCGGCTGGCCGAGCCGGTCACGGTGGAGCTGCGAGGCGAGGTGATGATGACCGCCGCCCAGTTCGAGCAGGCGTGCGCCAAGCGCCGCGCGCACGACGGCACGACCTTCGCCAACCCGCGCAGCGGCGTCGCCGGCACCCTGCGCGCCCAGGACCGGCCCTATGTGTGCGAGCTGACCTTCTTCGGATACGGGGCGCTCCCGCTGCCGGTCGACGACACCTCAGAGCTCGCCGCGGGGCTGCGCGAGTGGCCCCACAGCCAGATCATGCAATGGGTCGCCGGGCAGGGCGTGCAGACCACCGCCGCCACTCCGGTCGCCGGCACCGTCGCGGGCACGCTGGAGCAGGCGCAGGAGCGCATCGAGCAGATCGCCGCGTCCCGGCCGCAGTTGTCGTTCGGCATCGACGGCATCGTCGTCAAGGCCGACCTCGCCGTCGACCAGGAGCAGGCGGGGTTCAGCTCGCGCGCGCCCCGGTGGGCGATCGCCTACAAGCTGCCCCCCACCGAGAAGATCACCAAGCTGCTCGCGGTCGAGTGGAACACCGGCCGCACCGGGATCATCGCGCCGCGCGCCGTGCTGGAGCCGGTCGAGCTCGACGGCAGCACCGTCACCTACGCCACCTTGCACAACGTCGCCGACATCACCCGCCGCGGTCTTCTGCTCGGCGACTCGGTCACCGTCTACAAGGCGGGTGATGTGATCCCGCGGGTCCAGGCGCCCGTCGTCCACCTGCGTACGGGGGCCGAGCAGCCGATCGCCTTCCCCGAGGCCTGCCCGTTCTGCGGTGACGCGATCGACACCTCCCAGGAGCGGTGGCGGTGCGTGCGCGGCCGCGCGTGCCGGGCGATCGCGTCCATCGGATACGCGGTGGGCCGCGGCCAGCTCGACATCGAGGGCCTGGCCGACAACCGCGTCCAGCAGATGCTCGACGCCGGGCTGATCACCGACTTCGCCGACCTGTTCTATCTCACCCGCGAGCCGTTGCTGGCCCTTGAGCGCATGGGCGCGGTCAGCACCGACAACCTGCTCGCCGCGATCGAGCGGGCCAAGTCCCAGCCGCTGAGCCGGGTGTTCTGCGCGCTGGGCGTGCGGGGCACCGGCCGTTCCATGAGCCGCCGCATCGCCAAGCACTTCGGCACCATGGCCGCGATCCGCGCGGCCGACGCCGAGGCGATCCAGCAGGTGGAGGGCATCGGCCCCGAGAAGGCGCCGGTGGTGGTGGCCGAGCTCGCCGAGCTCGGCGATCTCATCGACAAGCTGGTCGCCGCGGGGGTGAACATGACCGAGCCCGGATACACCCTCGGCGCGCCCGGCGACGAGCCGGGCGACACGGCCGCGCTGCCGCTGGCGGGCATGTCCGTCGTGGTCACCGGTGCGATGACCGGGGTGCTGGAGTCGCTGTCACGCGACCAGATGAACGAGCTGATCGAGCGTGCGGGCGGCAAGGCGTCCTCGAGCGTCTCGGCCAAGACATCACTTCTGGTCGCGGGGGAGAAGGCCGGCTCGAAGCGCACCAAGGCCGAGAGCTCAGGAGTGCCGATCGTCACCCCCGAACAGTTCGCCGAACTGGTCGCCGCCGTGCTGTAGCCCGTGTCCGTGCCCGTGCCCGTGCGGTGGGTGCGCGCGGTCGCACCACCTGTGCCCACTCCCGGAGGGCTCGCCGGTTCGGTTCCGTGACCACGGACGGGGTCTTCTCCGGCGCCGACATGATGCCGACCCTTACCGATCATTGCAAGAAATGTAGGGGGGCAGGTGGGGGTAGATAGGGGGTTGGCGTCCAGCATTGCGAATCCTTAGCGTCATCCCTGTCCGCGTCGGATGAGGAGATCGCATGGATTCTTTAACCGAGGCTGTCATCGATGGCGCACCGGGGGAGGAATTAGCGCGTATTCGAATTCCCACGGAATTCGTCGCGGGACATCTTCGCGTGGAGGATGTCGACATGTTCGCCGGGATGGCGGACAAGGATGTGCGTAAGTCATTGCGGGTGGGTCCGGTGCCGATGCCGGAGCTGGCGCCGGATGAGGTGCTGGTCGCGGTGATGGCCAGTTCGATCAACTACAACACGGTGTGGTCGGCGATTTTCGAGCCGTTGCCGACTTTCGATTTTCTTCGGCGGTACGGGCGGGAGGGTGGTTTCGCCTCCCGGCATGATCGGCCGTTCCACGTGCTGGGGTCGGACGCCGCGGGCGTGGTCGTCCGCACCGGGGCCGGAGTGCGGCGGTGGAAGGTCGGCGATCACGTCGTCGCCAGCGCGGTCGCCGTGGACGAGCAGGAGCCGGCCACGCACTGGGACGGCATGCTCGGCAGCCGGCAGCGTGCGTGGGGGTACGAGACCAACTTCGGCGGGCTGGCGCACTACACGGTGCTTCGGGCCAGCCAGGTGCTGCCCAAGCCCCCCCATCTGACCTGGGAGGAGGCCGCGACCGCCACGCAGTGCGCGGGGACGGCGTACCGGATGCTCGTGAGCGACCGGGGTGCCCGGATCAAGCAGGGCGATGTGGTGCTGATCTGGGGTGCGGCCGGGGGGCTCGGAGTGTTCGCCGCGCAGTTGGTGAAGAACGGCGGCGGCATCCCGGTGGGCGTCGTCAGCTCGGAGGAGAAGGCCGCCGTCGCCCGGCGGCTCGGCTGTGACGTGGTGGTCAACCGGGAGGAACTGGGCATCGGCGGCCCGGAGACGTCCATCGAGGCGGGCAAGCGGCTGGGCAGGATCATCCGCCGTGAGGTCGGAGAGGACCCGCACGTCGCCTTCGACTACACCGGGCGTGCCACCTTCGGGATCTCGGTGTTCGTGGTGCGCCGCGGCGGCGCCGTGGTGACCTGCGGGTCGAGCTCGGGATACCAGCACGAGTATGACAACCGCTATCTGTGGATGAACGTGAAACGCATCATCGGCAGCCACGGAGCGAATCTCCAGGAACTGTACGAATGCATTCGTCTTTTCAGGCTCGGACATCTGATGCCGGTCATTTCCGCGGTTTACCCGCTCGCCGAGGTCGGTGAGGCGACACGGCTGGTCCAGACCAACGGCCATGTCGGAAAGGTCGGCGTGCTGTGCATGGCGCCGGAACGCGGAATGGGCGTCACGGACGCGGAAACGCGGGCCCGGCTCGGCCCCGAGCGGCTCGACCCGCTCGCGGGAATCTGGAAACACCGCAACTGACCCAGGGAGAGGGCACTGTCTGATGGCTGTCGGAATATTGTCGACCGGATCGTATGTGCCGAAAGCCGAGATTTCCAATGAGGAGGTGGCTGAAAGGGTCGGGGCCACGCCTGAATGGATCGAGCGTAAGACCCAGATCAGGACCCGGCGTTACGCGGCGCCCTCGGAGGCCACCTCCGACCTGGCGGTCAAGGCCGCGCACAGGGCACTGCTCGGAGCGGGCCTGCTCCCCGAGCAGATCGACTACATCATCGTCTCCACCTCTACGGGAGACTCGCCCAGCCCGCCGACCTCCAACCTCGTGCAGGACGCCCTGGGGGCCGACCGCGCCGCCTGTTTCGACCTCAACGTGGTGTGCAGCGGTTTCGTGTACGGCCTGGCGCTGGCCCGCGGCCTTCTCGACCTCCACCCGGGGCGCCGCGCCCTGGTGGTGGCCGCCGACGTCTACTCGCGCATCCTGGACTTCACCGACCGGCGCACGGCGGTGCTGTTCGCCGACGGCGCCGGGGCTGCGATCGTCGGTCCGGTGCCCGAGCCCTACGGCCTCATCGACGTCGAACTGGGCAGTCACGGCGAGGCGCACCAGCTCATCAGGGTGGAGGCCGGGGGCAGCCGGATGCCGGCCTCGCGCGAGACCGTCGAGTCCGGCGGTCATTACTTCAGGATGAACGGGCGCGGGGTGAGCGAGTTCGTGCTGGAGCACGTCCCGCCCGTTCTGCAGCGGCTCGTCGAGCGGGCCGGGCTGCGGCTCGACCAGGTGGACCACTTCATCCCGCACCAGGGGAACGGCAACCTGATGAACGACCTGGTCGGACGGCTGCGACTGGACACCGCGCGCACGCATCGCACGATCGACCGGTTCGCCAACATGGGCAGCGCCTCTGTCGCGGTCACGCTCGATCACGCGGCACACGACTTCCGGGACGGCGACATCGTGCTGCTCGTCGGATTCGGCGGCGGCATCTCCATCGGCTCGTGCCTGCTGCGCTGGGCGGACCCCTGGTCCCTGCGCGAACGCGAGCTGAGTCCGGTCGCGAACGACTCCCTTTCGACATGAGGAACGGCGGGAACGGCATGAGTGCTTTGGCCGACGCGGTCATCGGTGGAGCGGATGGTGACGAACTGGCGCGCACCGAAGTGCCGCGCGAGTTCGTCGCGGGGCATATCCGCGTGGAGGATGTCGACATGTTCGCCGGGATGGCGGACAAGGATGTGCGTAAGTCATTGCGGGTGGGTCCGGTGCCGATGCCGGAGCTGGCGCCGGATGAGGTGCTGGTCGCGGTGATGGCCAGTTCGATCAACTACAACACGGTGTGGTCGGCGATTTTCGAGCCGTTGCCGACTTTCGATTTTCTTCGGCGGTACGGGCGGGAGGGTGGTTTCGCCTCCCAGCATGATCGGCCGTTCCACGTGCTGGGGTCGGACGCCGCGGGCGTGGTCGTCCGCACCGGGGCCGGAGTGCGGCAGTGGAAAGCCGGCGATCACGTGGTGGTGAGCTGCACCCATGTCGATGACCAGGAGCCGGCCACGCACTGGGACGGCATGCTCGGCGGCGAACAGCGTATCTGGGGCTTCGAGACCAACTTCGGCGGGCTGGCCCACTTCACGATCGTCCGGGCCAGCCAGGTGCTGCCCAAGCCACCTCACCTGACCTGGGAGGAGGCCGCCGTCAACCTGCTGTGCGCCGGTACTTCGTACCGCATGCTGGTCAGCGAACACGGCGCGCGCATCAAGCAGGGCGATGTGGTGCTGATCTGGGGTGCCGCCGGAGGGCTCGGCGCCTACGCCGTGCAGTTGGTGAAGAACGGCGGCGGCATCCCGGTGGGCGTCGTCAGCTCGGAGGAGAAGGCGGAGGCGGTGCGCCGGCTGGGCTGCGATGTGGTGGTCAACCGCGAGGAGATCGGCATCGGCGGCCCGGAGCCGGATCCCGGTCAGAGCATCGAGGCGGGCAAGCGGCTGGGCAGGATCATCCGCCGTGAGGTCGGAGAGGACCCGCACGTCGCCTTCGACTACATCGGCCGCGCGACGTTCGCGACCTCGGTGTTCATCGTACGGCGTGGCGGCACCGTGGTGACCTGCGGTTCCAGCACGGGCTACCAGCACCACTACGACAACCGCTACCTGTGGATGAACGTGAAGCGCATCATCGGCAGCCACTCCGCGAACTACCAGGAGGCCGCCGAGTGCAACCGCCTTTTCCGCCAGGGACGGCTCAAGCCGGTGATCTCCGCCGTCTACCCGCTCGCCGAGCTCGGCGAGGCGACACGGCTGGTCCAGACCAACGGCCACACAGGAAAGGTGGGCGTGCTCTGCCTGGCGCCCGAGCCCGGCCTGGGCGTCACCGATCCGGAGCTGCGGGCGGCGATCGGCTCCCAGGAGCTCAATCCGATGCGCGAGATGGAAGGGTGACCGTTCGCATGTCCGCTCCCACGATCGGGAACGCCGTCGGGATACTCTCGACCGGCTCGTACGTGCCGAAAGAGGAGATCTCCAACGAGGAGGTGGCCGAGCGGGTCGGAGTCGATTCCGAGTGGATCGAGCGCAAGACCCAGATCATCTCCAGGCGCTACGCGGCGCCGACGGAGGCGGCCTCCGACCTCGCGACCAAGGCCGCGCGCCGGGCACTGGACGCCGCCGGCGTTCCCGCCGAAGCGCTCGACTACATCATCGTCTCCACCGGCACCGGCGACTCCCCGCAGCCGCCCACCGCCTATCTGGTCCAGGACGCCCTTGACGCCCACAACGCGGCCTGCCTGGACATCAGCGCCGCGTGCAGCGGCTTCGTGTACGGGATGGAACTGGCCCGCGGCCTGCTGGTGTCGCGTCCGGACGCGCTGATCCTCATCGTGGCGGCCGAGGTGTACTCCCGGTTCGCGGACTTCTCCGACCGCCGCACGTCGGTCCTGCTGGGCGACGGCGCCGGGGCGGCCATCGTCGGCTCCGTGCCCGCTCCGTACGGCCTGCTCGGGGTCGAGCTGGTCAGCCGCGGCGACGCGCACGCCCTCATCAGGATCGAGGCGGGCGGCAGCCGGATGCCGGCCTCGCGCGACACCGTGGAGACCGGCGGTCACTACGTCAAGATGAACGGACGCGGGGTGAGCGAGTTCGTGCTGGAGCACGTCCCGCCCGTTCTGGAGCGGCTCGTCGAGCGGGCCGGGCTGCGGCTCGACCAGGTGCGCCATTTCGTTCCCCACCAGCCGAACGGTGTGCTGCTCTCCCGGCTCAGCGACGCTTCGGGGCTGGTGAACGCGCGTACCCACCGCACGGTCGAACGCTACGCCAACATGGGCAGCGCCTCGGTGGCGGTCACGCTCGACGAGGCCTCGACCGACTTCCGGGACGGCGACCTGGTCCTGATCGCGGGCTTCGGCGGCGGCATGGCCGTCGGCGCCTGCCTGGTGCGCTGGGCGGTGGCCGCATGAGCGACGTGCCCACCGCCACCGGCGTGGCGACGGAGTTCACCAGGATCGGCCTCGTCGGGTGCGGGCTGATGGGGTCCGGAATCGCCGAGGTGTGCGCCAGGGCGGGCCTGGACGTCATGGTCGCGGTGTCGCGCCCGGCCTCGGAGGCCAGGGGACTGCGGCTGATCCAGTCCTCGCTCGACCGGGGCGTGCGCAAGGGGAAGCTCACCGAGGAGGAACGTGACGCGATCCTCGGCCGTGTCACGTTCACCACCGACCTCAACGAGCTGGGCGACCGGCGCATGGTGATCGAGGCGGTCACCGAGGAGGAGCCGGTGAAGTGCGAGATCTTCACCTCCCTCGACAAGATCGTCGAAGCCGAGGACGCGATCCTGGCGTCCACCACCTCGTCGATCCCGATCATGAGGTTGGCCCGAGCCACCAACCGCCCCAGCCAGGTGGTCGGCATGCACTTCTTCAACCCGGTGCCCGCGCTGCCGCTGGTCGAACTGATCCCGTCGCTGGCCACCGGCGACGGCACCACGGCCCGTGCCGAGGCCTTCGTGCGGGACACGCTGGGCAAGCAGCCGATCAGATCGGCCGACCGGGCGGGCTTCGTGGTCAACACCCTGCTCATCCCCTACCTGCTCGCGGCGATGCGGATGGTGGAGTCGGGCTTCGCCGACGCGGAGACGATCGACCGGGCGATGGTGCTCGGCTGCGCGCATCCGCAGGGACCGTTGAAGCTCGCCGACCTGATCGGCCTCGACAGTGTGGCGTCGATCGCCGGGGCGCTCTACGCGGAGTTCAAGGAGCCGCTCTACTCGCCACCGCCCCTGCTCTGCCGCATGGTCGAGTGCGGTCTCCTCGGCCGGAAGTCCGGACGCGGCTTCTACGACTACGGCTGACGCGCCGCCACCCCTACCACCCCTTGATCACCCCCTACCCCCATCGTCGTCACGGCGGAGAGGAAGGCCATGCCCATGGACACCCGGACCGCCGCCGACGCCATCGCCGTCATCGGGCTCTCCTGCCGCTTCCCCCGAGCCGCGGACCCGGAGGCGTTCTGGCGGCTCCTCCAGGATGGGGCGGACGCGCTCGGCGAGGTGCCTCAGGACCGCGCGGAACCACTGGGTGACCTGCCCGTGCCGCGCGCGGGCTTCCTCGACCACGTCGACCGCTTCGACCCGGGCTTCTTCGGGATCTCGCCGCGGGAAGCCGTCACCATGGATCCGCAGCAGCGGCTCATGCTCGAGCTGGCGTGGGAGGCGCTGGAGGACGCCGGGATCGTCCCGGCCGCGCTCGCCGGGAGCGACGCCGGAGTGTTCGTCGGTGCCATCTGGGACGACTACGCGGCGCTGGCCCTGCGGCGCGGCGAACAGATGATCACCGCTCACACCATCACCGGGCAGAGCCGCGGGGTGATCGCGAATCGGCTGTCCTATGTGCTCGGCCTGGGCGGTCCCAGCATGGTGATCGACTCCGGCCAGTCGTCATCGCTGGTCGCCGTGCACACCGCGTGCGAGAGCCTGCGCGCCGGCACCTCGGCCGTGGCTCTCGCCGGCGGCGTCAACCTCAACCTGGCGCCCGAAGGGTTCGCCATCGCGCGCAGATTCGGGGCGCTGTCCCCTGACGGCCGCGCGTACACCTTCGACTCTCGTGCCAACGGATACGCGCGCGGTGAGGGCGGCGGGCTGGTCGTCCTCAAGCCGCTGCGCCGGGCACTGGCCGACGGTGACCGGATCCACGCGGTGATCCGTGGCGGGGCCGTCAACAACGACGGCGGCGGCGCCAACCTGACGGCGCCGAACCAGGCCGCCCAGGAGGAGGTCCTGCGGCGGGCCTACGCGAACGCCGGCGTCGACCCGGCCGAGGTGGGCTTCGTCGAACTGCACGGCACCGGGACCCCGGTCGGCGATCCGGTCGAGGCGGCGGCGCTGGGCGCGGTGCTCGGCGCCGGCCGGGCGCGCGGCGCCCCGCTGCCGGTGGGCTCGGTGAAGACCAACATCGGGCATCTCGAGGGAGCGGCCGGCATCGCCGGGCTGATCAAGGCGGTCCTGTGCGTGCGGGAACGCACACTCGTGCCGAGCCTCAACCATCGAACGCCGAACCCGGCCATCCCGCTGGACGCGCTCCGCCTGCGGGTCGCCGACGGTGTGCGAACGCTCGACCACCAGCCCGGCCGGCCCCTGGTCGCCGGGGTCAGCTCGTTCGGCATGGGCGGGACGAACTGCCATGTCGTGCTCTCGGCTCCGCCGATCCCCCCCGTCGCGGCGGGAGCGGGCACCCCTCCACGGCCCGCTCCCGTCCTCACCCCCGTGCTCGTCTCGGGACGGGGCGAGAAGGCACTGCGCGCCCAGGCCGGCCGGCTGCGCGAGCATCTGGAATCGCGGCCCGGACTCGGCCTCGGCGACGTCGCGCACTCCCTGGCCACCACCCGGTCCCGGTTCGAGCACCGGGCGGTGGTCCTCGCCGAGGACCACGACTCGCTGACGGCGGCGCTGGCCGCGCTCGCCGAAGGACGTGCCGTCCCGCAGGTCGTCCAGGGACGTACCGGCGGCGGCGGGCTCGCGTTCCTGTTCACCGGGCAGGGGAGCCAGCGCCCGGGAATGGGGCGGGAGCTGTACGCCGCGCATCCGGTGTTCGCCGAGGCGCTGGACGCGGCGTGCGAACGGCTGGAGGCCCATCTCGGCAGGCCGGTGCGCGAGGTCATGTTCGCCGCCGCGGGAACGCCCGAGGCGGAGCTCCTGGAGCAGACCCTGTTCACTCAGACCGCGTTGTTCGCCTTCGAGGTGGCGCTGTTCCGGCTGCTCGAACACCTCGGGCTCGCGCCGGACATGCTGCTCGGGCACTCGGTCGGCGAACTGGCCGCGGCACACGTCGCCGGGGTGCTGACGCTGGACGACGCATGCGCGCTCGTGGCGGCGCGCGGACGCCTGATGCAGGACCTCCCCGAGGGCGGGGCCATGGCGGCGATCCAGGCCACCGAGGAGGAGCTCCTCCCGGCGATCGCCGCGCACGCCGGCCACGTCGCCGTCGCCGCGGTGAACGGCCCCACGGCCACGGTCATTTCCGGTGAACAGGACGCGGTGCTCGAGATCGCCGCCCGGTGGCGCGAACGCGGCCGCAAGACGCGGCGCCTGCGGGTCAGTCACGCGTTCCACTCACCCCGCGTGGAGCCGATGCTCGCGGACTTCGGCCGTGTCGCCGCGGGACTGTCCTACGCGCCGCCGAGGATCCCCATCGTGTCGAACCTGACCGGTGAGCCGCTGACGGAAGAGGAGGCCTGCTCCCCGGACTACTGGGTGCGCCACGTGCGCCAGGCGGTTCGTTTCCTCGACGGCATGCGCTCGCTGGAAGAGCACGGCATGACGCGATTCCTCGAGGTGGGGCCGGACTCCGTGCTCGTGTCCATGGGGCGCGACTGCCTCGTGGGCGGGGAGGCGACGTTCGTCCCCGCGGTGCGCGGCGACCGGCCGGAGGCGCGCTCGCTGCTCGCCGCGCTGGCCGAGTCGCACGTCCGCGGGGTGACGATCGGCTGGGAGCGGCTGCTCGGACAGGGTGAACGGGTTCCGCTGCCCACGTACGCCTTCCAGCGGGAACGGTACTGGCTGCCTCCCCTCGGCCCGGCCGCCGAAGGACAGGACGAGCACGTAGAGCACGTCGAGCACGTCGAGCACGTCGAGCACGTCGAGCACGTCGAGAAGGTCCCGCCGGTCGCGGAGGCCGCAGCCGAGCGTGACCTCGCCGCTCTGGTGCGCGAGCAGATGGCCCTCGTGCTGGAGCACCCCTCGGCGGAGACGATCGACCTGGCGGCGCGCTTCAAGGACCTCGGCTTCACCTCGTTCATGGGCGTCGAGCTGAGTGACCGCCTGGGAGAGGCCGCCGGGATCCGGCTCCCGAGCACGCTCATCTTCGATCGGCCGACCGGCGAGGCCGTGATCCGGTACCTGGAGGAGACGATCAGCGGTGCGCCGGAGGCGCCCGAGGTGGCTCGGGGGCGGGCGGACGAGGACGAGCCGATCGCCATCGTCGCGATGGGCTGCCGGTTCCCCGGGGACATCGACTCGCCCGAGGACCTGTGGCGGGTGCTGGCCGGCGGCGTGGACGCCATCGGCCCCTTCCCCGCCGACCGGGGCTGGGACCTGGAAGGCCTGTACGACCCCGAAGGGCTGCAGCCCGGCAAGCACTACGTCCGCGAGGGCGGATTCCTGCGCGGCGCCACCCGGTTCGACGCGGAGTTCTTCGGCATCTCGCCACGCGAGGCGGCGGCGATGGATCCGCAGCAGCGGTTGCTGCTGGAGGTCGCGTGGGAGGCGCTCGAGCGCGCGGGCATCGCGCCCGACTCCCTGGCGGGCACCTCGGCGGGGGTGTTCATCGGCGCCACCGCCCAGGAGTACGGGCCGCGCATGTACGAGGGCCTGCGGAGCACCGAGGGCTACGTCATGACGGGCACCACCCCCAGCGTCGCTTCGGGACGCATCGCCTACGTGCTGGGCCTTGAGGGGCCGGCGATGACGGTGGACACGGCCTGTTCCGCGTCCCTGGTGGCGATACACCTGGCCTGTCAGTCGCTGCGGCGCGGAGAGTCCACGCTCGCGCTCGCGGGTGGTGTGACCGTCATGTCCACGCCCGGCATGTTCATCGAGCTGACCCGCCAGCGTGCCCTGTCTCCGGACGGCCGCTGCAAGGCCTTCTCCAGTGCCGCTGATGGGACGGGGTGGGGTGAGGGTGTGGGGTTGGTGTTGCTGGAGCGGTTGTCGGA
>NZ_BAAAZR010000026.1:0-3198 GCF_039537005.1 Sphaerisporangium flaviroseum | reverse complement strand
CCCCGGCGCTCGCCCAGGGTCAGGCCCGTCCGCCTGGTCCATTCGCGCCAGGTGGTCCCCATTTCACCTTGCTTCTCTGGTCTGAAACCGTAACGGCTTTGGCGATCTCATCTGCGCGTTCGGAGCTTGCGCAGGATGTCGGCCGAGACGATCAGGCCGGCGACCTACGCACCAGCGGCCGAGGTCATATTTGTCCAAGACCGAGTGCATAGGTCGCATGGTAACTTCCGGCCACAGCAAACCTTGGTCCCGCAAAAGGGAAGGGTCGTGGCCATGACCAGCACCGAAGTCGATCACGAGAAGCCGGGCCGCACATCGGCATGGGAAAGGGCCTGGCAAGTGCTGGCACCCCTAGCGGACCTGGTCACGCCTATGGCGGTGCGGGTCGCGGCCTCGCTGCGGCTGACCGATCTGATGGCCGACGACGCGGTGCCCGTCGAGGAGCTGGCACGCCGGTCTGACACCGACGCGGACGCGCTGGGCCGGCTGCTGCGTCACTTGGTCTGCCGGGGCATCTTCACCGAACCCGAGCCGGGCAGGTTCGCAGTCAACGAGCCCGCCGCGCTGCTGGCATCCGACCACCCCTCCGAGATGCGGGCGTGGCTTGACCTGGATGGCTTCGGCGGGCAGATGGACCTGGCCTTCACCGGGCTGCTGCACACCGTCCGCACCGGGCAACCGGCGTGGGAGACGGTCTTCGGCGCCCCGTACTGGCGCTATCTCGCCGCGAACCCGAAGATGAGCGCCTCCTTCGACGCGATGATGGCCGCCGGAGCCGACTATGTCGCCGACGCGGCCAAGGGGTACGACTGGTCCGGTGTGCGGCATGTGGTCGACGTCGGGGGTGGCACCGGGGCCCTGCTCGCCGAGGTCCTGCGCGCCAACCCGGACCTTCGGGCCACGCTCGTGGACCTGCCGGAGACGGTAGAGCGAGGTCGGCAGTACCTGGCCGAGTGCGGATTGGATTCGCGGTGCGAGTTCGCCGGCCAGAGTTTCTTCGATCCGCTGCCCGCCGGGGGCGATGTGTACGTGCTCAAGCGTGTGGTGCACGACTGGGGCGACGACGAGGCCGTGCTGATCCTGCGTCGATGCGCCGAGGCGGCCGGGCAGCACGGACGGGTCGTGGTGATCGAGTCAGGTGGCGGTCCCGGTGACGACCCGGGCGTCACCGAGATGAACCTGCGCATGCTCGTGCTCTGCGGCGGCCGCGAACGTACCGTCGACGACTACCTCACCATCGCCGCCGAAGCCGGGCTCGGCCTTGCCGACGTTCACCGCACCGCGCTCGGGCACATCATCCTCGACTGCACTCCACCCGGCCCTTGACTTTCACGCTCGGCCACGTCTCCTTGATCAGCGACCGGGTGTATCCCCTGCGGGTGGGTGTGGCCTGACACCGTCACCTGGAGCAGGGCTTCGGCTGACAAGCTCGTCAGGGGAGATCACGGCGCGCGCCATCGGCCGGCAAACCATTTAGGGGCAGCCCACATGAGCCTGAAACTCCATTGGTCGATCTTGAGACGGGGTCTGGTGGCCGCGAGCGAGATTTACGCGCCTGGCCGGCCTCATCAGTTCGGCGGGGGTGCTGTCAAGGTGGCGACCAGGCGGGCGACCAGCGTTCGGGTCTCCTCGAAGGTCGCGCCGGACAGTGCGGGGGAGCCGATGAGTGAGCGCATCACCCCCATGCCCAGCAGCAGCTTGGTTAAGTCAGACTGGGACAGAGCCATCGTGGACGTGTCCTTCCAGGGAGACTTCAGACCTTTCCTTTGACCGTCACACGATGGCTCACCTTGTTCCAGGCAGAGCCCACTCACTGATCGTTACCAGTTACACCACTCCACGGGACGCCATCGAGATCGAAGACGAGACCGGAAGTGGCGATGCCGATCTCGCCGTCGTACCCGGCCCCGGCGGCGGCTCGGCCATCCGTTGTGGACGACCGGCGATGAGGCCGCGCGGCTCTCGGACCGGTTCGACGGCTCACACGTCGTCGGGGCCGAAGGGTGGGAAATAGGGCTCGTTGAGGCGGGTGACCCGAAGGCCGGGAGTCCACGCGGCGGCGATATCAACGTCGACCTCCGCGTACAGAACGAGCTCGGTGAGGTGAGCGAGGGGTGGCAACGACCCGAAGTCGCCATGCGCCAGAGCAAGAGATCTCAGGCCCACGATGTCCTGCAGGCCCGACAGGTCCTTCACGTCTACATTCGACAGGATGAGTCGGCGAACTGGGGTTCCGCTCAACCGCCGCACATCCACGTTGGCGGGGCCGCCCAGCTGGAGCAGCTGCCACGACCGGCCCGTCAACGGTCCCAGATCCATGCCGTTCTCGTCCCACAGCAGCGCCTGCGTCACCGCCGGCAGCCACCTGACGGGCTCGAACGTCCCCACCCACTCGAAGTCGGTGGTGAGGCGGCGTCGACGTAGGATAGGACCCGCAGGCGGGGGGATCAGGGTGTCGGAGCCGCACAACACCCGCCGCCACACCGGGCCGATATTGATCCAGAACTCTTCCCAGACGTCCTCCGTGACGAACGCGCTCTCGCTACCGGTCATCAGTGCCTTCCTTGTCCCACCACACCATCAGGCGGTGCCTGTTCACCCCTGGGCTTCCCCCTGCGTAAGCAGCGCCGAGTGCGCGGTCGCGCCCAGGATCCCGGATCCGCCGATCGGGTGTGCCCGATCACCGCGAACACATACAGCCGCGCCCCGGACAGGGTGATGGTTTCGAAGAAGTCGCAAGCCGGCAAGGCCTCAGCCTGAGAGCGCAGAAAGTCAGCCCACGTGCTGGAGGCCCGCTCGGGCGCCGGGGCGATCCCGGCCTCCTTAAGGATCTCCCACACGGTGGACGCGGCCACCCTCACCTCCAGCACCAACAGTTCGCCGTGCACACGCCTGTAGCCCCGGCCCGGATTCTCCCGCGCAAGCCGCAAGACAAGGCGCGGACGGAGCGCACAATCCTCGGCCCGCCCGGGCGCTTCGGTCAGGACCCGGCTGCATGCCGTACAGCCGGACGACCAAGACGCCGAGGGTCGGCGTGAACATGATCGCGATGCTGAGCACCAGGACCAGCCGGCCCGTCTCGCGATCCGAGCCGGATGGGAAGGGAACCGGGAGCGGGGTCGGCGGGGGGTCGGCCGGACGGTAGGGCTCGTGACGGCGGATCACGAGCCGGCGGTCTCGGCGATGTAGGCGTTCAGG
>NZ_BAAAZR010000025.1:0-4329 GCF_039537005.1 Sphaerisporangium flaviroseum | reverse complement strand
AGCCTCAACGGCGAGGGCGACGCCCTGCGGGCCAAGCTCGTCGCCATCCTGCAGAGCGGCCTGGCCCGGCTCACCGGCGGTCAGGCCGACGCGGACGGGGTGATGGAGAAGCTCGACTCCGCCTCCGATGAGGAGATCTTCGCGCTCATCGACAACGAACTCTGACCCATGACCCTCGCTACAGGAAAGGCCCGACCCATGGGGACCGAGGAAAAGCTCCGCGACTACCTGAGACGCGCGACCGTCGAGCTCGCGGAGACCCGGCAGCACCTCGCCGAGGCCGAGGACCGCCGTCATGAGCCGATCGCGATCATCGGCATGGCCTGCCGCTATCCCGGCGGGGTGACCAGCCCTGAGGAGCTGTGGGATCTGGTGGCGTCGGGGCGCGACGCGATCGGGGAGCTGCCGGCCGACCGCGGTTGGGATCTGGAGGGGTTGTACGATCCGGACCCGGAGGCGATGGGCAAGACCTACACCCGGCAGGGCGGGTTCCTCTACGACGCCGCGGACTTCGACGCCGGATTCTTCGGGATGAGCCCGCGTGGCGCGCTGGCCACCGATCCGCAGCACCGCCTGTTCCTGCAGACGAGCTGGGAGGCGTTCGAGCGGGCGGGCATCGACCCCGCCACGCTGCGCGGCAGCCAGACCAGCGTTCACGCGGGCAACATGTACGAGCACTACGCCCACCGGTTCCTGGCGGCCCCTCCCGAGTCTGTGGAAGGAACCCTGTTCACCTCCAGCGCGGCGAGCGTGCTGCCGGGGCGGGTGTCCTACACCTTCGGGCTGGAGGGCCCCTCGATCGCGGTCGACACCGCCTGCTCCTCCTCCCTGGTGGCGATCCACCTGGCGGTGCAGGCGCTGCGGCGCGGCGAATGCTCGCTCGCATTGGCCGGCGGCGTGACCGTGATGGCCACGCCGATGCCGTTCACGGAGTTCTCCCGGCAGCGTGCGCTCTCGCCCGACGGGCGGTGCAAGTCGTTCTCCTCCTCGGCCGACGGCGCGGCCTGGGCCGAGGGCGTGGGCGTGCTGGTGCTGGAGCGGCTGTCGGACGCCCGGCGCAACGGCCGCCGGATTCTGGCGGTGGTGCGTGGCTCGGCGGTCAACCAGGACGGCGCCAGCAACGGGCTGACCGCGCCCAACGGCCCCGCCCAGGAACGAGTGGTCCTGAAGGCCCTGGCCGACGCCCGTTTGGACACCGGTGACGTGGACGTGGTCGAGGCGCACGGCACCGGCACCAAGCTGGGCGACCCGATCGAGGCGCAGGCGCTGCTGGCCACCTACGGGCGCGGCCGGCCGGCGGACCGGCCGCTGTGGCTGGGCTCGGTCAAATCGAACATCGGCCACACCCAGGCCGCCGCCGGCGTCGCCGGCGTGATCAAGATGGTGAAGGCGCTGGAGCATCGGACGTTGCCTCCCACGCTGCATGTCGACGAGCCGACGCCGCACGTCGACTGGTCGTCGGGCGGGGTGCGGCTGCTGACGGAAGCAGTGGAGCTGCCCGGTGACCGGCCCTTACGGGCGGCCGTGTCCGGTTTCGGGATCAGCGGAACGAACGCGCACCTCATCGTGGAGCGGGCGCCCGAGACGGAGCCGGCCGAGCCGGTCACCGAGGACGGTCCGCTGGTGTGGGTGGTGTCGGCCAAGACCGAGGCTTCGCTGCGCGCCCAGGCCGGCAGGCTGCGGCAGTACGCGGCCACCGCGCCCGACGGCGACCTGGCCGGGGCGGGACGGGTGCTGTCGCGGCGTGCCACGTTCACCCATCGCGCGGTGGTGATCGCCGGCGATCGCGAGGAGCTGACCGCCGGGCTCGCGGCGCTGGCCGACGACGTGCCGCACGCCGCGGTGGTGCGTGGGGCCGCGGCCGCCAAGGTCCGCCCGGTGTTCGTGTTCCCGGGTCAGGGGTCGCAGTGGGCGGGGATGGCGGTGGAGTTGCTGGATTCCAGCGAGGTGTTCCGGGGGGAGATGCGGCGGTGTGATGAGGCGGTGGGGCGGTTCACCGGTTGGTCGGTGGTGGAGGTGTTGCGGGGTGTGGGTGGTGCGCCGGTGTTGGCGGGGTCGGATGTGATCCAGCCGGTGTTGTTCGCGGTGATGGTGTCGCTGGCGGGGTTGTGGCGTTCGCTGGGGGTGGCTCCGGCGGCGGTGGTGGGGCACTCGCAGGGGGAGATGGCCGCGGCGTGTGTGGCGGGGGCGTTGACCCTCGAGGACGCGGCCAAGGTCGTGGTGCTGCGCAGCCGGGCGCTGACGAGAATGCGCGGCAGCGGCGGCATGATGGCGGTCTCGCTGCCCGCCGGGCAGGTATGGGAGCTGTTGGAGCCGTGGCCGGACCGGCTGTGGGTGGCGGTGCACAACTCGCCCGCGAGCACGGTGGTCGCCGGTGATCTGGACGCGCTGGAGGAGTTCGCCGAGGCCTGCGGCGGCACGGTGCAGGTCCGGCGCATCGCCGTCGACTACGCCTCGCACACCCCGCACATGGAGCCGCTGCGTGAGGAGTTGCTGGCCACGCTGGAGGGGGTGACCCCGCACGCCACCGATGTCGCCTTCTGCTCGTCGCTGGCCGGCGCGTTCGTCGACTCCACGGAGCTCACGACCGAGTACTGGTACGACAACCTCCGCGACGCGGTGCGGTTCGAGCAGGCCGTCAGGGCGTTCGAGCAGTACGGCACCCCGCTCTTCGTCGAGGTGAGCCCGCATCCGGTGCTGGGATCCGACGTCGAGGACATCTGCGACGCCGCCGGGATCACCGCCGGCGTCTGCGCCTCGCTGCGCCGCGGCTCCGGCGACTGGCATCGGTTTCTCACCGCGCTGGCCCAGGCCTACGTGCTGGGCGCGCCCGTCGACTGGCCGGCCGCACTCGGGTCCGGGCCGTACCGCCATGTCGACCCGCCCACCTACGCGTTCGAGCGGCACCGGTACTGGCTCGGCGACACCGGTGCGACCGGTGCGACCGGGGCGACCGGCGGGCTCGACGGTTCGGCTCACCCCCTGCTCACCGCCGTCGTACCGGTGGCCGACGGCGGCTACCTGCTGACCGGGCGGCTGTCGCCGTCGAACGTCCCCTGGCTCGCCGATCACGCCGTCAACGGCACGGTGCTGCTGCCCGGCGCCGCGCTCGCCGAGCTCGCTCTCGAAGGCGGGGCCGTCGCGGGCTGCGACCACCTCGAGGAGCTTGTGCTCGAGAACCCACTCGTCCTCCCGGCGACCGGCGCCGTCAGGATCCAGATCACCATCGGCGGACCGGACGCCGCAGGGCGCCGCGCCCTCACCGTGTTCTCGCGATCGGCGGACGCCGACGGCGCCGTCTGGGCGCGGCACGCGTCGGGAGTGCTCACCGCGGACGCGGTGGCCGGCGCCGGTGACGAGGAGTGCGGGTGGGCGGCGGTGTGGCCGCCGGCGAACGCCTCGCCCGTCGAGCTCGACGGCGGGTACGAGCGGCTGGCCGACCTGGGCTACGAGTACGGACCGGTGTTCCAGGGCGTCAGGGCCCTCTGGGCGCGCGGCGCGGAGCTGTTCGCCGAGGTGGCGGTCCCCGACGAGGTGGACGTGGCCGGGTTCGGCATCCATCCCGCCCTGTTCGACGCGATGCTCCACCCGATCCTGATCGCGGGCACGGCCGATGAGGTGCGGCTGCCGTTCGAGTTCCGCGGCGTGCGGCTGCTCGCGGCCGGCGCGCGGGCGCTCCGGGTCCGGCTGGCTCCGACGGACGCCGACGGCTACGCCATCGAGGCGGCCGACGTCTCGGGCAGGCGGCTGATCTCGACGGAGTCGTTGCGCGTACGAGCCGCCGCCAACCGGATCCCCGCCGCCACGAGCGCGGCCGGGCCGGTGCCGCATGGTGTCGACTGGGTCGGCCTCCCCCTTCCTACGGGGGAGTCCCCGGCGCTGTGGGTCTCGCTGGGCGAGCCGGTGCCGGGCGTGGACGGGTATCCGGACCTCGACGGGCTGGGCACGGCGGTGGCCGACGGCGGGCCGGTGCCCGACTTCGTGATCGCCTCGTGCGTGGCCGATCCGGCGGACGTGCCCGCCGGGGTGCGGGAGATCTCGGGCCGGACGCTGGACCTGGTGCGCCGCTGGGCGTCCGACGAGCGGTTCGCGGGCAGCCGCCTGGTGTTCCGCACCATGGGCGCGGCGGGCCCCTCGTCCGGGACCGACGTGGGCGGCGTGGTGGGCGGGCCGGTGTGGGGGCTGGTGCGGTCGGCGCAGTCGGAGCATCCGGGGCGTTTTGTGCTGCTGGATGTGGAGGAGGGTTTTTGCGGGTGGGGTTCGGTGGGGGCGGCGGTGGTGTCGGGTGAGTCGCAGTTGGTGGTGCGTGGTGGTGTGGTGCTGGTGCCG
>NZ_BAAAZR010000024.1:0-2679 GCF_039537005.1 Sphaerisporangium flaviroseum | reverse complement strand
GCCGGTGGCTGGCTCGGCGGCACAGCGGGATGGCGGATGTTGTATCTGCCCAGCGTGGTCGTCTGCGCGCTGCTGCTGATCCTGTGCGCTCTACTGCCGCGTTCAACGGCCGGCACCCAGGGCCGGCTGCCGGACCTGCCCGGGGCCGCGCTGCTGCTCACCGGGATAGCAGCTCTGGTGATGGCGGTGACGACCAGCCCGATGTGGAACTGGAGCATCACTGAGACCGGCGCGCTGGGCGGCGGGGGACTACTGCTGATCGCAGTCACGGTGTGGCGGTCCACCCGGCACCCGGTCCCGGTCATCGAGATCGGCCTGTGGCGCTCACCGATGTTCGCGATCGCTGGGGTCATCTCGGTGCTGCACGGACTGATCATCTTCCCGCTGCTGGTCACCGCTCCACGGTTCCTGCACCTGATGTGGTCCTACCCGCCACAACTGGTCGGCCTGGCCATGGTGCCGCTCTCGGCGGGAGTCCTGGCAGCCAGCCCCATCGCCGGGCACCTGAGCCGGCTGCGGCCCGGGCCCCGGCCGGTGATCTATGCCGGCGCCGTGCTGGTCACGATCGCGGGCATCTGGCTGATCGGCGCCGCGCTGCGCCCCGGCCCTGCGCTCCCGCAGGTGTGGCTGCCCGCCATCGGCCTGCTGGGACTCGGGCTGGGCGGGCTGGGCACCGGCGCGACCATCGCGGGAACCCTGTCGGCCACCCCGCAGCAGTACGCAGCCGCGGTCGGCACCGCGATGACCGCCCGCCAGCTCGGCGGCGCGATCGGCGTGGCCGCCGCTGCCGGGCTGCTGGACCATCGTTTCCCCCGGTTCGGCCCCATCGGCGGCTACCTCATGGTCCTCACCCTGGGCATCGCCGCGGCGCTGCTCGCGGGCGTGCTGACCCTGTTCATGCCGACCGGCTCGGACACCCACAGGTCGACCGCCATGACGCCATCGATGAGGAGCCCGGCCCCTGGCATCACAGCCGATCCGCTGCCGCCTGCCGCGCTGATAGCGCTGTACGCCGCGGCCTCATCTCTGGTCGAGGCCACCGATGCGCTGCTGGCCGACCAGCGGTCCTGTGCCATTCACCCCCGCCTCCCTCCCCAGCGGCTGGGCGGCACGGGGTCGATGCGATGGCTCCTTAGCGCAGCAGCTACAGCCCCGTCCGGTCGCCCTCGACCTTCAGCAGGCACCCGCCTGGCCGCCTCACTAGCCCGCCAACACGCGCACCTGCCCCCTCCTGCGGAAGCCACCATGACTCACGCGATAGCTGTGACCTACAGCAGTGCCCTGTTCAACAGGCTGGCCCCTCTGCGCGTCGTCACCGACTCCAAGTGGCTGGCATGAGTTACAACGACACCACCTGCCGGTTCGCCGGCCGACACGTCGTCGCGGAGCTGACCGGGGTAAGCCCCTCGCTACTGGACGATGAACCCCGGCTGCGCGAGCTGCTGCATCACGCCCTGACCGGGGCCAAAGCGACAGTCCTGCACATAGTCTCCCACCGGTTCACCCCTCAGGGAGTGACCATGCTCGCGCTGCTGAGCGAGTCCCACGCCTCCATCCACACCTACCCCGAAGCCGTTTCCTGTTTCGTCGACATCTTCACCTGCGGCCAAAACGCCGATCCCGAGCACGCATTAGCGTTGCTGGTCGCGGCGATGCGGCCCGCCCAGGTGCACCGGCAGACCATTGACCGCGGCATGCCGGAGCACACCCTGCGGAGGACCACCGGGGAGGTGACCGTGGCCACCGAGGTGGTAGGGGATCGGGCCACCATCGAGGTCCAGTACACCGGCGCGGAGGAGTGGTACACGGTCACCGGGGGACCGTTCACCGTCATCGGCCATGACGGGCAGTGGGTTCACGCCGCGATGGTTCGCGCCGTGGCGCAGGGGCTGCCTGAGGGGTTGACCGGGCTCGAGCTGACGTAGTGGACGTGCCGACTTCTGGACAACGCACTTCAGGGGTCAACTTGCCGAAGCCGGGTATGCGTCGTTCGCTCATGTGTTCGATACTGGGGGTGTGGAGCCGCAACGGGTGACGATCGGGAACTGGCCACAGGACCTCGGCGCCAGCGGCGGCCGGGTGTACCCATACGGGCACCCGTTCGCCCACTGGGTCGTCATCGCCGTGCACGCCCGGTACTACGCGCCGCGGCTGGTCGTCGAGGAGTACGACCCGGTCCTTGGCGAGGTGGTGCGAAGGGTGAAACGGTTCGTCCCGCTGCACGCGTACCTGGTCGACCTGGACGGGTCCGGTGACCGGCTCCCGAGTTTCGACCGGGTGCTGCTGCACCAGGTTCCACCGGTCGGCTGGTGGTACCTCAAGGACCCCGAGGAGGAACACCTGCAGCGGATGCAGGAGTACAAGGTCAGCGACACCTGACCGCACGTGAAACAGGCGGCAGCCCGCACGGCGTTGACGCCGTTCAACGCAACCGATGAGTTCCATGAGGCCGCGACGCTGCTTGACCGGTCGGTAAGGGAGAAGTCGTACCTCGCACCGCTGCTCGCGGGTGAGGCGCGCGCCGTCGACCAGCCGGGTGCACCGACACCAGCGCCACCGCGCCCACCAGGAGTACGCCGGCGAGGCCTTGGCGTGCCGTCACCTCTTCGCCCAGGACCAGGACCGAGGCGGCGACGCCGATGATCGGGGTGAGGGTGAGCAGCACCCCCGCCTCGCCGA
>NZ_BAAAZR010000023.1:0-5500 GCF_039537005.1 Sphaerisporangium flaviroseum | reverse complement strand
GCCGGTGGCTGGCTCGGCGGCACAGCGGGATGGCGGATGTTGTATCTGCCCAGCGTGGTTGTCTGCGCGCTGCTGCTGATCCTGTGCGTCCTGCTGCCGCGTTCAACGGCCGGCACCCGGGGCCTGTTGCCGGACCTGCCCGGGGCCGCGCTGCTGCTCACCGGGATAGCAGCTCTGGTGATGGCGGTGACGACCAGCCCGATGTGGAACTGGAGCATCACTGAGACCGGCGCGCTGGGCGGCGGGGGACTACTGCTGATCGCAGTCACGGTGTGGCGGTCCACCCGGCACCCGGTCCCGGTCATCGAGATCGGCCTGTGGCGCTCACCGATGTTCGCGATCGCTGGGGTCATCTCGGTGCTGCACGGACTGATCATCTTCCCGCTGCTGGTCAGCGCTCCACGGTTTCTGCACCTGATGTGGTCCTACCCGCCACGACTGGTCGGTCTGGCCATGGTGCCGCTCTCGGCGGGAGTCCTGGCAGCCAGCCCCATCGCCGGGCACCTGAGCCGGCTGCGGCCCGGGCCCCGGCCGGTGATCTATGCCGGCGCCGTGCTGGTCACGATCGCGGGCATCTGGCTGATCGGCGCCGCGCTGCGCCCCGGCCCTGCGCTCCCGCAGGTGTGGCTGCGCGCCATCGGCCTGCTGGGACTCGGGCTGGGCGGGCTGGGCACCGGCGCGACCATCGCGGGAACCCTGTCGGCCACCCCGCAGCAGTACGCGGCCGCGGTCGGCACCGCGATGACCGCCCGCCAGCTCGGCGGCGCGATCGGCGTGGCCGCCGCTGCCGGGCTGCTGGACCATCGTTTCCCCCGGTTCGGCCCCGTCGGCGGTTACCTCATGGTCCTCACCCTGGGCATCGCCGCGGCGCTGCTCGCGGGCGTGCTGACTCTGTTCATGCCGACCGGCTCGGGCCCCCACAGGTCGACCGCCATGACGCCATCGATGGGGAGACCGGCCACCGGCATCGCAGCCGATCCGCTGCCGCGTGCCGCGCTGGTAGCGCTGTACGCCGCGGCCTCCTCCCTTGTCGAGGCCACCGATGCGCTGCTGGCCGACCAGCGGTGCCTGTGCCATTCACCCCCGCCTCCCTCCCCAGCGGCCGGGCGGCAGGGGTTCGACGCGATGGCCCCTTAGCGCAGCGACTGCTGCTGCACCGCCCGATCGGCCTCGAAGCCTTCACTCCTCAGCAAGCACACGCCCGGCAAGGTCACGCTGCGCCAACAGCCCGCCATCACGCGCACCTGCCCCCTCCTGCGGAAGCACTCATGACTCACGCGATAGCAGTCACCTACACCAGCGCCCTGTTCAACAGACTCGACCCTCTGCGCATCGTGGCCACCGACTCCAGGCGGCCGGTGTGAACCACAACGACACCTGCCAGTTCGCCGGCCGGCACGTCGTCGCCGAGCTGACCGGGGTAAACCCCTCGCTACTGGACGATGAGCCCCGGCTGCGCGGGCTGCTGCATCACGCCCTGACCGGGGCCAAAGCGACCGTCCTGCACATGGTCTCCCACCGGTTCACCCCTCAGGGAGTGACCATGCTCGCGCTGCTGAGCGAGTCCCACGCCTCCATCCACACCTACCCCGAAGCGGGTTCCTGTTTCGTCGACATCTTCACCTGCGGCCACAACGCCGATCCCGAGTGCGCACTGGCGTCGCTGGTCGCGGCGATGCGGCCCTCCCAGGTGCACCGGCAGACCATTGACCGCGGCATGCCCGAGCACACCCTGCGGAGGACCCCGCCTTCCTGACCGCGTACCGCGAGCGGATCGGGCAGAGCCCTGCCACGGGCCTCTACCTTGAGGGCCACGAAGACCTCTAACGGCCTGCAGTACGATCATCCGGCTTCAGCCGGCTCGGCCTGCTGAGGGTCGGTCACGCGGGTGAGGAGCCCGGTTCCGTCCGCCAGGATCTGCACATGCCAGTCCGGCGGCCAGATGTGTGGTCTCGCAGGGTCGCGAACAGTTGCGTCGGTCACATCAACTTCGGTATCGAAGGTCGCTCTGTCGAACCTGGCGTCCCCGGAGAAGCTCGCCCTTGTGAACCCGGCGTCCCGGGAGAAGGTCGCTTCGCTGAACCAGACATTTTCCACAAAGGATGCCTTGTTGAACCAGGCGTCCCCGGCGAAGGCCGCCCCGGTGAAAGTGGCGTCCCCGAAGAAGCTCGCCCCGTTGAACCCGGCCCCGCCGAAGGATGCGCCGTTGAACGTGGCGTCCCCGGAGAAGGACGCCTTGGTGAACATGGCGTCCCCGGAGAAGATCGCCAGGTTGAACCCGGCCCCGGAGAAGGACGCCACGTTGAACATGGCGTCCCTGGAGAAGGATGCCTTGGTGAAAGTGGCGTCCCTGGAGAAGGATGCCTCGGTGAACGTGGCGTCCCTGGAGAAGGTCGCCTCGTTAAACGTGGTGACCCCGGAGAAGATCGCCCCGTCGAACCAGGTGTCTCTGGAGAAGGATGCCTCGTCGAACCAGGCGACCCCGGAGAAGGTCGCCTCGTTGAACGTGGCGTCCCCCGAGAAGGACGTCCTGTTGAACCCGGCGACCGCGGAGAAGGATGCCTCGTCGAACCAGGCGACCCCGGTGAAGATCGCCCCGTCGAACGTGGCGTCACCCGAGAAGGACGCCCCGTCGAACGTGGCGTCCCCCGAGAAGATCGCCCCGCTGAACGTGACGTCCCCCGAGAAGGCCACCCGCTCGAACTGGGCTTCGGTGGTGTGACAGTTGCGAAAGTCGAAGTTGATGAGAGTTGCGCCAGTAAGGTCGACGCTGGTGTTGTCCCAGAACCGTGTTGGTGGGGGCAGTTCGTGCCTCTGGTCGATGGGGCGGTCGTCGCGCAGATGATCCGCCAGGATGCGCTGGGCGGTGAGCCGGACTTGGCGTTCTCCCTCGGCGTCTTGTACGGGCGTACTGGGAGCAGCGGGCCTGGGTGTGGGAGCATGGCGGGCGGTTCGTGTGGCGTAGTAACGGCGCCGGGCGTCGCGTAGCGCCTGCTTTCGCACCTGGTCAGGGTCGGGCAGGGCAGGCAGGGTGTAGGGCATCCGCAGGTAGGCGCAGATGACGTTGACGATGGTCTGCCGCTGTGAGCGGTTGTCCTGGGCCAGGCGCTCCAATGCGTACAGGCCGCCGAGCCGGACGGCGGCTTTGTCGCTACCGAGTTGTTCGACCGCCTTGATGTACAGCTCAGTGACGCGGCGCTCGGTGGCGTCGTGCTGAGTGGCCTCGGCGGTGCGTTCGGCCAAGGTGGCGTTGCGGTCGGCCAGGGCCGTGGTGAGGTGGGCGGCGAGTTCTTGGTGACGTTGCCGGCGGAAGGCCAGCATCACGGTGACGGCGGCTCCGACTCCCGCGCCAGCGGTGAGCGCGGTCCGCACGGCTTCGTTGCGGGCTGCCACTTCGTCTGGGCCGGCCGGGTTGGGGGGAAGCCCGGTCAGCAACCACCGGGCGACCGCATAGACCACGGCGCCGATCAGCAGCGCAAGGGGGGCGATCCACAGCCAGGCGGCCCGTGGGACGCGTAAGGCGGGGACTGGGGCTGCGGGCCGGCGACGTAGCCGTTCGGGCAGACGCATACCGCTATATCACTGGCAATGCCGCACTCCCGTCACGTGCTCTGCACAGATCGTTACGCCCAGCAACGAGTTCAGGCAGCACGGCAACCGCCTAAGGACTGCTGAGCCGCAGCGAGGACGGCCTGTACTTGAAGCTCCAACACCGCAGGCAGCGGGAACACCGCAGGTGAAAGCATGGTCAAGCAGTCTCCCTCGGTGATCGCGGCGCGATATCGGTGATCCATGCCTTTCACATCACCGCGGCGCTTGGCCGAAGCCGCCCTCGCCCTGTCCGCTGTCTTGGTCGTCCCGCTGACCGGTTCGCCCGCCTCAGCCTCGCCCGCTGGGCAAGTGGAGCTTCCCGAGCCGTCGCCCGCTTCGGTCGCGCGCGTGGAGCTCGCCGAGATGGCCGTCGACCAGCCGCATGCCATGACCGGCTACTCGCGGGCGAGGTTCCCGCACTGGATCGACCAGGGCGAGTTGTGCAGCACCCGTGAGGTCGTGCTGGAGCGAGACGGGAAGGACGTCTCGCAGGACGAGCAATGCCGGGCCGTCACCGGCACCTGGCATTCGCAGTACGACGGCAAGACGCTCACCTCGGCCGGCGCAGTGGACATCGACCACCTGGTGCCCCTGGCGAATGCGTGGCGGTCGGGGGCGGACGCCTGGTCTGCGGCCAAGCGCCGCGAGTTCGCCAACGACCTGACCAACCCGCAGCTCATCGCCGTGTCCGCCACCAGCAACCGGGCCAAGGGTGACCAGAACCCTGCACAGTGGAAGCCTCCGCTGCGGTCTTACTGGTGCACCTACGCGCGGGCGTGGACCGACGTCAAACACCGCTACGGGCTCGCGGTCACCGCCCCGGAGAAGACAGCCCTGAAGGACATGCTCGACACCTGCCCCGACCTGCAGCACCCGTGAGCACCAGGCGCGAGTCCACCGTCACCGCCGGGCCCGGCGGCGTGATGACCGACCAGGTCGGCATCATCACCGGGGACCTCACCGTGGCCACCGAGGTGGTAGGGGATCGGGCCACCATCGAGGTCCAGTACACGGGCGCGGAGGAGTGGTACACGGTCACCGGGGGACCGTTCACCGTCATCGGCCATGACGGGCAGTGGGTTCACGCCGCGATGGTTCGCGCCGTGGCGCAAGGGCTGCCTGAGGGGTTGACCGGGCTCGAGCTGACGTAGTGGACGAGCCCGGTATCTGAGCAACGCATTTCAGGGGTCAACTTGCCGAAGCCGGGTATGCGTCGTTCGCTCATGTGTTCGATACTGGGGGTGTGGAGCCGCAACGGGTGACGATCGGGAACTGGCCGCAGGACCTCGGGGCCGGCGGTTGGGTGTACCCGTACGGGCACCCGTTCGCCCACTGGGTCGTCACCGCCGTGTACGCCCGGTACTACGCGCCGCGGCTGGTCGTCGAGGAGTACGACCCGGTCCTTGGTGAGGTGGTGCGAAGGGTGAAGCGGTTCGTGCCGCTGAGCGCGTACCTGGTCGATCTGGACGGGTCCGGTGACCGGCTCGCGAGTTTCGAGCGGGTGTTGCTGCACCAGGTTCCGCCGGTCGGCTGGTGGTTTCTCAAGGACCCCGAGGAGGAACACCTGCAGCGGATGCAGGAGTATAAGGTCAGCGACATCTGACCGCGCGGGAAACAGGCGGCAGCCTGCACGGCGTTGAAGCCGTTCAACGCAACCGATGAGTTCCATGAGGCCGCGACGCTGCTTGACCGGTCGGTAAGGGAGGAGCCGTACCTCGCCCTGCTGCTCGCGGGCGCGGGCGAGGCGCGCGCCGTCGATTGGCCGGGTGCACCGACACCAGCGCCACCGCGCCCACAAGGAGTACGCCGGCGAGGCCTTGGCGTGACGTCATCTTCTCGCCCAGGATCATGACCGAGGCGGCGACGCCGATGATCGGGGTGAGGGTGAGCAGCACCCCCGCCTCGCCGA
>NZ_BAAAZR010000022.1:0-6119 GCF_039537005.1 Sphaerisporangium flaviroseum | reverse complement strand
TGGTGGGGTCGGCCGGGTTGTTGAGCGGTGTGGTGCACACCGCCGGCGTGCTGGACGACGCCACGGTCGAGGGTCTGTCGGCGCAACGCCTGGACGCGGTGTTCGCGCCCAAGGCGGATGCGGCGTGGTACCTGCACGAGCTGACGCGCGACCTCCCGCTCTCGGCGTTCGTCCTGTTCTCATCCGTCGCGGGGGTGCTGGGGAACCCCGGTCAGGGGAACTACGCGGCGGCGAACGTGTTCCTCGATGGGCTGGCGGCGTACCGGCGTGGGCTGGGGTTGCCGGGGGTGTCGGTGGCGTGGGGGCTGTGGGACACCGATTCGGGGATGACGGGTGGGTTGAGTGCGGCCGATGTGGCTCGGCTGGGGCGGTCGGGTGTGGCGCCGTTGAGTGTCGAGCAGGGTCTTGGGTTGTTCGACGCGGCGTTGGCCGGTGCGGAGTCGTTGGTGGTGGCCGCGCGGTGGGACAACGCGGGGTTGCGTGCTCGTGCCGAGGCGGGCGGGCTGCCGTCGATATTGCGGGGTCTGGTGCGCGCTCCGCGCCGTACCGCCGCCACCGGTCCCACGCCCGCCGCCGCCGCGGCCAAGCCCGCCGGGCTCGTCGAGCGCCTTGCCGCCATGGCGGAGGCGGAGGCACGAGGTCACCTGGCGGAGCTGGTGCGGTCGCATGTCGCCGCCGTCCTGGCACACGGAAGCGCGGCAGGCATCGACGTCGACCGGTCGTTCAACGAGCTGGGCTTCGACTCGCTGACCGCGGTGGAGCTGCGCAACCGGCTCAACGGCGACACCGGGCTGCGGCTGCCCGCCACGCTGGTCTTCGACCACCCCACCGTCACCGCACTGGCCGAGTACCTGTTCCGGACCCTGGCCCCGGCGGCGCCCTCCCCCGAGGACACGCTGCGCGGCGCGGTGGAACGGGTCGAGTCGATGCTGTCGAGCGCGAGCGGCGACGCCGAGGCCATCCGGGGCAAGCTCGTCGCCATCGCGCAGAGCGCCGTCACCAGGTTCGGCGCCGGTCTGATCACGAGGTTCGGCACCGGTCCGAACGGTGCGAGCGACGCGGTCGAGAAGCTGGACTTCGCCTCGGACGAGGAGATCTTCGCCTTGATCGACGACCGAACCATGACATCCCCCCTGAGGTCCTCTGTGGAAAGGCCCGACCATGGCGAATGAGGAAAAGCTCCGTGACTACCTCAAGCGTGTGACCGTCGAGCTCGCGGAGACCCGGCAGCGTCTCGCCGGCGTCGAGGACCGCCGTCATGAGCCGATCGCGATCATCGGCATGGCCTGCCGCTATCCCGGCGGGGTGACCAGCCCTGAGGAGCTGTGGGATCTGGTGGCGTCGGGGCGTGACGCGATCGGGGAGCTTCCGGCGGACCGCGGGTGGGACGAGGACCTGTACGACCCCGACCCGGAGGCGATGGGCAAGACCTACACCCGGCAGGGCGGGTTCCTCTACGACGCCGCGGACTTCGACGCCGGATTCTTCGGGATGAGCCCGCGTGGCGCGCTGGCCACCGACCCGCAGCACCGCCTGTTCCTGGAGGGCGGCTGGGAGGCGTTCGAGCGGGCGGGCATCGACCCCGCCACGCTGCGCGGCAGCCAGACCGGGGTCTACGCCGGGAACATGTACAACGACTACTCGCTGCGGTTCACCGGCGGCTCGGTCCCCGCGGCGGTCGAGGGCACGCTCCTGGTGTCCAGCGCGGCGAGCGTGCTGCCGGGGCGGGTGTCCTACACCTTCGGGCTGGAGGGCCCCTCGATCGCGGTCGACACCGCCTGCTCCTCCTCCCTGGTGGCGATCCACCTGGCGGTGCAGGCGCTGCGGCGCGGCGAATGCTCGCTCGCATTGGCCGGCGGTGTGTCCGTGATGGCCACCTCCGACCCCTTCGTGGAGTTCTCCCGGCAGCGTGCGCTCTCACCCGACGGGCGGTGCAAGTCGTTCTCCTCCTCGGCCGACGGCGCGGCCTGGGCCGAGGGCGTGGGCGTGCTGGTGCTGGAGCGGCTGTCGGACGCCCGGCGCAACGGCCGCCGGATTCTGGCGGTGGTGCGCGGCTCGGCGGTCAACCAGGACGGCGCCAGCAACGGGCTGACCGCGCCCAACGGCCCCGCCCAGGAACGAGTGGTTTTGAAGGCCCTGGCCGACGCCCGCCTCGACACCCGCGACGTCGACGCGGTGGAGGCGCACGGCACCGGCACCAAGCTGGGCGACCCGATCGAGGCGCAGGCGCTGCTGGCCACCTACGGGCGCGGCCGGCCGGCGGACCGGCCGCTGTGGCTGGGCTCGGTCAAGTCCAACATCGGCCACACCCAGGCCGCCGCCGGCGTCGCCGGCGTGATCAAGATGGTCATGGCGATGAGACGCGGCGTGCTGCCGGCCTCGCTGCACGCCGAGGAGCCGATGCCGCACGTCGACTGGTCATCGGGCGGGGTGAAGGTGCTGAGCGAGGCCAGGGAGTGGGCGCGCGACGGTCACCCGCGCCGTTCAGGCGTGTCCTCGTTCGGCATCGGCGGCACCAACGCGCACGTCGTCCTGGAAGAGGCGCCGGCACAGCCCCCACCCCAGGTGTCCCCGCCCGTCGTGACCACCGGCTCCGGCGCGGCCCCGCTCGCCTGGGTGATCAGCGCCCACAACGACACGTCACTGCGTGCGCAGGCCGGCCGGCTGCACGAGCTGGTCACCGCCGACGACACCCTGCGCCCGGTCGACGTGGCGCACTCCTTGGTCACCGGCCGGTCGCTCTTCGAGCACCGTGCCGTCGTCCTCGGGCACGACCGTGACGCCCTGGTCGCCGGCCTCGGCGGTTACCTGCGCGACGATCCGGCGGCGCAGGTGGTCCAGGGCACGGCACAGGAGCGGCCCCGGCTGGCGTACCTGTTCACCGGCCAGGGCGGGCAGCGGCTCGGGATGGGACGCGAGCTGTACGCCGCGTCGCCGGTGTTCGCCGAGGCACTCGACGAGGTCTGCGCCGCGATCGACGCCCACCTCGACCGCCCGCTGCGCGAGGTGATGTGGGCCGAGCCCGGCACTTCCGAGGCGGCGGCGCTGCACGAGACCCGCTACACCCAGCCGGCGCTGTTCGCCTACGAGGTGGCCGCCTTCCGGCTGCTCGAATCGCTCGGCGTCACCCCCGACTTCGTCGCCGGCCATTCGGTGGGCGAGTTCGCGGCCGCCCACGTCGCGGGCGTCTGGTCGCTGGCCGACGCCGCACGGCTGATCGTCACCCGCGGCCGGCTGATGCAGGCGCTCGACGAGCCCGGCGCGATGGTCGCCATCGAGGCGACAGAAGAAGAGGTCGCGCCGACGCTGGCCGGGCAGGAGCACCTGGTCGCGATCGCGGCGGTCAACGGCCCGACCAGCGTGGTCGTCTCCGGCGTGGCGGAAGTGTGCCTGGCGGTCGCCGACCACTGGCGGGAGCTGGGCCGGCGAACCCGGCGGCTGCCCGTCAGCCACGCCTTCCACTCCCCGCTGATGGAGCCGATGCTCGACGAGTTCGCCATGGCGCTGGAGAGCGTGGAGTTCGGCGAGCCGGGCATCCCGGTCGTGACCGGCCTCGTCGGCAGCGTCGAGGCCTCCTGGGCGGCTCCGGAGTACTGGATCGAGCAGATCCGCCGCACCGTCGGGTTCCACGCCGTGATCGGCCGGCTCGAAGCGGACGGGGTCGGCGCCTACCTCGAGGTCGGGCCGGACGCGGTGCTGGCGGGTATGGCCCACGACTGCGTCACCGCGCGGGACGCCTCGATCCTGTCCCTGCACCGGCGGCAGCGATCAGAGCCCGACGCGCTGGTCACCTGCCTCGCGCAGGCGTCCGCCGCCGGAGTGGCCGTCGACTGGTCCGCGTTGTTCCGCGACGGCGTGACCGTCGACCTTCCCACGTACGCGTTCGACCGCCGCCGTTTCTGGCTCATCCCGCGAGGCCGCACGGCGGACGTCACCTCTGCGGGCCTGCGCTCCACCGGCCATCCGTTCCTCGGGGCGGTGGTCGACGTCGCCGACGACGGCACCGTGGTGCTCACCGGCCGGCTGTCGCTCGCCGGCGCACCGTGGCTGGCCGACCATGTGATGGCGGGCGCGGCGGTGGTGCCGGGCGCGGCGCTGGCCGACATCGTCATCGAGGCCGCGGGCCAACTCGGCTGCGACCTCGTCGAGGAGCTGATGTTCGAAGCACCGCTGGTGCTGCCGGAAGCGGGCGGCGTGGTGGTGCAGGTCGTCGTCGAACGCGCCGGCGACGACGGCGCGCGGCCGGTACGGATCCACTCCCGCCCGGCCGGCGACCACGAGGCCGCGTGGACGCGCCACGTCTCCGGCGTGGTCGCCGTGGACACGGCCGCCGGCGCGTCCGGCGAGGTGTGCGCGTGGGCGACGGCGTGGCCACCGGCGGAGGCCTCGCCCGTCGACCTCGACGGCGGGTACGAGCGGCTGGCCGACCTGGGCTACGAGTACGGACCGGCCTTCCAGGGAGTGCGCGCGGTCTGGCGCCGGGGTTCGGAAGTGCTCGCCGAGGTCCAGGTGGGCGACGACCTCGACGTGGCCGGGTTCGGCATCCATCCCGCCCTGTTCGACGCCATGTTCCACCCGTTGCTCGTGGCGGACACCGCCGAGGAGCTGCGGCTGCCGTTCGAGTTCCGCGGCGTGCGGTTGCTCGCCGCAGGCGCCAAGGTGCTCCGCGTCCGGCTCGCCGAGCAGGGGGCCGACGGCCACGCCATCGAGGCGGCCGACGTCTCGGGCCGGCGGGTGTTCTCGATGGACTCGCTGCGAGTGCGCTCGGTCCCGATCGAGGCGCTGGCCGGCGCGTCCGCCGGTCCCGCGGGCCCGGTGCCGCATGGCGTCGACTGGGTCGAGGTCGCCGTCACGCCCGCCGCCGGCGGGTCACGGTGGGTCTCGGTGGGCGCGCCGGTACCGGGCCTCCAGGAGTACCCGGATCTCGACGGGCTCGGCGTTGCGGTGGCCGCGGGCGACCCGGCACCCGATTTCGTGGTGATCCCCTGCACGACGGATTCGACGGACGTGCCCATCGGAGTCCGGGAGCTTTCGGGCCGGGTACTGGGCTCGGTGCGGGTCTGGGTGTCCGACGAGCGGTTCACCGGTCGCCTGGTGTTCCTGACCCGGGGCGTCTTCGACCCGGCGGGCGCCACGGCCCCCGCTCTGGCGGGCGGCCCGGTGTGGGGGCTGGTGCGGTCGGCACAGTCGGAGCATCCGGACCGGTTCGTGCTGCTGGACGCCGCGCAGGACTTCACCGCCTGGGGACAGGTGGCCGCCGCCGTGGCGTCGGGCGAGCACCAGCTGCTGGCGCGCGAGGGCGCCGTGATGGTGCCCCGCCTGGCACGGCGTCCCATCGAGGACGCTGAGGAGCCCGGCGCTCCTGGCACCGGCCTGGGATCGGGGACGGTGCTGGTGACCGGCGGCACCGGTGGTCTGGGCGCGCTGGTCGCGCGGCGGCTGGTGGAGCGGCACGGCGCCCGCGACCTGCTGCTGGTGTCACGGCGTGGAGCGGACGCGCCGGGCGCCGGTGAGCTGGTGGCGCGGCTGGAGGGCCTGGGAGCCCAGGTGAGGGTGGCGGCGTGCGACGTGGCGGACCCCGGCGCGCTGGCCGCGTTGCTGGCATCGGTCCCCTCGCTGACCGGTGTGGTGCACACGGCGGGCGTGCTGGACGACGCCACGGTCGAAGGCCTCACCACCGAGCGCCTGGACACGGTGTTCGCGCCCAAGGCGGACGCCGCGTGGTACCTGCACGAGCTGACGCGGGGCGCCCCGCTCACCTCGTTCGTGCTGTTCTCCTCCCTCGCCGGCGTGCTGGGCAATGCCGGTCAGGCCAACTACGCGGCGGCGAACGTGTTCCTCGATGTCCTCGCCATCCACCGGCGCGGGCTGGGCCTGCCGGCGGTGTCGGTGGCGTGGGGCCTGTGGGACACGGTCGGGAGCGGGATGACGGGACGGTTGTCGGCGGCGGACACCGCCCGCCTGGCCCGTTCGGGCATCGCGCCGTTGACCGTCGAGCAGGGCCTCGAACTGTTCGATGCGGCGCTGGGCAGCCCTGAACCGCTGGTCGTCGCCTCCGGCTGGGACAACGCGGGGTTGCGTGCTCGTGCCGAGGCGGGCGGGTTGCCGTCGATGTTGCG
>NZ_BAAAZR010000021.1:0-24231 GCF_039537005.1 Sphaerisporangium flaviroseum | reverse complement strand
ATCGCAATGATCAGACGGGATCCCGTCAACTTCAGTCCAGCCGTCTCAAGAACGGCCCTTCATGCCCGGCAGCAGATTCAGGACGCGGTACATGCGGCGTACATTCGCGGGCGCCTTGGCCATCAGCACCGGCGAGTCGGACATCGGCGCCTCATCGACGTATTCGAGCCGCGGGTGCCAATCGGCCAGCTCTGCCGGGTCGTTGAAGCCGCAGTGGAACTGGGTGCCGTACTTGCGCAGCGTGGGATGCCATTTCGAGGTGCGCCACGCCCAGACTGACACCGTGTCGAACTGTATCTGTCCGGCGGGAAAGGCATCGACGACGCTGATCAGCAGCCGCCGGACGTCAGTCTCGGTCAGATAGGGCACCAATCCCTCGGCGATCATCAGCACCGGCCGGCCACGGGGAATGCGTTCCAGCCAGGTCAGGTCGGTGACACTGGAGTCGATCAGGGTGTAGTGCTCGCGTGGCGGCAGGAATTGCCGCCGCAGGTCGGTGACGGATCGATAGTCCAGGTCATACCAGTCGACGGTGGCGGGCGGGTCGATCCGGTACACCCGGGCGTCGAGACCGCAGCCCAGGTGCAGCACCACCGCGTCAGGGCGATCGGGGAGGAAGCTTCGCGCCCAGTCGTCGTGGGCCTTGGTGCGCACCACGGCGGCGAGGCCCATCTGGCTGGTGCCGAATCTGCGCTTGTCGTAGCCGGGGTCGAGGCGGCGCATCGCCTGCTCGGCGTACCCGTCACCGAGGATCGGGTCCGGTAGTCGGTTGTCCAGCGCTTTGGCCTTGAGGACGGGGCTTAGGGTCTGCTGCGCTCCGACGAGTTCGGTGTCTCCCATACAGCTACACTAGACTTATTTCATGAATTTCGTGAAGTTCGCGAACACTTTCAATAGTCAACGGCAGATAGGGAGCTCCGGTGACACAAGCGGACGAGAACGCCATTGTCGGCTACCAGGAACGGTTCGCGCAGATCATGGTCGAATCCGGCATGCCCCGAATGGCCTCGCGCGTATACGCCGCACTGCTGGTCACCGACTCCGGCAAGCTGTCGGCCGCCCAACTCGCCGAGCGACTGGGCGTCGGCGCGTCAGCGATCTCGGGGGCGGTCAAGTACCTGGTGCAGGTGCGACTGGTCGAACGCGGTCGCGAACCCGGTAGCCGACGCGACTTCTGCCGCATCCACGAGCACACCTGGAGCCACTACGTCAGCCAGTCCGACCCGGTGCTGGCCCGGCTACAGGAAGGCGCCGGCGAGGGCATCGCGGTCTTGGGTCCCGACTCTCCCGCCGGACGGCGGCTGGACGAGACCCGACGGTTCTTCGCGTTCGTACGCGAGGAGATCACGCGGTCGATGGCGAAGTGGCAGCAACTCCAGGAGGCTGAACGCGAGCCCGGTTAGAGGCGCGCTATGAATTCGCTAGTGGCGCGAGCGTTCGCGGCCGTGCCCTCCCAGGGATTCCGGAGGCCAGGGCCATATCCGTCAGATTTCCATCAATCCGGGCCCCGTCAGGCAGCGGTGTCATCTTCTGGACGCAGGACGGAGGCGTCCGTGTGATGAACATCTGGCTCAGGCGGGAGGCGAGGCCGACGACGGTGAGCGCCGGAACTCCGGGAAGGTCGATCGTCGATCCCAGGTCCCGTTCGAAGAAGGCATCGGCCCGAACCGGCCGGCGACGGGTTCGTAGGTAATATCGTCGCGGATCAGCTGAGGTGGCACCGGCGACCGGGAGAAGGCGAGCACCGTGAAGATCATCGTAGACGACCTTTCCGGCCCGGAGATCGCCGGGTTCCTCGACGCGCATGTTCGGGAGATGCGGTCCCTCACGCCTCCGGAGAGCGTGCACGCCCTCGATCTCGACGGGCTCCGCAAGCCCGAGATCACGTTCTGGTCGGTCCTCGACGGTGACGTGCTCGTGGGCTGTGGTGCGATCAAGAGACTGGACGCGCTCCATGCTGAGGTCAAGTCGATGCGGACCGCGCCGACGCGTAAGCAACGCGGAATCGGATCCCTGTTGCTCAAGCACATGATCTCTGAGTCCGAGCGCATGGGATTCACTCGGTTGAGCCTGGAGACCGGGGCGACCGAGTTCTTCCTGCCCGCAAGGAGACTGTATGAGAAGCATGGGTTCGACTACTGCGAGCCTTTTGCGGATTACCGGCTCGACCCGAACAGCGTGTACATGACACGAGTGCTCTAGAGCTCGCCATCGCTCGGAGCGGTGCCGCCCTTGCTCGTGGCCCTCACCCACCTGAAGACCGGCCAGGTCAGGGCCGGACACGTCGTGGCGGAGCAGGCGGGGAGGCTCCGCGTCAGGCCGGGCCGAGGACGCAGAACTCGTTGCCTTCCGGGTCGGCCAGCACCTTCCACGGGACGTCGCCCTGACCTACGTCGGCGTTCCGCGAGTCGGCGCGGGAGGGGCTCGGCACCGCCGTCCGCAAGGGCTGGCACGGCGGTCGGCCGCCGGACATCACCGCACTTAAAACCGTTTGAGCCTTCCTTTCGCGTTCCCGTAGGTTGCCTGCGGACCCGTCGCAGTGAGTACAGAGGACGAACCGCGTGACCCCGCCTGCTCTTTAGACCTGACACCTTCTTCCGCTCACCTTCAAGCCGACCCTCTCGTCGGCTCTGCCGGGCTGCCCGCGTGCGCCCGGTCATACAGCGTTTGAGGCCGCGCGCAATCGGCCTCGTGTCAGGTCTAGAGAGATCATGTCTTCACAACCTCATACTGTGCTGCCCTGGGTCGTTCGCCGGACCAGGCTGCCTCTGCTGTCGTTGCGGTGCGTGGACTGCCGGTCGGAGTCGGCCACCACCGGCGAGGGCAGGTTCCGCGTCAACGCCAACGGCAAGCTGCTGGACGTGTGGCTGCTGGTCCGCTGCGTGTCCTGCGATCGGACGAGCAAGCTCACCGTGCACGAGCGAGCGCCGGTCAGATCCTTCGATCCAGCCGAGCTCGACGGCTACCACACCAGCGATCCGGAGCTGGTGGCGTCCAGGCTGCTGGATCCGCTGCTCGCCCGGCGCAACCGCTTCACCCTGGACTGGAATGGGGCCTGGCGGCTGGACACCCCGTCGGCATGGCTCGACGAGGCGTGGCCGGTCCAGGTGGAGGTCGTCTTCAAGGACCCGGTGCCGGTGCGCCCGGAGCGGCTCATCGCGCAGGGGCTCGGACTCAGCAGGAACGAGGTGCCGCGCCGGATCAAGTGCGACATTCCGCTGCGCCGTCCGACGAGCGCCGGGTTCACCTTTACCGTGATGCAGGCGAGTGGCCCGCCGGCCGCGTCGCCGAGGAGCCGTCGTACGGCCCGCGGATGAAGAGGGTCCGCGTCAGCGCGGGGTGAGGACGCAGAACTCGTTGCCCTCCGGGTCGGCGAGGACCGTCCACGGGACGTCGCCCTGGCCGAGGTCGACGTCGGTGGCGCCAAGAGCCCGCAGCCGGGCCACCTCCGCCGCCTGATCGTCACCGGGGTACGGCCGGAGGTCGAGATGGACGCGGTTCTTCACGGTCTTGGCGTCGGGCGCTCGGAGGAACTCGAGGTACGGGCCGACGCCCTTGGCGGAGCGCAGCACCGCATGGTCGTCGGTCACCTCGTGCAGTATCCAGTCCATCGCCTCGCACCAGAACCGGGCCATGGCCCGCGGGTCCGCGCAGTCGGCCACCACCGCGGCCATCGGCCCGGTGTCCTGGTAGCTCGGTCGAGGCTCCAGCACGCAGAACTCGTTGCCCTCCGGGTCGGCGAGGACCGTCCACGGGACGTCGCCCTGGCCGACGTCGGCAGGCGTCGCACCGAGAGCCTGGAGGCGCGCGATCAGGTCCGCCTGATGGGCCTCCGAGGTGGTGGCGAGGTCGATGTGCACGCGGTTCTTCACCGTCTTCGGTTCCGGGACGGCGATGATGTCCAGGCAGACGGCGATGGGGTCAGGATAGGTGAAGCCCTCGGGTTCGAGGTTGGTCACGCCCGGTTCCTCGCTGGAAATGGCCCAGCCGAGCGCCTCGGCCCAGAACCGGCCGGTTGCCGAGTCATCCCGAGCACTCATCGCAATCTGTACAAGCCGCAGCGCCATGCGGCCGATCTTATACCGCGTGGATGAATCGCCAGGAACCGCACGCCTTCGGCGCAATCGGCGGTACCGGGCAGGTCAGGGACTTCGCGGAACCGCCGAAGGCAGTGGTGGTGGGTCTCGTCGATCTGTCGAGGATGCCGAGCAAGTGCAGTAGTCAGGTCAGCCGGTGCCACCTGGGGAGATCAGGCCGGTCTCGTAGGCGACCACCACGGCTTGGACACGGTCGCGCAGGCCGAGCTTGGACAGGATTCGCGCGACGTGGGTCTTCACCGTGGTCACGCTGAGGGTCAGCCGGTCGGCGAGTTCGGCGTTGCTCAGGCCGGTGGCGAGCAGGCGCAGCACGTCCAGTTCCCGGGGCGTCAGCTGGGACAGATCGCGGTGGAGGGTGGGCTTCATGTTGTCGCGGCGGGCGAAGCGTTCGACCAGGCGGCGGGTGATGGTGGGCGCGAGCAGGGCGTCGCCGGAGCGCACCAGGCGTACTGCGGCCACCAGGTGTTCGGGTGTGACGTCCTTGAGCAGGAACCCGCTCGCCCCCGCCGCGAGCGCGGCGTACACGTAGTGGTCGAGGTCGTAGGTGGTCAGGATCAGCACGCGGGTGTCCTCGCCGCCGCCCGCGAGGATCCGCCGGGTGGCTTCGAGGCCGTCCATCTGCGGCATCCGGATGTCCATGAGCACGACGTCGGGCCTGGTACGGCGGACCGCGGCGACGGCTTCGCCCCCGTCGGCGGCCTCGGCCACCACCTCGATGCCGTCGGCGGCGAGGATCATGCGGAACCCCGTGCGTACCAGTGCCTGGTCGTCGGCGATGACGGCGCGCAACCGCTCGGTCATGTCGTCCTCCACGGGACGCGGGCCCTGATCCGGAATCCGCCCCCGGCCGTCCGCCCGGCGTCCAGAGTCCCACCGTAGACGGCGAGCCGCTCGCGCAACCCGATCAGCCCCCTGCCGTCGCCGGTCCGCGATCCGGCGCTCGGTACCCCACCGGTGTCGGTCACCTCGATCTCCAGCCAGTCGCCGTCATGACCGATCGTCACGAACGCGGCGGCCCCGGCGGCGTGCTTGATCGTGTTGGTGAGGGCCTCCTGCACGACGCGGTAGGCGGCCAGGTCGATCCCGGGAGGCAGCGGTCCAGGCGGCGACACCTCGACGCTCACCGGCACGCCGGCGGCGCGGACCCGTTCCACCAGGGCGTCGAGCTGGTCGAGCCCGGGTTGGGGTTCGAGCCCGTCGGAAGGCCCGTCGAGGCGCTCGCCGCCGGGGCCGGCGAGCAGTCCCATGACGTTGCGCAGTTCGGCCATGGCGGCCCGGCCGCCGGACTCGATCGCGAGCAGGGCCTGCTTCGACTGTTCCGGTTCCACGTCCATGACCTTGCGGGCCGCGCCGGCCTGGATCACCATCACGCTGACATTGTGGGTCACCACATCGTGGAGTTCGGCGGCGATCCGGGAGCGCTCCTCCGCGACAGCCCGGCGCATGGCGTCCGCCTGCGCCTGCTGCAGCTCGGCGAGCCGATGCCCGCTGGCTCCCAGCCGTCGCCGCCAGAAACGCACGAAGCTCCCGAAGACGCCGACGCTCAGCAGGACGACCAACGGCCCCATCCAATTCGGCGGCGCAGGCCCGACGTCACGGAAAGCGGCACCCGCGAGCCCGGCCGCGAGCACGAGGCCGCCCATCGCCAGGAACCGGTTACGGCTGTAGGCGACGGCACCGTACGCGGCGACAGCGCAGGTCAGCACTGTGATCCAGGTGGCGCCTGCGTGGGTGGCCAGCGCCGCGCCCAGCACCACCCAGAAGGTGATGAGCGGGTACCGGCGCCGCACCGCCAGCGGTAACGCCGTCAGCGCCACAAGGAACGCGGGCGGCTCGTAGGGCAGAGGCCGGGCGCGCGCGTCGCCGGACGGCTGACCAGAGGGTGGAGGCGGGCTGTCGTACAGGACGCCAGGAGAGGGTGGGGAGCCGATCGGCTGATCAGGGAGATCAGGCATGTCAGGGAGATCGGGCAGATCAGGCAGCTCATGGGTCAGCGGCGAGGCGACAGGTCGGAACCGCAGGTAATCGATCACTTCGGGCTGGTTCGCGAGAGGGCCGACCGAAGGATTTCTCACCGATACGGCCATCGCGATGACCGTCAGGACGATCGCGACCGCCACGTCGGTGGCCAGTGCTCGGCGAGACGGCCTTGAGGGGGCGTCGCCGAGCGGCCCAGGTGTGTCCCGGACGCCGCGCCGGGTGCTGCCAAGCGCGGAGGTGTCACGCACGGCAGCAGCGAAGGCCGCGTGGTCCTCGCCCGGCCGGCCAAGGTCGAGCACATGCCGCCACCACCGCGGTCGTTCACGGGTTTCCACCGGCACATTGTCACGCTTGCCCGTTCGTCCCGCATCGGCCGTGGTGACGGGGCTCACGGTCTTCGGGAGTACATCGCAGGGATGACCTGGCGGCCCTTCGTCCTCAGGTGGTACGCGATCTCGGTACGACGGCCGACGCGCACCGGCATGGGCGGCACCTAGTTTCGTTCCCGCCATCCCGCCGCTCTGGAGCCACGGCCTTGGCCTTGACCTCGACGAGGCATCGAGGCGCTGTTCATGACCACCTTTTCGGATCACCACTCAGGAGGACATAGCGTGACTTCAGTGCTGCAGGCCCATGCACTGGGCCGGAGGTACGGCAAGCGCTGGGCGCTGCGCGAGTGCACCATCGACATCCCGGCGGGCCACGTCGTGGGGTTGGTGGGACCCAACGGAGCCGGCAAGACGACGCTGCTCAAGCTGGCCGGCGGCCAGCTCCAACCGACCACGGGCGGCATCATCGTGCTCGGCGGGAGTCCCGGGGACACGCCCGCGCAGCTGGCCAAGGTCGGATTCGTCGCCCAGGACACCCCCGTCTACGCGGGACTGACCGTCGCTGAACACCTGCGGCTGGGAGCCCGGCTCAACCCCCGCTGGGACGCCGCCATGGCGCGGGAGCGCATCGAGCGGCTCGGCCTCGTCCCCGCGCAGCGGGCGGGCAAGCTGTCCGGCGGCCGGCGCGCCCAGCTCGCCCTCACCTTGGGCCTGGCCAAACGGCCGGAACTGCTGATCCTGGACGAACCGGTCGCCTCGCTCGACCCGCTGGCCCGCCGCGAGTTCCTGCAAGGGCTGGCGCAGGCCGCCGTCGAGCACAAGCTGAGCGTGGTGCTCTCCTCCCACCTGGTCTCCGACCTGGAACGGGTCTGCGACCACGTGATCGTGCTCGCCGACTCCCGTGTCCAGCTGGCCGGGGAGGTCGACCGGTTACTGGCCGCCCATCACCGGCTCACCGGCCCACGCCGCGATCTCGACCGGCTCCCCGCGGGCCAGCACGTCGTCTCCGCCACCCACACCGAGCGACAGAGCACGTACGTGGTCCGTACCGATGCCCCGATCCACGACCCCGCCTGGACGGTCACCCGGCTCAGCCTGGAAGACCTCGTCCTGGCCTACATGGACGAGCGCACCGCCGACAGCCGGCGAGCCGTCCTGGAGGTGCGGCGATGATCTGGCTCACCTGGCGCCAGTTCCGCGGCTCGGCCACGATGATGGCCGCCGTACTCGCGGTTCTCGTCGCCGCCCTGGCCCTGACCGGCCCGAATCTGGCCTCCAACTACGCTGCCGGGATCGCCGACTGCACCCCGGACAACACCTGCCTCGACTTCTTCGACCGGTTCTTCGGCGAGTACGACCTCCTGTTCCTGGCCCTCACCCTCGTCGTGCTGATCCTGCCGGCGCTGGTCGGGCTCTTCTGGGGAGCGCCGTTGATCACCCGGGAACTGGAGGCGGGCACGCATCTGCTGGTGTGGAACCAGAGCATCACCCGCGGCCGCTGGCTGGCGGTCAAGCTCGGGCTCACCGGCCTGGCGGCCATGGCCGCCGCCGGCGTGTGCGGCCTCGCGGTGACCTGGTGGTCCGCCCCCCTGGACAAATCGGCCGTTCCCGAAATGGCGCAAATGGCTCCCGTGGTGTTCGGCGCGCGCGGTATCGCCCCGATGGGGTATGCGGCCTTCGCCTTCGTCCTCGGGGTGACCGTGGGCATGCTGGTGCGCCGCACGCTGCCCGCCATGGCCCTGACGCTGGCCGTCTTCGTCGCGATCCAGATCGCCATGCCACTGCTGGTCCGTCCCCACCTGATGCCCCCGGTCGCCGGGACCTTCGAGCTCGGCCGGGAGAACATCGACGGCCTCGGCGGGCCGAAAGGCGGATCCCTGCACGTCTTCCTGAGGACGTCGGCCGTTCCCGGCCACGCGGGCGCCTGGGTCCTGTCCAGCGAGCTGGTCGATCCGTCCGGACGTACGGTCACCGGCGGAGATGGAAGCTCGGGACCGTCGTCGACGATCGTGCGGCCCGTCCCGGTCTCCACGACGTCGGGACCCTGCTCATTCCAAGGACTACCCGCGGGGGGGTGCATGGCCGAGATCAACCGGCTCGGCTACCGGCAGCAGGCGACCTACCAGCCGCTTGAGCGCTTCTGGCCCTTCCAGTGGATCGAGACCGGGATCTACGCCCTGCTCACCCTCGGCCTCGCGTGGTCGTCCTCCTGGTGGCTCCGGAGACGCCTGTCATGACCGCCGTCAGAACCGCCGCCGCCGCCGGGCTGGCGCTCATCCTGGCGGCGGCCTGCACCGCGCCGGCGCCGCCGCGCGGCCAGGCAGGCACATCAGCCGCTACGGTCTGCGCGCCACCCTCGGGAGTCCCCGAGGCGGAGACGGCCACCACGATCGACGTCATCGAACAGGCGTACTTCTGCATCCTCGGCAACTACTACAGCGGCGCCACGATGGACGCCCGCTCGCTGCTGACCGCCGGGTTCGTCGCCCTGACGCAGGAGATCAACCGTGAAGGCCGTGACCTGCCCGAGGCGATCATGCCGGCACTGACCGGCGACAGGAGAACCGACTGGGCCGCCTTCGAGACCGCCTACCGGAAGATCACCGACCAGGTCCCCGACCTGCGCGACCAGCTGGCCGACGTCACCCTGCGGGCCATCGTGGCCGGTCTCGGCGACCACCACGCCCGCTGGACGCACCAGGACAAGCGGCCACCCGGCTACTACGATGGCGACGGCTACGGCCTGGGGCTGGCGGCCTCTGTCACCGGCACGCAGGTGAACGCCAACCCCGGCACCGCCGTCGGCCCGCTGTTCGTCACCACCGTGGAGGGCGGCGCCGCGCAGGCCGCCGGACTACGCCCCGGCGACATCATCGAATCGATCAATGGGTCGGCGCCGTTCATCGACGGCAAGGCCTCCCCCGCGATCGCCGCCCTGTATCCGGAGTATCCGCAAGCACGGCCGGTCCGGTTGCGGGTGCTGCGGCAGAGCACCGGCCGCCGCTGGACGGTCACGCTCAAGCCCGGCCTCTACCAGCGGGACCTGGCCGACCTACAGGTGGTGCGGTCGAAGCTTGTGGATGACGTCGCCTACGTACGGATGACCGGATTCGCGCCCGACTCCGCCAACCGGGTCCTGCGCGCGATCACCAGGCTGCGAAAGGGCCGGACGCTGTCCGGCGTCGTACTGGACCTGCGCGGCAACGGCGGCGGTGGCCCTCTGGAGGCCACCCGGCTGCTGAGCGCGTTCGCCCACGGCAAGGTCACCGCCTACCAGTGCACCGCCGACGGCACATGCGCGCCCGGGCGGACCGACGACACCGTCGAGCTGCTGCACCTGCCGCTGGCCGTGCTCACCGACCGCGGCTGCGCCTCGACGTGTGAGCACTTCAGCTCCGCGGTCAAGGACCTGCGCATCGGCCGGCTGGTCGGCACCAGGACCGCCGGCGTCATCTCCGGCCCGGCGCAGTCGTACCTGCTCGCCAACCACACCCTCTTGAGCCTCCCCGCCAGGCGCCACCTCGGCCCCGGCCACGAGGTGATCGACCAGATCGGCGTACCGCCCGACCACTACGTGCCCCTGACCCCCAAGGACGCGGCCGCCGGACGTGACCCCGCCCTGGCCAAGGCCCTGACCTTGCTGCACGCGTGAAGGGATCTCGCCATGAGAAGACTCCTGGCACTCGCCGCGGGACTGGCCGTCCTCGCGGCGTCCGCCTGCTCCGCACCCGCGGCGCCCCGGTCCGATGCCCCGTCGGCCACACCGACCGGCCCCGCCACCCTGCCCGCCCCCACCGGCCCCCAACGGGTCGGCACCACCGCCCTGCATCTGACGGACACCTCCCGCCCCGACCCCTGGAACCTCGACGTCCAAGCCAGGGAGCTCAAGGTCACCCTGTGGTATCCGACCAGGCAGCGCGACGGGGAGCGCGCGCCGTACATGACGCCGAAGGAATCGGAACTCCTCCTGAAAGGCTCCAGGATCGCGACCGCGCCGTACGACACGCTGAGCAGGACACGAACCAACGCCGTCAAGGACGCCGCTCCCTCCGGACGCAGGCTTCCGCTGGTGGTGCTCTCCCCCGGCTTCACCAAGCCGATGAGCACCCTCACGTCCCTGGCCGAGGACCTCGCCAGCCGAGGCTACGTCGTGGCCGGCATCGACCACACCTACGAGAGCTACGCCACCACCCTGTCCGACGGGCGGGTCGCCGAATGCCTCGCCTGCGACAGCGACACCGACGCTGGCTCGCACGCCGCGCTGGCCCAGGGCCGGGCCGCCGACGTCTCCTTCGTCCTCGACCAGCTGACCTTCGAGTGGGACGGACACGACCTGATCGACCGCAACCGGATCGCGATGGTCGGCCAGTCGATCGGCGGGGCCGGCGCCGTGGCGGCCATGGTCGAAGACCGACGCGTACGCGCCGGAGTCGACATGGACGGCACCACCTACGCCCGGATCCCCAAGAGCGGCCTCGCCCGGCCGTTCATGTTCCTGGGTTCGAAGGACCATGTCCCGGGCGGCCGCGACAACTCGTGGGACCGTGACTGGAAGCTGCTGACCGGGTGGAAGCGCTGGCTCGTGCTGCCGGACGCCGAACACCAGTCCTTCACCGACATCCCGCTGGTGGCACACGTCATCGGCATCGAACCTCTCCCTGGCATGCTGCCCGCGGCCCGTGGCGCGGAGCTCACCCGCACCTACGTGGCCGCCTTCCTCGACCGGCACCTGAAGTCACGGCGGCAGTCCCTTCTGGAGGGGCCGTCATCCCGCTACCCCGAGGTCACGTTCTGCGCTGAGACGTGCGGTCGATCCTGAGACCGGCGGGTAGCCGTGCTCCCCTGCGGCCAAGGACTGTGTACAGATACACAGTCCCTGGGCGTATTTATCCGGAGATGACGTGAACCCTGCGTCGTTAACCTCCTTCCGATCGTGAATCGAAGGGGGACGTCCATGCGTTCACGAAAATGGCTAGCCGGGATCTTTCTGCTCCCGTTCATCCTGTCCGGTTGCGGGGTCGCCGGTCTGGGCGGTGGCGGTACGACCGCTCCCGCCGTCGTCTCCACGCCGCGCCCGGCTCCCTCTGACCGGCCCACCGCATCCGAGCCCGGCGCCAAGGCTGAGAGCGCGGACCCATCCGAGGCGCGCGCCCGCGGCACCTTCACCGCGGACAACGGCGTACGCGTGGACGTGGTGGTGGTCGGCCTCACGCGGCGTGGCAGGCTGCTGGACCTGGTGCTGTCGGTGACTCCGCGCCAGCCGGGCACGGCCTATGTCAACCTGACCGCGGTCACCGGCGCGGGGCCCGAAGCGGTGACGCTCGTCGACCGGGTCAACCTCAAGCGCCACCTCGTCGTGAAGGACGCGGACGGCGGCGCCCTGGATCCCCCGATCCTGACCCTGAAGGTGAATCAGGCGACGACGCTGACCTACACCTTCGCGGCGCCACCGGAGAACGTCGCGGCGATGGACCTGAGCATCTCGACCTGGCCGCCGTTCCGCGACCTACCGGTGGAGTCCTGATGCCGCCGGCACTGGTGGTGCTGGCCGTCGTGCTCAGCGCCGTGGCCGGCCCCGCCGCCAGGCCCACACCCGATCCCACCGACAACGTGCCGTCGGCGAACATCGACCGTGCCATCCTCGACCTGAAGCTCACGATCCTTCCCCTCAAGGCGGAGACCACTCAGGGATCCCGCACCACCATCACGATCTCCTCGGACGTGTTGTTCGAATTCGACAAGGCCGACCTCACCCCGGCGGCGACCGGCCACATCGCCACGATCGCGGAGCGGCTGGGTACGACCTCCGGCGTCGCCCAGGTGAACGGGTACACCGACGCGATCGGTGCGACCGCCTACAATCTCCGCCTGTCACAGCGGCGCGCCCAGGCCGTCAAGCGGACACTGGACCGGATCCTGCGAGGGACGCCGCGGACCGCCGCCACGGGTCACGGCGAGGCCTACCCGGTCGCGCCGAACACCAAGGCCGGCCGGGACAACCCGGCAGGCCGGGCGAAGAACCGCCGGGTGACCATCACCTTCGAGTCGGCCCGGTAGGGGCCGGGCCTGGCGGCTGAACAGCGCGATGTTCCGCTGCGGTGAAGGCGGTTTCTGCCGGACCTGCCGGTGTGTCCGGGGCCGGACGATGGCTTGACGGAGAAAGATCGCGGGCTCACAGTCAAACGTGAGTCATTCTCGATCAGCACATGTCCCCCGATTTCCGATTTCGTGAGGATGTGCCATGACACTTACTGATTCCGCCGAAAGCCAGCGCCCCTCGGATTCCGCCGTACCGCTGCACCGTGCCCGTCTCGTCCTGCTGAGCGTCCTCGCCGGCGCCGCCGTCGCGTCCCTGTGGTCGTTCCACTTCGTGGACAGCGTCATCGGGGACAACGTCGCCAACACGCTGCTCGGTTATGACGCCAAGGGCACCGCGATCACGGGCGTCGCGGCCGGAGCGATCTTCGCGTTCGTGTCCGGGCTGGCCGGGACGTTCACGGCCTGCAACGTCGCCGCCTTCGGCGCGGTCGTCCCGCTCGTACGGCAGGGTGAATCATGGCGAAGCCGGCTCCGCGAGACGCTGCGCCCGCTGAGCAAACTCGCCATCGGCATGATCGTGGTCAGCGGCGTGTACGGTGCCGTCGGCGCTCTCATCGGGGAACGGCTCCCCCAACTCTCGACGGCTACGGTCGGTGACGGGCTGCCCGTACGCCTCATCCAGGCGAGCGTCGTCTTCGGCATCATCGGGCTGGCGTTCATCTGGCTCGGCCTGGCCGCGTTACGGCTGGTGCCCGATCCACTGGCGCCGCTGGAGCGCCGCTTCCCGAACGCGAGGCTGGTGGTCCTCGGCGCGCTGGTCGGCGGCTTCCTCATCGGCCGGCCGTTCCCGCTCTTCCACAAGCTGTTCACCTACGCGGCCGAGACCCACAACCCCCTGTACGGCGCCGCCGTGTTCATCCTGCAGTCCCTCGGCAACGTCGTGGTGATGGCGGTGCTGTTCACCTTGCTCATGCTCGTGGGCAGGGGCCGGTTCGCGCGATGGCTGACGGCCCGGCCGACCCGCCTGGCGACGGTGACCGCGGTCGCCTTCATCGTCGCGGGGGCGTTCACGTTCCTCTACTGGGACGTGCGCCTTCCGGCGATGTTCGGTTACGGGTGGTATCCCACGGCCTCCTGGTAGTGATTCCCGGGCCACGACGCCTCACTTCGGCGAGGGTCATGCGGTACGTGTTGGAGACGTCAGCCCGCTCGCCCCGTGAGCTTTGGCGGTTGTGTCGGCAAGGGGTGGAAACCCCAGGTCATGGGCCGGCAAGCGATCTGAAGGGTCACCGTGCGGTGAGGCCGCCCGGTCAAAGATCCGGAGTCCGTACAGGCCTTAGCCGCGCATGGCGTGCTGTGCGAGCAGTCCGGCCCTGGTCCTGTTGGGGCAGTCCAGCTTGACGAGGATGCGCGACACGTGTCCCTTGACCGTGGCCTTGGACAGGTGCAGCCGGCGGGCGATCTCGGCATTGAGACGCGAGGCTCCGGGCCACCCCTGCTGATGATCCACGGCGGCGCGACCGACGCCGGCTCCTTCGCCGCCATAGCACCCGAACTGGCCGAGCACTACACGGTCATCGCCTACGACCGCCGCGGGAACTCCCGGAGCCGCCTCGACGGGCCGCCCGCCGACCTACGACTTGAGCAGCAGGCCGACGACGCCGGCCTGCTGCTCAAGTCGCTGATCGACACGCCGCCGCACGTGTTCGGCAGCAGCGGAGGCGCCATCGTCGCGCTCGAACTCGCCACCCGCTACCCCGACCGCCTTGGCACGGTGGTCGCACACGAGCCGCCGGTGCCGTCTGTGCTTCCGGACGCCGCGGCACAGCAGCAGAAGTACGAGGTCGTTTACCAGACGTATCGCACGAAGGGCGTACAAGAGGCATTTCACCAGTTCATCACCATTGATCCAGGCCAGGACGATCCTGCGGCGGACGGCGACTATCCCGCTGATCCGGAATTCGGGCCCCGAATCCAGGGCAACCAGGAATTCCTGGTTGCCCACGAGATGCTCCCGTTCACCCGCTACCGTCCCGACCTCGCCGCCCTCCGCGCGAACCTGCCCCAACTGGTGCTCGGAGTCGGTCGGTACCGGGCCAAGATCGCGACCCGCATCGTCCTGACCCTGGCCGATCGGCTCGGCACCGAGGCGACACCCTTCCCCGGCGACCACACCGGCTACATGTGGCGCCCCGGGGAGTTCGCCGAGAAACTTCACGCGGCCCTGACCTGAGCGCGCATGCCGCGGCGTCCCAGGCCGATGAGGTCACGGCAGAATCTCGACGTACCCGTCGCTTCCGTGCACGCGGATCCGCTGCCCATCGGGAATCAGCCGGGTGGCATCCACCACACTGACGACAGCCGGCAGGCCGTACTCCCGTGCGATCACCGCGCCGTGTGTCATCAAGCCTCCGACCTCCGTCACCAGGCCTGAGATGACGACGAAGAGGGGCGTCCAGCTCGGGTCCGTGTGGGCCGTGACGAGGATGTCACCCGGTTCGAGATCGGCCTGTGCCATGTCCAGGATGACGCGGGCGCGCCCTTCGACGGTCCCGGCGGAGACCGGCAGGCCGATCAGCGCGCCGGCCGGCACGTCGTCGCGTCGGTACGACCCGGTGACGACCTCGCCGTCCGAGGTCAGAACCCGGGGCGGCGTGAGCGCGTGGTACGACCGGAACGCCTCCTTGCGCTGCTGGATCAGCTTGTCGTCCACCTGGTTCGAACGCACGACGTCGTGGAACTCCTGGAACGTGAGGTAGAAGACGTCCTCCTTCTCGGGGAGCACGCCGGCCCGCACGAGGCGCTCGGCCTCGTCCAGCAAGGCCTGCTTGTAGACGAAGTAGCGGGTGACGATGCCGTACTTCGGGTACTCGCGGTAGCCGATGAAGGTGCGGACCCGGTCGATCATCCGCTTGGTCTCGCCCGCCTTCTGCTCCCCGTCTGGCAGTGCCCGCAGGCGTTCGAGCACCTCCTGCGCCTTCTTCTGCGCCTCCTGCCGTCCTTGCTCGAAGCGCCGCTCGGCGGCGCCCGGCTCGAAGTTCCTCACGTTGTCGAGGATCACGGGCACGAGCGTGGTGGGGCGTTCGCGCCAACGCGGCCTCGTGATGTCGATCTCGCCGACGCAGCGCATGCCGTACCGGTCGAGGTAGTTCTCGATGGCGTCGCGCGCTTCGGCCCCACCCGCGAACTTCGGCAGCTCGTCCAGGAAGCCGTCGTCCTCGACGCCCTGCAGGAACGTCACCACCTCCGGATGCGGGCGGATCACGTCCGCGACGTCGAGCAGCGCCAGCCCCATCTCCGACGTGACGTTGCCGGGGGCGGACAGCGTGAGGGTGTCGGCCGCGTTCTTCTCGCCCAGCCACTCCCGCAGCCGGTCGTTGAGCCACCAGGTGGCCTCCATCCCCGCCATGATCGCCTGCATGCTGACTGGATCACTGAGGACCCGCTTGTGCTCCTGGAAGGCCTCCAGCAGGAAGTCGAACAGCGCCGGTCCGGTCTTCGTCCGGATGTCGCGCCGCAGGGCGGCGATGGACGCCTGGCTGCGCTCGATCAGCTCGGTGACGATGGCCGGATCGGTCTCGATCGGGGCGGACGGGCCGCCGAGCGGCGGCCCGCCGGGACCGCCTTCTGGGAGCGCCGGGACGAAGTCGTGGCGGTCGAGGATGGTCTCCAGCGCGTCCCTGATCAGCGGATCGGACCTCCCCGCCATCTCCAGGAGGCCGGCGCGGCTCGCGGGCGAGGCCAGGCGCCGGGTGACGTCGACGAACAGCCTTCCGCCTGCCTCGTGCATCGGCGCCATGGCCGTCAGCTGCCACATGGAGAACCCCAATGGCTTCATGGGGTCGGTCATCATCTGCTGATGACCAACAGAGAGGTAAACGTGGTTCTCCCCGTCGCGGGCCGCGGGGATGGGGAACAGCGTGGTGATCGGCCGGCTCTGCACGATCTGGAAGTCATCGTCGACCAGGCACCATTCGATGTCCTGCGGGCGGCCGAAATGCGCTTCGATCCGCCGTCCGAGCCGCACGAGCCGCACGACCTGCGCATCCGTCAGCGCCGGCTGCTCCTGCCGCTGCGGGTCGATCGCCACTTCCCGCGTCCCGCCGGCCGGCAGGGCGTGAACGGCACGCTGTTTGGCGGCGACCGCCTTGGCGACGACCTTCCCGTCGCGCACCTTGAAGACGTCCGGGTTCACCAGGCCGGAGACCAGGGCCTCGCCGAGGCCGAAGCCGGCGTCCACGGTGGCGACCTTCCGGTTGCCCGTGACGGGGTCGGCCGTGAACAGGATGCCGGCCGCGTCCGGGAGGACCATCTGCTGCACGACCACGGCCATGTGGACCTTCCGGTGGTCGAAGCCGTTCCGCAGGCGGTAGGTCACGGCCCGCTCGGTGAACAGCGACGCCCAGCACCGGCTGACATGCTGGAGGATCGCCGCCGGTCCCACGACGTTCAGGTACGTGTCCTGCTGGCCCGCGAAGGAGGCCGTCGGCATGTCCTCTGCCGTCGCGCTGGATCGCACGGCGTAGGCGGCTTGCTCACCGAGCTGGGCGAGCGCGCGGGTGATCGCCGCCGCCAGATCGCCCGGGATGGCGATCCCTTCGATGGTCCGGCGGACCTCCCCGCTGAGCGTGCGGATCGCCTCCCGGTCATCCGGGTTCAGGCGCGACAGCCGATCGAGCCGATCGTCGAACGACGGCGCCTCCGCCATGATCCGCCGGAAGGCGGCCGTCGTCACGCAGAACCCGGCCGGCACGCGGACGCCTTCGATCCGCGACAGCCCGCCCAGGTGCGCGGCCTTGCCGCCAACGACCGCGACCTGCGTCTCGTCAACCTCTTGAAGATCCACCACGTACTGCTCGATCATTGCGATACCTCCGAGGCAGCCGTGCTCCGTTCGCACTGCACTTGCCGATCGAATCACCGGCGCCTCGATCTGTGCCGAACCTCTTGTTGGGCCCGTCCTCATGTCTGGTCGGCTGCCCTTTCCTCGTCGGTGCTGTGTCCGGCCGCCGATTCTGCGGCAAGACCCGGGTCTTGCCGCAAGCCCCCCTGTGCGCTATACGTTAGGAGTGGCAAGGAGTGCGCTCTCCTTGCCTTTGCTTTTGTCGCCTGCCCCCACTGAGGTCGCGGGTGGGCGCGGATGCGGTATCGGATGAGGGGTGAGGCCCGCCCGTGATCACCTGGCTCGGCTTCGTCACCGCCATGGTGGTACGTCGACCCGGCGCCGAAGCCCCATCTGCCGTATCCCGCCATCTCCCCTGAACGGCGGAGGCGGGTAACGACGCGCCAATGAGCCGGTAATGCTGGGAGTCTTCGCAGGTAGGCGTGGGTATCGACGCGCTATGGCTGATGCAGCGGAGGTACACCACCCCGGCACGCGGGTAGAGCAGAGTGGCATCTACGAGTGCGACTCAGCATGCGGGCACCGTTGGTCGACCGATGTCAAAGGCAACGTGTTCCCCCCGCTTCCTGGTGGCTGCAAAGGCGGCGGATGGCGGCTGGCCACCGCGACGCCAAGAGACGGCCGATAGGCCGGCCAGGCCGAGAGGTCTGTAACGAAGAGCCGTCCCCCCCGGGCGGTGAGACCGGGGGACGGGTGTGCACGTTCGGGGCGTGGTCGAGCCGATGCTCGCACGGGTGGTGGACCACCTTCCCCGCGGCCCCGCCGGACGGTACTTCTATGAACCCAAGTGGGATGGGTTCCGCACGATCGCCGTGGTGGACGACAACGGCGAGGTGTACCTGCGCTCACGGCGAGGGGCGCACTTCAACCACATCTTCCCCGAGGTGGTTCAGGCGGTACAGGAGTACCTGCCGCCGGCCACGGTCGTCGACGGGGAGATCGTGCGCTGGGCACCGGAAGGGCGCTTGGACTTCGCCGCGGTGCAACGCCGCAGCATCGCCGGACGCCGATCCGCCGAGCTGGCGCGTACCGAGCCGTGTCACTACATCGTCTTCGACGTCTTGGAAGCGTGGGGCAAGGAGCTGCGGTCGGCGCCGCTGCGGGTGCGGCGCCAGGCGCTCGAGGAGTTGTTCACCCCTGTGCCTCCGGCCGCGACGCTGACGTTGTCGATGCTGACCACCGACGTGGACGAGGCGTTCACCTGGTTTCGGATCCTGACCGCAGCAGGGGTGGAAGGCGTCATGATCAAGCCTGCGGGGGAACCGTACCGGCCGGGTGCGCGAGGTTGGATGAAGTACAAGGCACGCACCACCACCGAGGCCATCGTGGGCGGCGTCACCGGGACCCTCTCCCGCCCGGTGACCCTGGTCCTGGGCCGTTACACCGCAGGTGGGCACCTGCGTGTGGCCGGTAGATCCACCCCGCTTCGATCCCACGCCGCCGAGCAACTCGCTCCGCTGCTCACTCCCGCCGGGCACGAGCATCCGTGGCCGGATCGGCTGCCGTCGGGGTGGGTGGGCCTGCACGGCAAGCATGAAGCCGTGGACTACATTCGCGTCCGCCCCGACCTGGTAGTGGAGATCGAGGTCGACGTCGCCGCCGAGCACGGCAGATGGCGCCACCCGGTCCGGTACCTGCGCCCAAGACCCGATCTGCCTGTGAACGACGTCCCGCTCGGGCTGGACCTTGACGGCGGGTAACCAGGAATCCCTACTGGAGCCACCGCCCACAACGCAAAGCTGCCGGGGTGCGGGCGGTGGCGGCCGAGACGTTCGGTAAGGCGGCGCAGGCGAAGGACAACCCGGCCGATCTGATCAATGTGGCGTTGGAGGAGTTGGTTCGGGCGCAGTGCGAGCTGCCCGGCTACATGAGGCTGGACGAGCCGACCAAGAACCGAGACCGAGAGAGTCCACGACGACACGTTCGAGCACGACGACAGCGAGTGGGAGATCGTCAGCAGGCCCGAGTTCTTCAGGTCGCCGCGCGTCGCCATCGTGAACGACCCCCTGGTCTGCCCGGCCTGCGGCGCACAGGACCGCATCGTCGAGCACGCCGCGGCCTATCTCATGAGCGACGAGCTAGCCCGCGCGGGCCTGCCCGTGCCCATAAGTGAGTGAGACCGGCTGGCCCTGGCAGATCGGCTGCTGGAGGCGGTGAACCAGTCGGGGCTGCACCTGGTCGAGAAGCCACCTAGAGACGGGGCCGCCCTCGAGACCCCGCTCCGGGGCGCTGCCTTCAGGTTCAGTGACACAGGGGCTGGTTCGGCCAGGACGGTACGTGTCTGCGCCATTCTTCGTCGGTGAGGTCGGCTTTGGTCGCGGTGCAGACGTATGCCGCGGCATGGTCCACATTTGTGGTCCAGCGCAGGACGTTGCCGGTCACGCCGCCGGTCAGCAGTCCGCCGGGGACGTAGGCCACGCCGGCCAGGCCGGTGCTCGCGGTGAAGGTCACTGTGGCTGAGCGGCTTCGGATGTCCCACAGGTGGACTGTCTTGTCCAGGCCCGTACTGGCCAGTTCGTGTCCGTCTGGACTGAAGGCCACTTTGAGGACCTCGGCGGTATGCCCGGTCAGGACGGCGACTTGCGTGCGGCTCTTGGTGTCCCAGAGGCGGACGGTCTTGTCGTCGCCGACGCTTGCGAGTGTGGCACCGTCCGGGCTGAACGCGACGTCGCGCACTACACTGGCATGGCCGGTCAGCGGCTCGCCGAGCGGGCTTCGGGTCGCCACGTCCCACAGCCGCACGGTCGTGTCGTTGGCGGCGGTGGCGAGGATACGCCCGTCGGGGCTGAATGCGACACCGGTGATCGAGTTGGTGTGGCCGGTCAGTGGGGTACCGACCCGTTTGCGTGCCGCCGGGTCCCACAGCCGGACGGTGCTGTCCATGCCAGCGGTGGCGATCAGGGCTCCGTCGGGGCTGATCGCGACTCCACGGACCCAGCCGGTGTGACCGGTGAGCGGAGCACCGAGCTGTTTGCGGCTCGCTGTGTCCCACAGGCGAAGCGTTCCATCCCAGCTACCGGTCACCAGGAGCTTGCCACGCGGGCCGAATGCCATCGCGCGGACCTCGGCGGTATGCCCGGTGAGCGGAGCGCCGAGCGGCTGGTTGTCTGAGATCCCCCACAGGCGCACAGTCCGGTCGTCTGAGGCGGTGCCCACGACGCCGCCGGGGCTGAACGCAACGGCGTATACCGCGTCGGTGTGCCCGGGCAGAAGGGTTGTCCGCAGCCGCCAGATCAGTAGGGAGCCGTCGGAGTCGCCGCCGCCGAGCGCCGAACCGTCGGGGCTGAAGGAGATGTTGAACACACTGCTCGTCGAGCCGGTGAGCGGGGTACCGAGCGGCCGCCGGGTGGCTACATCCCACAATCGGACTGTCTTGTCCCAGCCGCTGCTGGCGAGGGTTCGGCCGTCCAGGCTGAATGCCACGCCGTAGGTGACGTTGGTGTGCCCGCTCAACGGGTCGCCTACCGGTGCCCTGGTCGCGACGTCCCACAGCCGCACCGACTTGTCGCCGCTGGTTGACGCCAGGAGCCGTCCGTCCGGGCTGAATGCCACGCCGTAGGTGACGCTGGTGTGCCCGGTCAGGGGGCGGCCGATCGGTCTGCGGGCGGCGAGGTCCCACAGCCGCACCGTCTTGTCGTTGCCGGAGCTGGCGACCATGGAGCCGTCGGGGCTGATCGCGACCGCTGTGATCGCACCGTCGTGCCCGGTCAGCGGCTTTCCCGCTGCGAGTCGGGTCGCGGCGTTCCAGACCCGCAGCGTGCCGTCGGCACTGCCGCTCACCACCAGGCGCCCGTCCGGGCTGAACGCGACACCGGTGACGACTCCTGTGTGGCCGGTGAGCGGCCCGCCGACCCCTCGGCGTCCAGCGACGTCCCACAACCGCAGCGTCTGATCGGTGGAAGCGGTCACGAGCATCGACCCGTCCGGGCTGAACGCCGCGCCGTTCACCATGTCGGTGTGGCCGGTGAGCGGCGGGCCCAGCGGGTCGCGGCATCCCACATCCGGACGGTGCCCTTGTCCGCGACGGTGGCCATGACCTGGCCGTCCCGGCTGAACGCCACATCGCGAACCTCGCCGCTGTGGCCGGCAATCCTGGTAGGCAGCGCCACCGCCTGGGTGCTGATCAGGCTGTTGCGGGTGGCCGGGAGGTCCGGCGCGATCCGCCACGAGGCCAGGCTGAGCTGGGCCGCACGCAGCGGATCGACCTCCCGCAGCGCCGTCGCCTCGGCGACGAGCTGGCGCGCGACCGCCCCCCGGTGCGCCTCGCGTGCGTCGTTGCGCTGAATCACGGTGATCACCGTCGCGGCGGCCAGCAGCGCCACCACCACCGCGGTGACGACCCGGATCCGCAAGGCTCGCCGCTTGCGCGCCCGGATCTGCTTGTCCCGCAACCGGATCGCCTCGTCAAGAAACTCCCGTTCGTCGGCGTTGAGCGCCGCGGCGTGGTCCGGCAGATCAGCCCACGCCGTCGCCTGAACGAGCTGAGCGGCACGGTAGAGCAGGTCGGGATCGCGGCCTGCGGACTGCCAGACCTGTGTCGCGTCGGTGAGCCGGCGGTGCAGCATCAGCCCGTCGCGGTCGTCGGTGAGCCAGCGCCGCAGGCGCGGCCAGGCGCGAATGAGCGCCTCATGCGCGACCTCCACACTGTTCTCGCCGATGACCACCAGCCGGGCCGTCGCCAGCCGGTTCAGCACCCCGGCCACGGTCGCCTGGTCCGCGACCGTGGCCAGCTCGGTGTGCGCGGCCCGCCGCCGGGTGTCTTCGGTGCCATCGCCCAGAGCCGTCAACCGCAGGAACACCCGACGAGCGGCGTCCCGCTCCGCGTCGTCGAAGTCGGCGTAGGTGCGTTCGGCGGTCTGTGCCAGTGCCCCGTGCGCACCACCGGAAGCGTGGTATCCGGTTTGCGTCAGTAAGTTGCCGCGCCGACGGCGCCATGTTTCGAGCAGGGCGTGGGACAGCAGCGGAAGACCGCCGGGCTCGCCTGCGATGTCGGCCAGCAGCGTCGCGATGAGGTCCCGCTCGACGATCAGCTCGGCGCGCAGCGCGGGCTGCGTGATGGCCGACCGGAGCTCGTCTCTGCTCATCGGCCCGATGAGCACTTGAGCGCCCTGGCCAAGCACCTCTGCCAGGCCGGGATGCGTCGCGCAGTGGCCGTAGAAGTCGGCGCGGATCCCCAGCACAACGGTGGCCACCCGCTCCGCGCCGAGCGCTGCGTCTAGAAGTTCGTCGATGAAGCCCGCCCGCTCGGCGGGGTCAGGGCACAAGGTGAACAACTCCTCGAACTGGTCGACCACCAGCAGGACACGCTTGTCGCCGCTGGGATCGGCGAGCCGGAGCGTTCGATCGAGCCAGCCGGGTTCGCCATTGTCGGGTTCGCGCCCGCCCCAACCGGCCACGGCGTGGGCCAGCTCCTGCATCGGCGATTGGGTGGGGGTCAGGAGAATCCACGACCACTCGTGCCCGGAAAACGCCGGGTGCGACCGTGAAGCCGGCAGGAGCCCGGCGCGGATCAGCGAGGACTTCCCGCTGCCGGACGCGCCGAACACCGCGACGACGGGCGTCCCGGCGACCTTGTGCACCACGTGCTCGACGAGCCGCTCCCGGCCGAAGTAGCGGTCCGCGTCCTGCGGCCCATACGCGGCGAGCCCGAGGTAGGGCGCGGCGAAGTTGCCCCCAGCGCTGCTGCCCGTGAGTTCAGCCTCGGCTTCGCGCCAGCGTTTCTCCCACGCCGCACGGTCACCACCGCACGCGGCGACATAGGCCAGCGTGACCGCCAGGCTCGGCAGGTGCTCGCCGCCCGCGGCCTCGGCCAGCGCCGTCACCGAGTAGTGCGCGGCCTTGGCCATCGTCCGGTAACTGGGCCGCCCGGCAGAGTCGCGCAAACGGCGGAGTTCGTGCGCGAGTCGCTGCACCGGTCCAGCTGTCGGGTCCAGAGCCCGCTCAGGCCTGCCCATCTCCGCCCTGCCTGGCTGTAGTTGTTTGTTCAGTGCTCGACCTGGGGCTGAACAAGTCGGGGCAAACCTAACATGCGGTAGACCACTGACACAGGGCGCAGGAAGGCAGCACGTGAAGCAACGAAGAGCAGGGCGACGGTGAGCCGCAGCGGTGCCATTCACGCGTTTGGCGACGAGCGCACAGTTGTCGGGGGCGTGGGGCCGCATGATCCTCAGTTTCGTTGAACGGAGGCTCGGCAGCCTTCAGCCAATCGTCAGCGTCGGCCCGGTTCGACACCGATCCTGTAAGGAGAATTTATGAATTCAGCGTTCGCGACGGCTCGGCAGCGAGCTTCGAAAAGCCTGGTCCGGTGCACGATGGCGCTCATGCTGATTCTCGGTGGCACAATCGTCGTCCCTGTGATCCGGGCGACGCCAGCTGAGGCTGGAGACTGCACAGACAGACCGGCGTGCGGCGGCCAGGTACGCAATGAGTCAGGAGGCGACGTATGGATCGCCAATCAATGGTGCTGGGACTGGTGGGACAGTTACTGGATGAACGACATATGGGCGGGCGAGCACCTGCCCTGCCTCGACCGCCTCAATGCCTGGGCATTTCCCCGGTCGGACGTCCCCCTGCCCGCCTACGACTCCAGCAATCCCGACTGGTCATGGTCCAGCGGACACGCCCCGGAGTACTACGACACCGACGCCTGGCGAGCGGACGCCGGATGTACAACCTACTACAGGGGGAACAACGGCGGCGTTCGAGAGGTAAACCGCCTCAACCGGCCATCACTCTGGTACAAAATCTCCCCCCTGGTGAAGATCACCATCACGCACAAGGAATGCGTTGCGGACGCAGAGGTGCCCTCTGGCCCGCCCCCCGCAGGCAAAGCCGACATGCTCGCCCTGTACAACGACGACACGCTGCACTGGTACCCGGGCAA
>NZ_BAAAZR010000020.1:371400-398839 GCF_039537005.1 Sphaerisporangium flaviroseum | reverse complement strand
GTCGTGGCCAGATTGCGGGCCGCCGCCGTGGCCAGGCTCTGCTGAACCCGGCCGTTGTCGGTGTCTGTCCTCGCGTCGGTTGTCTCTGTCACAACCCACACCACCAATCCCTATAGCTGAACGGGGGAACAAGGGGTCACTCGGTAACTCCGGCGTGGTGCCGTGCGCAGTTGAGTCGGGTGTCGCCGGCTTCGACCGGCTGATCTTGAGAATGAAAGGCTCGAAGGGCATGACGAATCGGCGCGGCCGGCACCGATCGCATGAACCGATGGCTCCGGCTCATACGATGAATGGCACTCGTCCGTCGATCGGTCGTGGTTCTGCCGCTGGATGATTCACGTCGCGTACGTCATATCGGTGATTTCGGGGGGCGGTCCTTTTGGCACTGAATAGACGCGACGGGAAGTCGTACGAAACTCCGGACATGCTGGTCGAATGCGTCACGCATGCTGTTCGCCGTGGTCGGGGGATGATCGGTATATTGTCGCGGGCCGAACGGATGGGTCGTTCCGTGTTCCGGATGTTCGTCGTGGCCGCTGGGCTGCTGCAATTATGTGGTCCCGATCTTTGGCGTGTCAATTACGGGTTTTCCTTGCGCCGTAGTGCGCAGCGATAACGAGATTATTCCGGAACGCGGTAACCATCGCATATATCGGTACAGTGCTTGATTTCATCTTTAGAGCTGGTATAAAGCCCGCTTTTTTGGGTGGTTTCCGAGCGCGGAGTCGGTCATGCCAGGGGTACGGCACCACCCAAAGGGTGCGAGCGGTGAGAAGGCGTAGTCTCGAAGTACGGCCCAGGCCCGCCCAAGACGCGCGCCGGCGGCGGCGCTGCCGGGGCGCGCCAGATGCGGTCCGCCTCCGAGCACGATAGGGGGCCGCGATGTCTGACCGCTTGTTCCGCGACCGGAGAGACGCCGGCCGCGCGCTGGCCGGCCTGCTCGACCACTATCGCGGCCGTCCGGATCTGCTGGTGCTCGCACTGCCACGAGGGGGCGCGCCCCTGGGGTACGAGGTGGCCAGAGCCCTCGGCGCCCCGCTCGACGTCTTCGTCGTCAGCAAACTCGGTGTGCCCGGCCAGGAGGATCTCGTGATGGGCGCGGTCACAGGAGAAGGCCTGATCGCGCTGAACGACGACGTGATCCGGGGCCTGGCCATCCCGCCGGAAGTGGTGGAGCACGTCGCCGACCGGGAAGGCCGCGAGATCGCCCGCTGGGAGCGGCACTTCAGGCAGGGCTTCACCACGCACGAGGTGCGGGACAAGGTCGCGATCCTGGTCGACGACGGCCTGGCGAGCGGGGCGTGCCTGCGGGCCGCCATCAAGGCCCTGCGCAGGTTGCGTCCGGCCCGCATCGTGGTGGCCGTGCCCGCCGCCTCCGAGGCGACCTACGAGGAACTGGAGACGGAGGCGGACGAGGTGGTCTGCGCCACCACCCCGTCGCCGTTCTTCGCGGTCGACCAGTCCTACTGGGAGTTCACCCAGGTCACCGTCGAGGACGTACGGGACCTCCTGTGCGCGTCGGCGAGGTCGCTGCCAGCGAGAGCCGGCGCGCAGGCTCCGGGGGACATCACGGCCATCCGTGCGGAGGCCAGGCCGGTGGAGAACGGGACCCCCGGGAGGGAAGCGCTGTTCGACCTGGTGGGAGACGCTCGGTTCGTCCTGATCGGTGGCTCCTCCCACGGCACGCACGAGTTCTATTCGGCCCGTGCCTCCATGACGCGGCGCCTCATCGCGGAGAAGGGGTTCGGCGCCGTTGCGGTGCAGGCCGACTGGCCGGAGGCCTACCGGGTCAACCGGTACGTCCAGGGCCACGGCCAGGACGTCACCGCGGAGGAGTCGCTGCGGGACTTCAAGCGGTTCCCGAGCTGGATGTGGCGCAACGCGGTGGTCTTGGACTTCGTGGCATGGCTGCGCGACCACAACGACCGGCGGCTGGGCGGGCAGCTCCAGAAGGCCGGCTTCTACGGGCTCGACCTTTTCGGGATTCACCGGGCGATGCATGAGGTGATCGCCTACCTCGACCAGGCAGATCCGGCCGCCGCCGCCAGTGCCCGTGAGCGCTACGCCTGCTTCGACCACCTGGGCAGCGGGGACGGGCTGCCATACGCGACCAAGGCGGCCTGCGGAGCCGGTGAGGCCTGCGAGGACGAGGTCGTCGGGCGGCTCGTGGACCTGCGGCGGCACGCCATGGAGTCCGCGCGAAGAGAAGGCCTGCTGGCCGAGGACGAGCTCTTCTACGCGGAGCTGAACGCCGCCGCCACGAGGACCGCCGACGAGCACTACCGCTCGATGTTCTCCGGGCGGATCTCATCCTGGAACCTGCGAGATCGCCACATGGCCGACACCCTGGACGCGCTCGCGGCACATCTGGGCCGCCGCAGGGGGAAGCCCGCCAAGATCGTCGTATGGGCGCACAACGCCCACGTGGGCGATGCCCGGGCGACCGAGGCGGCGTGCCGCGGCGAGATCAACCTCGGCCAGCTCGCACGCGAGCGGCATGGGGACGACTGCCGCATCATCGGCCTCACCACCTACACCGGAACGGTGACCGCGGCGGACCGCTGGGGCGGCCCGCCCGAGCGCAAGTGGCTGAGACCCGCCATGTCCGACAGCGTCGAGGAGCTGTTCCACGAGGTCGGGAAGAAGGAGTTCTTCACGTCCTTCAGGTACTCACCGCGATCCGCTGACGTACTGCACTCCGCGTGGCTGGAGCGGATGGTCGCCGCCGTGTACCGCCCGCAGTCCGAGCGGCGCAGCCACTACTTCCGGGCTCGCCTCCGGGACCAGTTCGACGCCGTGATCCACATCGACGAGACCCGGGCGGTGGAACCGCTGGAGCGGACGGTCCGATGGGACGTGGGTGAGATCGCCGAGACCTATCCGTCCGGCGTCTGACAGCCCGACGCACGCGGAGGACAGGCAGGAGAAGAGACACGCAGACAAGGAGGACGCGATGACCGTCAGCCAGAGCCTTGCGATCCCCGTGGCGGGTGTCACGCTGGGGGCCGACATAGTCGTGCCACGGCCCGCGCACGGTGTGGTGCTGTTCGTCCACGGGAGCGGGAGCAGCCGCCACAGCCCTCGCAACCGCCACGTGGCCGCCCAGCTCCACACCGCCGAACTGGCGACGGTGCTCGTGGACCTGCTCACCCCCGAAGAGGAGGAGGTCGATGCCCTCACCGCCGCGCTGCGTTTCGACATCGGGATGCTGGCGGCGCGCGTCGTGGCCGTGGCCGACTGGCTCGCGGGGTACAAGCCGGTCGGTGAGCTGGGGCTCGGCCTGTTCGGCGCCAGTACGGGCGCGGCGGCGGCGCTGGTGGCCGCGGCGGAGCGGCCCGCCTCCGTGCAGGCGGTCGTGTCCCGAGGCGGCCGTCCCGACCTCGCGGGCGACTTCCTGCCCATGGTCCACCAGCCCACCCTGCTCATCGTGGGGGAGTACGACACCACCGTGATCGAGCTGAACCAGCAGGCCATGGAGCGGCTCGGCGGAGAGACGGCTTTCGCGATCGTCGCCGGTGCCACGCACCTGTTCGAGGAGCCGGGCGCGCTCGACCAGGTGGCCCGTCTGGCCCGCGACTGGTTCACCCGTCATCTGAAGAGCCTGCCACGCCGGGAGGCCCGCCCTTCGATGTAGGGGAGGACATACCCGGAGCGGTCGGTCACCTCGCTGCCGGACGTGTGGGGCGTACCAGGAGCGATCCCCCACGATCAAGCTTTTACTCCCGGTTGTCCCGCTTAGGGTGTCGGTTCCGTGCGTACGCACCGTAGCCTGACGACTACGGTACATAACGGAGCGTAAACATGCCTGTGACATCGACCACGCGCGTGGCGGTCAGCGAAGCGTTCACCCGGCGAGAGGACGCGGGCCGTCGGCTCGCGGAGGATTCCGAGCGCATCGCGCAAGCGTGTCGCGCCATGGCGGCGAGGTTCCACCAGGGCGGCAAGCTCATCGTCTTCGGCAACGGCGGCGCGGGCACGGACGCCTCTCACGTCGCGGTCGAGTTCATGCATCCCGTCGTCGTGGGCAAGCGCGCGCTCCCGGCGATGGCGCTGGGCAACGACGCCGCCACGGTCACCGGTGTGGGAGTCAGGGACGGGTTCGCCGAGGTCTTCGCCCACCAGGTACGTCAGTGGGCCGGCCCTGCCGACATGGCGCTCGGGATCTCGCCGGACGGGGACTGCGCGAACGTCCTGCGCGGGCTGGAGGCCGCTCACGATCTGGGCTTGTTCACCATGGCGCTGGTGGGCGGCGACGGAGGCGCGATCGCACGGAGTCCCGCGGCCGGCCAGGTGCTCATCGCCGGTTCCTGCGACCCGGCGGTGGTCAAGGAGATCCACGTCACGGCCTACCACGTCCTGTGGGAACTGGTGCACGTCTTCCACGCCCAGGCGGCCCCTGCGGTGGGCGGTTCGGCCGGCCCGGAGGCGACGAGATGACCGATCGCGTGGACTGCCTCGCCGACGTGTGCCTCACCTGCTCCGACGAGGCGCTGCCCGCTCTGGTGATCCGGCTGATGGACCACGGGCTCGCCGTCGTCGAGACCGGCGGCGTCCACGAGCAGGTGAGCGTCGCGCTGGTCGACGCGGCGGCCGGTGACACCGTGCTCGTGCACGCCAAGGAGGCCATCGCCGTCATCGCGAGGGGGAGCGGCCATGGACGAGGATGACCAGGCGTCTTCCGACGGGATACACCGCCTGTATCCCTTTCTCTACGGCGGTCGCGCGGCACACAGGTTCCACCCCGACCTGGCGCGGGACGGGAGTGGTGACCTGCGTGGGGGTCCCTGCTCCGGTCACCTCAACCGGTCCACCGAGGAGAAGACAGGCGAGATCGTACGGCTGCGCGCGCAGGTGGCCGAGATGTACGCCGACCGGCTCGCGGAGTGCGCCGAGGCGATGGCCGCGCGGTTCGTCGCGGGCGGCAGGCTGTTCACCTTCGGCAACGGTGGGAGCAGCACCGACGCCCAGGAGGTCGCCACCGCGTTCTTGCGTCCCCAGTACGGACGCCCGCTGCCCGCCCTCTCCCTGACCAGTGACATCGCCCTGGTCACCGCGCTGTCCAACGACGTGGGCTTCGACGTCGTGTTCGCCCGGCAGATCTCGGCGCTCGGCAGGCCGGGGGACATCGCCTTCGGCCTGTCCACCAGCGGAGGGTCCGCCAACCTCGTCCAGGCGTTCGAGGAGGCGTGGGGCAGGGGCATGCTGACCGTCGGTTTGGCCGGTTACCAGGGAGGACGCCTGGCCGAACTGGCGGAGCTGGACGTCCTCGACCATCTGTTCGTCATTCCGTCCTCGTCCGTCCATCGCATCCAGGAGGCGCAGACGACGCTCTACCACGTGCTGTGGGAGGCCACGCAGCACGTGCTCGGAGCGGAAGCGGCCAAGGGTTCATCGACACAGACCAGGAGTGGGGAGGCGGTATGGCCACGACGACCGACTCAGCGGACAGCAGGGTGAGGGAACAGGAAGAGCCCGTTGTCCACATACTTTGGATCAACGCAGGGATGAGCTGCGACGGTGACTCCGTCGCCCTCACCGCGGCGATGCAGCCGAGCATCGAGGACATCGTGCTGGGCACGCTCCCGGGGTTGCCGAAGGTCGAGGTCCACTGGCCGCTGATCGACTTCAACAGCGGGCCGATGCAGGGTGCCGACGCCATGATCGACTGGTACTTCCTGGCGGCTCACGGCGGGCTGGAACCCTTCGTGCTCGTGGTCGAGGGCTCCGTGCCGAACGAGTCGATCAAGCAGGAGGGGTACTGGTCCGGCTTCGGCAACAACCCGGACACCGGCCAGCCGATGACCCTCCCCGAGTGGCTGGACCGGCTGGCGCCCCAGGCGACCGCCGTGGTCGCGGCCGGCACCTGCGCCACGTACGGCGGGATTCACGCCATGGCCGGCAATCCGACCGGGTGCATGGGGGTCGCCGACTACCTGGGCTGGGACTGGCGGTCGAAGGCCGGACTGCCGATCGTCAACGTGCCCGGCTGCCCGATCCAGCCCGACAACATGTCCGAGACGCTGCTCTACCTGCTCTACCAGCTCAACGGGCAGGCCCCGATGATCCCGCTGGACGAGGCGCTGCGTCCAACCTGGCTGTTCGGCCAGACCGTGCACGAGGGCTGCGACCGGGCCGGGTACTACGAGCAGGGCCAGTTCGCCGTGGAGTACGGCTCGCCGAAGTGCCTGGTCAAGATCGGGTGCTGGGGGCCGGTCGTCAAGTGCAACGTCCCCAAGCGCGGATGGATGAACGGCATCGGCGGCTGTCCCAACGTCGGGGGCATCTGCATCGCGTGCACCATGCCCGGCTTCCCGGACAAGTTCATGCCGTTCATGGACGAGCCACCGGGGGCCCACGTGTCCTCGACGGTCAGCACCGTCTACGGCGGGGTCGTCCGCGCGCTTCGCGGCATCACGATCAGAACGGTCGACAAGGAGCCGAAGTGGCGAACCAAGGGCCGCGCCCTGCTCACCGGCTACAGAGCGCCCTGGAGCTGACATGACCACGGAGATGACATGACGAGCTCAGCGGATCAGAACCGCGACCTGGTGGAGATGGCCTGGGACCCCATCACCCGGATCGTCGGCAGCCTCGGCATCTACGCGAAGATCGACTTCGCCCGCAGGGAGGTCGCCGAGTGCTACAGCACCTCGTCGATCTTCCGGGGCTACAGCATCTTCATGAAGGGCAAGGACCCGCGGGACGCGCACTTCATCACCAGCCGGATCTGCGGGATCTGCGGGGACAACCACGCGACCTGCTCGGTCTACACGCAGAACATGGCCTACGGGGTGCGGCCGCCGGCGCTCGCCGAGTGGATCATCAATCTGGGCGAGTCGGCCGAGTACATGTTCGACCACAACATCTACCAGGAGAACCTGGTGGGGGTCGACTACTGCGAGAAGATGGTCCGCGAGACGAATCCCGGCGTGCTCGAACTGGCGGAACGCACCGAGTGCCCGCACGCAGGGGAGCACGGCTTCCGCACCATCGCCGACATCATGCGCTCGCTCAACCCGCTCGAAGGCGAGTTCTACCGCGAGGCCCTGGTGATGAGCCGCGTCACCCGGGAGATGTTCTGCCTCATGGAGGGCAGGCACGTCCACCCCTCCACGCTCTACCCGGGCGGGGTCGGCACGGTGGCGACGGTGCAGCTGTTCACCGACTACCTCACCCGGCTCATGCGCTATGTGGAGTTCCTGAAGAAGGTCGTGCCGATGCACGACGACCTGTTCGACTTCTTCTACGAGGCGCTGCCCGGGTACGAGCAGGTGGGGCGGCGGCGCGTGCTGCTGGGGTGCTGGGGCAGCCTCAACGACCCGGCGCACTGCGACTTCACCTACGAGAACATGAGCGACTGGGGTCGCGAGATGTTCGTCACCCCCGGCGTGATCGTCGACGGGAACCTCATCACCAACGACCTGGTCGACATCAACCTGGGCATGCGGATCCTGCTGGGCAGCTCGTACTACGACGACTGGGAGGGCCAGGAGCCCTTCGTCACCCACGACCCGCTGGGCAACCCGGTGGACATCCGTCATCCGTGGAATCAGTACACCATCCCGCGCCCGCAGAAGCGCGACTTCAACGACAAGTACAGCTGGGTCATGTCACCCCGCTGGTTCGACGGGAAGGACCTGCTCCCGCTGGACACCGGCGGCGGCCCCATCGCGCGGCTGTGGTCCACCGCCCTGTCGGGGAAGGTGGACATCGGGTACGTCAAGGCCACCGGCCACAGCGTGCTCATCACCCTTCCGAAGAGCGCGAGCAGGCCCGAGATGACGCTCGAATGGAAGATCCCCGAGCGTAACGGCGAACTGCTGTCCAACGCGCTCGAACGCAACCGCGCCCGTTCCTACTTCCAGGCGTACGCGGCCGCGTGCGCCCTGTACTTCGTCGAGCGAGGGCTCGACGAGGTGCGGAGGGGACGCACCCAGACGTGGGAGCCGTTCAACGTGCCCGAGGAGGCGATCAGCTGCGGGTTCACCGAGGCGGTGCGCGGCGTGCTGTCGCACCACATGGTGATCAGAAACGGCAAGATCGCCAACTACCATCCGTACCCGCCGACGCCGTGGAACGCCAGCGTCCGCGACAGCTACGGCACACCCGGCCCGTACGAGGACGCGGTGCAGAACACGCCGATCTTCGAGGAGAACCCACCGGAGACGTTCAAGGGCATCGACATCATGCGCACGGTGCGCAGTTTCGATCCCTGCCTGCCGTGCGGGGTGCACATGTACCTCGGCAACGGCAAGGAGCTACGCAAGCTGCACAGTCCTCATGCCTTCAATGCGACGTGAGCCACCGGGCGCCGGGGAGCTCTCCGCTCCGCGGCGCCGGGAGGGAGAGCCGGGGCAGATGCGCGAGGCCCATGAGATCCGAGCGGCCGGAGACCGCGTCGAGGCGCTGATCGACGAGCTGGGGACGCTGGCCGGCCCCGCCGCGCGGGTGAAGGCGGAGGAACTGGTCCGTGCCCTCGTCGACCTGTACGGCGCGGGGCTGGAACGCGTCATGAGCATCGTGGTCGACGGGGAGGCGGCGGAGGTGTTCCGTCGCCTCGCCGCCGACGAAGTCGTCTCCGGCCTGCTGGTCGTCCACGACCTGCACCCGTTCACCACCGAGGAACGCGTGCGCGCAGCGCTGGACGGCGTGCGTCCCTCCCTCGGGCTGCACGAGGGAGGGGTGGAACTGCTCGGGGTGCGGGACGGGGTCGTACGGCTGCGGCTCGAAGGCAACTGCCACGGGTGCGCGTCGTCGCGCACGACCGTGACCGATGCCATCGAGCGCGCGGTGATGCGGGCCGCGCCCGAGGTCTCCCGGGTGGAGGTGGACGGGGTGGCCGACGAGCGTTCCCCGCTGCTGCAGATCCAGCGCCGCCCGCCGGGCGCGTGCCCCGCTCCACAGGCGACCTCATGATGACCGGCGGCGTTCCAGGGGAGTCGTCCGCGATGAGCGGTGTTCCAGGGGAGTCGTCCGCGACGGGTGGTGTTCCGGGGGACTCGTCCGCGACGGTCATCGACGCCGACGGCCATCCGCAGCCCGTGATCGGGGAGGACGACCCCGCGCGTGTGTTGGGGCTGCGCCGCTTCCGTGAGCCTCGCCTTTCCGGTGTGGCGCGGTGCGAGATGTGCGCCGAGACCCTGGAGGAGCGCCACGGCCACGCGGTGAACGTCGAGAGCCGCGCGCTGTTGTGCGTCTGCCGTGGCTGCGCGCTCCTGATGTCCCGCGGCGGGACGGTGGCCCGGGGGCGCTACCGCGCGGTGCCGGAGCGCTACCTGCACATCCCGACGTTCCGGCTGGAGGCGGCGGACTGGGAGGAGCTCCAGATCCCGGTACGCACCGCGTTCTTCTTCCGCAACTCCACGCTGGAGCGCTTCGTCGCCTTCTACCCCAGTCCCGGCGGGGCCACCGAGTCCCTTCTCGACCTCGCGGCCTGGGACCGCGTCCTTGCGGCCAATCCCGGGCTGGCGGAGGCGCAGCCGGATGTCGAGGCGTACCTCATCGATCGGCGGCCCGGCGGTTTCACGTGTCACCTGGTGCCGATCGACGCCTGCTACGAGCTGGTCGGCCTCGTACGGATGCACTGGACCGGGTTCCACGGCGGCCAGGAGGCATGGCGGGCCATCGACGGATTCTTCGAGGACCTGCGCCGCCGCGGCGGGGGCCTGCCTTCCGCGCCGCCATCGACCGAGGAGGAGCGCGATCGTGTCTGACATCCGGTTCGACTGCCGAGACGTGCGAGCGGATCCCTACGCGGCCTTCCCGACGCTGCTCTTCCGGCTGGCCATCACCGAACCGGAGGGCGATGCCGTGCACGCCATCGCGCTGCGGTGCCAGATCCGGATCGAGCCGCAGCGCAGGCGGTACGGCACGGGTGAGATGGAGCTGCTCTCGGATCTGTTCGGCCACCCCTCACGGTGGGGGGACACGGTCAAGCCCCTGCAGTTCGCCAACGTCTCCGTCATGGTCCCGAGGTTCACCGGCAGCACCGAGATCGACCTGCCGGTGCCGTGCAGCTACGACCTGGAGGTGGCGGCGGGCAAGTACTTCGCCTCGCTGGAGGAGGGGGAGGTGCCGCTGCTCCTGCTGTTCAGCGGCACCGTCTTCGCCAGGGCCGGAGACGGGTTCACCGTACGGCAGGTGCCGTGGAACTGCGAGGCCCGCCATGGGCTGCCGGTCGCCGTATGGCGGGAGCTGATCGACCGTTACTTCCCCGGGAGCGGCTGGCTGCGGCTGCACCGGGACACGCTGCGGGCCCTGCAGCGGTTCAAGTCCGACCGCGCGCTCGCCACCTGGGACGAGGCCATGGAAGTGCTGCTCAAGGAGGCCAGAAGATGAGCGCGCCGATGGAGACGGCCCGCAAGGTGGCCGACGCCGTGCTCTACGAGGGGTACCTCCTCTACCCCTACCGCGCCTCGGCCGCCAAGAACCGGCTGCGCTGGCAGTTCGGCGTGCTGGTGCCTCCGGGGTTCACGGCCACGGCCGAGCCGTCGGCCAGCGTGACCGAATGCCTTCTCGAAGGGTCGGCCAACGCCCTCCTGCGACTGCGCCTGCGGTTCCTCCACGTCAGGCGACGCCGGGTGGAACGCGCGGAGAACGGTGGGTTCCTGCCGGTCCACGAGCTGGAGTGCGACGCCAGGACCCACCTCACCTTCGACGAGGCCACCGAGCGCGAGGCCGAAGCCGTGCTTCCCATGCCGCACCTGCTCGGCGCGGAGCGGACGGTCGTGGTGCGCGTCCCAGGGGACCGGTCGGAGGAGCCGATCCTGGCGGCGTCCGGTGACGCGATCGGCCGTGTCGTCATGGAGCACCGGCCGGTGCGGGCCGTGCTGCGAGTCAGGGCCGAGCGGCTGCCCGGGCCGTACGGCCTGCTGAAGCTGCGCGTCAGGCTGGAGAACGCCACCGAGCCGGCGTGGCCGGGGGCCATGCGCGAGGAGGCGCTGCGGGACTCGCTGGTCTCGGCGCATCTGGTCATCGGGGTGACGGCAGGCGCGTTCCTCTCCATGCTCGACCCCCCCGAGTGGGCGCGCCGCGCGGCCGAGGGCTGCCGCAACGAGAACACCTGGCCCGTGCTGGTGGGAGGGGCGGGGCGCCGCGACGTCATGCTGTCGTCCCCGATCATCCTGTACGACCATCCGGAGATCGCCCCGGAGAGCCCCGGTGAGCTGTTCGACTCCACCGAGATGGACGAGATGCTCCACCTGCGGACGCTCACGCTCACCGAGGAGGAGAAGCGGGAGGCACGGGCCACCGACCCCCGGGCGGCCGAGATCATCCAGCGGGCCGGGGACCTGCCGCCGGAGCTGGTGGAACGTCTCCACGGCGTGATCCGCCACCTGGGGAAGCCCGCCCGTACGCCGTGGTGGGATCCCGAGGCCGAGGACGAGGCGTCGCCGGACACCGGCAGCGTGATCGTCGGCGGGGTGCGGATCGCCAGGGGAAGCCGGGTGCGTCTGGTCCCGGGCAAGCGGCGGGCCGACGCGCACGACATGTTCCTCACGGGCAGGACGGCCCAGGTGGAGGCGGTGCTGCTCGACCTCGACGGGGGGCGCTACCTGGCCGTCACCCTCGACGACGACCTCGGGGCCGATCTGCACCGGTCCCATGGACGCTTTCTCTACTTCGCGCCCGACGAGGTGGAGCCGGTCGCCGGTGGGGAGACGAGCTCATGAGGACCCTGGTGGCGGGCGTCGGCAACGTCTTCCTGGGCGACGACGGCTTCGGCGTCGCGGTGGCCAGGCACCTCGCCGAGCGGGACCTGCCCGAGGGGGTGGTGGCCACCGACTTCGGCATCCGCGGGGTCCACCTGGCCTACGAGCTCACCGGCGGCGGCTACGACTGCACGATCATGGTCGACGCGGTCACGCGTGGCGGCCCGCCCGGCACGCTGTACGTCCTGCGGCCGGTCCCCGGCGACGCGCCCGGCACCTTCGTCGACGCCCACGACATGACCCCGGACGCGGTGCTGGCCCTGGCGGGCACGCTGGACGGCCGGACCGGGCCGGTGCTGCTCGTGGGATGCGAGGTCGCGGACGTCTCGCCCGGCATGGAGCTGAGCCCGCCGGTCGCGGACGCGGTGGGCCGGGCCGCGGACCTGGTCCTCGAACTGATCCCGGAACAGCTGGCGATGGCGTCCGCCGTCGCCTCCCAGAAGGAGGAGCACGCATGAAGAAACGGCTGATGACGATGACGCTCATGGTGGCGGTCGGCGTCCTGATCTACCAGTCGATTCCCGACATCAAGCGATACATGCAGATCAGGAGCATGTGACCGGGCGGGCGATGACCGACAGAAATGAGGTGAGTGATCATGCATGAATACGGGATCGCCGAGTCGATCCTCGCCGCGGTGGAGGGCCGCGCGGACGGCCGGCGGATCCGCCGGGCACGGGTGCAGGTGGGCGCCCTCCTCCGTGTGGCCGAGCCCTCGATCAACGACGCGTGGACCCTGGTCGCCGAGGGAACGGTGGCCGAGGGCGCACGCCTGGACCTGGTCACCCTGCCCATCCGGCTCACCTGCCGGGCCTGCGGGAACACGGCCACCTCGGTGGATCCGTACGCCGTCTGCCCGGCCTGCGGAGACACCGACGTCGACACCGAGGGCGGCGACGATCTCGTCCTCGAATCCATCCAGCTAGCGGAGGCCACCCATGTGCCTGGGGATTCCCGGGGAGATCGTGGAGATCCTGTCGGATCGTCCTGACCTGGCGAAGGTCGACGTGTGCGGGGTCCGGCGGGCCATCAACATCGGCCTGCTCGAAGGCAAGGCCCTCGCGCCCGGTGACTGGATCCTCATCCACGTGGGCTTCGCCCTGTCGAAGATCGACGAGGCGGAGGCCAAATCGGCGCTCGACTTCCTCGAAAGCATCGGGCAGGCGTACGAGGACGAGATCGCGGCCCTCCGTGAGTCCATGATCGAGCAGGGGTGATCGGCTGATGCGTTTCGTCGACGAGTACCGCGACGCCGACAAGGCACGGGCGCTGGCCGCCCGCATCGCCACGCTGTGCGAGCCGGGCCGTGCGTACAAGTTCATGGAGGTCTGCGGGGGACACACCCACACGATCTACAAGCACGGGCTGGAGGACCACCTGCCCGCGGCGGTCACGCTGGTGCACGGCCCTGGCTGCCCCGTCTGCGTCATCCCGATGGGAAGGGTGGACGACGCCATCCACATCGCCGAGGAGCCCGGTGTGATCATGACGTCGTTCGGCGACATGATGCGCGTGCCGGGCGGCCGGGGGTCCTTCCTGGACGCCATGGCCCGGGGCGCCGACATCCGCATGGTCTACTCACCGCTCGACGCCCTGAAGATCGCCCGGGAGAATCCGGGGAAGAGGGTCGTCTTCATGGCCATCGGGTTCGAGACCACGGCCCCCTCCACGGCGATGACCGTGCTGCGGGCCGCGGCCGAGGGCATCGCCAACTTCTCGGTCTTCTGCAACCACGTGACGATCATCCCCGCCATCAAGGCGATCCTGGACTCTCCCGACCTGCGGCTCGACGGGTTCATCGGGCCGGGTCACGTGTCGACGGTCATCGGATGCCGGCCGTACGGCTTCATCGCGGAGAGCTACGGGAAACCGCTGGTGGTCGCGGGGTTCGAGCCGCTGGACGTGCTGCAGTCGGTCTACCAGAACCTGGTCCAGCTCTCCGAGGGCCGCGCGGCCGTGGAGAACCAGTACGCCCGGGTGGTGCCGTGGGACGGCAACCCCAAGGCGCTGGCCGTGATCAACGAGGTGATGGAGCTGCGCCCGCACTTCGAATGGCGCGGGCTCGGGTTCATCTCCGACTCGGCGCTGCGCGTGCGCGAGCGGTACGCCGCCTTCGACGCGGAGCGGATCTTCGACATCCCCGGGGGACGGGTGGCGGACCCGAAGGCATGCCAGTGCGGTGAGGTACTCAAGGGCGTGCTCAAACCGTGGGAATGCAAGGTGTTCGGCACGGCCTGCACTCCGGAGACCCCCATCGGCACCTGCATGGTGTCCTCCGAGGGAGCCTGCGCCGCCTACTACAACTTCGGCCGGTTCTCGCGCGACCGCGTCAAGGAGGCGACGCGGACGTGAACGAGGAGCAGGTGCTGGAGCGGATCGAGCGCGCGCGCCGGCGCAAGGCGCGCGTACGCGAGGATCTCATCACGCTCGCGCACGGCGCCGGAGGCAAGGCGACGCGGACGCTCATCGAGGACGTCTTCCTGGAGTCGTTCCGCAACCCGCTGCTGGAGCCCTTGGCCGATGGGGCGGTCGCCGACGGGGTCGCCTTCACCACCGATTCCTACGTGGTGACCCCGCTGTTCTTCCCGGGTGGGAACATTGGGGACCTGGCGGTCAACGGCACCGTCAACGACCTCGCGATGTGCGGGGCGCGTCCGGCGTACCTGTCGGCCGCGTTCATCCTGGAAGAGGGTTTCCCGGTCGCCGACCTGCGCCGCATCACCGGCTCGATGGCGGAGGCGGCCAGGGAGGCGGGCGTGACCATCGTCACCGGCGACACCAAGGTGGTGCAGCGGGGCAAGGCCGACGGCTGCTACATCACCACGGCCGGCGTCGGCATGGTCGACCCGGGGGTCCGGCTCAGCGCGTCCGCCGCCGAGCCGGGAGACGCGATCATCGTCTCGGGGCCGATCGGCGACCACGGTGTCACCGTCATGCTCGCCCGGGGAGGGCTCGACATCGAGGCCGACCTCGTCTCCGAGACCGCGCCGCTCAACGGGCTCACCGCCCGGCTGCTGGGTGCCTGCGGCGGCGGGCAGGTGCGCTGTCTACGCGATGCCACGCGGGGCGGCGTCGCGACGGTGCTCAACGAGGTCGCGGAGGCCGCGAGGGTGGCGGTGGTCCTGGACGAAGAGGCGATCCCGGTACGGCCCGCCGTACGGGGAGCGTGCGAACTCCTCGGCATCGACCCGCTCTACGTCGCCTGCGAGGGACGGATGGTCGCCGTGGTCGACGGGCGCTCGGCCGGGGCGGCGCTGGACGCGCTGCGGGGGCACCCGCTGGGGGCCGGCGCGGCCGTCGTGGGACGGATCGCGGAGGACCCGCCGGGGCTCGTCCTCCTCAGGACCGGCTTCGGCGGCACCCGGATCGTCGACGTCCTTGTCGGGGACCCGCTCCCACGCATCTGCTGAAACCGCTTTGGGGGTTATTTGTAGGGGTATGTCGTCTTTGATAATCAATGTCGGGTTCTGCGTTGGAGGTGGTGTCATGACAGGTCCACGGGAGCCCGCGACCTCGAGTCGCCGGCAGAGCTTCGAAGAGTTGCGTGCCCGGGTGCGTGCAGAAGTCGCCATGGCGGGTGACCGCGCGTTCGAGAGCCCGCCGAGAGGGGACAGGCGGCCTCCTCGCATGATGACCGAGGTGGAGACACACGGTGTGTCCCCCACCGACAGCGAGGCGAGATCGCCCCTCGGGGTGGGCACGAGTACGAGCGCACGCGCGGAGAAGATCGCACAGCGTGAGGAGGAGACCGGACGCAAGAAGGTCGGCGTCGAAGGGCCGTCCAGACGCCCGTACGGCGTCTCCACACCTGAGCACGTCACCGGCGTAGGGAGGCAGGGGACCGTCGACGAGGAGTCCCCCTACCTGCCGCCGGGCGGCTGACGCCTTGACGACCGCGCCCGAGTGCGAGCCCGGGCGACGGTCCGTGGGACCGGGCGTTAGTTCGGGCGACGATCCGCGCGACCGGGCGTTGGTTCGGGCGACGATCCGTGCGACCGGGCGTTGGTTCGGGCGACGATCCGTGCGACCGGGCGTTTGGGGCGGTACTGAAGGATCGGCGAGAAACCAGGGGAGGATGAACGGCCAGAATGGGCCCCGGCTCGCCCCCCCACCCCCGGTTCCCCGCAGTACACGGCGCCGAGTTCACCGTGCTGCCTCCCGCCGCGTCGGCGCCCCCTCTCATGGGCCCGACTCGCTCACCCGCCTTCGGTTCCCCGCAGTATTACGGTGCCGAGTTGACCGTGCCGGCTCCCGCCGCGTCGGCGCCGCCTCTCAAACAGCCCCGTGCATGACGCAGCCGTGGGAACAGGAGTGGGCGCGGGGCAGGTTGTCAGGAAGAGGCTGCCAGTCGACCGTGAGCACGGACTGGATCAGCCGGCAAGGAATGGAGTAGGAGGACGGCAAGAGTGGAGTGGGAAGGAACGGCGAGATCGAGGGGTGGACGATCGGTCAGAATGGGCCCCGACTCGCCCACCCGCCCCTGGTTTCCCGCCGTACTACGGCGCCGAGTTCACTGTGCAGCCTCCCGCCGCGTCGGCGCCGCCTTCATACAGCCCCCGCGCGGACGCAGGAGCAAGTCGTCAGGGAGAGCCGCTGATCGATCGTGGGCATGGACATGTTCGGTGGTCGCCCTCGGTTTCCCGCCGTACTTCGGCGCCGCTTTCATTACAGCCCCCGTGCGCGACGCTGCCGCAGGAGCAGGAATGGGTTGTCAGGGAGAGGCTGCCGATTGACCGTGGGCACGGACATGATCGGTGGACACGGACGGAGTGGGAGGGGCGGCAAGAGCCGAGTGGGATCTCCTGCTTCCGCTTCCGCTCCCACGGCTGCGTCATGCAGGAGGGCTGTTCGAGATGGCTGTGTCGTGCGGGAGGGCTGTTCGAGATGGCTGTGTCGTGCGGGAGGGCTGTTCGAGAGGCGGCGCCGATGCGGCGGGAACCGGGGCGGTGGACTCGGCGCCGTAGTACGGCGGGGAACCGGGGGCGGGTGGGCGAGTCGGGGCCCATTCTGGCCGGTCATCCTCCCCTAGTTTCTCGCCGCTTCTTCCCACTCGGCTCTTGCCGTCCTCCGACGACCATCCCCTGCCGGTCAATCCGGTCCGTGCTCACGGTCTCAGTCTCTTCCGGACGACTCATTCCCGTTCCCGTTCCCGTTCCCGTTCCCGTTCCCGTTCCTGTTCCTGTTTCCGTTCCCGTTCCCGTTTCCGTTCCTGCTCCTGCTGCTGCGTCGCGCACGGGAGGCTGTTTGAGAGGCGGCGCCGATGCGGCGGGAACCGGGGCGGTGGACTCGGCGCCGTAGTACGGCGGGTAACCGGTGGCGGGTGGGCGAGTCGGGGCCCATTCTGGCCGGTCGTCCTTCCGCACGTTTGTTGTCGTCCTTCCAAGGACACCCTCGCCGCTTTCCCGGTCACTTTCTTCAGGTCCGGGTGTCGACACCGCCGGGTTCCGGTGGCAGGGTCGCGGCGAGTTGGGCGGCGCGGGTGGTGAGGTAGTTGTGCTCGGGGGCGTTCGTCGTACGGCTCGCCGCCACCCGATAGTCCTCGGCGGCCGCCCGCAAGTCGCCGGACATCTCCAGCAGATGGGCGCGGGCGGTGTGGAAGCGGTGGTGCCCCGCCAGGCGTCCGTCGGCGTCGAGCGCCTTGAGCATGTCGAGGCCGGCGGCGGGGCCGTGCACCATGGCGGCGGCGACGGCGCGGTTGAGCGAGACCATGGGGTTGTCGGACATGCGTTCCAGCAGGCCGTACAGCGCCAGGATCTGCGGCCAGTCGGTCTCCTCGGCACAGGCCGCCTCGTCGTGCAGCGCCCCGATCGCCGCCTGGAGCTGATAGGGCCCGACCGCACCCTTGGCCAGGGTCTCGGTGATGAGCGCGATCCCTTCGGCGATGGCCTTGCCGTCCCACAGCTTCCGGTCCTGCTCGGCCAGGGGGATCGGAGTGCCGTGCGGGCCGGTACGGGCGGCGCGCCGGGCGTCGGTGAGCAGCATCAGCGCGAGCAGCCCGGCCACCTCGCAGTCGTCCGGGAGCAGGACGTGCATCATCTTGGCCAGCCGGATCGCCTCGCGGGAAAGCTCAACGCGTTGCAGGTCGGGGCCGGCGCTGCTGGCGTAGCCTTCGTTGAAGATGAGGTAGAGCACGTGCAGCACCGAGCCGAGCCGCCGCGCCCGTTCGTGGGCGGCCGGCATCCGGAACGGCACCCCTGATGCCTTGATGCGCTGCTTCGCCCGGCTGATCCGCTGCGCCATGGTGGCTTCCGGCACCATGAACGCCTTGGCGATCTCGGCCGTGGTCAGGCCGCCCACCGACCGCAGGGTGAGGGCGATGGCGGAGGCCGGCGTCAGGGCGGGGTGGCAGCACAGGAACAACAGGATCAGCGTGTCGTCCCGGTCAGCCTCGTGCGCCTCGTCCGCGGGGGGCGCGGCCCGCTGTTCCGGGGGCGCCTGCGTGGCCACCAGTTCTTCCCGCCGCCGGCGCGCCTGCTCGTTGCGCACCTGCTCGGTCATCCGGCGGAACGCGACCTGGATGAGCCACCCGCGCGGATTGTCCGGCACCCCCTCCTGTGGCCACTGGTCCGCGGCGTTCAGCAGTGACTCCTGGACCGCGTCCTCGGCGGCGTCGAAGTCCCCGGTACGTCGGGTCAGCACGCCGACGACCTGCGGCGCGAGCTCGCGCAGCAGGTCGTCGATGATCGGGTCGGCCAAGGCTTAAAGCTCCTCGGACGGTCCCGACATCACCTGGCGTACCTCGATCGGCATGTTCAACGGCTTACCACCCGGCCCAGGGGCGGCCGAGACCGAAGCGGCGATCTCGATCGCCCGATCCTGGCTCTCGCAGTCGACGATCCAGTAGCCGACCAGGAACTCCTTGGTCTCAGGGTAGGGACCGTCGGTGACGACGGGGGCGCCGCCGTCACCGGCCCGGACGATCCTGGCCTGGTCGGGCATCGCCAGTCCCTGGGCCTCCACGAGCTCCCCCGCGGCGGTGAGCTTCTGGTTCGTGGTGTGCATGAATTCGATGTGAGCCGTGAGCTCCTCCGGAGCCCACGTGGTGATCGGCGGGAAGTCGGCCTGCCGGCCGAACTGCATCAGCAGCATGTATTTCATGTCCTGGCTCCTTCGGTTCCCGCGCCTTCGCCGGCGCTTTCACCCTTAGGTAGAAGCTGGCCCACGCGTTCTCTACATCCTGACGACCCTCAGAAGAAGAAACTTATCGGGATGTGGACTGCCACCGGAGACCACCACTCTGTCGAACCGCACGACGCCAAAACGTGGTCAGAGGCCGGCAGTGGAGGTCCTCGTCGATGGCGTGCGACGTGTCCGGCCCCCGGCTGCGGCTTCATCTCAAGCCTCGGCGGCCGCCGCAGCGAGGAGCCGGGCGAGTTCGATCGGCTTGCTGACCATGGGCCAATGGCCCGAGTCGATGTCGACGAGGTCAAGGTGCTTGGCCCTGGCGAGTTCGGGCACGTCACCTGCGTCGATCCACTCCTTGGCCTGGGCAGGTGTGAACTCTGGGCATACGAGCACGACCGGAACATCGAACCGTCGCTCGTCCGACAGACGCACCACGCCCTTGGCCACCTCCTCGGGGACGGGGATCGCAGCAGACGCGATGATTCGCCTGGCCTCCTCGTCGAGGTCGGCAGAGTCTGGTCCCTCGAACGGGCCCCAGCCGGGGAAGGGCATGACGCCGTCCTTCACCTCGAAGAAGTCGGCGTAGGGCTCCCCGTCGGCGGACGGAAAGCCGCCGATGAGGACGACTTTCGCGACCTGCTTCGGTCGCGCGTCGGTGGCCAGCCAAGCCAGGGTGCAGGCGGCGGAATGTCCTACCACCATGGGCTTACCGGACGCTGAGTCCACGGCGGCGAGCACCGCTGCCACTTGGTCGTCGAGGGTGGCGGACGCAGATCCGTCACCCTGACCCGGGAGGGTGAGCGGCACGGGGCGGTGGCCGAGTGGCTCCAGTGCGGACACGACGTCGTCCCACGCGGATCCGTCGAGCCATAGGCCGGCAATGAGCAGAATGTCCATGATCAGTTCTCTATCTCGTGAGGTCCTGCTTGCCGAACTCGGTCATGGACATCACGCTAGGACCAGTTCCGGACGATCTGCTTCCGGTTCATCTTGCGACCGCCTAGTCTGCTCGTGTGCCGACCGATCTCAGCCCCACCGCACGAGCTCTGCGTGCCCTCGAGATCCTCCAGCTCCGCCCCGGCACGACGGCCGACGAACTGGCCGAGAGATTGGGTGTCACGGAGCGGGCCGCGCGCCGGTACGTCGGGATCCTCCGGGAGGCCGGCATCCCCGTCGAGTCAGCTCGGGGCCCCCATGGCGGATACCGGCTTGGGCGAGGGACGAGGCTGCCTCCGGTCGTCTTCACGGAGGCCGAGGCACTTGGTCTGGTCATGGCGGTGCTCGACGGCCGGCCGACAGCCACCGACGGCGAGGACCTCGTCGGTTCTGCCCTGGGCAAGGTCATCCAGGAACTGCCCGAGAACGTCGGTCGGCAGGCGGCCGCGCTGCGAGAGCACGCGTCGGCTGCGCCCGACCGGTACTCGGCCCGTCCGGATCCCGCCGTCACCAGCGCGCTCGTCGCTGCCGTCGCGGCCCGGCGTCGCGTGCTGGTCACGTATCGGAACGAGTCCGGCAACGAGTGGGAGGCCGAGGTGGATCCCTGGGCGGTCGTCGCCCGCCACGGGCGCTGGTACCTCCTGTGTCACTCCCATCGCGCGGACGCGGTCCGCACCTATCGGGTCGACCGGGTCCGCGCGGTCCAGCAGATGGAGCACAAGTTCGAGCTGCCCGACGGCCTCGACCCGGTGGCAGCACTGGAGGAGAACCTGGGAATCGGGTGGGAGTTCCCCACCCAGGTTGTGTTCGACGCTCCACTGGCTGAGGTGGCCCCGTGGATCCGGCCTCCCATGGGACGGCTTGAACCATTGGGGGACGGGTGCGTGCTCGTCGGCAGCACGAGCAATCCGGCGATGTATGCGCAGGAATGGTTGGCGTGCCTGCCGTTCGCCTTCCGAGTCGATGGCGGGCAAGAGCTCCGGGCTGCGGTCGCGACGCTCGCGGCGCGTTTCGCTGCCGCCCTGGCGGACCAACCCCTGGCAGCGCATCGTCTGGGCCAGTGAGCACGCGATACCGGGGAGGATCGTTAGTGTCGGCCATGCGGGAAGCCTAAACGTGTGCGCTGGCGAGCCGGGATAAGCGGTGGCCGACCAACACCGGAGGGGTGACAGGAGTCGAGCAGGATGATGACGGGCCAGAATGGGCCCCGACTCGCCCGCCCACCCCAGATTCCCGCCGCGCAACCGTTGGCGCAACGCCCGCGTCGGACCGAAGATCGGCTTCGCCCTAAACTCGCCCATCCGTCAGTGGACGCAATTCCCGGCCCAAGCGGCGTGATAAGCGAGGTTGGGAGGCGGTGACGATGCGACGGCTGGCCGAACGCGTCGAGTACAGCCAGCCGGTGCTGTACACACACTTCAATGGCAAGGACGCCATCGTGAGCGCCGTCGCCATCGACGGCTTCGGCGAACTCGGCGCCCACCTGCGCCGCGCGCGGCAGGCCGCCCCCGAGCCGAGGCAGGCCCTGCGCGCCGTCTGCCGCGCCTATCTGCAGTTCGCGACCAAGCGGCCTGCCCTGTACCAGGCCATGTTCGTCCTGCCCACCGACTTGAAGTTCGCGAACGCCGAGACACCGCCCCCGCTACGGGCCGCTTTCGACGAGTTCGTCAGTTGCTTTCGCCTGGACAACGAGCGACGCGAGCTGTTCGCCGAAGTCACCTGGAGCGCATTGCACGGCATGGCCGTCCTGTCCGACAGTGGCCGAATCCCCCCGGACGGCCAGGAGGAACGGCTCGATTTCCTCGTCACTCAGATCATTTGCTCCCCAGCGGGCTGACCACGCGACAAAGGGCAATTGTGTGGTCGTGACACGGGCTGGGTGGGCAGCCCCGCGTGCCCGCCACAGACATGCCGGTTGGGCAGCCCAGCGTGCCCGCCACAGACATGCCGGTTGGGCAGCCCAGCGTGCCCGTCCACATGCATGCCGGGTGGGCCTGAAAGCTTAGAAACCGGCCTGGCCCTTTGCCTCGTGATCCTTCTGATGGTTCAGAAGGCAGGTCGATGGTGCTTGACGACGCCGATGAAGGACCGCCATGCCTCCGGAGTGCAGACGAGGGGAGGGTTGTTGGGATGCTTGCTGTCGCGGAGGGCGATCAACCCGGGAAGGTTGGCGGCGACCTCAACGCAGTTCCCGCCGGTGTTGCCGCTACGAGAACTCTTCTTCCACCTGGCGCCGGAGAGATCCACGGCGGTCGGATCTAATGATTCCACTGGGCTCTCGCTTCCCTGATCTTCGCTAGCGAATCATTCGGACGATATGCCTGCGCTCTCAGCCTGTCATACTGCCCCCAGATATCGCTGACTAGATCATGCTCTGAGGACACCTCTCCCTTGCCGGCCGACTCTATGGAGACCGCGGTCGGAGCGTCCGAAAGTTCGGCGATGGTGAAGCTCGACAGCAGGCCGTCGGTGCACGGGCTGTCGAAGGGGACCACCTGTACTGTCACGTGGCGGCGGTCGGTGATGTCCATCAGATAGTCGAGTTGCTCCCGCATCACTTTCGCGTTGCCGAGCGGGCGTCTGAGCACCCATTCATCGATGAGTACCCAGATCTGGGGTGGTTTCTCCCGATCGAGGATCTTCTTCCGCTGCATGCGGGCCAGCACCTTCTCTTCGATCTCCTCTTCCGGGGCCGCGCGGCCGCCGTCGAAGACGGCGCGCGCGTACTCCTCCGTCTGCAGGAGGCCGGGGATCAGCAGCGGGTCCCAGCTCCGCAGCACCCGTGCCCGGGGTTCGATTTCATCCAGCCACCTGACAAACCACAGCGGTCCGGATGGAGAAGCGATATTTCGGCACAAGTGTGAAAAGAGGTCACCGGTCTTGAATACCGTGTCGCATCGTGCCGCGAGGTCCGCTCTCGGGTTGCGATCGCCTATCTCGATATGGCCCACCAGTGATGCCGAGACGCCAAGGTGCGCTGCCAGCCGTACCTGGGAAAGGCCCGCCTCTTTACGGACCCGAGCCAGTTCGCGACCGAATCGCTGAACTGGGGAAAGACGCGGATCGAGATCGTTGCCCATGGCCTGCCTCCGGGTGCTTCTCGCGGACCTATGACATCTGATGACGTGATTGTTGACGCATCGTCACGTCTTCCGGGGGTTTCTGTCACGCGATTGTCGGCGGAAGTTCTCTTCGCCGACAGGTTATATGTCGGCACTCTTGGAGCCCAGGATTTTCTCTCTCGGCGATGCCATGTCAGTAAAGCGACAATTCGCCGTGCTAATGGAGTAATCGAAGGCGACCCGTTCGCGATTCGAGAAGGGTGGTGACCCGATGAGCGCCGAGGCGGTTCCCCCGGGGTTGCTGGGTTATGTGGACCTGCCCGCGGTGACGGGGTCGGTGCCACGTGCACGGCGATACGTCCGCGAGGTACTGAAACAGGCTGGTCAGACAGACCCGTACGATGCCGAACTGCTGGTCGGCGAACTCGTCGCCAACGCGGTCAAGCACTCGGAGTCGGGGCGGCGCCCAGGCGGAAGGCTGACCGTCGTCATCGCCGGCTGCGGTGACGGGTTCCGTATCGAAGTGATCGACGATGGGTCGGCCTCCTCCACACCGCAGGTGCCCGCCGAACTGGACGAGAACAGCGAGGGCGGTCGTGGCCTGTGGCTGGTCAGGGAGATGTCGGCGTCCTGGGGCTGGCATGAGCATGTGGCCGGACGTGTCGTGTGGTTCCGGCTGGCCGCGGCGGCAAGTACGGGCTGATGCGGGTCACGGGCTGGCAGAGTTGGTGCCGTGGCGGATGAGGTGCGCGTCGGGGTGTTCCTGGTGGCGGCGGGGTTCCCCGGTTACGGCCACGGACAGGTGCTGTCCGGCGCCGTGGACGCGGCGGTGGCGGCCGAACGGGCCGGGTTCGATGACGTGTGGATCGCCGAGCACCACTTCATGTCGTACGGGGTGTGCCCGTCGGCCGCGACGCTGGCCGCCTATGTGCTCGGCCGTACCGAGCGCGTCGAGGTGGGCACGGCCGTGAGCGTGCTGTCGTCGGGGCATCCGATCGCGCTCGCGGAGCAGGCCGCGCTCCTCGACCAGGTCTCCGGCGGCCGCTTCCGCCTCGGGGTGGGACGCGGGGGACCGTGGGTCGACCTCGAAGTCTTCGGGACCGGGATCGACCGGTTCGAGAACGGCTTCGCCGAGAGCCTCGACCTGCTGCTCGCCGCGCTCACGCGGGACCGTGTCTCGGCCAAGGGGGAGACCTTCCGGTTCAGGGAGGTGGAGATGGTGCCGAAGCCGGGCCGGCCGATGCGTCCGGTGATCGCCTCGACCTCGCCGGGGACCGTCGAGGTGGCCGCGGCGCGGGGGCTACCCATGCTGCTCGGCATGCACATCGGCGATCAGGACAAGGCCGCCATGATGGAAGGCTACGCCGGCGCGGCGGCCGCCCACGGTCACGATCTGACGGGGATACCGCACGTGGCGGCGGGCGTCGCGTATGTGGCCGACACCACCTCCGAGGCGGTGGCCACGATGAAGGCCGCCCTGCCCAGGTGGCTGGAGCCCGGCCTGGCCGGATACCGGCCGGTGGACGACCGCGCGTACCTCCCGAGGGACGCGCACGACTACGCCGACCTGCTCTGCCGCCTGCACCCTGTCGGCTCGCCAGGCCACTGCGCCGAGACGATGCTGGCCACCATCGAACGAACCGGGATTCGCCATCTCATCTTCCTCGTCGAGGGCGCGGGCGACCCGGAGCTCACCCGGCGGAACATCACAAGGCTGGGCGCCGAGGTGCTTCCTCTGGTGCGCGCGTCCTGTTGAGGGGCCCGGGTAATGCGTGACGCCGGTGGAAGAAGGAAGGATGGCGGGTAAGGATCGGCGGGGGAGGGATTCGTATGCGTGTCGTCATCGCGGGTGGACATGGGAAGATCGCGCTTCGCCTCGAAAGGGCGCTCGCCGCGCGGGGTGACGACCCCGTCGGCCTGATCCGCGATCCCGGACACGAACAGGATCTCCGGGACACCGGGGCGCAGCCGGTCCTGTGCGATCTGGAGACCTCCGGCGTGGAGGAGGTGGCCGAGCACCTGCGGGGAGCCGACGCGGTGGTGTTCGCGGCCGGAGCCGGGCCGGGGAGCGGCGTGGCCAGGAAGGACACCGTCGACCGTGCGGCCTCGGTCCTGCTGGCCGACGCGGCGGAGCGGGCAGGCGTCCCGCGCTTCGTGCAGATCTCCTCCATGGGCGCGGGCGATCCGCCCCAGGCCGGCGCCGACGATGTCTGGGCGGCGTACATCAGGGCCAAGACGGACGCTGAAGACGATCTGCGTGCCCGGGATCTCGGCTGGACGATCCTCCGTCCCGGTAGCCTGACCGACGACCCCGGCACCGGCCTGGTGACGCTGGCGGAGCCGCGGGTGCCTCGGGGGAAGGTTCCCCGCGATGACGTCGCAGCCGTAATCGTCGCGCTCCTGGACACTCCCGGCAGCGTCGGCCGCACCGTGGAACTCGTCGCAGGCGACACCCCCGTGGAGGAGGCCGTCGAGGCGATCGCGTCCTGAGCGTCCTGAGCGTCCCGAGGCGTTCCCGGCGAAGACCCGTGCCAGGGCTCCGGCGAAGACCCGTACCAAGTAGGGCTTGCCGTTTGCCGAAACAGAATGGAATTCTGTTCGCATGAACCGCGCGACGGCGAACGGCCTCGAGATCGTTTACGACTCCTTCGGGACCCCGGGCGGGCGCCCGCTGCTCCTGATCATGGGTCTGGGATCCCAGATGATCCAATGGGATGAGGAATTCTGCGAGATGCTCGCCGGGCAGGGGCATCACGTCGTCCGCTTCGACAACCGGGACGCGGGCCTGTCGACGCACCTCCACGAGGCGGGCGTGCCCGACCTCGGCGCGGCGGGCGGCGGCGCCGCGGTGCCGTACCTGCTCGGCGACATGGCCGACGACGCCGCGGGGCTGATGGACGCGCTCGGCTGGGACAGCGCTCACATCCTCGGGGCGTCGATGGGGGGAATGATCGCCCAGACGTTCGCCATCCGGTACCCCTCCAGGACGCGCAGCCTCACCTCCATCATGTCCACGCCCGGCCCCCAGGGCCCGCCGACCGAGGAGGCGAGGGCCGTTCTGTTCTCGCGATCGGCGCCGGACCGCGAGGCGGTGGTCCGCGGGGCCTTGGACGTGTGGAAGATCCTCGGCTCCCCTGGATTCCCGCTCGACGAGGAGCGTGTCAAGAGGGTGGCCGGCCTGAGCTTCGACCGCTCGTACGACCCCACCGGGTTCGCACGGCAGCTCGCGGCGATACTGGCCTCGGGCGATCGCACCGCCGCGCTGCGTGAGCTGTCGGTGCCCGCCCTGGTGATCCACGGAGAGGCCGATCCGCTGGTCCAGCTTGACGGCGGTGTGGCCACGGCGGACGCCATCCCCGGTGCCAAGCTGCTCACCTTCCCGGGAATGGCGCACGACCTGCCGCGCCCGTTGTGGCCCGACATCGTCGGCGCGGTCACCGAGCTCACCGAGCGTGCCGACCGCCGGTAGCGGCGGCCGGCCCGGCGCCGTCACACGTCCAGTTTCTCCTCCACAGTACGGAGGGCGTGCCGTGCCAGCGCGAGGTTGGCGCGGCCGCGGTCGAGCGCGAGGTACATGAACAGGCCCTTGCCTCCCCTACCGGCCAGGGGACGCATGATGTGGTACTGCGAGCCGAGCGTGATGAGGATGTCCTCGATGCCGTCCTTCAGTTGCAGGGCGTCCATCGTGCGCATCTTGGCCTTGATCACCTCGGTGTTGCCCGCGGCCGCGACCTGGAGGTCGAGATCCTTGGAGCCACCGAGAGTGCCCAGCGCCATACCGCTGTTGTAGTCGACCACGGCGGCGCCGATCGCGCCGTCGATGGCCATCATCTCCTTCAGGGAGATGTCGATGCTGGCCATGTGCTTCCTTCCACGGTCAGGGGCGAGCCGGCGGTGCCTGGTCGGCGGCCGGATCGCGTTCGACGATGGCGGCGAGTCGCACCGCCGTCTTCCGCCCCTCCATCCGCAGCAGCCCGAGGTTGGCCCCCCGGGCGGCGAGGACGGTGAGGACGAGCTTGGGGCCGGCGGCGTAGCACGCCACGTAGCCGCCGGTGCCGGAGATCAGCGTCTCCTCCAGGGCGCCGGCCTGGACCAGTTCCGTCATGCGGCCGCTCATCGCATGCAGGGCCGAGCTCAGGGCGGCCGTCTGCTCGGTGCCGCCGCCGCGCATGTCCGCCGTCACGAGCATCCCGTCGACGGCGCAGACGAGCGCGCCGGTCACGTCGTCCATGCGCTTCATGAGGAGGACCATCTCCTCGTGCACCTCACGGCGTAGATCCATTGACAACCTCCTTCCGGCCCTTCGGGACGACCGCAACCTCATGGGGACGTCGCGAGCTGGTTCACAACAGCCGCTCCAGCGCGTCGCGCAGCCTGAGGAGCACGCTGACATCGGGGGGATCGACGCTCACCTGCGGAATGCGGGAACCGGTCACGGGCGCCGGCGCGGAGAGCGCGGCTCCCGGCCGAGGACCGGCGCGCCCGGTCCGGCCGGCGCGCGACGGCAGCGGGGGCGGTGGACCCGCCTGTGGCGCGGGCGCCTCCGGCCGGTCGGGCCGCGAGCCGCCCTTCGGCCCGGGGGCCTCCGGCCGGTCGGGCCGCGAG
>NZ_BAAAZR010000020.1:0-371389 GCF_039537005.1 Sphaerisporangium flaviroseum | reverse complement strand
CCGGCCTTCGGCCCGGGAGCCGCGGGCCGGCCGGTCGGCGCCGGGTCCGGCGTTGGTCCCGGTGCTGGTCCCGGAGCGGGATCCGGTTGCAGCAGCAGGCCGGCGGCGCCGAGTTGCCGTACGGCGAACAGCACCGCGTACACCGGGCGCCCGAGCCTGCGCGCAAGCTCGACCGGGGTCGCGGTCGCGTCGGCGTTGAGGACGACCTCCCACTGCACCGCGTCCAGCACCACCCGGTGAGCGGTGATGCGCGGGCTGAGGGCGACAGGCTGCGAGTCCAGGCCGGCGGACGGCCACACGTTGTCCAACTGAGCCCTCCTGCGACGGCACTCGCGGAACAACCCTGCGACGTCGAAGTACCACTGGTCGCCGAGCCAGTGCCGGTCCCCTTCCTTGAAGCGGGGCCGGGTTCCCGTTGCGGCGAGCACGAACAACGAGGCGTCGAGGATGGCGCCGAGCACGCAGAACTGCAGCTCGCCGCGCGTCATCACGCCCTGGCGTACCAGTTCGTCGCCGCCGCCCGCCGACTGGCGGGCGCCGCGGATGGTGGAGGCGCCGACCCGCCCGGATGCGGTGAGGATGTCCTCCACGCCCGGCGTGCTCGCGCACTCCACGTAGCTCACCCGTCCGCCGGTGAGGTAGACGGTCCCGGTACGGCCGACCTTGAGCGAGCCCGTCGCACGATTCTTCGCCAGGTCGTTCAGGATGGCGTCCAACTGCTGGGAGGGGGACATGGCTCACGTCGTGATCAGCCGGCCAGAGATGGTCCGGAGGCGGTGACGCGCGAGCGCGAGGTTCGAGCGCTCCAGGTCGAGCCGCAGGTAGAGGAGCAACGACCCCCTCAGGGCCGTCTCCAGGGGCCTCAGCAGATGGTGGCCCTTGTCGGAGGTGACGATGACGTCCTCGACCCGCACCGTGCCGTCCGGAGAGGTGAACGCCAGCCCTTCCAGCGTCGCCCTCAGCGTCTCGCCGAGCGCGGCGGCCGACACCTGGGGGTCGAGGTGGGGCGCGGTGCGGCCGGTGGCGACGGCCGTGCCGCCGGGGTCCTCGATGACCAGTGCGTCCAGTGCACCGGGAATGGCCAGGATATCGGTGAGACATCCTTCGATATCGAGCACGGTGGACTCCTCGCCGGATGGTCCCTTCTGTCCCTTGCGCGGCCAACTCTAGGGAGCCCCTGACAACACCCCTTGCGAAGAATCATCCAGAAAAGCGGTGGGGTACAGGGATCTTTTTCCAGGTAGAAGGATTTATCGACGAGATTGCAGATATGGCGCCGAATGCAGCTCGGTATATTTACACATAAAGCGCGTTAAGGCATGCATCACACCGAGAACAGCTATGTCTGTGTGGCCCGATCCCGGCAGGCCTCGATCCGTACGGCGAGGCCGTCGGGCACCCCGCTCCAGGTCGGCCTCGCCGCCTCGGAGGAGGCGCTCGCGCATGGGAAGAACGCGGTGACGCTACCGTGAAGAGGTGGAGAGGATCCTGGTCAGCGCGTGTCTGGTAGGGCGTCCGGTGCGCTTCGACGGCCGCGCGAAGACCGTCGACGACGGGCCGCTCGCCGGGTGGCGTGCCGAGGGACGGCTGGTGCCCTTCTGCCCCGAGGTCGAGGGCGGGCTGCCCGTGCCGAGGCCGCCCGCGGAGATCGAGGGAGGCGTCGGCGGGGCGGCCGTGGTGGCCGGGATCGCGCGGATCCTGACCCCCGAGGGGGCCGACGTCACACGCCAATTCCTCGCCGGCGCCCACGCCGCGCTGGCCCAGGCGCGGTCCATGGGCATCAAGATGGCCATCCTCAAGGACGGCAGCCCCTCCTGCGGCAGCCTTCGCATCCACGACGGCACGTTCCGCGGGCGGGTCACCCCCGGGGCCGGGGTGACGACGGCCCTGCTGGAGGCGCACGGCATCCGCGTCTTCGGCGAGGACCGCGTCGCGGAGGCCGCCGCCTACCTCGGCGAGCTCGAACGGACGATCAGGGACTGACCGGGTCGGGGGCGGCGTCGTCGCCGATGAGGGCCTTCTCGTCCGGCTTGTACACCAGCACGGTGTCGACGTACGACCGGAGGGCCGCTTCGAGCCCGACTTCGCGGCCCGCCGCCTCCGACAGGAACCAGCGATGGTCGAGCACCTCGTGGAAGAGCTGCGCGGGCTCCAGCTTGCCGCGCAGCTCCAGGGGGATGGCGGTGACGGTCGGCTGGAAGGTCTCGGCGAACCAGCGGTGCGCGACGATCGCCTCGTCCTCGTGGCGCAGCCCTTTGGCGACCCTGAAGGAGTCGAGGTCGTTGAGCAGGCGCCTCGCCTGGTTCTCCTCGACGTCGAGCCCGGTGAGGCGCAGCAGGCGGCGCTGGTGGTGCCCGGCGTCCACGACTTTGGGCCGTACGATCAGCCGGGCGGTGCCGGCCTTACGCCTGACCATCATTTCGGCGACATCGAAACCGAGGGAGTTGAGCCGCCGGATCCGCTGGTCGATGAGATGCCATTCGACGTCCTCGACGATCTCCTCCTGCGTGAGCTCGTTCCAGAGCCGGTGATAGCGCTCGACGAGCTGCTCGGCGAATGTCAGAGGGTCGATCGAGGAATGCAGGAACCCGCCGGCCTCCAGATCGAGCATTTCCCCATAAATGTTGATATGTGCGACTTCAATGTCGTGACTGCGCTGGCCCTCGCTGATGACCGGGTGCAATTCGCCGGTCTCCGCGTCCACGAGGTACGCCGCGAAAGCCCCCGCGTCGCGCCTGAAGAGCGTGTTGCTCAGCGAGCAGTCGCCCCAGTAGAACCCGGCCAGGTGCAGGCGTACGAGCAGCACGGCCAGCGCGTCGAGCAGGCGGGTGAGCGTGTCGGGCCGCAGCGTGCCGGACAGCATCGCCCGGTAGGGCAGCGAGAACTGCAGGTGCCTGGTGATCAGGGCGGAGTCCAGCGGCTCGCCGTCGGGCGCCGTCCTTCCGGTGACCACCGCCACGGGCTCGACGGACGGGGTGTCGAGGCGGCTCAGATCCCACAGAAGCCGGTACTCGCGCTTGGCGTACCGCTCGCTGATCTCCTTGATCGCGTACACCCGTCCGGACAGCCGGACGAACCGGACGATGTGCCGGGAGATGCCGCGCGGCAGCATCACGAGGTGGTGCTCGGGCCAGTCTTCGAGGGGAAGCTCCCACGGCAGGCGGATGAGGTCGGGATCGCTGGGAGCGCCGGTCATCTGGAGCGGCAACCCTTTGCTCCTCGCATGTCGGGAATGTTGGATCCGACGCTAGCGGCTCCGCGAGTTCCGCCGCAGTCCGGTCCGCTCCGTGGACATTCTCGGAACCGGTCTCCTGAGTGGTCGTGGTGAACGCAGCGTGTCCGGAGATGGACCGAAAGTGATCGCTCCCGATCGCACGGGAGGTCGCAGGCCGGACCTGTGACGCTATGACGGGCCACTTCCACGCGACTGGTCTAGACCGGGTCAAAGGGGTGTCGATTCGGCCTCAATTTGCGTCAAGCTCAGGGCTATGACCTGTGCCGTTGTTACGTTACGGATGAGTTTCGGAGGACGCAGGTCATGCTCGTTTGTCGCAGGTCGTTTGCTGGTCGGCCACAGCTCGATCACGGGTTGGCCCATACCACTTGACGGTGTACGGGGATGGACGTACGTTCCTCAAACGTTTAGGAAACTTTCCTAATTGTTTGACCCATTCCTGGAGGGTTGCATGTCCAACTCCGCCGGCACGCCCCGAGAGATCACCCGGCGGCAGATGCTCCGCCGGATCGGCCTCACCGCGCTCGTCGCAGGACCCGCGGCAAGCGTTCTCAGCGCCTGCGCGACCAGCGGGGGCGGCTCCGCCGCCACCCCGACCGCCGCGGGCAGCGGCGCCGCGACCTCGGCGGCCAACCCCTTCGGGGTCAAGGCGGACGCCCCCCTCGAAGTCGTCATCTTCAAGGGCGGACTCGGTGACAGCTACGCCACCGACGTGCACGAGCCGCTGTACAAGAAGCTGTTCCCCAAGGCCACCGTCAAGCACGTCGCCACGCAGCAGATCGCCCAGACGCTGCAGCCCCGCTTCGCCAGCGGCGACGTCCCCGACTTCATCGCCAACTCCGGCTCCGACCTGATGGACAACGGCGCCCTGCAGACCGAGGGACAGCTTCTCGACCTCACCGCGCTGTTCGACGCGCCCTCCATCGACGATCCCAGCAAGAAGATCCGGGACACCCTGATCCCCGGCACCGTCGAGTCCGGCTTCATCGCCGGCAAGCCGTTCATCCTGAACTACGTTTCCAGCGGATACGGCCTCTGGTACAACGGCAAGCTCTTCCAGGAGAAGGGCTGGACCCCGCCGAAGACGTTCGACGAGTTCAAGACCCTCTGCGAGACGATCAAGAAGGCGGGCGTCACCCCGTACGCCTACGCCGGCAAGAACGCGTCGTACTACCAGTACTGGATGATCCTGATCACGGCCGCCAAGGTCGAGGGCAACCAGGTCCTGCTGGACATCGACAACCTGGCCGACGGAGCCTGGACGCGCGACTCGGTCAAGCAGTCGGCCGCCGCCTGGGCCGAGATCGGCAAGTTCATGGACAAGAGCTACGAAGGGCTCATCCACACCGAGGTCCAGACCCGGCAGAACGAGGACAAGGTCGCCCTGTACCCGTCGGGCTCGTGGCTGGAGAACGAGCAGAAGTCCAACACCCCGGACACGTTCGAGTACGCCGTGACGCCCACTCCGAGCCTCACCGCGGCCGACAAGATGCCGTTCGAGGCCATCCGCTCCGCCGCGGGTGAGCCGTACATCATCCCCGCCAAGGCCAAGAACACCGCCGGCGCGCTGGAGTACGCCCGCATCATGCTCTCCAAGGAGGGCGCGAAGGGCTTCACCCAGAAGTCGGGCAGCCTCACCGTCGTCAGCGGCGCCGCCGAGGGGCTCACGCTGTCCCCGGGCCTGAAGAGCGTCAACGACGCCCAGACGGCCGCGGGCGCCAACATCGTCACCTACAGCAGCTTCGAGAACTGGTACAAGGAGCTGGAGACCGAGCTGCGCAAGCAGACCAACTCGCTGATGTTCGGCCGCATCACGGCCGACCAGTTCTGCGCCAACATGCAGAAGAAGGCCGACGCGGTCAAGGCCGACTCCTCCATCACCAAGCAGAACCGGACGGTGTAGTCGATCATGCGGCATGGCGACGGCGGGTTCGCCGCAGGGCTGTCCTCGGCCAAGATGAGGAAGTACGGGTTCATCTTCTCCTTCCTCGCGGTCCCGTTGATCCTCTACGTGGTCTTCGTGATCAGCCCGTACGCTCAGGCGTTCTACATCTCGTTGACCAACTGGCGGGGTATCTCCGCGAACCCGCAGTTCATCGGGTTCGAGAACTTCACCCGCCTGCTGGACGACGACGTGTTCTGGGCCGCCGTCCGCCACCACGGCCTGCTGTTGCTCGCCATGCCGCTGATCACCATCGCCATCGCGTTGTTCTTCTCGTTCCTGCTGAACATCGGAGGGGGCAGCAGGGGCGGGAAGATGACCGGGGTCCGGGGAGCGAAGTTCTACCGGGTCGTCTACTTCTTTCCCCAGGTCCTGGCCGTGGCCGTCGTCGGCGTCCTGTTCCAGGCGATCTACCGGCCCGACGATACGGGCGTGCTGAACGGCCTGCTCGGCCTCGTCGGCATCGACAAGGTCGGCTGGCTGATCAACACCGACCTGGCCCTCTGGTCGATCATGGGTGTGATCGTCTGGCAGTCCGTCGGGTTCTACGTCGTCCTGTTCTCCGCCGGTATGTCGGCGATCCCCAGCGACGTCTTCGAGGCCGCGGCCCTCGACGGGGCCAACCGGTTCCGGCTCTTCTTCAGCATCACGCTGCCGCTGATCTGGGACACCATCCAGGTCGGCTGGGTGTACCTCGGCATCGCGGCGTTCGACTGCTTCGCGCTGGTGCAGGTGCTCTCGGTCGACCGCGGCGGGCCCGACAACGCGACCACGGTCCTGCCCCTGGAGATCTGGCGCACGGCGTTCACCTTCTCCAAGTTCGGTTACGCCTCCGCGATGGGCGTGGCCCTGTTCTTCCTGACCATCACGTTCGCGGCGCTCAGCCTGCGCGTGACGCGGCGCGAGAGGATCGAGCTCTGATGATGGCGACCCACACCGACACGGTCCGGGTGGCCAAGGCCCCGGCCGCGTCCACCCGGCGCCGGCAGCCGAGCCCTACGGGGGTCTTCGGCGCGCTCTCCCACGTGGCGCTCATCGTGTGGACGATCCTGGTCGTCGGTCCGATCCTGTGGACGTTCCTCGCCTCCTTCAAGACCAACCCCGAGATCGTCGGCGACGCGCCGCTTGCGCTGCCCGACAGCTTCAGCTGGGCATCCTGGGGACGGGCGTGGGAGAAGGCCCACATTGGGCGGTACATGCTGAACACCATCTTCGTGGTCGGCGTGAGCACGTTGTTCACCATGCTGTTCGGCTCCATGGCCGCGTACGTGCTGGCGCGCTACCGCTTCTTCGGCAACCGGGCGATCTACTACCTGTTCGTGTCGGGGCTGTCGTTCCCGGTGTTCCTCGCGCTGGTCCCGCTGTTCTTCGTGGTGCGCAACCTCGGACTGATCGACACCCACGCCGGCGTGATCCTGGTCTACATCGCCTACTCGCTGCCGTTCACCGTGTTCTTCCTGACGGCGTTCTTCAAGACGCTCCCCACCTCGGTGGCGGAGGCGGCGATGATGGACGGCGCCTCGCACACCCGCACGTTCTTCCAGATCATGGTGCCGATGGCCAAGCCGGGCCTGATCAGCATCACGATCTTCAACATCCTCGGCCAGTGGAACCAGTACCTGCTGCCCATCGTGCTGCTGTCGGGCGGCGTCGAGGACAAGTGGCTGATCACCCAGGGCATCGCCAACATCAACACCACCGCGGGGTACGAGGCCGACTGGCCCGGCCTGTTCGCGGCCCTCAGCATGGCGATCATCCCGATGCTGATCGTCTACATCGTCTTCCAGCGCCAGATCCAGTCCGGCCTCACCGCTGGGGCGGTCAAGTAGGTCGCAGAGGGAGAGCCGGTCCGATGTCACGGCGGGGATCGGTCCAGTAGGTCGGCGGTGGGGTCCGGTCCGGTCTCCCGATGGGCAGCCTCCGTAGGCCCTCAGCGACGGGCCGGATCCCCGCAGCGTGCAGCAAATTCGCGATTTACACCTACAAAGTCCTCTATCGCAGTTTCGACAAGTGATAGATGATCTCCGTCAACAGTGTCTGTAGCGCCCCCCGGCTGAGCGCTGGTCCAGATGGAGTGGTAAGACCGTGACCAAGTCGTCAATCCACCGCAGGAAGCGTCGACTAACCGTACTTATCATCGCCACCGTGCTCGGTCCGCTGGGACTGGCCACGACCCCGGCCTCGGCGGAACCACCACCCGAGCCCCCGCATCCATGGCAGGCCGACCACTGGCCGCAGCGGCAGCCCTGGCAGGAGCAGGCGCCGGCGACGGTGTTCAAGGGCAAGCCCGGCGGCCCCGCCGTGATCGACCCGCAGAACTGGAAGAACCCCGACCACATGACCTGGGAGGACGACTACCAGCCCGTCCTGGGCACCAACTGGGCCGACCCCGCGGGGAAGGGCTCCAAACGCACGTTCAAGGGTGCGCTCGTACTGCTGGACTACCCCAACCAGGCGTTCGTGGTCACCCGGCCGGAGAGGTCGACGGTGTTCGGCAACCCGAGCGCGGAGGCCCACGACATCCCGCGTGAGCAGGTGGCCCAGTTCTACAAGGACTTCCTCAACACCCCCGGCAAGCTGAACCGCGGCCACACCATCCACGAGTACTGGATGGAGGACTCCGGCGGCAGGTACGGCGTCGAGCTCGACGCCTTCGGGCCGTACGAGATGCCGGGCAAGTCGCACGAGTACGCTATGGAGTTCCAGGGCGGCACCGCCTGCCCGGCGGGCGACACCTGCAACCGCAACCTCCGCACCGACGGACGCGCCGCCTGGTCCGCCGCCGAAGGCGAGGACACCCTCGCGCGATACGACTTCATCTTCTACCTCAGCGCCGGGCAGGACGAGTCGGCGACCTGGCAGGAGTTCGGGCCGATCAAGTTCCCGACCAAGGAGGACGTCACCGACGCCTTCGGACCGCCCGACCCCGCCCTGCCGAACTGGGCGAGGACCCGGTACGTCGAGTGGACCTCCTGGGCCTCCGCCTCCTCCATCTGGCCCAACGCCGGCGGGGGATCCTCCACCCAGGCGGAAAGCTCCGGCCAGAGCGTCTACGCCCACGAGTTCAGCCACATCCTGGGCATCGGCGACAACTACAACAACCCCTTCAGCGTGCCACCGCGCCGCGCGTACAGCGGTATCTGGGAGATGCTCAGCCGGGGCACCTTCAACGGCCCGGGTGGCCCGCACAGCCGGTGGATGATCCCGCCCACCGGTGGGGCTTCGATGGGCGCCCAGCACATGCTCCGCAACAAGATCAAGCTGCAGATGGTGGACGAGCAGAACGTCCTGCGTCTCTCGCGGGAGGCGCTGGCGGAGTCGGGCCTGGTCGTCGCCAGGGTGACCGCCCGGGAGATCCTGCCCGGCGCCAATGACCTGTCGGGTGTCAACATCACCCTCGGCACCGGTGACCTCAGCCCGGCGTGCGACACCCAGACCGATCCCTTCTGCGACGGCCGCGGCTACCACAACTACACGATCGAGGTGGTGGACCGGGTCGGCGCCGACTCCTTCACCCCGGACTCCGGTGTGCTGCTGGCCAAGACCAAGAACCAGGACCAGGCGCCGTTCGAGTGGGTCATCGACGCCAACCCGCAGGACATCGGCATGACCGACTACGTCCTGCCCGACGGCACGCAGGTCCCCATCACGATCGGCGACTACCGGCAGCTCTCCGACGCCCTCTTCCACGCGGGCACCGACTCGGGCAGCGAGTTCGAGTACGTCGACGAGGCCAACCGCCTGCACTTCTACGTGCTCAACGTGCACCGCGACGACAAGGGCTCGCTGTCCTACACGGTGGCCATCCGGTCCCTGGACGGCGCCGGCCCGCAGCGACGCGGCGTCAGGGTCCTGCCGACCGCCGGGATCGCCAAGGGTTCGGAGTGGGCGGCCTGCCGCTTCCCGCTCGGCAACACCGGCAAGGCCGCCACCCCCGCGGGTCAGCATCCCGAGGACGTCAGCACCTACCTGAAGTCGGACGTCTACCGCCTCGCCACCACCGTCGACGGCAAGGGATGGACGACCTGGATCCCCAACCAGCTGTCCGCCGTCGAATTCGGCAAGACGACGCTCGTGCCCGTCTACGCCCAGCGAGCCAAGGGCGGCGACCGCCTGGCGAAGCTCAAGCTCACCGCCACCTCCGAAAGCGACCCGACGAAGAAGTCGACCGCGACCTGTCAGATGGTCGGCCTCTGACCGTTCCACACCCACCCCACGGCAGAGGGCCGGCAGTTGACTACCGGCCTCGGCCGTGGACATCGACGTCTCGTCCAGGAAGGGAATTCATGCCGCACATCGAGTTGGGGAACGACGAACCTGGCATCAGAGGGCTGATGCGGTACCGCCCGGAGACGGCGGGAGTGCTCAACGAACTCGCCGAGGTGCTGTTGCGCGGAGACAACACGCTGTCGCGAGGGGAACGCGAGCTCATCGCCTCCTACGTCTCCACGCTCAACAAGTGCCGCTTCTGCTCGGCCTCGCACTCCGCCTTCGCCGCCGCGCAGTTACCCGGCGGCGCGGAGATCGTCGCCCATGCCTGCTCCGACCTCGACACAGCGCCGATCACGGACAAGCTCAAGGCGCTGCTGCGCCTGGCCGGCGCGGTCCAGCAGAGTGGGACCGCCGTGACGGAATCGCACATCACCGCCGCCCGCGAGACGGGCGCCACCGACCTGGAGATCCACGACACCGTACTGATCGCCGCCGCCTTCTGCATGTACAACCGCTACGTCGACGGCCTGGCCACCTTCGCTCCAGACGATCCCGAGGCCTACACCAAGACGGCCGACCTGATCGTCACCCACGGCTACACGGCCAGCATGGCGCAACGAGGATTGTGACAGCGACCCATGGACACAGGCCCGGCACGCCGCGACGGCGGCGAGCCGGGCCTGCCACGCACTGGGAGACCAGCAGATCCCGACGAACCAAAGCCCCTCCCGGCACCCGTTTGATCGGGGTATCCACTTGACGCCCACCCAGCCCTAGACCACCCCCGAACCGACCAGGCCGGGAACAACCAGCTGAAGCACGCCCTCTGGTCAAAGGCTGTCGACGAAGGTCCTGGCCTCCTGCTCGCCCATGCCGGTCTCTCCGCGCACCAGATGGACCGCCTGCTCCTCACGGCCGGCGGCCTTGAGCTCGCGTACGCGGGTGGCCAGGTCGGGACCGGCGGTATGCGGCAGGGCATCGCGGTCGGCAGGCCTGAACCGGGTCATGGCGGGATGGCTCCACATGTCACGCCCCATGGCCACGCCGTCGACGACGGCCTTGGCGGTCCGCAGGTCGAGCCCGGTGAACTGCCGCAGCTCCTTGATCGCATGGATCTGGCGTCCCTGGCGCGTCAGCTGGGTGACGATCCGGTGCAGCTCCTGCGGCGTCGCCGGTCTCATCTGCGGGACGGATGATGATCCGCTTCCCGTCCGACCGATCCTGATCGCCGCCACGACCGCCCCAACGACCACCCCCACCACCACGATCAGGATTAACACCTCTAGAGGCCCCAAATTCGGCATGATCGACATCGTATGACCCTCACCTGAATCCGGCCATAGCCACACCGGCACAGAGTCCAGGAGTCGGCGGAGACGACCCGGTTCGTACGCTCCGGACCCGCTCCAGCACACGCTGGAAGTACGGGCTGCCCGCATGCTGACCAGGGCTGATGATACGAGCGAGAGGACGGCAACGCCGGTCGGCGGCCAAGTGAAGCTTGATACTCTGCCCGCCGCGGGAACGGCCCAGCGCCTCCAGAAGGTGGGGCTCAGGCGCCGTGGTCGGCAGCGATGGCGTCGATTCTGGCGGCGAGCTTGAAGTCCATCTCGGTCAGGCCGCCGGCGTCGTGGGTCATGAGGGTGAGGTGGAGGCGCCGCCAGCGGATGTCGATGTCCGGGTGGTGGTTGAGGTTCTCGGCCTGCTCCGCCACGTCGTTCACGATGGCGATGGCCGTGCGGAAGTCGGGGGCGACCACAGTGCGCCGGATCTCGTCGCCCTCGCGCCGCCACTCGGGCACCTCGCCCAGCCGGGTGGATATCGCCGCGTCATCCAGCCTGTCCATACGATGAGTTTTTCACGTCACAGGGGAATTGTCGCGCCCGGAACACCAGGCGCGCCGCGCCTTTACGGACGACCCGAAGCCGCCGCCTGGGCTGAACTCCGATACAACAAGTCGGCAGAATAGCCACTACATGCCGTCAAGCCGACAACGCCTTCGCCGCCAGAGCCGTGCTGCCCGGCCTCGGCGGTTCCTTGCTGCTTCACCCTGGTAGCCCCTGGCTGCTCCGTCCCGGTCGTCCCCGGTTGCCTCGTCCTGGTAGTCCCTGGCTGCTCGTCCCGGTTGTCCCCGGTTGCTTCGTCCCGGTTGTCCCCGGTCTGGTTGGTTCGGGGGTGGTTTGGGCTGGGTGGGTGTCAAGTGGGTTCCCTGATCAAATGGGTGCCGGGAGGGGCTTTGGTTCGTCGGGATTAGCTGGCCTCGTTGCCTGTAGTCCCGGCTGAAAGGTTGCGGCGCCACCGCCCCCTTCTGGGGCCGGAGTGATACTAGAATCGCGTTCTGTGTCAGATAACAGGGCCTTCTTCACGCTGAAGAACGGCGAGCTCGTTCCCGCTCCACACGCCCGTGGTCCCTGGTCCGCGGACATGCTGCATGGGCGCCTGCTCGGCGGTCTCGCCGCCCGAGCGCTCGAAGCGGAGTATGGCGACGCGGACTTCCACTTCACCCGCCTGACCGTCGATCTGTTCCGCAACAGCCCTCTGCTGCCGCTGAGCGTGGAGACGACCCAGGTCAGGCAGGGCCGCAGGATCCGGGTGGCCGACGCCACCGTGCGCACCGAGCAAGGCGTGGTCGCGAGGGCGAGTGCCGTGCTCCTGCGGAAGGGCGAGCAGCCGGACGGCGAGATCTGGCGGACTCCGGCCTGGGACGCACCCGCTCCGGCCGAGCTCGGCCCGCCACCGCCCGGCGTGTGGACGCCGCCGTTCGACCTGTGGCAACTGACTCGCTGGGCGGACCCGGGACCTGGGCGAGCCTGGCTCAGGGAGACCCATCCCCTGGTCGAGGGTGAGGCCATCTCGCCTCTCGTACGCGTCGCGCTGGCCGCCGATTTCGCCAGCCCGCTCAGCAATTCCGGCACGTCGGGCCTGCACTTCATCAACGCCGACTACACGCTCACCCTCAGCCGCATGCCGGTCGGTGAGGAAGTGGGCCTGGAAGCCGGCGGTCACCTCAGCGACGCGGGCATCGCGACCTCCCACTGCACGCTGCACGACACCGCAGGGCCGATCGGCTTCTGCGTGGTGACCGCCGTGGCCAACCCGGGCCACCTCCTCGGCGGCTAGCGCGAGGCCGGTTCCAGGGTCTCGACGGTGCCGCGCCGGCCGTCGACGCGTACGAGGTCGCCGGTGCGCAGGCGGGTGGTGGCGTCGCCGCAGCCGACCACCGCCGGGATGCCGAGCTCGCGGGCGACGATGGCCGCGTGGGACAGCGGAGCGCCCACGTCGGTCACGACGGCGGCGGCCCGGGGGAACAGCGGTGTCCACCCGACGTTGGTGACGGTCGTCACCAAAATCTCGCCAGGCTGGAGCAGGTCACTCTCGTCGACGTTCGCGATGACGCGTACGCGCCCCTCCACGACGCCGGACGCGCCGGGGAAGCCCGTGACCGCGTCGCCCGCGGGAGCCCTGCGGCCGTGCTCGTCGAACACGTCACCACGCCGTCGCGGGTCGGCGGCCCACTCGAACGGGTCGAACCGGCCGCGGATCAGCGCCGGGTACGGCGGCAGGGCGCGGTAGCGCTCGTAGGCGCGGCGCCGCGCGTCCACGGCCGAGAAGGGCGTGTCGTCGCCGTCGAGCACCGCGAGGAGCTCGTCGATCGGCAGGAAGAACAGGTCGTCGCCCCGTCCGGTGATCTCGCCCGCACGCAGCACGTACGCCCGGAGGGCCCAGAAGGCGCGGACCACCTCGGATCGGGCCACCTCCCGGTCTCGCAGTGCCTTCGTCATCCGCGCGATCTTGCGGCGCGTGGCCTTCACCTTGCCCGGGTGGCGTTCGGCGAACCGCTTCCAGGCGGCCGCCCGCGCCTCCTCCTGCCGGGCGAGGAGGGTGTCGACGTCGTGCTCCGCCTGGCGCAGGCCGGCGAGTTGCCTGTCGATCCACTCGGGATCCTCGGCGGGCCGGGGGACGGAGACCTCGAACTCGCTCGGGCCACGGTGGCCCCACTGCCGGGCGAAGGTCTCCCGGTCGACCTCACCGCGTGACAGCCGATCGAGGCCGACGAGGAGCCCGAGGCTCGCCAGGCCGCCCGCCGCCGAGTGCAGCCCGGTCATGAGGGCGACGGCGTCGGACTCGCCGGCCAGCTTCCCGATGCGGGCGTGCTCGACGGTCAGCGCCCGGGTGTCCTGCCGGGTGGCGGCTTCCAGCATGTGGGAGCATTCCAGCAGGTACGGCCCGACCTCCGCGCGCCACAGCGCGGCGAGGTCGCCGGCGTCGGAGGTCTGCTCGATACGGTCGCGCAGCTTCTCGCACCGGCCGGGCGCCGCGGCGAAGAACGAGGGCAACCTCGGCGTGTTCGCCCGCACCTGCCGCCTGAGCTCGATGGTGAGGGGAAGGATCGTGCGGAACAGGTGCCACCGGGAGACCGGCACCAGCGGGATCTCCATGCCCGGCGGGATCTTGCCGAAGACCGGCTCGATGGACGTGGCGAACTTCCGCTTCATCCCGAATGTCGCCGCGATCGTGGCCGCCAGACTGAGATTCATGTAGAAACGGCCGCCGATCATCCCGTACGCCCGGTATTCGGCGATCGAGGAGGCGCGCATCGCCCCCGACATGAAGATGTGGACGAACGACCAGGTGCTGGGCGTCATGACGTCGGGGATGGCCTCGCCGACGTTCCCGTTGCTCCACAGGTAGTCGCCGCCGAGGCTGTCGTTCCACTCCTCCCGCGAGCCGCCGGCGGAGTCCAGGCCGGTGATCGGCCGGGCCTGCACGACGAAGATCGTGCCGTCGCGCAGCGCCCACTCGACGTCCATCGGACGCCCGTACAGCTCCTCGATGCGCGTGCCGAGACGCACCAGGCCGGCGACCTGCGCGGCGTCGAGCACCGGCCGGGCGCGCCGGGACGCGGGCACCGGCACCTCGGCCGTCCCGCCCTCGGTGCGCACGGTCATCACGGCCTTGTCGCTGATCCGCTGTTCCAGGATCGCGCCGTCCGGCCTGCTCGCGACGACGGTGTCGGCGGTGACCTGGCCGCCTACCACGGACTCGCCCAGCCCCCACGCGGCGTTGACGATCATCTGGTCCCCGGCCCCGGTGACCGGGTCGGCGGTGAACAGGACGCCGGCCGCGTCGGCGGGCACCAGCTCCTGGACGACCACCGCCATGGTCACCTCTTCCGGTGCGATGCCGTTCCCGGCCCGGTACGCGATCGCGCGCCCTCCCCACAGCGAGGCCCAGCAGCGCCTGACGGCGGCCAGCAGCGCCTCCTCGTCCTGGATGTTGAGGTAGCTCTCCTGCTGCCCGGCGAACGACAGACCCGGCAGGTCCTCCGCCGTGGCCGAGGAGCGCACGGCGACCGGGGGCTCCCCGAGAGCCGTGTACGCCTTGACGATCGCCTCCCTGATCGACTCCGGAAGCTCGTGCCCGGCGAACAGGCCCTGGATCGTGACCGCCGCCTCCTCGGACGTGCCGGCGGCGACGGCGGCCAGGATGGGCTCGCGCAGCCCGTTCGCCGTGACGAAGGCTTCGTAGGCGTGGGTGGTGATGTGGAAGCCCGGCGGAACGGGCAGGCCGGCGGCTGCCATGCGCGCCAGTGAGGTGCCCTTGCCTCCCGCGGTCGCGAGGTCGGCGGTGGCGTCGTCGAGGGGGAGTACCAGCGGGAGATCGCTCACCGCGCGTAGTCCTTTCCCAGGTCGGTGGTGCTCAGGGAGAGCCGGAGCCTTTCTTTGGCGAGGCCGAGCGTCTCGTCCAGGAACGCGAGGGTCGCCCGCGCGATCGCCTGGGTCTGCTCGGGGGACAGGGTCCGGCCGGAGTCCAGGGCGCGGTGCAGGGTCTCCGCCAGCAACTCGGCCAGCCGCTCGTCGGTGAGCCTGTGGTCGTCGGGCATCTGCGGGGTGATGACGAAGAATCCGTACAGCGTGGCGTTGATCACGTTCGCCTGCTCGACCGGGGACAGGTCGGTCCGTATCGCTTCGTGGTCGCGCAGCGTTCGCAGGTAGCCGCCGGACAGCGAGCGCAACGCCGCGGAGGTCTGGACCTTCGGCTTCAGCCGGATGAGCTTGCCGAGCACCTCGGTGTCGCCCAGGAGAGCCGCCTTCACCAGGGGACGGCCCATGAGCGCCAGGGCCAGATGCCGGAACAGCGCGCGCGGTGTCGCGCCGTCGGGCTCGCTCACGAGGGCGTGCCTGACCTCCTCCAGCATGGCGACGCGGTCTCGCCGCAGGAGGGCGGCGAACAACGCCTCACGCGATTTCCAGTGCAGGTAGATCGTGCCCTTGGCGACGCCGGCCGACCGGGCGATGTCGTCGATGGTCGTCTTGTCGTAGCCCCAGCGCAGGATCAGCTCCGCGGCGGTGTCGAGGATGCGGTGTGCTCGCTCCTCGCGCGCCGTGGTGTCCTGGCGGCGCGGCTGGGCTTCGGTCTCGGGGGACGTCATGGCCTCGCTCGCGGTGGATGTATGACCAAATGCGCTCATTTGGTCATCTGTTGGATGCTTGTACGTTAGCTCCGGGTCAGGAGGCGGGTCAACAGCTCCGGGTCAGGAGGCGGGTCAACCGAGCCGCACGGGGAGACGTCGCAAGCGGCGAGGGCCGGAAGCCGGCGAGGGCGAATGCGGCCGGAAGGCACGTGACGGCGGCGTAAAACGTCGACGCCGGTGGGTTCACGGCGACGGGCCCGTGCCATACGCTCTACGGACGCCGGTCCTGGGTGGGGGCCGAGAGGCCGCCACCCAGGAACCGTGTCCCTCGGTGGGGTTCAGCAGATCTGACCAGGACCCCGTTGAACGTCCACCGAGTCTGTTATCGCACTACCGGGGGGCATCGTCGGCGATATCCATTTGGATCTGCCGACGCTGCCCCCCACCGATTCCAGGTAGTCGGCCAGCTTGGCGGAGAGCACCACCGACCGGATACGGAACCAGCTGTCCACCGGCCCCTCCAGCGGGACGCTGATCTGCCACTCCTCGCCGACGATGCGGACGTCGGTGAAGAACGTGATCGTGCTGTCGCTCGCGTCGGTCTGCTGCACCGCGATGACCTGCTTGGTGCCGGGCCGTGAGGTGCCGTGCCCGCTCACCCTGAGGCAGGGCGTGACCTTCGCGTGCGATCCGTGCTGAGGGTTGTCGATGCTTATCTCATCGACGCCCGAAGGCCAGGTCTTGATCGCCTGAAGGGCGAGGGCCGCCGTCACGGCGACCGCCACCCCGCTGCTGAATCCGAGAAGATGCCGCCCTGTCCCCTTCATGACGCGTTTCGCCCAGTGTCTCTGCGGCGGGGGTGGGACCCCCTCCCTGGAGGGGTCCGCGCTTAACGGTTCGGCTACTGTCATATCCGTTATACCTCCTTAATGCCATTGACGGCTTTCGCCGTTGACGCCACAGCGTAGGGCATGCGGATGCGTAACACGAACTATGCCGGATATTTCCCGAAAGTTCGCGCCTTAAGGCGACTTGAGCTGGGAGAAGGTTAGTTGGAATGATGTTCGGGAATGTCGGCAGACCGTTGGCAATCGGGGCAGATGACCGTTTTACACCTAATTCACCTGATGTTATGCATGATGGCCGACGGAACGGCCGGCCTCGGCGGGGCGGGCGGAACAGGCGCATGAGTCTTGCATGTGCACGTGCAGATGTACGTGAACCAGCCTCGTCTATAGGGAACACCTCTACAGCCCCACACATGCGACGTTCGTTTCGTGGAACGTGTCCGAACATTCCCCGCACGGTTGCATCTTTCCCCTGTTATGCGGAATATCAGAAAAGATGGCTTACCAGATTTATATATCAGCGTAATAAGTGTGAAGTGTCTGATCGGAGCCCCGGCGGACGTGGCCGGACCTGGGTTCACCTCCTCCGGGGCGCCAGGCATACTGCTTGGTAACCGACAGAAGTTCGGCAACGAGGAGACCCCCTATGAGCCTCTCGGATCTGCGGCCCGTGCCCACCGAGCAGCTGACCTTCCGCCTTCCCCAGAAGTTCGAGAATGTCGCGGACGAGCGGCGCCACCGCCAGGAGCGCCTGGTCGCGGCGCTGCGGCTGTTCGGGCGGTTCGGCTTCGAGGAGGGGGTGGCCGGTCACATCACGGCCCGCGACCCCGAGCACCTCGACCACTTCTGGGTCAACCCTTTCGGAATGAGCTTCAAGCACATCAAGCTGAGTGACCTGATCCTGGTGAATCACCAGGGGCAGGTGGTGGACGGCCGCTACCACGTCAACCAGGCCGCCTTCGCCATCCACGCCATGGTCCACCAGGCCCGTCCGGACGCCGTGGCCGCCGCGCACAGCCACTCGGTGTACGGCAAGGCGCTCTCGTCGCTGGGGCAGTCCCTCGAACCGCTGACCCAGGACGCGTGCGCGTTCTACGAGGATCACGGGCTGTTCGACGACTACACCGGTGTGGTCGTCGAAACGGAGGAAGGCCGGAGGATCGCCCAGGCGCTCGGCTCCCACAAGGCCGTCATCCTGCGCAACCACGGCCTGCTGACGGTCGGCGGCTCGGTGGACGCCGCGGCCTGGTGGTTCATCACCATGGAGCGCTCGTGCCAGGCACAGCTGGCGGCCAAGGCGGCCGGTCAGGTGGTCCCGATCACTCACGAGAACGCCAAGCTCACCCACGGCCAGATCGGCAACGACCTGGTGGGCTGGATCAACTTCCAGCCGCTCTACGAGCAGATCACCCGCTCCGAGCCCGACCTGTTCGACTGACCCGGGGCCGGTTCACTGGAAGAGGGCGGGCGGAGGGACCGGCGCGAGGACCGAGTCGCCGTCCCGGATCGGCGCGGCGCCCGCCACGAAGTTCACCAGTGCTTCGTCGTGGACGCACCGGGCCTGTGTCAGCCCGCCGGCCGCCCTGCGCGTCAGGTCCTGGAGCGGCAGCGGCGCCGGCGAGGCGGCCACGATGAGGTTCCCGAACCGGCGTCCCCGGAGGATGCCGGGCTCGGCGAGCAGTGCCACATGACGGAAGGTGCCCCGTACGGTCGCGACCACCCGGCGCGCGAAGGCCAGCCCTTTGCCGTCGGCGATGTTCATCAGCAGGGTGCCCGAGTCCTTGAGCACGCGGGCCACGTCTCCCATGTATTCGGCCGTCGCGAGGTCCAGGGGCATGGTGGCGCCGCTGAAGGCGTCCAGCACGAACAGGTCCGCCGAGGCGTCGTGCAGTCCGCCCGCGGCCGTACGGCCATCGGCGACGCGGACCTTCAGCCGGGGCACCGACTTCAGCCGGAGCTGGTCCCGCACGAGCCGCACCAGGGCCGCGTCGGGCTCGATGACGATGTGGCGCGAGCCGGGCCGGGTCGCCGCGACGTACCGGGGGAGCGTGCAGGCCCCCGCGCCCACGTGGACGACGTCCAGCGGGCCCTCCTCGATCACGTCGATCACGTCGGCCATCAGCCGGACGTATTCGAAGTCCAAGTAGGTGGGATCGTCGAGATCGACGTACGACTGGGGCACTCCCGCCATACTGAGAAGCCAGCCGCTCGGCCGGTCGAGGTCCCGCAGGAGCTCGACTTCGCCGGATTCCACCGGATAGCGGCCGGGCATGGGAGTCACCTCAGCCTTGCGCTTGCTCACACGCTCTCCCATTGCGTCTGATATATCCGGATGTGCCCTACCCGGCACTCTTGGGAGAACCGTATGCGCCGCCGAGGACTGCTCGCTCTCGTTGTGGTGAGTCTCGTCATCGTCGCGGCGGCGCTCGTGGCCCTGATCCTCGACTCTCGCAAGGTGGACGGCAGCCCGGAGCAGGCGGGCCGCGCGTATCTCGACGCCTGGGCGGCCGAGAACCTCACCGAGATGCGAAAACAGGTCGCCTCCCCGCCCCAGGACTTCCTGGACCAGCACCGGCGCCTGAGCAGCGACCTGCAGATCCTCTCGATCAAGCTGACGCCGGGAGCCGTCGTACGGCGGGGCGCGCAGGCCGCCGACATGCCCTTCGAGGGCATCAGGCAGATCGGCGAGCTGGGGCAGTGGAACTTCTCGTCGGTGCTGCATCTGGCCGTCAGGGACGGCGAATGGAAGGTCATCTGGACGCCGGAGACGCTGCATCCCGGGGTCGCGGCGGACGAGCGCCTGCGCATCACCGAGATTCCCGTACCCGGGACCGAACTGCTCACCCGGCAGGGGAAACCGCTGCCGAACGACAGCGGAGCGGAGGCGTACATGAAGGACCTCGTCGGCAAGATCGACGAGTTCTACGAGGAGGAGCCCTCGGGCTGGGCGATCGAGGCGCGTTCCGCCGCCGGGCGATCGAGGAAGCTCGTGGTGTTCCGCCAGGCGACCGAGCGGACGTACCGCACGACCCTCGACTGGTGGACGCAGGCCGCCGCCGCCCGCGCTCTCGACGGCGTCGGGCACCCCGCCGCCATCGTCGCGATCAAGCCCTCGACGGGAGAGGTACGGGCCGTGGCGGACCGGCTGCCCGGCCAGGGCGCCTTCTACAAGCCGTACCCCCCGGGCTCGACGTTCAAGATCATCACGGCGTCGGCCCTGCTGCGGGACCAGCTGACGGGGGACTCGCCGGTGGACTGCCCGGCGCACTACTCGGTCCCGAACGGGCGGACCTTCGACAACCACCGCGACGAGGGCCACGGCACGGTGTCCCTGCGCCAGGCGTTCGCGCTGTCGTGCAACACCTCGTTCAGCAGGCTCGCGGTCGAGCACCTGACGGACGGCAGGCTGCGACGGGAGGCGGAGGAGTTCGGGTTCGGCGGGAACCTGAAGTCGGGCCTCGGCGGGGTCTGCGGGTCCGTGCGCGAGGCCGGGAACGGTGACGAGCTCGGCGCCGACGCCATCGGGCAGAACTCCGTGGAGGCCACCCCGCTGTGCATGGCGCTGGTCGCCGCCGCCGTCGAGAACGGCACCTGGCGTCCCCCGCGCCTGATGTCGGAACAGGCCGTCAGGCGGCTGGAGGTCCAGGGCCGCCCCAAGCCGAGGAAGCTACCGGCACAGGTGGTCTCGCAGCTCCGGTCGATGATGTCGGCGGTGGTGACGGATGGGACGGCGGCCTCGGCCGGGCTGCCCAAGGGGGTCTCGGGCAAGACCGGCACGGCGGAGCCGAGTTCGGGCGACGACCACGCCTGGTTCGTGGGGTACCGGGGAGATCTCGCCTTCGCGGTGTTCGTCGAGCACGGCGGCACGGGCGCGGAAGCCGCCGCCGGCCTCGCCGCCCGTTTCCTCGGTGCCCTCTAGCGAGCCGGAGAGCTCACCCGGCCGCGGTCAGTGCCTCCTGGCCCAGCCGGCGCATGGCGAGCTCGGCGTAGAGCGCCGCGCCGTCCGGGAGCACGGCGTCGTCGAAGGCCGCCTCCGCCGCGTGGTTGTAGGCCGCGCTTGAGGGGTCGAGCCCCTTGGGGCAGGCGCCGAGGGCGACGAACGCGGACGGCACCTCGTTGCAGACGAACGAGAAGTCCTCCGAGCCGGTGAACGGCTGGGGCGCACTGATGTAGCGGTGCTCGTCGAACACCTCGCGCACGGTGGCGCCGACGAAGTCCGCCTCGACGGCGTTGTTCACGGTGACGGGGTAGCTCACGTCGTAATCGGCCTCAACCGTCAGGTTGTGCGCGGCGGCGATGCCGTCGAGGAGCGTCAGGATGCGCTCCTGGATGCGGCTGTGGGCGGCGGCGGAGAAGGACCGGACCGTCGCCTCGAATCGGGCCTCGTCGGGAATGACGTTGTCGGCGGTGCCGGCGTGGAAGCTGCCCACGGTCACCACCACGGGGTCGAACACGTCGAAGCCCCGCGTCACCATGGTCTGCAGCGCGGTGACCATCTCGCAGGCGGCGGGGATCGGGTCGTTGGCCCGGTGGGGGGTGGACCCGTGTCCGCCGGCGCCGCGCACGGTCACGATCAACCGGTCGGCCGCGGCCATGATGGGGCCGGCGCGGCTGACGAAGACGCCCTGCGGCAGGACCGAGCTGACCACGTGCAGGGCGTAGGCCGCGACGGGACGCTGTCCCGAGGCGTCCAGCACACCCTCCTCGATCATGATCTTCGCGCCGCCCGCGCCCTCCTCGCCGGGCTGGAACATGAAGACGACGTCGCCGGCGAGCCGGTCACGCCGCGCCGCGAGCAGGTGGGCGGCACCGGCCAGCATGGTGGTGTGCAGGTCGTGCCCACAGGCGTGCATCCGCCCGGCGAGATCGGAGACAACGGGCGCGCCGCTCCTCTCGGCGACGGGGAGCGCGTCCATGTCGCCGCGGAGCAGCACGGTGGGGCCCGGTACGGCGCCGCGCAGCACGGCGGTGACCGAGCTCAGCCGCTTGCCGGTCGTCACCTCCAGGGGTAGTCCCGCCAGCGCGCCGAGCACCTTCTCCTGGGTTCTCGGCAGGTCCAGGCCGAGCTCGGGTTCGCGGTGCAGCGCGTGGCGCAGGCGTACGAGCTCACTGCTGATGTCGTTGGCGGCTTCCCGAAGTGACACCGGCGTTCCTCTCATGGATCTCGTCGATGACAGGTCCTACACGTCACCTGACTTCACACGATATTGCCGGACTTCGTGGATGCTGCACAGCATTTGACCGCTTTTTGGTCTCTCGCCCTGTCCTTGCCGGATAGGAACAGAATCGAGGGGGTGGAGGTGGTTGTCGCCCCGTGAACAGGCATTTCGCGGCTCGGGAAATCCTCATCGCCCGTAGCCATCGAGGAGGACGACATGCAAGAGGTGCGAGACGAGGTGGGCAGCCACTGGTGGGTGCTCGCGGTGCGCGGGGTGTGCGCCGTCCTGTTCGGCGTCCTCGCCATCGTGTGGCCACTGATCACCCTGCTCGTTCTGGTGATCCTGTTCGGTGCCTACGCGATCGTCAGCGGGGTCTTCATGATCATCGGGGCGGTTCGGGGCGCCCATTCCGGCGGCTCACGGAACTGGATGATCATCGCGGGCGTCCTCGCCATCGTGGCGGGCATCATCGCCTGGATCTGGCCCGGCATCACCGCGTTCGCGCTCCTCACGCTGATCGCCGCCTACGCGGTCGTCATCGGCATCTTCGAGATCATCGCGGCGGTCAAGCGCCGTCTGGCCGGGGACGCGGATTGGATGTACCTGCTCAGCGGCGTGGTGTCGGTGATCTTCGGCATCCTGCTGTTCGTCTGGCCCGCTCCCGGCGCTCTCGCGCTCACCTGGCTCATCGGCGTCTTCGCCATCGTCTACGGCGCCTCGCTGCTGTACCTGGCCTTCCGGGCCAGGAGCATGGAGCAGCGTGGGACCACGGGCAGTACGGCGCACGCCGTCTAGCCGACAGGTGCGGAGAAGAAATTCACGCATCTCGGGGAATGAGCCGGAAATCATTCACATATCTGCCGGGATGGCGGGGAATAATCTGGGGTAGTGTCCGACTCGAAGGGGAGGGCACATGGGCGTCCTCGACCGTCTGGCCCGCCATCTGCTCACCGACGGCTACCGGCTGGAGCTCGATCTCGACCGTAGCGGCGGATCCTGGATCGTGGACGCCGGCACGGGCCGTCGCTACCTCGACTTCTACACGTTCTTCGCCTCCGCCCCGCTGGGGGTGAACCACTTCGGGGACGATCCCGAGTTCGTGTCCCTGCTCGGCCGCGTCGCAGCCAACAAGCCGGCCAACTCCGACCTGTACACCACCCACCTCGCCGACTTCGCCGACACCTTCGCCCGGGTGCTCGGGGACCCGGAACTGCCCCACCTGTTCTTCGTCGAGGGCGGCGCGCTGGCCGTCGAGAACGCCCTGAAGTGCGCCTTCGACTGGAAGAGCCGGCACAACGAGGCGAACGGCCGCCCGAGCGAGCTCGGCACCAAGGTGCTGCACCTCACCCGCGCCTTCCACGGCCGCAGCGGGTACACCCTGTCGCTGACCAACACCGAACCGGCCAAGACCGATCGCTTCCCCGTCTTCGACTGGCCCAGGATCGAGGTGCCCGCGATCCACTTCGGGGACGTGGAAGCGGCCGAGGAGCGGTCGCTGGCCCAGGCGCGGGCGGCCTTCGACGCCCACCCGCACGACATCGCCTGCTTCGTCGCCGAGCCCATTCAGGGCGAGGGCGGCGACAATCACATGCGTCCGGAGTACCTGCGGGCCATGGAGCGCCTGTGCCACGAGCGGGACGCGCTGTTCGTCCTGGACGAGGTGCAGACCGGCGTCGGCCTCACCGGCACGCCCTGGGCCTACCAGCAGCTCGGCCTGGCCCCCGACATCGTGGCCTTCGCCAAGAAGGTCCAGGTCGGCGGCATCATGGCCGGCCGCAGGGTCGACGAGGTCGAGGGAAACGTGTTCCAGGTGAGCGGGCGGATCAACTCCACCTGGGGCGGCGGCCTGGTCGACATGGTCCGCTCCCGCAGGATGCTGGAGATCATCGAGCGCGACGGGCTGATACCGCGCGCCGCGGCGCTCGGCGAGAGCCTGCTCGGGGGCCTGCGACGGCTGGAGGCGGAGTTCCCCGGCCTGGTACGCGACGCCAGGGGAAGGGGCCTCATGTGCGCCTTCGACGTGCTGTCCGGCAGGGAGCGCCTGATCGACGTGCTCCGCGTCGACGAGGGAGTGCTCGTGCTCCCGTGCGGCGAGCGGTCGGTACGGCTCCGCCCCGCGCTCTCGGTGACTCCGGAGGAGATCGAGTACGGCCTGGCGGCGCTGGGCCGGGCGCTCTCGGCCATCCGGGACACGGTGGCCGTACCCGCCTGACGGCCGACGCCGGCGTCACCTCAGCAGGGACCTGTCGTAGGGGTGCCACCCCATGACGGGCATCCTGGACCGGCCCGGGACGTGAGACCTGTCACATCAGAGCCGGGATCATGAGCGCGACTGCTCGGCGGTGCTCCCTCTCCACAGACCGATGGCGGTTACCCGGGAGTCCGCGCCGAGCTTGGAGTAGATGCGATTGACGTGATTCTTCACGGTCTTCTCGCTCAGGAAGAGGCGTTGAGCGATCTGTCCGTTCGAGTGACCTGTAGCGATCAGCTCCATCACCTCGGCCTCGCGTTTACTCAGCCCGGTGTGCGCGTGCTCGTTGTATGTGGCGTCATCGACACTCATCCGGCCTCCGGTGGCACGAATCATTGTCAGATCGCCGAGCCCCCCGCGCTGGCGGCGTAGCGGTTTTGTGCGAGCATAGCCCGCCGCCTCGAGCTTTGGGGCGCATGCTGTCCGAGTAGGGCTACTTTCTGCGTGAAACAGGGGTAGTGCCGGAAAGCGCGATGGCCGGTCCGTCTGGACCGGCCATCGCCCGCTGGGGTGAGTGATGGGACTTGAACCCACGACATCCAGGACCACAACCTGGCGCTCTGCCAACTGAGCTACACCCACCATGCCCGCGGTCAACACCACGGCACAGGGAAAAGTGTAGCGGGCTTTGGGAGCTTCTGACGCCGCAGCGCGTCAAGATCCGGTTATGGCTTCCGCGACCTCGCGTGCGGTGGCGGAATCGGGGCCCGGCTGCGGGACGAACACGGCGGCGCGGTAGTAGCGCATCTCCTGCACGCTCTCGGTGATGTCGGCGAGCGCGCGGTGGCCCCCCTGCTTGGCCGGCGAGGCGAAGTAGACCCGGGGATACCACCGGCGCACGAGCTCCTTGACCGAGGAGACGTCGACCATGCGGTAGTGCAGGTAGGCGTCCACCGCGGGCATGTCACGCGCGATGAAGGAGCGGTCGGTGGAGATGGAGTTGCCGCACAGCGGAGCCTTCTTCGGCTCGGGCACGTGCCGCCGGATGTACTCCAGCACCATCGACTCGGCCTCGGCCAGCGTCACGCCGTCGCCCAGGGCCGTCAGCAGACCCGAGGAGGTGTGCATCTGGCGCACCACCTCCGACATCTGCTCCAACGACTCCTGGGGCGGCTTGATCACCACGTCCACGCCCTCGTCGAGTTGGTTCAGCTCGCCGTCGGTCACGACACACGCGACCTCGACCAGCGCGTCATGGCCGAGATCGAGCCCGGTCATCTCACAGTCGATCCAGACCAACAGGTCACTCATAAGGCACAGCGTAGTGCCCGGTCAGGAGGCCTTGAGAGAGTCCAGTACGCGATCGATCACCGACGTGTCCAAATTGTCGGGTATGGAGGCGTAAAGCAGAGAAGGTGCGCGTCCCTGACCCTGGTCGACCACGAGGAAGAGACCGTCTTCCTTCTTGAACTTCCAGCCCGCCTTCTTGGACTCGGCGGTGAAGTCCATCTGGTACCTGAGTATCCACGCCTTCTTGCCGCTCACCTCCATCGCCGCGTCTTTCACGATCTTCCGCTTGTGGGGAGGGCCGTAGAACAGCCTCTCGTAGTTGACCAGAGCGGTCCCGGCCACGTTGCGAAGATCCGACGGCCCGGAATAGTCGAAGCCCTCCGGAACGCGGGCGGTCAGGACCTGGCCGACCCAGTTGTGGTTCTGCCCGTCGTAGTTCGCGTGGGACACGGCTTCGAAGCCGCTGCTCCACAGCGGGAAGTTCGGGTCGGGCCGCCCGTTGCCGTTCAGCTCGGCCCATGTCGGCACCCTCCACGGGTCGTCCCCGGGGTAGGCGTAGGACAGGCCGGTGCGGGGGTCGGTGATCGTGTCGCCGACCGGCTTCGGGATCTCCGCGGGGAAGTCCGTGGTGCTGGGGTCGGGGCTGGGCGTGGTCTCAAGAGGCGGGGTGATCTGCGGGTCCGACGGCTCGATGGTGGAGCTGGAGCTCGGGAGCGGAGAGTCGGCGGCCGTCGGGGTCTTGTCGCCGTTGACGATGCTGAGGCCGATCACCAGGGCCACGACCAGGAGGATCGCCACGGCGCCGCCACCGAGCACCCAGGGCATCATGCCGCCCTTCTTGGGCGGAGGTCCCTGAGGGCCGAAGTCCGGCACGGGAAGCTGGGCCGTGCCGCCCTGGTTGCCCCACTGCTGTGCTCCCGGCCCGCCGTACGGGCCCTGCGGCCGGCCGAACTGCGCCGTCCCCTGCTGCGGGCCGGGCGGGGGGAACTGACCCTGTCCCGGGCCCGGCTGCGGGTACGGGCCACCCTGCGAAGGGCCGGGATGGAGCTGCGGTCCTGGGCCGGGCTGCGGGTGCGACCCCGTGCCGTGCTGGGATCCCGTGCCCTGCTGCGGGTGCGGGCCCGTTCCGGGCGGGGAATCCGTACCGGGCTGAGGACCCGTTCCCGGCTGGGGTCCCGTGCCCTGCTGCGGATGCGGCCCCGTGCCCTGCTGGGGCTGCGGTCCGGTGCCGGGCTGGGCCCACTGCCCGGTGGTCACGGGCGCACCCTGACCGGCGGTCCCCTCCAGCGGGTGGGTGGCATCGGTCCACTGCGTGCCATCCCACCAACGCAATTGGGGGGTTCCGTATGGATCGGGGTACCAGCCGGCGGGGGTCTGCGTCATGCCCGCCAGAATAGTGACATCCTCCCTTATTGCGCATTTAGAGCGAGAGGCCGACCGGCATCGCTTGGCGGCGGGCGCGCTTAGCGGGCTGGATGCGGGCCCCAGGGCGGCGAAAAGTGAAAAGGGCGTGCACGCGTCAGCACTTATAGGTGAACGACGCCTTGTCCTCCAAGCGAGCGCCGGGGGTGAGCGGCGAGAGGACGCGGAGCCGGGCCGTCAGCTTCTTGGTCCCGCGGCCGCCGATGTCCCACTTGAGGCTCACCTGGTGGGTGGACTCCCCGGCCTGCACCGGATCGGTGTGCCTGACCGATCGCTCGCCGCTGGGCAGCCATTCGTAGGTCACCTGCCCCGACTGCCCGTTGGTGGTGATCACCCCGATGACGTTGACCGTGATGTCGCAGCCCTTGGCCTTCGGCGTCTTGACGTCGACCGCCGTGACGGAGATCGGCTGGCCGCGCTGCAGCCACAGGAAGATCGCCGCCACGATGATGAGCGCGAAGATCACGGCAGACCCCAGGACGCCGCCGCGCCGCCGCCGACTGGGCGGTGGCCGTCTCAGCCGTTCCTTGGCCGGAACGGTGACCTGCTCACGCCCCGCCCGCCAGATCTGGGCGGCGGTCGTGTCGGCGGGAACCCCGGGACCGAAGCGCATCTCGCTGTTCCCGGCCGGACCGCCGGCCCCGGCGGTCGCGGCCGTGCCCGCGGGTGTCGTGCCGGCGTACCCGACCGCCGCGCTTCCGGCCACGCCCGCGCCGCCGGGGTTGGGCGACTCGCCGGTGCCCGGCTGGTAGAGGAGGGTGACCACCTCGCCGTCATCAGGGACTCCCGACGACCCGGACGCGCCCGTGGGATAGGGGTGGCCGTAGGAACCGGAGGCCTGCTGGGGCTCCTGGGTGGGGACGTCACCGGCCGACCACCACTGAAGGGTCTGTACGAGCCGCTCGCGGGTGGTGAAGCCCGCGGGCAGCAGGTCGCGCCCGTTGAGCAGGGCGTCACGCGCGGCGCTGAGGCCGTGGGTGGTCGCGGCCGCCGCCGCCCGGTCGAAAAGCTGCGCCGCGCGGGGATCCCCTGCCGCCCAGCCGGCCGCCAGGCCACGCGCCAGCGACGCCCACGCCGTGAGGTCGCGATCGTAGGAAGGCTGCTGGCCCCGCAGGGCCAGGGCCAGCCCGCGCTCGGCCAGCAGGGCGGTGCCGTCCTGGCCGATCACCACGGTTCCCGCGTGCACGGCTCCGTGGGACAGGCCCGCCGCATGGACGGCGAGCAGGGTCTGGGCCGTCTCCACCAGCACGGTCGCCGCGCTGCCCGCGTCCGGAGGCGGCGACCCCGGCCGTCCGTTCATCAGCTCCGCCAGGGACGGCGTGGCGGGACGGGCGGTGAGCAGCCAGACCTCCCCGCCCGCGGCCACGAGATCGGCGATCGGCATCAGTCCGGTGAGGCCGCTCTGCGTCAGGCGGCGGTCCGCGATGACGGCGGCGACGACACGCTCCCTGGCGCCGGGCGTGGACATGGAGGCCGGGTCGACCCTGAGCGCCGCGCCCGGGCTGCCGTCAGGGGCTACCGCGTCGATCCAGGTGCCCACCTCGCCCATCCGGGACCGGCCCGTGAGCCGATATCCCGCGATGCTGTCGCCATCTGGCATCTACCGCCGCCTCCGGTGCCGTCCCGCCATGCGCTGTCTCAGGACAAGTGTGGCGGGTACCGCGCCGGTCGTCATCAGCGCGAGGGCGAGAGCTCCGCTCGGATCACCTTCGGTGGGTGTCTCGGTCGAGGGCCTGTCCCCTCCATCGCCGCGCGGGGGCGTAGGCGTCGGCGTGGTCGGCTCGGGGGAGGGAGTGGTGGGCGGGGGTGTGGGCGTGGGGGTCGGCTTCGGCTTGGGCTTGCCGGAGGCCAGAGGGTCGCCGACCTTGGGCTTGGATGTGTCCGATTCGGAGGGCGAAGGCTTGGGCGAGCTGGACAGCGAGGCCTTGGGCGGCTTGGAGGGCTTCTTGCTCGGCTTGGCGGAGGGCGACTTCCGGGCGGGCTTCTGCGCGGCCGTCGGCGCCGCCGACGGCACGGCGGCCGACGTGGTCGGATCCGCCGATGGCGTCTCCGTCGGCTCCTCTGTCGGTTCCTCCGTGGGGGTCTCCGTGGGCTCCTCGGCGATGGCGGGCTCGGGAGAACTGGAGGTGTCCACGGGAGTGGGGGTGGCGACGGTCGTCTGCGCCTGCAGCTCGGCGTCCCCCAGCGACCCCACCAGGACGGCGCCGGCCGCGGCGAGGACCGCGAGGCCGACCGCGCCCACCGCGAGCTTGACGCTGAGCTTCGACATCCCGAGCCGGGAGCCGCCGAGCTCGGTGTCCGCGATGGAGGTGCCGGCCGCGGGCACCTGGTCCGCCAGCGGGAACAGCAGCGCGAGGAGCGCGGCCAGGCTGGCCAGCCTGCGGCGTCCGCGGTCCTCCCAGTCCGGCCCGTACGCTTCTACGGCGACCGCCTCCAGCTCCGCGAGGAAGGCGTCGGCGGTCGGCGGGCGGTCGGCGGGATGCTTGGCCATCCCGCGTTCGACGAGGCCGCGAAGTGGGGCGGGAACCTGGTCGGTCGGGGGAGGCATCGACTGGTGCTGGCGCGCGAGCACCGCGACGTTCCTCGACTGGAAGGGCCGGGTCCCGGTGAGGCACTCGAAGAAGACGATGGTCGCGGCGTACACGTCCGTGCTGGGACCGGCCGGGGCGCCCGCCCACTGCTCGGGCGCCATGTACGGCGGCGTGCCCGCTCCGCTCACCCCTTCGCCGGTGCGCACGGCGATGCCGAAGTCGACCAGCTTGCTCTCGCCGGTGCCCTCGATGACGACGTTCTCGGGTTTGAAGTCGCGGTGGACCACCCCGCTCGAGTGAGCGGTGGCCAGGCCGAGCAGCGAGCCCTTCAGCAGGACGAGCGCCGCCTCGGGGCCGGTCGGCCCTTCCGATCGCAGCATCGTGCGCAGCGAGACGCCGTCGACCAGCTCCATCACGATGGCGGCGCCACCGTCGTTCTCGACGTATTCGTAGAAGCGTGCGGCGTGCGGGCTGTCCATCAGCTCCAGCAGCCGCGCCTCGTGCCGGAAACGGATCACGAATCCGGGATCGGAGCGGAGCTCGTCCGACAGGTATTTGATCGCGACGAACGATTGGTCGGCGTCGTAACGTGCCATGACGACACGTCCCGAGCCGCCGGTTCCGAGGTCTCGGATTTCGGTATATCCGGGGACTCGCCATGCCCCCGTGTGGCCGTCCATACGATCTCCTTATGTGGCCGGGCCCCCACCCATGACGCGAGAACGAAGCCTAACGATGGCGTGGCTTATCCGTGATGTTTAAATCGATATTTGGCATATTGTCGATGCCGTTGTCAGTGTTTTCCCGGGCTCGTTCCGCCGTCCTCGGCTATCCGACGGGCAGCCCCGTGGCCTTCGGCGGGCACGGCAGCAGCCGGACGCGGGACGAGCTGACGCCGTTGGCCGAAGCCGGTCTGGTGGAGGCGGTCACGGCCACCGTGCCGCCGCAGGGCTGGGTGGCGAACCTGTGGCGGAAGAGACGGCTGTAGGCGCGGGCGCCCTTCAGCGTCGCCGTCCGGGTGGCGACCACCGCGCCGTTCGCCTTGAAACGGACGATCAGCCGCACCGGGCCGGTCCCGTCGGTGGTGACCTGGACCGTCCCGCCGGCGACGGTCGAGTTCTTGCCGAGTGGGGTGAGCGGGCTCACGAAGACCCCCCGTAGCCGGACGGAGATCACCCCGGTCGGACGGGGAGAGGTGGCGGACGCCGAAGGGGAGGCGGAAGGGGAGCGGGTGGGCGTACTGGACGCCGAAGGGGAGCGGGACGGGGATGGCGTGCGGGAGGGCCGCGGGGAGGCCGGCTTGGACGTGGAGGTGACCGGCGAGCGCGGCGGATTCGTTGAGGCGGGCGCGTCCGGGGGCGGCGGCGACGGTTCCGGGTCTCCGCCGGAGGAGACGGTGGGCGACACCTCCGCCGACACTCCGGGGGACATCTGCGCTGACGGCGAGGGCGCCGTCCTGTACTCGGACCGGCCGCCCGGCATGGCGGCGGCCGGTGGGCTCCCCGCCGGGGTGTGGTCGGCCGACGCCAGCGCGAACGCCACGATGCCGCCGGTGGCGGCGACCAGTCCCACGCCGACGGCGGTACGCCGGGCACTCCCGCGGAGCGGGCGCAGCGCGGTCGACGCCAGGCTCGCCGAGGCGTACGAGGGGTCCGGCCTGGGTCGCGACGGCGTGGCCGGCATCGCGACGAGAGCGGCGAGGCGCCGCCGCCCCCGCTCCTCCCAGTCCGCGCCGTACGCCGAGGCCGCCGCCTCCTCCAACTCGGCCGCGAAGGGCTCCGCCCCGGACGGGCGGATCTCGGGGTCCTTGGCGAGCCCGCGGGCGACCAGGTCCCGCAGCGGCCCGGGAACCTCTTCCAGGGGTGGCGGCAAGGTCTGGTGCTGGTGCATCAGCACGGCCCGCTCGGTGGCGCGGTACGGCCGGTGGCCGGTCAGGCACTCGAAGAACACGATGGTCGCGGCGTAGACGTCGCTCTGGGCGGAGGCGGGCCGCCCGGCCCACTGCTCGGGGGCCATGTAGGGCGGGGTCCCCGGCGCCGTCCCGGTGCCGCCCGTGCGCAGGGCGATGCCGAAGTCGGCTATCTTGCTGGTCCCGTCGGCCCCGACCAGCACGTTCTCCGGCTTGTAGTCGCGATGCACCACCCCGGCCGCGTGGGCGGCGGCGAGCCCGAGCAGCGATCCCCTGAGCACGGCCAGCGCCGCCTCCGGGCCCGTCGGTCCGTGCCGTTCCAGCAGTGTGCGCAGGGAGTGTCCGTCGACCAGCTCCATGACGATCGCCGCGTCGCCCCGATCCGACTGGACGTATTCGTAGAACTGGACGACATGGGGATCTTCCAGCTCGACGAGGAGCCGGGCCTCCTCCTGGAAGCGATCGAGGAAGCCCGGCCGCCCACGCAAGTCCTCTGACAGGTACTTGATGGCCACATGGGTGCCGGACTCCTCGTGGGTCGCGAGCACCACCCGGCCCCCACCACCGGTGCCGAGCGGCCGTACCTCCGTGTACCCGGGGACGGCCCAGCCTCGCGGTGCGCTACCCATACACGTGTGACGCGCATGCCCTCGTTCCGGTTGGCAAAATAATGCCTTATGGGGAGGAGCGGCGTTGATCGTCGGTTTTGACGGTAGATAAACCTTTATGGCGAGTCAGGTTTTTATGGCGAGTCAGGCGTTCCGGCCGCGCCCAGCGATGTGGGCGGGCACCGGAATGCCGGGGGCGAGCGCCGGGTCGGGGTCGGGAGCGCCCCAGCCCACGGTCAGCGGCAGCACGCCCGCCCACACAGGCAGCGCGTAGTCTTCCTCGTCGTCCTTGGGCGGCCCCTGCCGCACCTTGACCGATGCCTCCGCGAGGGAGAGGGCCAGCACGGCGGTGGCGGCCAGTTCCTTCTTGTCCGGCCGCCGCACGGCGTCCCACTGGCCGGGGGCCAGTTGCTCGGTGATCGCCCGCAGCGCGGCCACCCGCTCCTCCGCGTCCTCGACGGTCCGCAGGGTGCCGTAGACCATCGCCGAACGGTAGTTGACGGAGTGGTGCATGGCCGAGCGCGCGAGCACGATGCCATCGAGGTGCGTCACGGTCACGCAGACCTCGCCGGCCGCTCGTAGCGACGTCGCCCCGGTCGAGCCATGCAGGTAGAGCGTGTCGCCGATCCGCCCGTACGCCGTGGGGACCACCATCGGGTACCCGTCGAGCACGACCCCGAGGTGGCAGATCAGCCCGGCGTCCAGGACGGCGTGGAGGTCGGAGCGGCTGGTGCGGCTCCGCTCCTTTGAGCGGGTCAGGGTGGTGCGAGGCGTCGTGGAGAGCATGCCACTAACGTAGATAGCAAGTGGACTGGTGGTGTACGTCCACTGATATCCATTTTCAGGAGACCACTTGCGCGGCCATGTCGACCTCCCTCTCTCCCTCGACCGCGGAGCGCCCGTCCCGCTCGCCGTGCAGCTCGGAGATCAGTTACGGGACGGTATGCGGGCCGGCACGCTGAAGTCGGGGGAGCGCCTGCCGTCCAGCAGGGGGCTCGCGCACGTGCTGGGGGTCAGCCGTACGGTCGTGACCGAGGCCTTCCAGCAGCTCTACGCCGAGGGATGGCTGGAGGGACGGCACGGCTCCGGCACCTTCGTCGCCGACTTCTCCCGCTTCGCGAGCGCTCCCCGGCGGACGGGCCGGCGCGCCACGGAACCGGCGGCCGAGCCGGAGGCGCCCGGACAGAGGACGATCGACCTGCGCCCGGGGCGGCCGTGGGTGCTCGGCCACGACGACGCGGCCTGGCGGCGTGCCTGGCGCCTGGCGGCCGGCCGGCCTCCCTCCGACGTCAGCGATCCCTACGGGCATCCCCGCCTGCGGGAACTGCTGGCCGACCACCTCCGCAGGGCACGGGCCGTGCCGGTGGGACCGGAGAACGTGATGGTCACGCGAGGGACGGGCAACGGGCTCGACCTGATCGCCGCCACCCTCTTCGAGCCGGGAGACGGGGCGGGGGTGGAGGAGCCGGGATACCGCTCAGCCCGGGAGATCTTCGCGGCCCGTGGAGGCCGCATCGTGCCGTGCCGGGTGGACGAGCAGGGCGTCGTCCTGCAGGCCCTGCCCGATGACCTGCGGGTCCTCTACACCACCCCGGCGCACCAGTACCCGCTCGGAGGCAGGCTGCCGATACCCCGCAGGGAACGGCTGCTCGCCTGGGCGCGCCGCACCGGGGCCACGGTGGTGGAGGACGACTACGACGCGGAGTTCCGCTATGACGTGGCGCCGCTCCCCGCCCTGTACGGCCTGGACCCCGAGCGCGTCGTGCTGCTCGGCACGCTGTCGAAGTCGCTCTCGCCCGACCTGGGCATCGGCTGGCTGGTGGCCACTCCCGGCCTGCTCGCCGACATCGCCCGCACGCGCAAGAGGCTCGCCGACCGGACCTCGGGGCCGGTCCAGGAGGCGATCTCGGTGCTGCTCGAACGCGGTGACCTCGACCGCCACCTGCGGCGCATGCGGCTGGAGTACGCTCGCCGCCGCGCCGCCATCGTGGAGATCCTCGGTTCGCACGTGAGCGGCGACTCGGCCGGCCTGCACGTCTTCCTGCGGCTGCCGAAGCAGGACGTCCTTCCCCTGGTCGAGGCCGCGGCGGAGCGCGGGGTGCTTCTCCGCACGACCGAACGCCATCATCACGGCCCGGTACGCCACCACGGGCTGGTCCTGGGGTACGGCTCGGCCTCCCTGGCCGACGTCAGGAAGGCCTGCGCCGTCATCGCCGGCCTCGTCGGGATCGGGTGAGCGGCCGGGCGGCGCCTCAGACGCGGTGGATCGCCCGAGGCGGCCGGTGAGCGGTCAGGCGGCCCGGTGGAGGAGATGGTCGCCGGGCGGCGGGGGGGCCGGAAGCAACGACTCGACGACCGGCAGCGCCCGATGGGCGTACAGCGGATCGACGGGAAGCACGTGCCGGGCCCACCAGCGGGCGAGCTCGCGGTCCGGCGACGATTCCACGAACGGCGCGGCGTAGTCGTCGTACGGCGGATCGTAGAGATAGCCCGTGGGGACGCCGCGACGCTCCAGGGCGGCGATGGCTTCGTCCCGATCGGAGACCAGCAGGGGCACGCGGAACAGCGGCTGGTCGACGTGTTTCAGCACCCCACCCGCCACGGTCGGCAGCTCCGCCAGCCTGGCGACGCCCGCGAGCCTCGCGGAACGTTCCTTGGGAAGACGTGACAGACGCCGCCCTTGGTACCACCGCGCCACGCCACTCCGCGAGCGACGGTAGTCATGCAGGTCGGCGCGGACCCAGGCGTCCAGCGCCTGCAGGCCGGGCGCCCGCGAGAGCGCGGTGCGAAGCTCGTCCGGCCGGAGGGCGATGCGGTATCCGTCGCGGGGCTCCAGGAGACCCAGAGCGCGGGCGACGCGAAGCGCGGGACGGGCCATGTCGAGCTTCAGGGCGAGGTGGCGCGAGACGGAGGTGGCGATGCCGGCCAGGTCCTTGCGGAGGGCGCCGGGCTGGAGCAGCAGGTCGCGCTCGCGCTCCAGCTCACGCCGGTCGGCGACGCTGTCGACCACCAGGACGCCGCCGGATCCGGCTCCGGCGTGCTTGGACAGACTGAACACCCCCGCGACGCCGAACGTGCCCACGGGCCGGCCGTCGACCGAGGTCTCGGCGGCGTGGGCGGCGTCCTCGATCACCACCATGCCCGCCATGCGGAGCACGTCGTCCGGCAGGCCGTACAGGTTCGTGGTGAGCACCGCGTCGAAGGCGCCGAGCAGGACGCGTGCCATCTCGATGTTGCCGTCGAGGACGGAGATCGGAGCCATCACCGGGATGAGCCCGGCGGCCAGGACCAGGAAAACGATCTCGTCGGCCGAGATGGGCGACATGAGAAGCCGTTGTCCAGGCGTGCACCAGCGCCGGAGGGCGAGGTAGAGGCCAAGCCTGTTGGACGGCAGGCAGACGCTTTCACGGCCGGTACGGGCCGCGAGGAGTTTCTCGGGGCTCACTGTTCTACTTTCTGCCGCCTGTACATGCCACCGCTAGGCGGCTAAAGCAGAAAGGTAGCGCATGGGACGCGTGTGATTACGACGCTATGGAGGTACGAATCTTGCCATAGGTCTTGAGCGCCAGGTCGGCGGTCTCTCTGAGCATGGAATTGCCGAGGACCGTTCCACGGGCCTTCCGGATGGGCACGCGGACTAGCCAGTGAACTCCGGCCCCCGCGGTCGGCCGCGCGATGCGGCCCTCGGTGACCCACAGCTGCCCGGTTTTCAGCTTGTCCTTGTACTCCTTCTCGCCGCGTCCCATGTCGATCAGGCGGATGCCGGTCGCGGCGGCCGCTTCTGCCATCGCGAGGTGGTGGATCAGGCCGGGGGAGTACTTGGCGAAGGCCGGGTCGTAGGCGGGGAACCAGCCGGCGAGCGTGGTCTTGGTGCGCAGCCCGAAATGCCCCGCGACCGGCCGGCCGTCGACGTAGATCATGTCCAGGGAGCCGCCGAAGTGCTCTGTGTCGACCTGGAGCAGGTTCTCCACCAGGCGCGTGATCCACGGCCGCGAGAACCTGTCGGCACGGCCGGTGCGACGGTACTGGTCGGTCTTCCAGTCGGTGAGGATGCGCAGCACGGCCTCGTCGTGGACCCCGAAGTCGTGACGGAGCTCGCCGAAGTCGCGTTGCAGCTTGCGCGACTTGTAGGCCGTGGACTTGTAGGTCTTGCCGGACACCTGCTTCAACGACTCGACGTAGACCTCGTACCCGTCGGACAGGTCGATGACCGGCGAGGGGTGGCGGGTGTGCTTGACGGGGACGAACGGCTGGCCGGCCAGCAGGTGGTCGAACTCGAAGACCGCGAGCCCGCAGGCCTTCATCAGCTCCAGCGGGTCGAACTCGATGTCCTTGACGTGCACCATGCCCTGGGCGTCCGTCAGCCCCGCCGCGACCGGCATGCCGATGCCGAGCTGGTGACGCTCGAAGGGGAAGAACCCCACGATGTCGACCCCGTCGGACAGGATCGCCACGCGAACCTGCTCCCTCACGCGGCCGGTCTCTATCGTGAACTCGGGAGAGAGGAACGGGCTGTCCAACGCGGGATCACCGCTCTGGAGCGCCCGCCACCGGGCCGTCTCGGAGGGACCGAGCTCCCGAGGATGGACGACGGAGATGCGCATGAGCTCCTACTGGGGGCGATGTGCGGCGAGAGCTAGGCCCACGCCTTTCACCCAGCTTGGTGCCTGACGTGTAATAGTACGATAAAGATCAGATCACAGTGCTGTTATTGACAACCGATCGCTCGCCTGTACATCCCCTGTCCATCTCCTCACGGGGACGTGGCACGGCCAGAGAGCCCTCCTGGCCTCCCACGATGCGGTGCACGTCGATGGGGCCCGGGTCCCCCTCCACGGAGCCCGGCACCTGTGAGTTGCCGAAGTGCCCGCCTCTCGCCCACAGCCGGCGGCTGGTCTGGACCGCCACCGAGCCGGGATAGGCGAGCGGAGGGCCGGCCGGCCACCGCCGGGGCACGCCCCACGAGTCCAGCCATCCCAGGATGTCGTCGAGACCGTCCAGCTTGCTCTCGGTGAAGGGTTCCTCCACCGAGCCCAGCACGCGGATCTGGACGCATACGCGACCGTGCCGGTTGAGGTCCCCAGGCAGGCCGCTCGCGGCCCGTGTGGGGGAAAGGGACTGGATGATCTGCCCGGTGATGGGATTCCACACCAGATGGGCGGGACGCTTGATCTGTACGAGCCGCTGGGCCACGGATCTGGCCGACACCCGTTGAGGGTCGGTCGGCCAGATGAACCAGACCACCCGGGGAATGCCTCCGCGCATGTGGCCGGAGTCCTCGAGAGCGGGAATTCGACTGGCGACGGGCAGCCATGCCTGGGCCACTGTGCCCCCTCAAATCCTCGGTCGCCGGGTTTATACCCCTTTCAATACGCAGTTGACACCTTGTGATCTTTGATAATTCGTGGCAACCGCATGGGCGGACTTGGTGTGGAAGACGAGTTTGGGGCAGTCTGCTGGTGGGCGGCCGGCCCTGGGGGCGGGAGAACGGCCAGCTTACGACCCATGGCGGACCGTAGAACTCTTCAAGGGCTCTGCAAGCGTTAACGGATACGGTGACGGAGTGTTGGATAACAGTGGTCGGCACGTCAGACGTCGCTACATTCCCCGTGGGCCGGTCGCCCTGGGCGCCGGTCTGCTCGCCCTTGTCCTGGTGGTCGGGCTTCTGGCCATCGCCGCCCAGCGGGGCAGCCGGCGCGCCGACGGCGTCGCGGCCACGATCCTCGCCACCCCGGAGCCGCCTCCCACGCTGGAGGAGCCCCCCGTCGTCGACAGCTGGCCGCGCTGGGGCGTCACCCACACGCAGTACAGCGCCGACAACGAGGACCCGGCGGTCCTCACTCGCGTGAGCGACCTGTTCACCAGGGTTCCCCTTCTTCAGAACCAGCACATCATGGGCTGGGGCGCGGGCAACCCCGAGCCCGCGCCGGGCAAGTACGACTTCCGCGACCTCGACCGCCGGGTCAAGCTGATGGCCGCCACCAAGGCCCAGCCCGTGCTGACCCTCTGCTGCGCTCCCGACTGGATGAAGGGCGGCACCGAGGGCCGCACGAACTGGAGCAAGATCGAGCTGGCGCCCCAGCGCGACCACTTCGACGATTTCGCCAAGCTCGCCGCCACGGTCGCCAAGCGCTATCCCACGGTGACCCACTTCATGGTCTGGAACGAGTTCAAGGGCTTCTGGGACGACGCGCACAACGACTGGGACGTCGAGGCCTACACCGACCTCTACAACCGCGTCTACGAGGCGGTGAAGGCCGCCAACCCCAAGGCCCAGATCGGCGGACCGTACATCCCGGTCGACAGCCACATCTACTCGGCCAACTCCTCGAACGTGAAGGGCCCGTGGGGCGCGGTCGACCAGCGGAACCTCGCCAGCATCGAGTACTGGCTCAAGTACAAGAAGGGCGCGGACTTCATCGTCGTCGACGCCTCCTCCTCCACCAACGACCGCGGCCTGGTGCCCGACGAGTTCACGGCCGTCAAGAAGTTCTCCGCCGTCACCACCTGGTTGCGGCAGAAGAGCGGCGACCTGCCCGTCTGGTGGGCCGAGTGGTACGTCGCGCCCGACAACATCGACTGGGACGAGCAGCACCGTATGGCGGTGCAGACCGCGGCGATGATCGAGTTCGCGAGGAGCGGCGCCGCGACGGCGCTGTACTGGAACCCACAGCGCAAGGCAGGGGACGACTGCCCCGGCTGCCTCTGGTCGCCCGACGTGGGTGACGAGATGCCCATGGCGGGCCTGCTCAGCGGCTTCGCCCGGTGGTTCCCCGCGGGCGCGGAGCTCGTCACCGTCGCCGTCTCCGATCCGCGGGTGCAGGTGCTCGCCGTCGAGAACCAGATGATCATGGTGAACACGACCGGCGGCCCGCTCACCGTCAGCGTCGACGGCAGGACGTTCCAGCTCAACGCGTACGACGTCAAGTGGAGCGACCGCGGCCAGTGACCGCGTACGAGGTCAAGTGGGGTGACGGCGACCGCGACCGGTGAGGTCGCGGTCGTCCCGTCTGCTCACGCCGAGGTCAGGGTCAGGAACCGTTCGACGATGACCGCCATCGCGGCCAGGGTCATGATGATGCCGAGGACGGCCAGCTTCCTGCGTCCGCGCGGAGCGCGCTCCGTCCCGCGCAGCCTCGACAGTTCCGCCGCGAACAGGGTGAACACGGCCAGGGCGAGAGCGACCAGGCCGAGCGGTGTCCAGGGCGTCGAACGGTCCCCCACCATGCTGACCGGCACCGGCGGCGGGATCTCCGCTCCCCTGGGGTACGAGCGCAACGTGTAGATGGCGGCGTCCGCGTTGGAGTAGATCCGCTTGAGGTTCACCGAGGACTCCAGCGATCCGCGGAAGCGTTCGCCCCACCCCTCGGGGAACCCGTGGTTGAGCTCCAGGTACGCCGCCTGGCCACGGCTGGTGATCAGGAAGGTGTTGGGCGCCTTGTTGCGCAACGCGGTGAGCACGCCGCTGATGTCGGCGGGATCCTTGGTGACGAGCGCCTGGTCGTACTCCACGCGGTCGATGTCGCGCTCACGCCACGGGATCGTGGGCGTGACCTCCTCGCCGATGACGGGCACCAGGTAGAGCACCCGGGCGCTCGGCTTGTCGTGGGCGTAGACGTAGTGCATGGCCGCGGCCTCGCCGGTGGTGACCCGCTCGAACTTCTCGTTGCCGTAGCGCGCCACCAGGAACGCCACCGACAGCGCCAGCGCGGTCACCGCCGCGAGGACCGCCGAGATCCGCCGCGTGGTCACCGGGTTGAACCGCAGGCCACGGGGACGGTTCCTGATGGGCACGGTCTCGCCCTCGCGCGCGTCGGTCGTGTGCGCGGGAAGGTTGGGGAAGAAGGCGTACGCGCCGAGGATGCAGGCGGCGGGCAGGGCGAACATGTAGACCCGCAGGCCGATCTCGCCGCCGTAGCTCTGCAGGCCGAGCGCCAGCACGGGCACGCACAGCAGGACCGCGGCGGTACGGTCGCCCACGCCGCGGCGCAGCCGGCGTAGCAGGCCGACGGCGGCGAACATCAGGATGACGCCGCAGATACCGAGCCGGACCTTGAGCACGATGGCGTGCTGCGGGTCGGTGCCGACCAGCCGGTCACCGGTGTTCTCCTGCAGGTTGGCGAAGATCTTGCCGATGCCGCCGAACAGCTCGTCGATCCGGCCGCTCCAGAACGGCGTCGCCTGGTAGTTGATCCAGGCGATCACGATCAGCCCGAACACGATCGGCAGCCCGAGGGAAAGGGTGGTGCGCCTGAGAATGATCAGGCCCGTCAGCGCGCCGAGCATCATGAACGGCGTGATCTGGTGAGTTGCCGTGGTGGCGATGAACAGCCCCATGAGCAGCGTCAGCAGCACCACCCGGTCGGTCACGGTCGTCGGCCTCGCGGGCAGCTCGCCCGGCGACAGCCGGTCGAGCCGGGCCAGCAGGCGCCGGAGGCGGCCCTTCTCCGGCAGGGGCGCGGTCCTCGGCTCCGCACGGCCGAACCAGCGCATCATGATCGCGATGAAGACCAGGTAGAGCGCGTAGGTGAAGCCCTGGGGCGAGAAGTAGTCCTGCCCGATCCACTGGACCAGGATGAACAGCAGCGCGGCGAACCACCGCGCCCGGGTGGTCGCCACGAGCTGGCGAAGGATCAGCACGAACGGCAGCAGGTAGAGCAGGTTCGACACGAACGGCGTCCACGTCAGGACGACGGCGGGATCGTCGATCCCCGCGGCGCGCAGGACGAACCCGAACAGCGCGAAGAAGCCCGGCCAGGCGAAGCGGGCGTCCAGGCCCGGTAGCGCCTCACCGGCACGGCCGATGTACTCGGCGAAGCCCGCGTGCACCCATGCGGTGTGGAAGCGCGGCTCCGTCTCGATGAGCGCCGCCGCGCCGTGCAGGGTGAAGGTGACCGCCGCGAGCTGGAGCAGCAGCAGGCCCTTGCGGTCGGTGTTCTGCGTCAGCGTCACGAAGAAGGACACGATGATCAGGCCGATCGCGGCGAGGGCCGTTATCGGCAGCGCCGAGATCAGCCCGAGCCCGTCGATCCTGTTCAGGTCGACGCCCCGCATGGTCCCGAGTGGCACGCGCAGCGCCAGCACGTACATGGCCAGGCCCTCGAGCGTCAGCAGCGGAGGCAGCCACGAGGCCGCGCTCGCCGCCATACGGGTCCACCGCGACGGCGCGGCGTCCGGGACACCCGCCCTGGCCGGGGCGGGGACAGGGAGGGGCTGGGGAACGGCGGGCGTCGTGCCGAACGACTCGGACGCAGGCTCCAGCAGCGGCCCGCGCCCGGCTCCCGGCTTCGGCTCGGGTGCCGGCCGCGGCGCGGGCTCCGGTCCGGGTTTCGGTTCGGGTGCCGGCCGCGGCGCAGGCTCCGGTCTCGGTTTCGGCTCGGGTGCCGGCCGCGGCGCGGGCTCCGGTCCCGGCTTGGGCGCGGGTCGGGGTACCGGCTTGGGTACCGGCTGCGGTTCTGCTTCCGGCTCGGGGGCAGCCTTGGGCCTCGGTTCGGTGTCCAGCCTGGATTCGGGCTCGGGCTCGGGTTCGGGCTTGGGCTTGGACTTGGGCTTGGACTTGGGCTCGAGCTTGGACTTGGGCTCGAGCTTGGGCTGTGTGGACTTGCGTGGCTCGTCGAGCTTGAGGGGTTCGTCAGGACCAGGGGACGGCTGCACGGCCGGGGCGACGGCCGCAGAGGGCCGTAGCAGGGGTAGCTGGATCACCTGGGTGACGTCGTCCTCCGAGGGCTCCTCGGACGGGCTCGCCGCCTCCGCGCCGTGCGCGGCCGCCACGACCTCCTCACGAACGACGGTCTCGTCGTCCTCGTCCTCGTCCTCGTCCTCGTCGTGATCGTCGTCCTCGTCGTCCTCGACGTGATCGTCTCGGTCGTCTCGATCGACGTCCTCGGGGGGCGTCTCGCCGGGCGTGGCCGGGGAGCCCGCCGGGGCGGTGGAGCCCACGACCGTGAGCTCCTCGTCCTCGGAGCCTGATCGCGGAACGGAGGGGATCGGTAAGGACACCGGACGGGTCATCTCGGAGGTGGTGTCGGCGTCCACATCCATGTCGTCGTCGGCGACCTTCGCCGCCGTCTCCTCTTTCACCTCATTGCCCGTCCGTTGACTCACGTAGACCATGATGCGGCCTCAGGCGCCTCCCGCGCGCTTGCCGACTGCGGCGTTTCTCCACGATCAAGGATCTTCCGGAGCCCGTTGAAGATCAGCAACGCGACCAGGACCTCGCTGAACAGCAGCCCGTACCCGACCGAGGTGATGCCCGCGACCGGCAGCAGGATCACCGACGAGGAGAGCACCAGCACGGCCAGGCCGATCTGCACGAGGGCCAGCTTGCGTGCCTGGCTCCGGGCGCGCAGGCCGCTCAGATAGATCTCGATGAGCACGCGGGGGAGGACGGCCAGGGCCATGAGCCGGAGCAGCGGCGTGCCGTGCTCGGAGAACCCCGGCCCGAAGACCGAGAGGATCAGCGGAGCCGCGACGAACGTGACCGCCGAGACCGGAACGATGATCAGATAGGACCGGCGTAACGCCTGGCGGCAGTTGGCGGCCAGCTTCGACCCGTCGGTGGACCCTTCCACAGTGAGGGAGACGGCCATGTTGATGGCCAGCAACTCGATCATCGCGCCGAGGGTCTGGGCCATGGCGAAGTAGCCGAACATCTCCCCGCTGACCCGCGAGGCGACGAACACCGGAAGGAAGTAGACGATGGCCAGGATGGAGAACGCGCCGGGATAGTCGCCGGCCAGGAAACGGCCGATCTCCCGCAGCTTCGGCGGCCGGGCGCCCGCGGGCGCCCGGCGGGCGTGACGGGGTACGAGCACGCCGAAGATGAAGAAGTTGATCGGGATCAGCGCGATGGCCGTGGGCACGATCCAGGAGACGTAGATGCCGTCGTCGGGCAGCGCTCCGGCCACCGCGACCAGCAACCCCATCTTCACCAGGCCGAAGCACAGGCTGTTGACGGGCACCCAGACGGCCTTGCGCATCCCCGCGAGCGCGACGTCCTGGAGGGTGAAGACCGACCAGATCGCCACGGACGCGAGGAAGAACAGCCCGGGGCCGGTACCGGCCAGCGTGGCGTAGTTCTCGCCCCAGAAGGGCAGCGTCAGCAGGAACCCGACCGCGGCCACGACGGCCGTCAGCGTGGCGACGAGGTAGCCGCGCGCGATCAGCCCGCCGGTCCGCCGCCCCGCGATGGGGATGAACCTGGCCAGTGCGCCGGTCAGGCCGAGCGCGATGAGCCCGGCGAACAACCGCATCGCGGTGATGAGCGCCTGGCTGCGGCCGAAGTCCTCCGGGGAGTAGAGCCGGGCGGCGAGCAGCCAGTAGCCCATGCCGAGGACCGCGGTGATGCCGGTGTTGGCCATCAGAGCGTAGCCGTTGAGGAACAGCGGGTTGCGAAGGTCGCGCTGGAGCCGCCGCCATAGAACGGCGAACCTCCCGGCGCCCCTGCCGGAATCCGGTTGCTTCGGCCTGTCTCCGGCCACTGTCGTGCTCATGGTCGCGTCACCCCCCTGATCGACGCGCGGCGTTGCCCCCGCGGTTACGTCACTCACGCCCGACCGCGTGGCGCAGGCCGTACCGCGTGCGGCGCACCATCGCGTAACCCTTGGTCAGCGCGTGTTCCTTGAGATAGATCATCGGCACGCCGCGTCCCTCGACCGCCCGCCGGAAGCGGCTCATGGTCGTGGACCGGCCCACGGTGAGCCGGGGGAGCGCCAGCACGTCGTCGGAGTCGCCGGCGAGCGTGTTGGCCACGGCGCAGGCCGCCCAGTAGCCGGCCTTGCGCACCTCCCTGCGCACGCGGGCGCTGGAGTAGCCGTATGGGTAGGCCATCGTGGCCACCGGCCGCCCTACCTTGTCCTCCAAAAGAGCCTTGTTGCGGCGCAACTCCTGGCGCAGGGCCGCCTCGGGCAACTGGTCGAGCTGGGGGTGGCTGTGGCTGTGCCCGGCGATCTCGATGCCGCAGGACGCGGCCTCACGCGCCTGGCTCCAGGAGAGCATGCGGTCGAGCGGCCTGCCCGCGGCGTCACCGCCGGCGTCGCTCACCCACCCACTGGTCAGGAAGACCGTCGCCGGGAAGCCGTTCTGCTCCAGGATGGGCAGGGCCTCGCTGTGGAAGTCGGCGTACCCGTCGTCGAAGGTGACGACCACGGGCCGCTCGGGGGCCGGGGCGCCGCCCGTGCCATAGAGAGAGGCCACCAGGTCGCCCAGCGTGAGCGGGGTGAACCCGCAGTCCTTGAGGTAGGTCATCTGGGACTCGAACACCGAGGGGCGTACCGCCAGTGGCCGAGTCGCGCTGTTCGGGCGGTCGGTCACGGAGTGGTACATCAGGATCGGCACGCGCATGGTGTCACCGTTCGTGGTCGATGGTTCGTCCCGCCCGGTTCCCGCGCATGCGCAGCCGGGCGGAGCCCACGGCGTACCCCCACGTCGTCCAGGCCAGGCCGGCGACGATGGCTCCGGCCCTGGCCAGCCCGGTGAGGTCACCCCGCAGAGCGTCCCCCACGCCGCGAAGCGCGCCGACGGGCAGCGTCTTCATGGCGTGGGCGCGCTCGCTGGACAGCCCGTCACCGGCGCCGACGCTCTGCGCGACCAGCGCCTTGGACAGGCCTTCCGCGTAGCACCGGGAGCGGAAATAGCGGAACGTGGCCCGCGATGCGGGCACGCGATGGCCGATGATCGCCCGTGGCTCGAACATCATGATCGAGCCCGGCCTGCGCTGCGAGAGCCTGATGCAGAACTCGGTCTCCTCGCAGCCCAGCGGGCGGCTCTTACGGCCCTGGACGCTTCGGCCGATGCCGGAGTGGAACCCTCCGACCTCGCCGACGACCTCCCTGCGGAAGGCCGCGTTGCCCCCCATCACATTGCGGATCTGTTTTCTCTCGGCAGGCAGGCCGCGATAGGTGCACCCGATGGTCCAGTCGAACTCTTCGGGGAACCATCGCGGCCGGTGACCGGTGTCCCACAGTGGTCTGGTCAACCCGCCAACCCCCACGACGGTCGGGGTACCACCGGGAGCCACGGCCATGGCGTCCTCGAACGCCGCAAGCCACTCGGCGTCCGCTACCGCGTCGTCGTCCAGGAACGCCACGACGTCACCGGTGGCGGTGGCCACCCCGGTGTTCTTGCCGCCGGACAGTCCCCGGTCGTGGGAGTTCTCCACGACGATCGCGTCGGCGTACTCCCGCTTGAGCCTGAGGTGCAGCTCGGGGTTGTAGTCGACGACGAGGATCAGTTCGTACGGCTGACGCCTCTGGCTGCGCACCGATTGCACGGCGGCCCTGATGTCGTCCCACCGGTCTTCGGTGTAGACGCAGATGACGACGGAGATGTTCATTTCGGTTATGCCGCGCCCTGGTCGGCCGCCGGCTGCGCGGTCGGTGCGAGGGCGACCTCGACCGGAGGGCGCCGCCACTCGCGCATGATGGTCTTGAGCACGCGCCAGCCGTCCCGCACGACGCGCAGGTTGCTCTCGCCGTGGATGCGGCAGCGCTCGTGGCTCGGCACCTCGTGGACGCGCAAGCCCGCCCTGGCCGCGCGGATGTTGAGCACGGTCTCCACCTCGAACCCTTCGCAGTCGAGGTCGAGGACGTCGAGATGGCGTGCCCAGAAGGCGTTGTAGCCGTAGCACAGGTCGGTGTACTGCGTGCCGTAGATCAAGTTGACCAGGCCGCGCAGGACGCTGTTGCCGAGGCGGCGGCTGACCGTGAGGTCGTCGCTGCCACCGCCGCTGGCGTACCGGGAGCCCTTGACGAAGTCGGCTCCGGTGACCAGCGCGCCGACGAAGTGGATGATCTCTCTGCCGTCGGTCGAGCCGTCGGCGTCGATCATCACGATGATGTCGCCCGTGCATTCGGCGAAGCCGGTGCGCAAGGCGTCTCCCTTGCCCTTCCCCCGTTGCTGGATGACGCGGAGGTTCGGGCGCAGGCGGCGGGCGACCGCCACGGTGTCATCCGTGGAGTTGCCGTCGACGAGGACGATCTCGTGGATCCAGTGGGGCAGCGTGGCGAAAACGTGCGGAAGGTTCTCCGCCTCGTTCATGGCCGGTACGACCACGCTGACGGTCGGGGATATGGCGAGGTGCGGGGTGAGGGGTGTGAAACGGTCCACTGTCGGCAGTGGCCTCAGGCTGTGAAGCTGAGGTTTCCCGTTGTGCTTGGTGATCTCGGGACTCATTTTGAGGGATGTCCTTCCGGGCGGTCTGACATCGGCGGCGACTGCCAACAGGACCGGCGCGACTGGACGGAGAGGGGTTTCTCCGTCCCGGTCAGAGCAGTAGAGGGGGTGGGCTGTCTCGGGAGAAATCAGCGCACCCCCGAGGGTTCCTTTTCAACGGTTTCGGGCTGGAGGGTGGTGCGGACCCGTCCGAAGCCCTTCAGCAGCCGGTCGGCCAGCCGATAGAGCGATGGTCGGTCCACCACGATGTTGCGGGCCTTGTTCACAGGCGCCCGTCCCATCCAGTGGACGGCGGCCGTCGCCGACGGGCGGGAGACCCGTCCCTCGGAGACGTGGATGACGCCGTTCTTCAGCCAGCCCTTGTACTCCCGGCCCCCCTTGCCCATGTCGACCTGGCCCAGACCGTGAGACGCGGCCTGCTCCGCCATGCGCAAGTGGTGCATTATCCCGGGGGAGTACCGGGCGAACTCGGGGTCGTAGGCGGGGAACCACCCGACCAACGTGTTGTGGGTGCGCAGGCCGAAGTGCCCCGCGACCGGGGTGTCCCCGGCGTAGAGCATCGTCAGCACACCGCCGAACGACGGCGACTCGCAGGCGTGCATCTCGTCGATGAGCTTGACGATCCACGGCTGGGCGAACCGGTCGACCCGCCCGGTGCGGCGGTACTGGTCGGACTTCCAGGCCGTCAACGTACGCATCGACTCGGGGTCGGAGGCACACCACTCCAGGCGAATCTCACCGTGGTCGCGGGCGAGCTTGCGCTCCTTGTACCGAACCGTCTTGAAGTTCTTCGGGGAGTTGGCGCGGATGTGGTCGATGTAGGCGTCGAAGCCGCCGGTGAGGTCCATCAACGGCACCGGGCGCACCGCCGACTCGTGGGGCGTCCAGGTGGGCTGGCCCGCGACCATGTGGTCGAAGTCGAAGACCGACAGGCCGCACGCCCGCAGGAGGGCGCGGGCGGAAAGCTCGAGACCCGGGACCGAGATCAGGCCGTGGCAGGTGGTCAGCCAGCTTCCGAGGGGCTTGCCGATGCCGAAGGCGTGCCGCTCGAACGGGAGGAATCCGGCCACCTTGCCGTCGTCCTCGATGACCGCGACACGGACATACGAGCGGAGCCGGCTCAGCGCCAGCGCGAACTCGACTGAGAGAAACGGGTTGTCCAGTGATGGATCGGCATGCTGTAGTTCACGCCAGCGGGCAAGCTCCGGTGCTCCGAGCTCGCCAGGCCGAACGACCGTGACATTCACCTTGACCCGGCCCCCTGTTCGGTGTGCACACTGCCGTTCCCCCGGTACAGAGACCGAAGCACCCACATGAATCCACCGAGCACCGCGATGGTCGCCACTCCCGCGCGAGGGGACCAGGCGTCGAACAAAAGCATGGCCTCGGCTAAAAGAACGTTTATAACGAGACTCGCGGCGGCGCCCACCGTTAGTGCCGCGAGAGGGTCACGATCACGCAACAGTCCGACGACCGAGGCTCCCGGCACCACCAGAAGGAACAGCGGCGTCAGAATCAGGCGTGCCGGAGTATGGATATCGGCAAGCGCGATCACCGCTCCCGCGGCGCACGCGATCGCCAGCACCCATGTGAGCACTGTCCTGTTCGTACGCATCTCTCCTGGCTCCGCTGGTCAAGGCCGCCCATAGGCATGGTTGATCGCTGCTCTCATAGGACCAACCACGCTATGCGATCGTCAATGCCGACGCCCTAACCCGGTCAATGGTTTACCTGGCTGAGGGCAAGAATCGTTGTGTAGTCAATCACGTTACCTACGCCAACGACTGATGCCCCCGAGACGATTGGGACTCCAGGGACCGGGGGTCTTCAAAAGGTACCCCCGGATTGCCCAAGATGTGCAGTCGAGTGAGGAATCAGGTGGGACCGCCACTCGATTCCTCGCTCGGCGTCGCCGAAGCGGTCGGTTCCGACGTCGGTTGCCGGTCCGGTGGAGGGTCGGATGCCGGAGGCGGGTCCTGACCGTCCCATGTCACCGGGCAGGAAGCGGTCCCAGCAGCGGAACGCAAGGTCACGGTGCCCTCTCCGGCCTCTTCCGGCTCGGAGACCACCACCGAGATCCTCGTCTTGACGCCGGACTTGAGCACGCCCTGCCCCGGCGTCACGACCAGACCGCCCGTCGCGCTCGCCGTCCAGGCGATGGTCGCGTTCCGGGCCGAGATAAGGATCACACTTGCGTCCTCGTCGCCGAGCGCGCCCGGGCACGAGACGACGAGCTTGGCCGCGGGGGTGGGGGCGGGCCGCGTCGGAGTGCGGGTGGCGGCCGGCGTGCGGGGCTTGGCGGAGGTGGCGCCCGGAGCCCCCGGAGCGGCAGGGGACGGGGACCTTCTCGCCGTCGCGGCGGCGGTCGGCGAGGCGGGCGGTTCAGAGGAGGGGGGCGCGTCGGTGGGCTGCGGGCCGTAGCTGATCTGCAGCTCACCGGGCGTATGGCTGGGGAAGCGCAGGGTCTGTGTCGCCCCGTCGGGGGTGGACGCGTCCTGCCCGGTCGCCACCACCATGGCTCCGGTGGCCACCAGCACGCAGGCGATGGTGGCGAAGACGGGGGTCGTCTTGCGCGAGGCCTTGCGGGCGCCCTTGGCGCCGCGCCGCCCCGCCCCGCCACGTCCGGTCCTCGGCGCGTGCTCGCCGATCTCCGCGTACCCGAGAGCCTCTCCGTATCCGGATCCGGCCGCGTGAACGGCGGTCTCATCATGCCCGGCCGCAGAGGTCTCCCCGTATCCGGCCCTGCTCCCACGGCCGGGGGTGTCCCCGTGCCCGGCCCTGGTCCCACGGCCGGGGGTGTCCCTGTGCCCGGCTCTGCTCCCACGGCCGGGGGTGTCCCCGTGCCCGGCCCTGGTTCCGTGGTGGGGGGTTTCCGCGTGCTCGGCTCTGATCCCGTGCCGGGGGGTCTCCCCGTGCGGCGCCCCGGTCCCGTGCTGAGGGGTCGGCGCCAGGTCCACCGGGGTACGGCGGTCGTCCCTGGCGCCGCGGCGCTCGCTCCTGGCGCGGCGCTCCGGGCCCGCCGGCGGGAAGCCGTTCTTGTCGAACCCCTCGGCCATCGCCATGGCGGCGGTCCGTCTCGCGTCTTGCTCCGGCAGGGCGCAGGTCTCGGCGACCCTGCGGCGCAGCGACAAGGGAGGGAAGGCCACCGGGACGCTGTCGAGCAGGCGCTCGGACGACACCCGGCGGTGGCGCCCTTCCGTGCACTCCTTGCACCCGATGATGTGCCGGGTCAGGCGCCGCCGGAGCTGTTGCGGGAGCGGGCCCTCGATGGAGTCGAGCAGTGCGGACAGATCAGGACAGTGCGCACGGCCGGTCCTGGCGAGGATCACCGCCGCGGCGGCGTTCTCCAGGTGGTCGCGGGCGCGGGTGAGCCGGCTCCCGGTCTGCCGCGAGTTCAGGCCCAGCACGGCCCCGGTCTCGGAGGTGCTCAGCTCGTGCCGCAGGGCGAGAAGGAGGACCTCCCGTTCCTTGACCCCGAGCTCGGCGAGAGCCTCTCTGACGGTCGCCGCGAGCTCGGGATCCTCCTCGTGCACCCCCAGGTACTGCTCCAGCTCTGTGCCGTTGGCCGGTGTCCGGCCCCGGCGGGTGGCGCACTGGAACCGCGTCAGCGCGTACAGCCACGCGCGGAAGCGCGCCGGTTCGCGCAACGCGCCCACGCGGCCGTGGGCGGTGACGATGGCGTCGTGCACGGAGTCCGCGGCGGTGTCGGTGTCGTGGAGCAGTGAGTAGGCGTAGTCGTTCAGTCTGTCGGCATAGCTGTCGTAGAGGCTGTCCGCCGCGCGGCCGTCCGCTCGGCGCAGAGCCTCCACCAGTCGTTGATCGTCGGCACGGCCGACGCTCGGCCATCCGGGCACGAATTTTCCTCCCCGCAGGACGGGTACCTGGCTTCCGGTCGCGCATGTTCGCGAGAATTTCCCCTGCCCGCGCCAGGCCCCACACGCGTAGGACGCCCGTTCCCCTGACCGGGTTCACCCCAGATTGTTTGATAATTATCTGGTATGACCTGGGAAAATAGGGTCTGGTGTGACTTGTGAAACTGCTGTTTCGGGGAGGCAGGGGTGGGGTCAAGATCGGTGACGCGTAGGGGTGTCCTCGGTGACAGATCGCGATCTTCCGTCGCCCGTGGGCCCCGCACACCCGCCGGCGGCGGAAAGAAAAAGCGCCCGATCCCGGGCCCGTGAGGGGCCGGGATCGGGCGCCTGGACGCGGCGCGCGCTTACTGCGATTGCGTGCCATTGCAGTTCGGCGCGCAGAGGCGGCGGGAGATGCCCTCCAGGAAGACCTTGCGGATCTCCAGGGCGTTGTTCGGGAAGAACGCCTGACCCTGCGTGGCCTTGGCGATCGCCAGCATCTGCCGCCGTCCGGCGGCGTCGTTGGCCCCGAGGGCGATGATGATGACGCTGACCGGCTGCGTCTCGTCGAACTCGTCGCGAAGCTTCTTGAGGATCTCGGAGTTGGAGATGCCGCCGTCGGGGTCGTCGTTGCCGACGCCGTCGGTGAAGATCAGGATCGTATTGATCTTGTCGGCCTCGTACTCGGCCTTCATCTTGTCGTAGGCGGCGGCGAGCGTGTCGTTGAGACCGGTGTCCCCGGTGCGCTTCGCCTTGATCTGGGCGAGGTGCGCGCTGATGACGTCCCTGCGGGTCACGCCGTTGATCTTCGCGCCGATGGGCCCGATGGACACGTCCTGGCGGTAGTCGACGCCCTTGCCGTTCAGGTTGGTCGAGAAGATCCAGGTGCCGATCTTGTTCTTGTCCGGGAAGAGCTTCAGGCCCTCGATCGCCGTCTGAGCGATCAGCCGCATACGGTCCCCCGGAGCGCCGACGGCGGGCAGCGCCATGGTGCCCGAGATGTCGACCAGGGCCAGCAGACGCCCGCCGAGCTTGAGCCGGGACCACGCCTGCGACATCTTGGTGACCGAGGCCGCGTCCGGGATCTTGATGGTCCGCGGCGTCGCGGGGTTGAGCCCGTTCGCCTGGCTGATGGCGCTGCCGCCCTTGCCGTCCGGCGTCCGGAAGCCGAACTCGCGGATGGTCTTCTTGGCCTCCGCGCCGGTCAGCGCGGTGGCGAAGCTCTTGGCGGCGTCGCGAGTGGCCTGGTCCTTGGCGGTCACGATGACCGGATAGTCGAGGCTGATCGTGCCCTCGGCCGGGTAGAGCGCCACGACCTCGCCCGGCTTGCTCTTGGAGTTGAACGCCCAGATGCCCTGCTCGGAGGCGATGCCGATCGGGACGCGCGACGACTGCTTGGCCATGGTGGCGAACATGTTCGCCGGGCTGTTCACCGCGTTCTCCGAAAGCTGCCTGAGCACGCCCACAAGCTGCTCGTCGCCGGCGCCGGTCGCCTTGAGGATGCCCGCCCCGGCGAGCAGGGCGCTCAGCCCGGCCGCGTTGAGCGTGGGATCCAGCGGCAGGACGCGGATCTTGCGCCCGAGACCGTCAGGCGTGGCGGCGTTGGCGGCGGACATCAGGCCGCTCCAACTCGGCTCGCCGAAGGCGCTCTGCAGCTTCTCGATCACCGGTTTGGGCGCGGCCAGGACCACGGGGGAACGGGCGATCGACCCGACGGGCGCGGAGATGCCCGAGCCCTTGGGCGTGGAGCGCAGTTTGGCCACCCACAGGCTCGAGTCCGGCACCCACAGGTCGGCGTCGAACTTGCCCGCGGTGGCGCCCGACCCGGCGATGGAGTTCGTGACACCGGCCGAATCGCTCGCCTCGACGTTGATCGCTAAGCACTTGCCGTTCACAGGCTTGGCGTTCTTGGTGAAGCCGGTCGCGATCTTGTTGATGGCCGGCTGGATGTCGGGCGAGGTGATGACGCGCATCGTCAGCTTGTCGTCACCACAGGCCGCGTCGCGGCTCATGATCACGTATGCGGCGACGCCTAACAGTACGGCGAGTGCGACGGCACCGGCGAGGGGCACCAGCACCTTGCCCCGGCCCGCGCGACGGCGGCCCGACGGCTCCTGATAAGGGTTGTAGCCGCCCTCAAGCTCGTCTGTGCGGTGGCGTCCGCCCACGGTGTCCTCATAAGGTATTGATCTTTTCCGAACATGGCTCACTTTGCAGCGACCATATAGGGAGATCCCGGGTAATGCTTACGGAACCATATCGGCAAGCGTTATTCGGGTAAAACCCGATCTTTTCGTGCATCGATGCCGGGGCTTTGGATAACTTCTGCCCTAGCCGCATTGACGCGATACATCTTGAGCGGTGACCCGTCGCGATGTATCGTGACCCTACAGATCACGATATTTCCTGCTTCGGTGGGGCGGGAACGGCGTACGCGGCTCACAGGGGGTTGGCGGCTCGTGTCGATGGCCATAGAGGCCCGCCAAGCGATGGCGGACGGTCCCGCGCCTGGTCGGGCGTTCGCCGGGCGGCGGCCTGACCTGCTGCTCATCGAGCTGGCCGGCTCGGGCTGCCCCGAGGAGATCCGGCGGGCCCTCAGGGAATCGGACTGCGTGCGCGAGGTGGTCGTCGCCGGGCGGGTGTGCCGTGCGCTGGCCGACCCCGGCACCGCTCCCCGGGTGGCCGTCGCGCTGCGCGCTCAGGGGCTTGAGCTGGCCGTGGTCATGCTTCAGTGGCGGCAGGAATGGCCGCGCCACGCGTTACGGCCCTCGCGTACGGCGACGGCCGCCAGCACGAGCGCGACCGCGGGATCGAGCCACCACCAGCCCAGCGAGGTCGCCGTCAGCCCCGCGAGCACCCCTCCGGCCACCAGGGCGCAGAGCAGGTTCTGGGTGCCCTCTCCCGTCGTGGCAACCGAGCCCAGGCGGGCGCCGAGCCTGCGCTTGGCGAGCCCGAGCAGCGGCATGCTGACCAGGCTGATCGTGGTGACGACGATGCCCAGCACCGTGGGCGCCGACCGCTGACCCGCCTGCAGGTCGTAGGCGACGTGGAGCACCAGGTAGGGCGCGAGCACCCAGAAGCTGATCGCCACGGCCTTGCGCGCGCGGTGCTCGGCCGTCGGCGAGTGGAGCCGTCCCCCGGTGAAGCGCCAGATGACGATCACGCTGGCCAGCGCCTCCACCAGGGACGCCCAGCCCCACCCGATCAGCGCCACCGAATGGGCCGCGAAGCCCGCGGCCAGCCCGAGGAAGCTCTCGGCGCCCAGCCACACCAGGGTGGCGAGCGACAGCCTCCTGGCGAGGCGCGCATCACGCATCCAGGACGCCGGCGGAGCCGGGGGGCGCACCTGCGTAGCCTGATCTGGCACCATGGCCCCCGATCGTTCGAACCTGGCCCTGACAGCGGTGAGTAGCCTACCCGTTGCGGAGAGTGTCACGTCCCCGTCCGCGTAAAGCCGTGGACGGGCGTGCGGGCCCCCGAGCTAGGAGACCCCGTGCCGTTCACCCCCAGCCATGTCGCCGCGGTGATCCCGCTGATCACCTCGGCCAGGGCGCGGAAGGTGCTGGACCCGTGGGCGCTCGGCTTCGGGACGATGGTTCCCGACCTGCCGATGTTCCTGCCGTACCTCGACGCCTACACCCGGTGGCACTCGCCGGTGGGCGTGGTCACCGACGACGTGGTGGCGGTGTTCGTGCTGCTCGCGCTCTTCCAGTTCGTGTTCCGCGACCCGCTGACCGCCCTGCTGCCCGCGCGCCTCGCGGCCCGGGTCGCCGCCCTTCCCGGACCTGCCTGGCGCAGGTTCCCCGCCATCGCGCTCGGCGCCGCGACCGGCGCGGCCACCCACGTGGTGTGGGACTCCTTCACGCACGACTGGGGCGCCGCGTTCTGGGGGTGGGGCTGGCTGACCGCCCCCGTGCTCGGCTGGGTGACCGGTTACCGGCTGGTCCAGTACGTCTCGTCGGTGCTGGGGGCGGCGGTGACCGGGTGGTGGCTGGCCCGGGCGTCGCGGCCCTCGGGCGAGGCCTTCGTGCCGCACCGGCCGACGCTTCCGGCCGCGGCACGGTGGGGGGTGCTGGGCTGCGTGTTCGCCGGGGCCTGCTGCTCGGCCGGGGTCTGGACCTTCGTCGACCCGCCCAACCCCGTCTTCGGCTGGGCCGGTGTGCTCACCAAGACGGGTGTCGGCCTGGTGGTGGGGTTCTGCGCGGTGCTGACCGTCTACGTGCTGCTCTGGCAGCTCGCACGGGTCATACGCTTGTCTCGTGCTTGAGCTCATCCCGGTGGAGGACACCGCCGACCCCCGGCTGGCCGACTATGTGCGGCTGCGCGACGTCGAGTTGCGCAAGAGCATGGAGGCCGAGCGCGGTCTGTTCATGGCCGAGGGCGAGAAGGTCATCAAGCGGGCCGTCGCCGCCGGATACCCGATCAGGTCGGTGCTGACCACGCGCAGGTGGCTCCCCGGCCTGGAGGACGTGCTCGGCGGCGCCCGCGTCTACCTGGCCTCCGACGAGGTGATGGAGGGCATCGCCGGGTTCGCCGTGCATCGCGGCGCGCTCGCGTCCATGGCCCGTCTGGCGCTCCCGGACGTGAAGAGCCTGCTCGCGGGCGAGTTCCAGGATCTCCCGGGCGCCGGCACCCGGTTCGGCGGCCACCCCTCACCGCCCCACCGTGTCCTGGTGCTGGAAGACCTGGTGGACCACGGGAACGTGGGAGCGATCTTCCGGTGTGCGGCGGCGTTGGGGGTCGACGCGGTGATCCTGTCACCGCGCTGCGCCGACCCGCTGTACCGGCGGTCGGTGAAGGTGTCGATGGGCGCGGTCTTCGCCGTGCCGTACGCGCGGATGGACGGCTGGTACGAAGGCCTGGCCGAGATCCGCGGCGCGGGCTACCGGACGCTCGCGCTGACTCCTGACCAGGCGGCCACGCCCATGGACGAGGCCGACATGCGAGGCCGGGTGGCCCTGCTGCTGGGTTCCGAGGGGGACGGGTTGTCCTCGCGGTGGCTGCGGGAGGCCGATGAGCCGGTGTGCATCCCGATGAGCCCGGCCGCGATGGGGCTGGGCGTCGACTCGCTCAACGTGGTCGCCGCCGCCGCGATCGCCTGTCACGGCCTGGTGCGCTCTCACCCGCCACGGCCGGGTGAGAGAAGGTAGTTCGGCCAGCTTCCGTGATGGCTGATGTCGGCGGCCCCCTCGGTCGCGTACGACTCGCAGAGGAAGCCATGCACGGTGCGCCCGTCGGCGAGCCGCACCGTGCCGAGGCTGAGCGGTGGCGTGACCTGGGTGAGCAGGGTGCCGAGCGCCGAAGGGCCGAGGCCGTACAGCTCCACCTCGACGGACACCCCGCCGCCGTTCGAGCGGACCAGACCCGGGCGTGGCGGTTCGCCGCCGTCCAGCGCGTAGAGGCGGTAGATCGGGGCGGTCAGGGCCGTGCCGAGCCCGGTGGCCCCCAGCGAGGTGAGCTGTCCGTGCAGCGGCTGGCCGGAGCGGTGCGCGCCCACGACGGCGAGCACCGGCCCCGCCTCGGAGGCGCCCCCGGGCGGCGCCGCGTGCCCCCCGGTTCGCGCGTGCAGGGCGGCGCCCAGCCCGGCGAGCAGGCCGTCGGAGCCCGCGGGGCCGAGCAGGGTGACGCCGTGCGGACGGCCGGTCGCCGTCATGCCGCCGGGTACGGCCACCGCGGCCAGGTCGAGCAGGTTGGCGAAGGTGGTGTAGTGGCCGAGTACGGCGTTGCGGTCGATCGGGCTCTCCAGCAGCTCCGCGATGGTGAAGGTCGTCGGCACGGTCGGAACCGCCAGCGCGTCCATCGACGCCCAGGCCTGCCTGGTCTCGGCACGTAGCGCCCGCAGCCGGTACAGGCCCTGGAAGGCGTCCACCGCGCTCAGGCCGGTGCCGTTGGCGAGGATCTTGCGCGTGACCGGATGCACCAGGCCGGGGTTCCGGTCCGCGAAGCCGCCGATCGACGCCAGCCGCTCGGCGATCCACGGCCCGTCGTACAGCAGCCGTCCCGCCGCGAGGAACGGTTCGAGGTCGACCGGGACCATCTGGTGCCCGAGATCCGCGAGCCGCCCGGCCGCCTCCTCGAACGCCGCCGCGGCGGCGTCGTCACCGAAGAACTCGCGATGGCGCGGCACGCCGATCCGGAGGGACGCCACGGCCGGCGGCACCGGCGAGGGCACGGGGAGGGAGCGGGACCAGGGATCGGAGCGCTCCGGCCCCGCCATGACCGACAGTACGGCCAGCCCGTCGGCGACCGACCAGGCGAAGACGCTGGGGCAGTCGAGCGAGGCGCACGCGGGCACGAGCCCGAGCGTGCTGACCAGCCCCCGGCTCGGCTTGATCCCGACGGTGCCGGTGAGCGCGGCGGGCACCCGGCCGGAGCCCGCCGTGTCCGTCCCGATCGCGAAGGCGACCAGCCCCGCGGCCACCGCCACCGCCGACCCCGAACTGGAGCCGCCCGAGATGAGCCCGGGAACGAGCGGGGACTCACAGGCGCCGTAGGGGCTGCGGGTGCCGGAGAGCCCGGTCGCGAACTGGTCCAGATTGGTCTTGCCGACGAGCAGGGCGCCCGCCGCGAGCAGCCGGTCCACCAGCGGCGCGCTCCGGTCGGGGACGTACGCGTACCCCGGGCAGGCCGCCGTGGTGGGCAGCCCTGCCACGTCGATGTTGTCCTTGACCGCGAAGGGGACACCGTAGAGCGCTGGACGGGAGTGCGGGTCCGGCCAGCGGCCGGCGAGCCCCGCCGCGTCGCCGAGCAGGTCGGCGGCCGGCCGAAGGGTGATCCACACGTGGTCGTCACCCCGTGCCGCGATCCGGTCCAGCACCTCCTCGGCGACCCCCGGCGGGCTCGCCGATCCCGCGCGGTAGCGACGGGCGAGGGTGTCCAGGTCAAAAGGAGTGTCCATCTGCCTTCCCCACACGGGTCACAGGCCCGTGACTCACGCCGATGCCGGCTTGCCCGAAGGAATGGATCCGTGGTCCCGGCTCACGACGCGGCGGGGACCTCCGCGGTCACCGGCTTGGCGCCGGGCTCCCCGCCGTCCGCCGCCTCGGCTACGGCGGGCTTGATGAAGGTGAAGGCGAGGAGGACGAGCCCGGCGAACAGGTAGCCCAGCGACACCTGGGCGCTCGCGTTCCACTCGACCTTCACGCCGTGGATCAGGCCGATGAACGCCAGCGCCGCGCCGATGAAGGCGTAGGCGGCGGCCCACAAGAACGACCGGTCGATGATGAAGGCCGTGATCGAGCCCAGCACCAGCCCGGCCAGCACCGCCCCTCCGCCGAGCAGCGCCGTGCCCTCGTACACCGTCCCGTTCTGGGCGATGGTGTCGTACCCGACCTTCTGGGCGCTGGTGCCCGCCGCGGCCAGCACGTTGTCCATGTAGCCCTGGGCCCAGGCGGCGATGTTGGGGATGATGGCCATCACCACGGCGACCGCGTGGGCCTTCGGCACGGCCTGGAACGCCTGGGCGCCGATGAGCAGCCCGATGTAAAGCAGGATCGGCACGATGGCGGGCGCGGGCAGGAGCGCGCCGAGCAGCGCGAACATGCCGAGGAAGCAGAAGATGGCGATGACGACGCCGCTGGCCATCGAGTAGCTGCTCCGGCCGCCCGCGGACTTCCAGCCCGGATGGCCGATGTAGACGGCCGGCGGGAAGGGGGAGCCCAGCATCGAGCCGACCACCGCGCCCGCGCCGTCGGCCAGCAGCACCGACCGAAGGTTGTACGAGTCGCCCGCGGCGGCGGCGCTCTCCACGTTGCTCATGCCCTCGGTGAAGTTGTAGATCCCCAGGGGGATCGCGGTGGCCAGCAGCGGCGAGACCTCCCTGAGCCCGTCGAGGAGCAGGTCGAGGTTCAGCGTCGGCAGGCTCACCGCGATGTTCCCGGCGGCGGCGCCGACGTCCGCCGGGTCCATGTAGCCGCCGATCCAGGCGATCGCCGTGCCGGCGAGGAGCGCGGCCAGGCCGACCGGGATGTTGCCGGGCAGCTTCAGGTCGGTGAAGAAGCCGACGAGGATGATCACCAGCACCGGCAGCGCGATCCAGGCCGCCTCCCACATCTGCGCCGCGGGCCGCATCGAGATGAAGGCGATGGAGATGCCCGCCAGCGTGCCCAGCATGGCGGCCCGGGGCGTGAAGCGGCGGATGTACGGCCCGACGAAGGCGCCGATCAACACGATGACGCCGATGATGAAGCACCAGGCGAGCCCGGCGGCCCACGCTTGCAGGGGGTTCTTGGTGGCCAGGTAGGTGGGCAGCATGATCACGAACACGACGATGAACATGTGCGGCACGCTGGGCCCGTACGGCATCGCGCACACGTCGGAGCGGCCCTCGCGGCGGGCCAGGCGGCGGGCGAGGTAGGTGTAGTAGACGTTGCCGATCAGGAGCTGGATGCCCATCGCCGGGAGGATGACGCCGAAGACGTCGGAGCCGGGCAGGTGGACGACCCCGAGGCACAGGCCGCTGAGCACCAGCACGTTCACCATCACGTTGAAGCCGAGTCCGAAGAAGGCGTTGGTGTCCCCGCTCACCCACCAGGGCGGTTTGACGTTGGCCGGGCCGGTTGTCGTGGTCATCGGTCAGCTCCGTGCTTCTAGTGCCTTGAGGTAGCCGCCCGACGGGGCGACCCAGCCGAAGATGCCGCCCTGGGCGGCGATCATTTCGAGCCCGTACCGCTGGAACCCGGCGAAGTACGAGCCCACGCAGTCGGACAGCACCAGGCACTCGTATCCCCGGTCGTTCGCCTCGCGCACGGTGGTGTGCACGCACACCTCGGTCGTGACGCCGGTGACGACCAGGCTGCGGACGTCGCCGTCCCGCAGCGCCTGGTCCAGGCCTGTCGCGTAGAAGGCGCCCTTGCCTGGTTTGTCGATGACGAGTTCCCCCTCGGCGGGGGCCAGTTCGTCGATGATGTCGTGGCCGTACTCGCCACGGACGAGGATCCGTCCCTTGGGGCCGGGGTCCCCGATGCGAAGCGAGGGCGCGCCGCGGTTCAGCTTGGCGGGCGGGCAGTCGGAAAGGTCGGGCAGGTGACCCTCGCGGGTGTGGATGACGGTCAGCCCGGCCCTGCGGGTGGCGTCCAGCACGTCCCGGAGGGGCGGGATCACCTGCCGGAGCAGGCTCACGTCGTTGCCGAGGGTCTCCCCGAACCCCCCGGGCTCGACGAAGTCCCGTTGCATGTCGATGAGCAGCAGTGCGGTGTGGTCCGGGTCGAACGCGAAGGGGTACGGGTCGGCCTCGACGAGCAGCGGATCGGACACGTGTACTCCGTTCTCGAATCCTCCTTTTGTCGATTGTCGACAGGATTGTGTCGGGGACCGAACCGTCCGGTTACGCTTCTGTTAGCTCGGTGATCACCTCCTTCCGGAGAGCGATCACCCGATGTAGGTGCGCGCTCCGTGGCGCGAGAGGGCGCCGAGGGCGATGGCCGGATCGCCCGACGCGATCGCGTCGAAAAGGCGCCGGTGCCGCGCCACCCCTTCGGAGGGGGCGCGCTGCTCGGCCTCCCTGCGCAGGTTGGCCGCCATGTAGAGCTGCAGCTTGTAGATGACCGGCTCGTACGCCAGCAGCAACTGGCGGTGGCCCGCCAGCCCGACCAGCGCGACGTGGAACCGCCGGTGCGCCTCGTTCTCGCTGAGCGGGTCGCCGGCCTGCACCGCCGCGGCCATGCCCTCCAGCGCGTTGGCCAGCCCTGACAGGTCATGCGCGCCGGAAGGCGGGAGCGCGGTCTGGACCGCGTAGCGCTCAAGGACGTCACGCAGGCCGAAGAGCTCGTCCACGTCCTCTCGGGACAGCTCGGTGACACGGACGCCCCGGCGCGGCAGGTGCTCCACCAGGCCCTGCTGCCCGAGCGACCGCAGTGCCTCGCGCAGGGGCGCTCTGCTGGTGCCGAACCGCTGGGTGAGCTGTTCCTCGATCAGCCGCTCACCCGGTGCCAGAGCGCCGCTGAGGATCTCGTGGCGGATCCGCCGCATCGAGAGCTCCACCAGGCTGGGAGGTTCCAGCACCCCGTCCGGTTCCACCCGTCCACCCCCTGTCGCCGTTGGACAAACTCTGTCAGACGTTCGAGCGGTTCCCGTGCGCGAGGACGGCGGTCGGGCGCTAGGCGGCGATGGCGACCGCGGCGGCGTCGAGGAGCCTGCGGGCCGAGCGGTAGCGGGCGGCGTCGCCGGAGTCACCGAGAAGCACGCCGATCATGGTGTGCCCGCCGACGACGGAGGCGAACATCAGGCAGTAGCCTGCCGGCCGGGTGTACCCCGTCTTCAGGCCCATGGCCTCGGTGGGCAGCAGCCGGTTGGTGTTGTGCCAGACATGCGCGCGGTGCACGGCCGACCTGGCCACCGCGTGCCTCTCGGTGCGGACGATGGTGGCGATGACCGGATCCTTGAGGACGGTCTGGGCGAGGATGACCTGGTCCTTCGCGGTGGAGCGGTCGCCGCCGGTCTGGGGGAGGCCGTCAGGGTTGGTGTACACCGTGTCCCGCAGGCCGAGGCTCTGGGCGGCGCGGTTCATCTTCGCCACGAACCGCTTCACGCCCGGCCCGTATCGCCGGGCGAGGGCGTTCGAGGCGTCGGCTCCCGAGGGCAGCAGCACGGCGTGCAGCAGGTCCCGCACGGTGAGCCGCTCCCCGGCGCGCAGTCCCGCGTGGGTCGCGCCGTTCTTCGCGGCGTGCCGTACGTCGGTCGCGGAGACGGTGACCACGTCCTCCAGGGACGCGGAGCGGCGAACGACGTACGCCGTCATGATCTTGGTGAGGCTGGCCACGGGCACGCGCCGTGTCTCCCGCCTGGCGAACTGGACCGTTCCCGCTGTGGCGTCGATCAGGTAGACCTCCTTCGCCGTGACCTGCGGAGCGGTCCGTGCGGAAGCCGGGTCGACCAGGCCGAAGGTGGCCAGGAACGCCAGCAGGAGAGAAGCAGTCACCATACGCATCCGGTTATGATCCCATGTCCCTCCATGTCGGCATGGAGATTGACGCGATCGCTGCGCCGGATTCCCGGGAACATGGCAGGTCCGGCCGCCTGTGCCCCACGTCTTCCGCCTGATCGCTACACGCTGTCGACTGCAAGCGGACGGCAAGTAGGGAGCAACCATCCCCGCGTACATCTAAGGGTGTGCGAAAGGGGTGGGTCATGGGAACGCGCAGCAGCCTGAAGCCGGTAGGCGGCCTGGTACCGATCATGGCAAGTGGCACGGCCGCCGCGCTCAAGCTGCTGATCGCCACGCTGGCCGTCGCCGGCGCCTACTTCGGGGTGGCGACCCCCGGCCCCACCGGCCAGGAGGCCGGCACGAGCACCACCGGCACACCCGTCAGGACCGTGGTCCTGTCCGCCCAGTCAGTGCCGATCAAGGCCAGGCAGATCCCCGAGGCGGGCATGGTGACCGTGGGAGCCGCCGACATCGGGGCATCCTGCGAGCGCACCTACCACGCGGAGAGCGTGATCGACCCGGGGCCCTCCGGCGACCCGGTCCTGTACGAATGGCGCCTGCGCCGCTGGAGCCCCTCCTCGCACGCCTGGAAGACGTACCTGTTCTCCGGGACTGCCGGCTTCATGGGCGCGCAGCGCACCGTGGAATGGCACCCCCGCATCATGGACAACCCCGGCTGGTACCGCGTGGAGCTCACGGTGTCCGGCAAGGGGGTCACCGTCGGCGAGAAGTTCCAGCTCTCCTGCTGACCCGCCGCTCAGGTCAGCCGTTGTCGAGGGCCTGACGCGCCGCCGCGACCCACCGGGGGACGCCCACCCGCTCGGCCACTGCCAGCGCCTTCTCGTAATGCCTCCGCGCCTCGTCGGGCTGCCCGAGGTGCATGGCGAGGTCGCCCAGCGTCTGCGCCACCGGCCACAGCGCCACCACGCCTGTGCCCGCGCCCGCGATGCGGTCGGAGAACGGCCCGAGCGTGGAGTAGGCGTCCTGCATGCGGTCGCGGTCGCCGAGGAGCATCCCGGCCAGCGCCCGCCAGGTCATGGCCAGCTCGTAGAGGAAGTCGGGACGGACGGGGGTCCGGGTGGCGGCGATGGCCTTGGCGTCCTTGATGTGGCCCGCGGAGGCGAGGGCGACGGCGTAGGCGTCGAGGGTCCACTTGGCGCCGCGCCGGTGCGCCTCCTCCAGCGACTCCACCATGTCGGCGGCCTTGTCGTCGACCAGCCGCAGGCAGAACGTGGTGATCAGCGGCAGGTCCTGGCGCCCCTCCAGCATGCCCGCCCGCGCGGTCAGCCGGGCGGCGTTCCGGTACGCGCGCTCGGCCCGCACGTAGTCGCCGGTGATCATCATGCGCATGCCGGCGTACCAGGCCCCCACCGCCGACGGCGCCGGCAGGTCGTACTTCCTGGAGAGCCGCTCGGCCGCGTTGATCTGCGCGTCGGCCTCGGCGAAGTCGCCGCGTGCCGCCGCGCACTCCATCAGCACCAGATGGGCCAGCGCCTGCACGGCGATCTGCCCGGAGGCCGCTCCGACCTCCAGCAACTCGCGGCCGATGGCCTCACGCTCGTCGACCACCGTGATCACGTACGACTGGCGCAGCCGCCCGCTGAGCGCGACGGCCAGCAGGGCCGGGTCGCCGCTCTGCCGCGCCAGCTCCTCGGCCTCCAGGGACGCCTCGTACCCACGGCCGGTGGCCGAGCCCTCCAGCTCCAGGGCCAGGGTCGCCAGCAGGCTGGCGCGCAGCGACTGCTCGCCCGGCGGCAGCTCGATCAGCGCCCGCTCGGTGACGTCGACGATCTCCCACGCCGTGCGGGTGAAGTCACGGGCGATGCCCTTGTACGGCACGGCCACCGACGCGGCGATGCGCGCGGTCATCTCCAGATCGCCCAGCGGCAGCGCGGCGTCCATCGCCTCGCGACGGCGGGCACGGGCGGCGGTCATGTCCCCGCACAGCGCGAGCGCCTTGATCAGCCGGAGCTGCAGCAGCAGCCGCTCCTTGGGCGGCCCTCCCGTGGGATGGGCGCGGTCGAAGGCGGCGATGGCCCGTTCCCAGAGCATGGCCGCCTCGCGGTGGGCGAAGCGCCGTTCGGCCTGCTCGGCGGCCAGGCCCGCGTAGTGCACGGCCTTGGCCGCGGTCTCCACCGTGCCGGCGGAGTCGTAGTGATGGGCGAGCGCCGCGACGTCGGACGGCGAAAGGCTCTCGATGACCGACGCGACGGCGGCGTGCAGGCGCGACCTGCGCAACCGCGAGGCATCGGAGTACAGCGTGTCGCGGACCAGGTCGTGGTCGAAACGGAGCATTCCCGGGCCGGGCTCGGTGACCAGGCCGGCCAGCAGCGCGGCCTCGACGGCGTCGACGACGGCGTCCTCGTCACCGGAGACGTCGACCAGCACGTCGATGTCGACATCACGGCCGATCACCGCCGCCTGGAGCAGGATCTGCTGGGCCGTCACGGGAAGCCGGGTGATCCGGCGGCGCAGCACGTCGCGCACGCCCGACGGCACCTCGGAGATGACCTCGGCGGCGGTGGCCCTCTCGCCGGTGGCCTCGGAGTCGAGCAGCCGGATCGTCTCGCGGACGAAGAACGGGTTGCCGCCGGTGCGCTCGACGATCGTGCTGACGGCGTCCTCGTCGATCTCGCGGACGCAGGTCGCCCTTACGAGCTCCGCCACCGCCTCCTGGTCGAGCCCTTCCAGACCCACCCGGACCGGTCCGAGCCGGGCGAGCGCGGCCAGCACGTCGGACTGGTGGTCGTTGAGCTCACCGTCACGGCAGGTCACGACGAGGAGCACGCGGCTGGTCGCCAGCAGGCTGGGCAGGGCGCGCAGCAGCGCGAGGGTCTGGTCGTCGGCCCAGTGAAGGTCCTCGAGGGTGAGCAGCACGGGCGCCTCGCGGGCGATGCCGTTGATGTAGCCGCCGACGGCGCGGTGCAGCCGGAAGCCGCCCGACGCCTGGTCGTCCTCGTCGGTGGGGGCGGCGTCGTCGAGCAACGGCGCGAGCAGGGGGCCGTACTCGCCGGTGCCGCGGACGGAGACCAGCGTGCGCAGCACCTCGACCCACGCCCAGCCGGGCGGGGTGGCGCTGCTGTCGGGGCAGCCTCCCGAAGCGGCGATCCAGCCCTGCCGGGTGAGCTCCAGGCACAGCCGCCGCACCAGCGTGGTCTTGCCCGCGCCGGGGTCGCCGCCGACCACGGCGGCGGTGAAGCGTCCGGCCAGGGCGTGCGGCGCGGCGCCCGTCAGCCGGGCCAGCTCGGCGTCCCGGCCGACGAACGGCTCAGGCGAGAGCGGGGGCAGATCGGCGGTCTGGTTCTCGAAACGCGGCGGCCAGCTACCGCCGATCTCGGTGGGGCGAGGGCGCTGGGGGACGGTGAGCTCCAGCGCCGGGTCCTGCGAGAGGATGTCCGACTCCATCTTGCGCAGCGCGGGGCCGGGGTCGATGCCGAGCTCGTCGGCCAGGGTGGTGCGGGCCCGGCGCAGCGCCGCCAGGGCGTCGCCCTGCCTGCCGCAGCGGTAGAGGCCGAGGGCCAGCAGCCGCCAGCCCTCTTCCCTCAGCGGATGCTCACCGGTGAGGGCCTCCAGGTCGGGCACGGTCTCGGCGTGCAGCCCGAGGCGCAGGCCCGCGTCGGCGTGCCGCTCCCTGGCCACCAGGCGCAGCTCGGTGAGCCGGCTCACCTCGGCCTCGGCCCACTGCTGCTCGGCGAAGTCGGAGTAGGGGGTGCCCCGCCACAGTCCGAGGGAGGTCTCAAGGCCCGCGCGCGCCGGCTCCAGGTCGTCGTTCTCGAGGTACTTGCCCGCCGACCTGACCATGGCCTCGAAGCGCAGCGCGTCGACCTGGTCGGGCGTGGTGCGCAGGGCGTAGCCGGAGGCCACGGTGACGAGCAGCCGGTTCGGGCCGCCACGCGGCCGGCCCGGCTCGAGCACACGGCGGAGCCGCGAGATGTAGACCTGAAGGCCGGACTGGGCGCCCTTGGCGCCCTCATCGGTCCACAGGTCGAACAGCAGCGTGTCGACGGGCACGACCTGGCCGCGCGCGACCAGTAACCGCGCGAGCACGGCCCGTTGCCGTAACCCGCCGAGGTCGACCTCGCCGTCGTCGTCGTCGAACGCCTCGACCGGCCCAAGAACGCGGAACGTCACCATGTCAGCCGCCACGTTATGCGGGGCCGTCGAGCACGCACAAGGTGTTCGCCAAGGCCTGCCCTCCTTCTCACATGCCCGCCCGCGTCGGGGAAATCGACACGACCGCCGGTGCCAAGAGATTACAGGTACACGCGTCCGCGCGTTCGCGATGGAAGGCGGATGGCTGTGCCCGGACGCGCGAAGGGGAGGACGCGCTGCTCAGAGCGCTCAGGCCTGTGAGGCGGGCTCCGGGGACCGGTGGTCGTCGGCGGCGTCGCGGCGCCGCAGCAGCGACCACGCGCCGAGGGCGAGAGCGCCCCACGGGATCTCGATCGTGTAGGTCCAGAAGCCGAACAGGATGGCGGCGGCGGTCGCGGGGCCGGGAGGCTGGCCGAAGGCGATCAGCAGCGCGGCCGTGCCCCCTTCCATGATCCCTGCCCCGCTCGGTGTGATCACCGCGCTGGTGAGCACGCGGCTGACCGCGAACACGGCCACGGTCTCCGCGGGGCCGGGATAGGCGCCGGTGGCGGCCATGCAACACGCCATGATCAGGCACTGCAGGGCCAGGAAGGCGGCCATGCCGAGCGACAGCCCCGGCCACCGCCTGCGCACGACGTCGGCGGTGTCGGCACGCAGCCGGTGGATGGCGTCCGACGCGTAGTGCGCGGGCGGGCGGACCTTCCGGGGCAGCAGGCCCAGCAACCTGTCGAGGCCACGGCCGAGCAGGTCGGCGGCCCGCTGCCAGTACAGCGCGGCGGTGACCACGGCGACCAGGACCAGGATGGAGATCGCCCCGCCCCAGGCGGCGCTGGTGAGCCGGGAGTCGGGGATCCGCCCGGCGACCAGCAGGGCGATGATGCCGACCGCGGGCAGGATGAAGCGGAACAACGTGTTCCAGATGCCGGTGACCAGGGTGTAGACCACGACGGGACGGGTGGCGAACCCCCAGCCCTTGGTCATCCCGAAGGTCAGGGCCACACCGGCCGCGCCACCGAAGGGCAGCAGGTTGCTGACCGCGCTCCCCGCGCCGTTCAGCGTCAGCGCCTGGAGGTGGGTGAGCCCCGGCAGGGCGGAGGTCATCACGTAGGTGTAGGCCCACAGGCTGGCGAACCACAGCACGCCCATCAGCAGGATCATCTGCCAGCTCAGCGAGCGGAACACCGCGCCGATCTCGTTCCAGCTGACGTTCGCCCCGGTGAGGCCGTGCACGATCTGCGGCAGGAACACCACGAGCAGGACAGCCAGAGCCAGGGAGGCCACGGACAGGCCCGCCTGGATCCACTTGTTCCTCATCGGGGTGCCCCTCTCTGTCGTTCGTACGCCCCCGGGCCCGGTGGCAGCGGCCGGCACAGGGCGGACGGCCCGCGGGCGCCCGCCGTCCCCGGCCGGGTCCCAGTCTGCCGGGACGCCGCGGGCCGGATCTCATCCTCCAGAACGAGATCGCGCCCTACCCGGTCTCCTCCGGAAGGCCGTCGAAGGGATGCGTCATGCGGGTGCCGGCGGGCAGGTCACGGCGGACGTACCACTCGGTGCCGAAGATCAGGCGGTAGAGCGGGCCGGGGATCCTGAGCATGACCGCGAGCGTGCGGTCCCCCTCGCCGCCGGTCGCCTGGGACGCGTGGGCGGCCATGCTGGCGCGCTTGACCTTGGCGTACTTGCGAACGTTGACGCGGTGGGTGATGACCTCGCCTGGCGAGTAGGCCCGTTCGAAGGAGCGCACGTCGAACTCGGGAGGAAACCGGTAGAACCGCTGGACCAGGCGCAGGCCCTTGAGCAGGGGGTCGCGGTTGACGGTGGCCTCCAGCAGGGCCGGCGTGCCCGCGATGCCGGCGGCGCGCTGCCCTACCCGGTAGACCTGCACGTGGTCCGGATGGCCGTACCCGCCGGCCGGGTCGTAGATGGTCAGCAGGTCGGCGCTCTCCTCCTTGAGCACCGCCGCCAGCCGCTGGGCGGCCTCCTCGATGTCGGCGTCGATGAAGGCGTTGTCCGGGCGGTCGTCGCCGGCGCCGCTGCTCTCACCGAGCCCAGAGTCGCCGTAGCCGAGCAGCACCACCCGGGCCACGCCCAGCGCGGCGGCCGACTCGTACAACTCGGCGGTGCGCGCCTCGGCGAGCTCGTCGCCGTGGGGCAGGTCGGCCAGGCCGCGCTCTCCGGCGGTCGCCACGACGAGGACGACCCGATGGCCCTGGGCCGCCAGCATCGCCATGGTCCCGGCCGTCAGCAGAGCCTCGTCGTCGGGGTGGGCGTGGAAGAAGACCGCGGTACGTGCCACGCGGCCATGATTCCACGGAGCCGCTCCCCGAGTGCCCGGCGCCTCCCCGACAGGGGTTCCAGAACCCCTACTCAACGCTTCAAGAACGCCCCTTGTGAACGCTGCGACACTGTGCGTGGGCGGCGCGTGCGTGAGGCGGGGAGCGTGCGCCGGCGGTGATGCCCCCGTTTGAAGCGGGTCCCGGGCTCTGCCAGTCTGGCGGGGTGCGGATCCTTCACGTCAGTGACTGTTACCTGCCCCGGCTCGGGGGCATCGAGGTGCAGGTGGCCGATCTGGTGCGAGCGCAGGGCGACGCCGGTCACGAGGTCGAGGTGGCCACCGCGACCCCCGGCGGGCGCGTGGCCGGAGTCCACCGCATCGTCGCCCGGATGCCCTTCGACCTCCCGGTCCACCCCCGGGGCGGCGGTCACCTGCTCCGCCTGATGACCTCGCGGCGCCCCGACATCGTCCACGTCCACACGGGCGCGGTGTCGCCGTTCGCCTGGATGGGGGTGCGCGCGGCCGTCCGCGCGGGCCTTCCGGTGGTGGTGACCGTGCACAGCATGTGGGATCCGGTGACGCGTGCGCTCTATCGGGGGCTCGACGCGCTGTTCGGCTGGAGCCGGTGGGGCATAGTGGTCACGGCGGTCAGCCACGCCGCTTCCCGGCCGATCCGCGCGGTCGCGGGCAAGGGTGTCCCGGTCGACGTGGTGTCCAACGGTCTGGACGTCTCCGCCTGGCGTCCCGCCGGTGACCTGGTACGGCCGGGCGGTCCCGGCGAGGTGCACATCGTGGCGGTGGGGCGTCTCGCCCCGCGCAAGCAGCCCGTACGGTTACTCAAGCTCCTGATGGAGGCGCGGCGCCGGGTGCCCAAGGACATCGCGATGCGGGCCACCCTGGTCGGCGACGGGCCCGCGCGGGGTTCGATGGAGCGGTTCCTGCGCGCCCACGGCATGGAGGGCTGGGTGTCGCTGCCGGGCCGCTACTCCCGCGACCAGATCCGCGAGCTGCTGGCCTCGGCCGACGTGTTCGTGGCCCCCGCGCCCCGCGAGTCGTTCGGCATCGCCGCGCTGGAAGCCCGGGCCGCGGGGGTTCCCGTGGTGGCCAGGGCGCAGAGCGGTGTCGCCGACTTCGTACGGCCGGGGAAGGAGGGGTTGCTCGGGCGCACCTTCGACGAGCTTGTCCAGGCGGTCGCCCGGCTGGCCCGCGATCGTGAGCTGCGAGAGCTCATCGCCTCGCACAACCGCGAGACCGAGCTGACCCGCTGTGCCTGGCCGGCGGTGCTCGAAGGGTTCGAGCGGTGTTACGAGCTGGCGGCGGCCAGGGTCTGATCGGGGCGCGCCTCACCTACCTGCACGGATGCCCGGGGCGGTTCGGGGGAATCCTCGCACCTGCCGAGGGGCGCGCGTGGTGGCCCTGGGGGTTCTGGACCGGAGTGACGGGCCCGGGAGCGGCCGTCAGCCGGAAGGCCGGGAGCGGCCGTCTGGAAAGAAGATCCGGGAAGTGGCCGGCCTCGTGGAGGATCCGGCGGTAGCCGTCTCCAACGATGATCTCTGTGGCCGGTCCCCAACGAAGGAAAGGGCTAGAAGGGGAGCACTCGCCCTGAGGGACTGCGAAGATCAAGAGGGTTGGGACGGCGTACGGGTTTGGGCCGTGGCGTGATGAGAATCCGCTTCATGTTCCACTCCTTCGGTACGGGCTCACACTTCCCTACGTCACTAGTCGGCGGACAGGTCCTATTCCTCACTGGGTATTTCGACGGCCGGAGGCGCATGGACCCGGCCTCATCTCTTCTTTACCCTTTCTTGGACTGTCGCAGACGCTTTCGACCTCAGTTTCTCTGATCTTGGTTTGCCGTGGAACCCCTAGCCGCCCCCAGGTAAGGCGGGGGTCGCAGCCTGTGAGCACGGCGTCCGTGACGTGTGAGGGGGTGGACATATCCGAAGGCTAAAAACGCAATGTTTCCGATAAAGACAGGATTTGTTGCAAGCTCACACCTCCGTAGCGGCCGAAGAAATCCCGGTTGTTGCTGTCGTGGCCGGTGTTGCGTCGGCGCTTCCGGAGGCCAGCATGGCCCCGAGGCGTAGTGCCTGTTCGGTCGCGCCGCCCAGACCGAACTCGATCTGCTTGGCGTGCAGGAAGTAGCGGTGCACGAAGTACTCCTCGGCGATGCCCATGCCTCCGTGCACGTGCACGATCGCGTGGGCCACCCGGTGACCCCCGTCCGCGGCCCAGAACTTCGCGGTGGCGACCGCCTCCGCCGCCTGCCGCTTCTGTCCCTCCACCCTTCCCTGGGCCTCCGCCTCCGCCCTCGCCTCCTCCGACAGCAGCCAGGCCGCCTGCCACATCGTCAGCCGGATGGCCTCCACATCTATGTGGCAGTCGGCGAGCCGGTGACCCACGGCCTGGAAGGAGCCGATGGGGCGGTTGAACTGGTGGCGCTTGCTGGTGTACTCGGCCGCCGCTTCGAGCGCCCGGGAGGTGACGCCGAGTTGCAGCGCGCACAGGCCCAGCGTCGCCATGTCACGCGAGCGGCTCACCAGGTCGGCGGGATCGTCTCCGGGATCGCCCAGCACCGCGTCGTACGGCAGGGTGAGGTCGAGGTGGAGCAGCCCGGTGGTCTCCCTCGCCGTGGTCCGCTGCGGCGTGATCGTCATGCCCTTCGTCCCTGCCGGGACCAGGAAGAGGCGCTCACCGGCAGGCACCAGGATGAGATCGGCCACGGTCGCGGCCGGGACGCCCGTCCTGACGCCTCCGAGCCGCCAGCCGTCCCCGGTCCTCCGGGCGCTCACCTCGGGCGCGCCGACCGGCCCGGCGAGCGCGGCCGTCAGCACCCGCTCGCCTTGTACGGCGGGGCGTACCCAGGTTTCGCGCTGCTCGGGGGTGCCGAAGGTGGCGATGGGCCAGGCGCCCAGCACCGCCGTCGCGTGGAGCGGCACCGGGGCGAGGACGCGCCCGGCCTGCTCCAGCACCAGGCACTGCTCCAGCGTGCCGTACCCGCCCCCGCCCAGGCCGGCGGGCAGCGCGATGCCGAGCAGCCCCGCCTCGGCCAGCGTCGACCACAGTGCGCGGTCGAAGCGTTCGGCCCCGCGGCTCTCCACTTCGGTGAGGGACTCGTGGGTGACCCGGTCGGTGAGGATGCGCCGCGCGAGCCGCATGAGCTCGTGCTGGTCGTCCGTATAGGCGAAGTCCATGTCTCCCTCAGCGTGGAGCGGGTGGGTCTGTCTCGGCACAGGGCGCGATGGCCACGGCGTGTCTCAGCGTGGTGGGCGGGGCATGCCGAGACCGATCATCGCGATCATGTCCCGCTGGATCTCGTTGGTGCCGCCGCCGAAGGTGAGCATCAGGATCGTGCGGTACATGCGCTCGATCCGCCCATGCAGCACGGCGCCGGGAGTGTCGGTCAGGTGGGCGTCCTCGCCGAAGCACTCCATGAGCAGGCGGTACGCCTCGATCGCGAACTCGGTGCCGAAGATCTTGGTCACCGACGCGTCGGCCGGCCCCACCTTGACCCCGTGGTCGAGACCCCAGGCGATCTTCCAGTTGACCAGCTTGAGGAACTCCACCTTGGCGTGGACCCGGCCGAGGTTGGCCCGCACCCACTCCTGGTCGATGACGCGGCGCCCGTCGGCGAGGTGCGTGGCCGCCGCCCAGTCACGCGTGCCCGCCAGCACGGCCTGGATCCCGGCCGCCGAGCACAGCGCCACCCGCTCGTGGTTGAGCTGGCCGGTGATCAGCTTCCAGCCGTCGCCGGGCTTGCCCACCAGCGCGGTGAGCGGGACGCGTACGTTGTCGTAGAAGGTCTGGCTGGTGACCTGACCGGCCATCGTGGGCACCGGCGACCAGCTGAAGCCGGGGGTGTCGGTCGGCACGAGGAACACCGACAGGCCCTTGTGCCGCGGGGCCTCGGGATCGGTGCGCACGGCGAGCCACACGTAGTCGGCGGGGGCGATCACGCTCGTCCACATCTTCTGCCCGTTGATCACCCACTCGTCGCCGTCGCGCTCCGCGCTCGTGCGCAGCGCCGCGAGGTCGGTGCCGGCCTCGGGCTCGGAGTAGCCGATGGAGAAGTGCATCTCCCCGGCGAGGATCCTGGGAAGGAAGAAGTCCTTCTGCTCAGGGGTGCCGTACTCCATCAGGGCCGGCCCGACGCTGCCCAGGGTGAGCAGCGGGATCGGGACGCCCGCGGCCATGGCCTCGTCGGCGAAGATGAGCTGCTCGACCATCGTGCGGCTCTGCCCGCCGTACTCCTTGGGCCAGCCGATGCCGAGCCATCCGTCTTGCCCGAGCCGCCGGATGATCCGGCAGTAGGCGCTGTCCTTGCCCATCGAGGCCGACTCGCCCCCGGACATCTCCTCGCGGAGGGAAGGGGTCATGATCTCGGCGAAGTAGTCGCGAAGCTCGGCGCGGAGCTTCTCCTGCTCTGGCGTGTAGGCGATCTTCATGGTGCAACGTTCATGGTCTCATCCCTCTCGGCGGAGGTATCGTGCCACGTGGACCTGGTTGGAGCAATCGCTTGGTGGGTTACGGGGGAAGGATCAGGTCGAGCACGACCGAGGCGATCGTCGACAGGACGGCGGCCGAGAGCAGCCAGAAACCCCACCGGATCAGCCGGTACTTGCGGTCGACGATGCCGCTCACCCGGAGGACCTGGTCGGCGATCCTCCTCAGGTCGGGGGCGGACGCGGCGACCAGCGCGTTGGCCAGCGTGTGGACCGACTCGAACCGCATGACGTCGCCGTAGTACGCGACGATCCTCGGGTCCTTCACGTGCGATATGCCGGTCCTCGGGTAGACCGCCCCCGCGAGGCAGGCGAGGGCCCCGAGCGCCGTGACCGTTCCCGCCCACCACAGCCATTCGACCGAGTTCGCCAGCCGGAACGGCGACCATCCGCCCGCGATCAGCCCGCCGACGACGGCGCCGAGCCCGACACCGGCGACGCCGAGCAGCACCTGGGCCTTGGCGTCGGCCTTGTTGACCTCCTCACGCGTCTCGGCGAGAAGCCGGAGCGCGTAGGCACGGGCGGCGGCCTCCGCCTCGATCCGGGACAACGGCTGATGGGTGGCCAGAGCCTTCCCTAGACGACGTAGCACGCTCGGGTTCCAACCCTCCGGTCGGCCATAGGCACGCGGTGTGCCGCATCTGCGGGCGAGCATGCCATGAGCCACCGGCAGTCGTACAGGAAGAAATACACGCTCACCGGCCGCCACCGGGAGAGTCGCGCGCCTCCGCGGCACGCCGGGTCTGTATCGTGCGTCTAGTCGTCCGAACCGACCGCTTGGTAGGTGACAGTGGATCCGCGAACCCCTGTGCTGGTCGGCGTGGGCACGGCACGGCAGCGCTGCGAGGACCCGGTCGAGGCCGTCGACGCCCTTGAGCTGATGCGCCGTGCGGCACTGGGGGCCGGGCCACCGGCCCTGCTGGAACGGGCGGGGCTGGTGCTGGTCCCCCGAGGCACCTGGAAGTACGCCGATCCCGGCAGGGCGCTCTGCCCTTCGGCGCGCACGGTGGTCGCCCAGCTCGGGGTCCTCCAGCAGACGCTGATGACCCGTGCCTGCGCGGAGATCGCGTCCGGAGCCGTCGACGTCGCGCTCGTCGCCGGGGGAGAGGACCGGCACCGGTGGCTGCGCGCGAAGATCACCGGGGCGTCCCTCCCGGAAACCGTCCCGGGGCTCCCCCCTGACGAGGTGATGGAACCCAAAGAGGACATCCTCTCCCCGCTGGAGAGCGAGCGAGGGCTGATCCTGCCGGTGCGGCAGTACGCCGTGCTGGAGACCGCGCTGCGGGCGGCCGAGGGGGTGTCCCCGGCGGAGCACGCCCGGGAACTGGACCGGCTGTGGTCGGCCTTCCACTCCGTCGCGACGGACCCGGTGGCGGGCAGGAAGGACATGCTCTCCTTTCCCTACCGCAAGTGGCACTGCTCGCAGTGGAACGTCGACCAGGCGGCGGCCCTGATCTTCTGCTCCGCCGGGTTCGCCAGGTCACTCGGCATCCCCCGGGACCAGTGGGTCTTCCCGCTCGCGGCCGCCGAGTCGAACGTCATGATCCCGATGACGGCCCGGCCGTCCCTGCACCGCTCCCCGGGGTTCGCCGCCGTGGGCGCCGCCCTGGCGGACCTCACCGGCATCTCCGCGCCGGACGTCGACCATCTCGACCTCTACAGCTGCTTTCCCTCGGCGGTCCGCATCCAGGCCCGCGAGCTGGGCGTGACCGGCCGCGACGACCTCACCGTGACCGGGGGCATGCCCTTCGCCGGAGGCCCGCTGAACAACTACGCCCTCCAGGCGACGGCGGAGATGGCCCGGGTGCTCCTCGAGGACCCCGAGTCGACGGGCCTGGTCACCTCGGTCTCGGGGATGCTCACCAAGCAGGCCGCGGGCCTGTGGTCGTGCCGGCCCCACGAGTCCGGCTTCCGCTGGGAAGACGTAACCCCAGGGACGGAGGCCGTGCCGCTGGTGGCCGGCTACACGGGCCAAGGCGTCGTCGACGGCTACACCGTCACCTACGAGAACGCCACCCCGGCCCAGGCCATCGCCGTCGTCTCGGCCCCCGGCGTGAGAACCGTCGCGACCTCCCGCGAACCCCTCACCTCCATGATCGAAGAAGAATGGGTGGGCCGCCCCGTTGAGGTCAGGGACGGCCACTTCTTCTGACGTAGGGCTGAAACGCCGATACGCAGAGGGGTCGCGGGGCTGTCACGACGACGGGGCGGCCGGGTCCCGGTCCTCCATGGCGAGGGAACGCTTCAGGAAGTCCAGTTGGAGGAGCAGCAGGTTCTCGGCGACGGCTTCCTGTGAGGCCATGTGGGTCATGCCCGGAAGGGGGAGCACGGTGTGCGGGCGGCCCGCGGCGGTGAGCGCGGTGGAGAACCGCAGGGTGTGGGCCGCGATCACGTTGTCGTCCGCCAGGCCCTGGATCAGCATGAGCGGGCGCCGCAGGTCGGCCGCCTCGTGGATGATCGAGCTGCGCGTGTAGTTGTCCGGCTCCTCGTCCGGGTGGCCGAGGAAGCGTTCCTTCCAGTGGGTGTCGTAGAGGCGCTGGTCCGTCGGCGCGGCCCCCGCGACGGCGGCGTGGAACACATCCGGACGCCGCAGCACGGCCAGCGCGGCGAGGAAGCCGCCGAACGACCAGCCGCGGATGCCCACCCGGGACAGGTCGAGGTCGGGGTGACGCTCGGCCGCCGCGTGCAGCGCCGCCACCTGGTCCTCCAGTACAGGGGCCGCGACGTCGCCGCGGATGGTCTTCTCCCAGGCGGGCCCGCGGCCGGGGGTGCCCCGGCCGTCGGCGACCACCACGGCGAAACCCTGCTCGGCGAACCACTGGGAGACCAGCAGCGTCGGGATGCGAGCGGCCAGGACGGACTGGAAGCCGGGACCGCCATAGGGATCCATGAGGACGGGCAGCTTCCCCGACCCGGGCCGATGCCACGACGGCAGCAGCACGGCCGTACGAAGCTCCCGCTCGCCGGCCCGTATGAGCTCGACGCGGGGCGTGAGCACGGGCTTCTCCGCGTGCGAGGCGATCTCGGCGACCGGCTTCCCGTGACGGTGGACGGTCACCACGGTGCCGTCGTGGTCGAGCGACTGGGCGCTCACCACCGTCGTTCCCCCGGACAGCCGCCCGTCGTACACGCCGGGAGCCTCGGTGAGCCGCTGGAGGCCCTCGCCGGGGCAGTAGGTCCACAGGTGGCTCTCGGTCGGCTCATGGGTGGCGGCGAACAGGACCGTGTCGCCGTCGACGTCGAGGATCGCCTGCACCTGAAGCCCCGGCGGGGTGACGCGGTCGTCGTCCACGAGCAGATGCCGGGTCTCGCCGTGGTCGCCGGTCCAGACCAGGGCGCCGGACGCGGTGAGCGCCGGCACGCCGGGCACGATCTCCACCCAGGCCGGATCGCGGTCCTCGCGGCGTACCGTGGTGGCCCCCGTTCCCGGATCGACCTCCAGGATCCGCGTGGTCTTCTGGTCCCGGCTCTGCACGACGACCAGGAGAGCCGTTGCCCAGTGCACCGCGACGACGTACTCGAAGGCGGCCCGGTCCCAGTCGACGGCCACGCGCGAGCCGTCGAGGCCGATGAGCCACAGGGAGACGTCCGCGTTGGCCGTGCCGGCGCTGGGGTAGGCGATCTGCCGGGGTGGGGTCGCCGGGTTCGCCGGATCCGAGATGTACCACCGCTGCACCGGAGAGGTGTCGACCCGCGCCACGAGCAGGCCGGAGCAGTCGGGCGCCCACCAGTGGCCCCGGTCGCGTCCCATCTCCTCCGCCGCCACGTGCTCGGCCAGCCCGTACCCGACCTCGGGGCCGTCGGGCTCGGCCAGGGCCCGGTCGTTGGAGCCGTCGGAGTCGACGACCCGCAGCGCGCCCTGGGCCACGTAAGCGATCCGCGCCCCTGATGGGTCAGGGCGGGGATCGATCACCGGCCCGGAGACGCGCAGTTCGGCCGCCTGCTCCCTCTTGTCCTGTGAGCCGTCCAGGCGAGTGGTGTACAACCGGCCGGAGAGCGCGAACGCGGCGAGGCTCCCGTCGGCGTCGGTCGCGTACCCGACGACACCGCTCGACTTCTCGCGCGACCGCTCGCGGCGGGCCTTCTCCTCGTCGGGGATCTCCTCCTCCCCCTCGTGGAGGGTGCGAGGGTCCACGACGACCCACTCCTGGCCGCTCATGACGTCGAGCGTCCACAGGCAGGTCACGGGGTCGTCCCCGCCGGAACGGAGGAACACCACCCGGCGGCCGTCGGGTGAGATGCCGAACCGCCGGGGGACGCCGAGGCTGAATCGCCTGGTACGGGCGAATTGGCGGGGGAAGTTCCGTTCACTCATGCTCGGCATGCTGCCAGAGGATCGCCGGTGCTCGCCCGCTGCCAGAGGATCGCCGGTGCTCGCCCGCCGTCCCCTGACGCCCGCACCGGCCGCGGCGCGCTCACCTCGGCCGGTCAGCCGTGGCGAAGAATGAAGTCGTCCTCGTCGTCTCCCCATCCGACGGAGCCGACGGCCCACAGGCGGGAGGTCCCGGGCACCCGCGCGATGCCCGTCTTGCCGACGTCGTCGGACTCGGGATACTGCTGGTCCTCCTCCGTCGCCCGGAACGCCGGACCGTACGACCGGGTCCACTTCTGCCCGTCGAAGTGCAGGAACAGCACCTGGCGCGAGTGGTCGGCGTCGACGCCGCTGATCCAGACGTCGTCCGCGCCGAAGGCCGTGACCCCGTCGAGCCTCCCCCGCGAGGCCGGGACCTCGATCTTCTGCCAGGAGGCGCCGTTCCAGTGGAGGACGAGCGGCACCTCCGTCGTGTCGCCGGACGACGACACGCTTCCCACCGCCCACACGTCGGAGGGGGTGATCATCCAGACCCTACGCAGCACCCCGCCGGGGATCTCGGGGGTCTGGCCACGCTCCCATGACTGGATGTCCGGCCCCGACACCGCGCTGCCGTGCCACACCATCGGCATGCCGGGGCGGCCGTCCGAGGTCAGGGCGTCGGCGCCGACCGCCCATACGTGGCCGGGTTTGGCGGTGACGGCCGTGAAGTACCCGTCGGCATGGAGGGCGTTACGGAAACCCTTGCCGGTCCACTCGGTGATCATGCCTTGCGAGGAGTTGCGGCCCACGAGCCAGGCATGGCCCTTGTTGGTCGCGACGTCGGACAGGAAGTAGTCGTCGGCCGCGCCGAAGGGCTGCATTTCGGTCCAGCGGCCGCCGTTCCAGCGCGCGGCGTAGGGGCTCTGGCCGTTGCCGACGATCCACACGTCGTCGGGGCCGGCGGCGCTGACGCCCACCAGGTGCCAGACCTTGGACGGGTTCACGGCCGTCTGCGTCCAGCGGCTTCCGTCCCAGTGCTGGAGGGCCGGGGTGCCCTCCCTGTCCTCCGCGCTCTCCTTGTACCCGACCGCCCAGGCGTCGCTCGGGCCCGTCGCCGCGATGTCGAGCAGCGCCGCGTCGCCTTCGAGGTCGGCGCCGGGGACGGGCTTCCAGCCGGAGGAGGCGGCCACCTCACCCGTGGTGCCGGACGCCGGCGTACCGCTCGGGGACGGCCCGTCCGAGGGTGCCGTGGAAGGGGTCGCCGGCGATCTCGTGGGCGCCTGCGCCGCAGGAGTCCGCGTCTGGCCACCGCCACAGGCCGTCAGCAGGACCATGCAGGCAATCGCGATCGGCCACCGGCGCTCTCTCCCCATGGCACTGCATGCTTGCAGGAAGTGTCGCGGCCACGCCACTGGTGCGGCTCGAACGCGTCGGGTGCAGGCGGAACGGGGCGTGGCCTAGCCGCCGATCCGCCGCGCGACGTCCTCGTACACCTCCAGGACCAGGTCCCAGAAGCGGGGGACGTCGAGCGAGGTGCCGACGAGGGCGTTGGGCGCGCGGTCGCCCAGGACGAAGTCGGTCACGGTCATCCCCGAGGTGAACCGGCCCGCCGTCTCCACCTGGACCACCGCCGGGTCCACGGTGACCAGCGAGGGGTCGATGAGGTAGGCGATCGCGCACGCGTCGTGGATGGCCGGGCCCTCGGTGGCCGTGACCATGCCGTAGAACTCCACGCACGGCACCAGCAGGTCGGCGCCGAGCCGTCCCATCGTCCGCATGCGGTCGACGACCTCGCCGACCGCGAGAGCCTGGCGGCTCACGTCCAGGCCGATCATCGTGACCGTCCAGCCCGCGTCGAACACGATGGCGGCGGCCTCGGGGTCGGCGGCGATGTTGAACTCCGCGGCGGGGGAGTGGTTGCCCCGGGTGTACGAGCCGCCGAGGATCGCGAACTCGCGCGCCCACTCGACGATCCTCGGCTCCTTGAGCAGGGCGAGGGCCACGTTGGTCAGCGGGCCGATCGCGACCAGGGTGACCTCGCCGGGAGCGGCCCTGAGCGTGTCGATGATGAAGTCGGCGGCGTGCCCCTCGGCCGGTGGAAGGGTGGCCTCAGGCAGCCGGGCCTCGCCCAGGCCGTGCTCTCCGTGGACACCCGCCGCGTTCACCGGAGTGCGAAGGAGGGCGCCGGCGCTGCCGGCCGTGATGGGAATGCCGGGAAAGCCGAGAAACTCCCGCAGCCGGAGCGCGTTGCCCGTCGTGTGACCGAGATCGACGTTGCCGCCCACCGTGGTGATCCCGAGGATGTCCAGCGCGGGGCTCCCGTGCGCGAGCGTGAGGGCCAGCGCGTCGTCGATACCCGGGTCACAGTCGATGATGATCTTCTTGGGAGCCACTCCTGTAGCTTGGACGATGCCCCACATCACCGGCAAATCCCGGCCGGGGCTCAGCGGCGGATGACGTGCAGGACGCTCGCGATCCGTTCCGCCGCCGTGACGATGTCGGAGGCGTGGCCGATGCGGCCGGCCCACGACAGCCAGAACCACCACTCCCCATCAGCGGCGTTGGCGGCGAGCACGTCCTCGGTGACGGCGGGGGCCATGGGGTTGATCACACGCAGGCGCGGATAGAGGCCGGTGCGCGCCGTGAGGCGCACCTGGAAGGCGTGGGCCTCCAATTGCGCGGCGAGTCGCTCCAGGTGGTCGATGGCCTCGGCCGACTGGATCCTTGGTTCTGCCGTCTTCATGGTGGTCTCCAGCGGGGACGTGGGGGACCGGTTGGGGACCAGCGTGGACCTGGCCGGAGTAACCGGCAATCAGAGCAAATCCACTGATAAGTGGAATACCGTCGTGTGGCAGCAGGCTTTACGTGGAAACCACGCGGATGCCCTGGGCCTCAGTCCCATAACGGTCTAGGTCTTTAGGTGCCGACTGGTTAACATCTGGGAAACATCCGTAAGGCCGGACACTCCAGTGGCGGAGGGCAGACATGGCCCGTGGGGAACACTCCCCGGCGTGTGCGCGACGCTGGCGAGAGCAGGCCGTTTCCCGGCAGTGGAGTCACTGGCAGACGGCTCAGGCCATCAACGGCTGCTGCGGGGTGAGCCTGCTCAAGGCCCACCGGCTCGCGCGCGGATGGTCGGCACGGCAGGCCATCGAGGAGCTCGAGCGGCTGTGCGAGACCCACGCCCTCGGCCTGCCCCGCGCCAGCATCGACCTGCTGAACGCCTGGGAGAACAACCGCGCGCGCCCCCGGCCGCAGACCATCGACCAGATCGCCCGGCTCTACTCGGCCAACGCCGTGCGCCTGGGCCTGGCCGCCGACTACTGCGACGACGGTGACGGGCCCGACGTCCTGGTCGTCGCCCCCGCCCACGTCGGCCAGGCGGAGGAGGACACCGCCCCGCAGACGCGGCCCGCCGCCCCCGATCTCGACGACGAGGCCGAGCGCCGGGCGCTGTTCCACCACGCGCTGCTGAGCTCGGGCATCCCCCTCAACGGCCGCCTGCTGGCGGAGGTCGAGCGCACCCGCCAGGACATGGACCGCACGCTCGCCGCTGGCACGGTCAGCGAGGACCAGCTCGACCGGCTCGACGAGCAGGTCCTGCGTTACCGCCGCGAATACATCAAGAGCGCGCCGCTGCCGATGCTCTACCGCCTGATGCTCGAGATCGCCGACGTCCGCAGGCTCGCCTCCGCCCGGCAGCCGGCCGTCACCCAGCGCCGCCTGCTGAACGCCACCACGATGCTCGCCCTGCTGTCGGCCGACGCGCTCATGAAGCTCGGCGACACCCGGCAGGCGCACGCCTGGTACGGCACGGCCCGCGCGGCGTCGGACGACATGGGCGAGGTCAGGTTGCGCGCCCTGGTCCGGGCGCAGGAGGCCATGCTGCCCTACTACTACGGCGACCTCGGCGAGACCGTACGGCTGGCGCGCGAGGCCCGGATGCTGGCCGGGAGCGCTCCAAGCTCGCCCGCGGCGCTTGGCGCGGCGGCCGAGGCGCGGGCGCTGGCGCGCATGGGCGAGCACCAGGCCGCGCGCGTCGCGCTGGCCGAGGCCGAGCGCATCTTCTCTCGCATGCCCCGCGAAGGCACCGACCACCTGGCGTTCCGCTTCTCCGAGCGGCGGCTGCAGTTCTACCGCATGGGCACGCTCATCGAGCTGGGCGAGGCCGAGCAGGTGCAGGAGTGGATCTCGCGGCCCTCCAACCCCTACACGATCGACCCGGCGCTCGTCCTGCTCGACCAGGCGGCGCACGTCGCGCGAGAGGGCGGGTACGACGAGGCGTGCCGGCTGGCCGAACAGGCGCTGACGCAGGTGCCGCCCGAGCACCGCACCTCGATCGTGGTCACGCGGGCACGCGCCCTGCTCGCGAGCGTCCCGCGGGGACATCGGCGCACGTCAGCCGCGCGACATCTCCACGACCTGCTCGCGGAATCAGGCCCGCAGCTAGCGCTGGAACGCCCATGAGAATGCTGGCGGACGAGGCCGCCGCGATCCTGCGGGATGTGTGTGAGAGCGTCGGCCTCGACGCCCGGGAAGCCCGGCTTCTGCGGGTGCGGAGCAACGCGGTCTTCAAGCTCCGCGACGACATCGTGGTCCGCATCGCCACCGCGCCGGACGCCCTCACCCGGCTGCCGGTGGTGCTCGCCGTGGCCAGGTGGCTGGCCGATCAGGGTTTCCCGACCGTGCGCCCGGCGGACGAGTTCGGCGAGCAGCCTCTTTCGTACGATGGGCGCGTGGTGACGTTCTGGCACTACGTGCCGGCGAGCGGGCGTCCGACGACGACCCAGCTCGGCAACATCCTGCGCAGCCTGCACCAGCTTCCGGTTCCGCCGTTCCCGCTGAAGCGGCTCGCCGACCCGCTCGCCGAGGTGCGCGAGTCGGTCGAGCAGCGCAAGGAGGTGCTGACGCCCTGCCAGCGCGCCTGGCTTCGCGACCGGGTCGCCGAGCTCACCGCGCGGTGGTCGGCGCTGGACACGGCGGGCCCTGCGGTGCTGCTGCACGGCGACGCGTGGATCGACAACCTGTTGCGCTGCCAGGACGGCCACGCCGTGCTGTGCGACTGGGACGGGGTCGCCGTGGGCCCTCGCGAATGGGATCTCGTGCACACCTACCACGGCCAGCGCAGGTTCGGCCTGACGGCGGCGGACGTCGACGACTTCGCCGGGGCCTACGGTTCCGACCTGCGTGGATGGCACGGCTACCCCACGCTCATGGAGATCAGGGACATGTACGCCGTCGGCATCCACATCCGCAACGCGGCTCGCGACCCGTTCTCGCGCAAGGAGTTGCCGCGCCGGCTCGACTCCCTGACCCGCGGCGACGGCCAGGCACGCTGGTACCTGGCCGAACCGGCCTGAACGAGGACTTCGGAATGACCCCTGACCGGCTTCCCCTGGACGCGGGGCTGCTCTCGCCCGTCCGGGCGGGTGCGATCGTGGAGTGGGCGACCTCCGACCAGGCGTTCCTCCGGGGGATGCTCGACGCCGAGGCCGCGCTGGCGAGGGCGCAGGCACGGCTCGGCATCGTGCCGGCGTGGGCCTCCGAGGGCGTCACGGAGCTGTGCGACAAGATTGAGATCGATGTGGTGGAGCTGGCGCGGCGTGCCCGGGGCGCGGGCAATCCGGTGGTCCCCCTGCTGGCGGAGCTACGCGCCGCGAACAGCGATTTGAGCGGATATATCCACCGTGGGGCGACGAGTCAGGACATCGTGGATACGGCGCTGATGCTGATGGCGACCCGCGCGCGTGAGGTCATCCTGGCCGACCTCGACCGCATCCTGGCCGCGCTGGCACGGCTCGCCGACGAGCACCGCCGTACCCCCATGGCCGGGCGCACGCTCGGCCAGCACGCCGTGCCGGTGACGTTCGGCGTGAAGGCGGCGGGCTGGCTGCTGCTCGTGCTCGACGCGCGCTCGGCCCTCCGGGACGTACGGCCGCCCGCCCAGCTCGGCGGTGCCGCGGGCACTCTGGAAGGGCTCGGCCCGGCCGAGCTCATCGACCGGTTCGCCGACGAGCTGGGCCTGGCGCGACCCGTACTGCCGTGGCACGCGCGGCGGACGGCGGTGGCCGGTCTCGGCGCGGCGCTCGCCACGACCACCGGGGCGCTGGGGAAGATCGCGGCCGACGTCGTGCTGCTGGCCCAGAACGAGATCGGCGAGGTGGCCGAGCCGGTGGCCCCCGGACGCGGAGGGTCGTCGGCGATGCCGCACAAGCGCAACCCTGTGCTGTCCATCCTGGTGCGGTCGGCGGCGTCGCAGGTGCCGGCGCTGGCGCAGATCCTGCAGTCCTCGCTGGTGTCCGAGCACGAGCGGGCCGCGGGTGCCTGGCACGCCGAGTGGCTGCCGTTCCGCGAGTGCCTGCGGCTGACCGGAGGAGCCGCGGAGACCGCCGCCGAGCTGTGCGGGGGCCTGGAGATCTTTCCCGAGCGCATGCGTGCGAACCTGGAGGCCACCGGCGAGCTGTCCGGCGGCCTCGGCGCGTCCGTTGACCTGGTCGACCGCGCGCTGGAGGCCTATCGCACGAGCCGGTGACCACATCGGCGGGTACGACTGGATGGTCACGCCGGCGCGGACAAGGAGCAGGGAGACGACGTGGAGTTGCGATATCGGGTCGACGGGCCGGACGACGGGCCGTTGCTGGTGCTGGGACCCTCGCTCGGCACCACCACGCACCTGTGGGAGCCCCAGGCGGCCGAGCTGAGCCGTACGTGGCGGGTGCTCCGCTACGACCTGCCGGGCCACGGCGGCTCTCCCTCGGTCAAGGACGGCTTCTCCATGGAGGAACTGGCCAGGGCCGTCCTCGCACTGGCGGACACCGACCGCTTCGCGGTGGGCGGGGTGTCGCTCGGCGGGGCGGTCGCGCTCACCATCGCGGCCATCGCGCCTGAGCGCGTCTCGGACCTCGTGCTCTGCTGCACCTCGGCGCGGTTCGGAGAGCCGGGGCCCTGGCACGAGCGCGCCGCCAAGGTGCGGGCCGAGGGGATGACGTGGCTGGCGGGCATCGTGACCGCCCGCTGGTTCACGCTCGGGGTGGATCCCGAGCTGGCCGAGCCGGTCCAGACGACGCTGCTCGGGACCGATCCGGAGTCCTACGCGCTGGCCTGCGAGGCGATCGCGGCCTTCGACCTGCGCGACCGGCTGCCCGAGGTCGCGGCGCGCACCCTGGTCATCGCGGGGGACAAGGACCCGGCGACCCCCATCCAGCATGCCGAGACGCTCGCCGAGGGCATCCCCGGCGCGCGGCTGGCGGTGGTCGCCGACGCGGCGCATCTGGCGAACGTGGAACACGCCGACGTCGTCTCCGGGCTCATGTCGCGGTTCCTCGGCCACGGCCTGGGGCTCAAGGTGCGGCGGGAGGTGCTCGGCGACGCCCACGTCTCCCGTGCGCAGGCGGCCACCACCGACTTCACCGCAGAGTTCCAGGACTTCATCACCCGGTACGCCTGGGGCGAGATCTGGACGCGCCCCGGTCTCGATCGCAAGACGCGCAGCTGCGTCACCCTCACGGCACTGGTCGCCCGCGGTCACATGGACGAGCTCGCCATGCACGTCCGGGCCGCGCTGCGTAACGGCCTGACCCCGGACGAGATCAAGGAAGTGCTGCTCCAGACGGCCGTCTACTGCGGGGTGCCGGCGGCCAACGCGGCCTTCGCCGTGGCCCAGAAAGTCCTGCGGGAGCATGGCTGAGCGCGCTCGGCGGAAGGGCCGGGAGCCGCGACACGCGTGATTCGTTTGTGATTCAGGGACCCAGCCGGTAGGGTCAACCGTGTTGCAGTCGTAGTTTCCTCGAACGTCTTTTCAAAAAGCGCCCGCGGGAAGTTTCCTGACAGCGGTCGTTCTGCTTCTTCAGCGGTTTCGTGGATGCAGGGTATGGTCCGCTACGCAGCCCCGAGCCGCCGACTTGGCGGCCCGGTGAAGCTCCATACAAGGAGAAGCAGAGTTGTCTGAAGGCACCGTCAAGTGGTTCAACGCCGAAAAGGGCTTTGGGTTCATCGCTCCGGACGACGGTAGTGCCGACGTGTTCGTGCACTACTCGGCGATCACCTCTGGTGGCTACCGCAGCCTGGATGAGAACCAGCGCGTCACCTACGTGACCGTTCAGGGGGCCAAGGGCCCGCAGGCCGAGCAGGTTACCGTCATCTGACGTCAGCCATTCTCATCTGGGCCCGTACCGATTAATCGGTACGGGCCCTAAGATTTCCCGGCCACGGAGGCGGGCTTTGCCGCTCCACGGCGATCCCGCTTCCGTCGTGGCAGATATTTTGCCCGCCTCAGGGTAGATGCGGGCGAGTGAGACTCACCCATACCTCAGACCTGTGGTGGAAGAACGCCGTCGTCTACTGCCTCGACGTTGAGACGTACGCCGACGGCAACGGTGACGGCATCGGTGACTTCCGCGGTGCCACCCAGCACATCGATCACCTCGAACGGCTCGGCGTGACCTGTATCTGGTTGATGCCGTTCTTCCCCTCCCCCGACCGTGACGACGGATACGACATCACGGACTTCTACAGCGTGGACCCCCGGCTGGGCACGCTCGGCGAGTTCGTCGAGTTCATGCGCACGGCGCGCGACCGCGGGATCCGCGTCATCGCCGACCTGGTCGTCAACCACACTTCCGACGAACACCCGTGGTTCAAGGAGGCGCGCTCCAGCAAGGAGTCGCGCTACCGCGACTGGTACATCTGGTCCGACACCCCCGAGCCCGACGACCCCAAGGGCGTGGTGTTCCCCGACAAGGAGAACAGCCTCTGGCAGCTCGACGAGGAGAGCGGGCAGTACTACTACCACCGCTTCTACCGGTTCCAGCCGGACCTCAACGTCGGCAACCCCGAGGTTCGTGACGAGATCGCCCGTGTCCTCGGCTTCTGGATGGAGCTCGGGCTCTCCGGGTTCCGGGTCGACGCCGTGCCGTTCCTGGTGGAGGACGTCTCCAAGAAGGAGGAGGGCTCCAAGGAGGCGCCCGCCGGCGAGCAGGATGGCAAGAAGGCCGGTAAGGGGCAGGACGCGAAGAAGCTCCCGGACGTGCACGACTTTCTGCGTGACCTGAGGGCGTTCATGAACCGCCGTGACGGCGGCGCCATGCTCCTCGGCGAGGTCAACCTGGAGTACCCCGACCTGCTGAAGTACTTCGGCAACGACCTCGGCAACGAGGTCACGATGTGCTTCGACTTCATCGGCATGCAGCGCATGTACCTCTCGCTCGCCCGAGGCGACGCGAGGCCGCTGGCGGAGTCCCTGAAGGAGCGCCCGGCTCCGCCCAAGGACAGCCACTGGGCGACGTTCGTCCGCAACCACGACGAGCTCACGCTGGACAAGCTCTCCGAGCCGGAGCGCCAGGAGGTCTTCTCCGCCTTCGGCCCCGACAAGGACATGCAGTTGTACGGCCGCGGGCTGCGCCGCCGCCTGCCGCCGATGCTGGACGGCGACCTGCGGAAGATCAAGATGGTCTACAGCCTGCTCTTCTCGCTGCCGGGCACGCCCGTGCTCTTCTACGGCGAGGAGATCGGCATGGGGGAGAACCTCCGGGCCGAGGGCCGCCAGGCCGTACGGACGCCGATGCAGTGGACCCCCCACCGCAACGGCGGCTTCTCCACCGCGGACCCGAAGTCCTTCCGCAACCCCCTGGTCGAGGGAGAGTACGGTCCCGAGCACATCAACGTCAGCGCCCAGCGGCGCGACCCCGACTCGCTGCTCATGTGGATGACCAAGCTCATCGAGCAGTACCGGGGGTGCCCGGAGCTGGCCTGGGGTGACTACCAGGTGCTGGACACCGGGGAGTCCTCCGTGCTGGCCCATCGCGCGGACATCGACGGGGCCACCGTGCTCGCCATGCACAACTTCGCCGACAAGGAGGTCACCTTCGACCTCACGCTCGACGGCCTCGACGACAGCCAGGTGCTGACCGACCTGCTCCTCGACGGCACCTCGAAGATCTCATCGGACGGCCGGGTCACCATCGAGCTGGATCCGTACGGCTGCCGCTGGATGCGAGCATCCGAGCCGGAACTCGCCCCGGCCGACGCGGCGGACGTGAAGGAGTCCGAGGCCCAGAGCCGTTCGTAGCGGCCGGGATCTGTAGCGGGGGGCCTGCCGGGCCCCCTGCGGAGATCTGGGGTCGTTCGCCCTGGTGAACCGGGATCGACCCTGGCTCGGATCCGCTTCAGGGCGCGGTGAGGTCGGGGTCGGCTCGGGGGCGCTCCAGGGCCGGCTCCGGCCGATCTCCGATGCCTCTGCGTCATGCCGGCGGCCAAAGTCAAATGCATGACGAATCGTTTGACGACCGGTGGGTTCACCGCCATCACCGGCGGTGCCGCCGCGATGGTCACGCTCCACGTGGCCTCGGATCTCGACCCGCTGCGCGACATGATCAGCGAGTACGCCTTCCGCCCGTATGGCTGGTTGCTGGCGGTCTCGCTGACGCTGTTCGCCGTGGGCTCGGCCCTGCTGGCCCTTGAGATGGCGCGGCGCCATGCCGAGCGTCTGACGGTCGTCCTCGTGGGTGCGTGGGCCAGTTGCATGTTGATGGTCGCGGCGTTCCCCACGGACCAGCCGGGGATGTCGCTCTCCATGTCGGGAGGCATCCACCGCTACGCCGCCTTCGCCGCCTTCGTCTGCATGCCGGTCGCGGGACTGGCGGTGGCGGCGCGCGGGGGCAGGCACTCCCGGTCGCTGCGAGGCCTGAGCCTCGCCGCGGGCTTCTTCCTGGTCCTGGTGCTCGTGCCCTACCTGATCCGCATGCTCGGCCTCGACCCCGGTGCCATCCCCGCCGGTCTCACCCAGCGCCTGGTCGTGGTCACCGAGGTCGTGGTCCTCGTGTTGATCGGTCTGTCGGCCGCCGCAGGCCGGGAGAACGCGCGGGTACCCGTCCGGGATGTCCGGCCCCGGCGGGGAAGTGACGGCTCAGAGAAGCCCGAGCTGCCTGACGGCGTCGCGCTCCTCGCCGAGCTCGCCCGTCGAGGCGTCGATCCGCTCCCGGGAGAACTGGTTGAGCGAGAGGCCCTGGACGATCTCCCAGCGACCGCCACGGGAGACCGCGGGGAACGAGGAGATCAATCCCTCGGGCACGCCGTACGAGCCGTCCGACGGGAGCGCCACGGAGGTCCAGTCACCCTCGGGCGTGCCGTTCACCCAGTCGTGGACGTGGTCGATGGCGGCGTTGGCGGCCGAGGCCGCCGAGGACGCGCCCCGCGCCTCGATGATCGCGGCGCCGCGCTTGGCCACCGTGGGGATGAAGGTGTCCCGCAGCCAGCCCTCGTCCACCTGCTCGGCGGCGATCTTGCCGTTGACCTCGGTGTTGTAGAGGTCGGGGTACTGGGTGGCGGAGTGGTTGCCCCAGATGGTCATCTTGGTGATGGCCGTCACCGGGACGTCCAGCTTGGCGGCGAGCTGCGACAGCGCGCGGTTGTGGTCGAGCCGGGTCATCGCCGTGAACCGCTCGGCGGGGACGTCGGGCGCGTGCGACTGGGCGATCAGCGCGTTGGTGTTGGCCGGGTTGCCCACGACGAGCACGCGAACGTCGTCGGCCGCGTGGTCGTTGATGGCCTTGCCCTGCGGCTTGAAGATCCCGCCGTTGGCCTGCAGCAGGTCGCCCCGCTCCATGCCCGCGGTGCGCGGACGGGCGCCCACCAGCAGCGCGATGTTGGTGCCGTCGAAGGCGCGATTGACGTCATCGGTGACGTCGATGCCCCGGAGCAGCGGGAACGCGCAGTCGTCGAGCTCCATGGCGGTGCCCTCGGCGGCCTTGACGGCCTGTGGGATCTCCAGCAGGCTCAGCCGTACTGGCACGTCCGGGCCGAGCAACTGGCCTGAGGCGATGCGGAAGAGCAGCGCGTAGCCGATCTGGCCGGCGGCGCCGGTGACGGTGACCTTGACGGGAGCCTGCGTCATGACGTTCCCCTACGTGGGCGGTTGACGGTATTCCGAACAGCCGAAGGGTATCCGCTTGTTTCCCCGCCCCTCGAACGCAGGCCCTCCCGGAGCGCGCCGCGCGGCCGTTGACGCTTGATCCATGCGGGCCTACTGTACGGAGATTCGGTCCGTCGGCATCAGACCGGGAGGTGCGGTATGCCCGCAGTCGAAACCGTTCGCGGTCCCGTGGACGTCGACGACCTCGGCCAGACGCTCATGCACGAGCACGTCTTCGTCCTGTCGCCCGAGCACATCGACAACTACGGCAGAGGCGCCTGGTGGGACGAGGAGCACCGCGTCGCCGACGCGATAACCAAGCTCCGGGCGCTCGCCGCCAAGGGAGTCGGCACCATCGTCGACCCCACGGTATGGGGGCTCGGCAGGTACATCCCGCGCATCCAGCGCATCGCCGCCGAGGTGCCCGACCTCAACATCATCGTGGCCACCGGCCTGTACTCCTTCGACGACGTGCCCTTCCAGTACCTGCACCGCGGCCCGGGGCAACTGTTGGACGTGCCCGAACCCATGGTCCTCGACTTCATGCGGGACATCACCGAGGGCATCGCCGACACCGGCGTCAAGGCGGCCTTCCTCAAGTGCGCGGTCGAGGAGCGCGGCCTCACCCCCGGAGTCGAGCGCATCTGCCGGGCCGTCGCGCAGGTCCACGGCATGACCGGCGTGCCCATCACCGTCCACACCAACGCGTTCACCGAGGCCGGGCTGGCGACCGTCGACCTGTTCGCCAAGACGGACGTCGACATGACCAAGGTCGTCCTCGGCCACTCCGGGGACTCCAACGACCTCGACTACCTCATGCGGCTCGCCGACACGGGCGCGACGCTTGGCATGGACCGGTTCGGGCTGGACGTCTTCAACCCCACCGCCGCCCGCGTGGACACCATCGCGAGCCTCTGCGCCCGCGGATACGCCGACCGCATCGTCCTCAGCCACGACAGCGCCTGCTTCATGGACTACTTCGGCGGCGCGTGGGACCTCGCGCTGGCCCAGGCCGCCCCGAACTGGCACTTCGGCCACATCCACGACGACGTGCTCCCCGCACTCCGCGAGAAGGGCGTCACCGACGACCAGATCCACCAGATGCTCGTCGACAACCCCCGCCGCCACTTCTCCTGAGAGACGGGGTGCTCCTGGGCCATTGCCGGCCCTCTCCTTGACGCCCGTATGATGCCCGCCCGGCCCAGGACCCCTGCGGAGCGCCGTGGCCGGCCGGGAGCCGGTGCCGCCGTTTTACGCGGTCGTGCGCACTATAAGGATCACGGCACGGCCGCGTAAAAAGACGTGGTTTTCCACCGGGGGAAGAGGCGACACTCGAAGAGTGCCGGCGGACGGGGCGGCGCACCAAAGGGGGGAGGTGACGCGATGAGAACGATGAGCCTTCTCGGGGCCGTCGACCTACCGGCCAGGACGCGTTCGGTGCCGATCGCAAGGGCATTCGTACGGGGACTGCTGGACGTCGCGGAGTACCCCGAGATCGACCACGTGGAACTGCTGGTGAGCGAGCTGGTGGCCAACGCCGTGCGCTACTCGCACCCAACGTGGGGCGAATGCGGGCTGGTGCGGCTGGCGGTGAGCGACAACGGCCACGCCCTGCATGTTGAGGTGATCGACGAGGGTTCCCTCTCCCGCATCCCGACCATTCCCGCACAGGTGGACCCGCTCAGCGAAAGCGGCCGGGGGCTCTGGCTGGTCCAGGAGCTGTCCTCCGACTGGGGCTGGAACGAGGACGAAGCAGGACGAGTCATCTGGTTCGACGTGTCACGCTGATCTCCACTACGCGTTGCTCTTAGCAAACAAGCCGTCGGCTCGGATAGGCCACCTACGCACCTCTTCTCCTGACAGTCGACCTTCTGGGGTGCCGGATGTGTTGGTGTCACCATCTCGGCGCGCTGGGGTGGTCCTGGGTTGGGTGGGAATCACTCGGGTTCCCCGATCAAATGGGTGCCGGGAGGGCCTCCATAGGGTTGGTCAGCCCTTGGACTTCTGGCGATTGTGACTGTTGGTGCCGAGGGATCTATCCCCGCCCGTTACCCGGTTGATCGGGGTACCCGAGTGTTGCCCACCCAAGATCGTGACCTGCTAAGACGCTGGGCGTGTTCGCAGAGCCGAAGACGCCCAGCGTGTTGACAGAGCAGAAGACCTATTTCAGGCCCTTGTCCAAACCGGCCTTGCGGAGGGCCTCCGCGAGGGCTCCGCCGCCTGACCCGCCACTAGACCCGCCACTAGACCCGCTACGTGATCCGCCGCGGTCCTGCCTTGGCCGGCCGCCGCCGCGGCGTTCGTCGGGCTTCTTGCCGCCCTTGCGGCCCTGGTCACCGTCACCGCCGCGGGCGGTGGGCTCGTCGTCGAGGCGCAGGGTAAGAGAGATGCGCTTGCGCGGGATGTCGACGTCGAGCACCTTGACCCGCACGATGTCGCCCGGCTTGACCACCTCACGCGGGTCCTTGACGAAGTTCCTGGACATCGCCGACACGTGCACGAGGCCGTCTTGGTGCACGCCGACGTCGACGAACGCGCCGAAGGCGGCGACGTTGGTCACGACGCCCTCCAGCAGCATGCCGGGCGCGAGGTCGGAGATCTTCTCCACGCCTTCCTTGAAGGTCGCCGCCTTGAAGGCGGGCCGTGGGTCGCGGCCCGGCTTCTCCAGTTCCTTGAGGATGTCGGTGACCGTCGGCAGGCCGAAGGTGTCGTCGGCGAAGTCGGCGGGCTTCAGGGCGCGCAGCACCGTGCCGTTGCCGATCAGCGTCTTGAGGTCGCCGCCGGCCGCGTCGATGATGCGCCGCACCACGGGATACGCCTCAGGGTGCACGCTTGAGGAGTCGAGGGGGTCGTCCCCGCCGGGGATGCGCAGGAAGCCGGCGCACTGCTCGAACGCCTTCGGGCCGAGCCGGGGCACGTCCTTCAGGGCGCGGCGTGACCGGAAGGGACCGTTGGCGTCCCGGTGGACCACGATGTTCTCGGCCAGGCCGGACCCGATGCCCGACACGCGCGTCAGCAGCGGCGCCGACGCGGTGTTGACGTCCACACCGACGGCGTTGACGCAGTCCTCCACCACCGCGTCGAGCGAGCGCGAGAGCTTGCCTTCGGACAGATCGTGCTGGTACTGGCCGACGCCGATCGACTTAGGGTCGATCTTGACGAGCTCGGCCAGCGGGTCCTGCAGCCTGCGGGCGATGGACACCGCGCCGCGCAGCGACACGTCGAGCTCGGGCAGCTCCTGGGAGGCGTACGCCGAGGCGGAGTAGACCGAGGCCCCGGCCTCCGACACCACGATCTTGGTCAGCTTCAGCTCGGGATGCTTCTTGATGAGCTCGCCGGCGAGCTTGTCGGTCTCGCGGGAGGCGGTGCCGTTGCCGATGGCGATCAGCTCGACGCCGTGCTCGCGGGCGAGCCGCGCCAGCACGGTGATCGACTCGTCCCAGCGGCGCCTCGGCTCGTGCGGGTAGATGGTCTCGGTCGCGACGACCTTGCCGGTCGTGTCCACGACGGCCACCTTCACGCCCGTACGCAGGCCCGGGTCGAGGCCCATGGTCGGGCGGGTGCCTGCGGGCGCGGCCAGCAGGAGATCGCGGAGGTTGGTGGCGAACACGCGCACCGCCTCCTCCTCCGCCGCCTGCCACAGGCGCATGCGCAGGTCGATGCTCAGATGGACCAGGACGCGTGTGCGCCAGGCCCAGCGCACGGTGTCGGTCAGCCAGCGGTCGGCCGGCCTGCCCTGGTCGGCGACGCCGAACTTCCGCGCGATCCGCGCCTCGTAGCCGTTCAGCCCGTCGCCGGGGGGTGCCTCCTCCGGCTCCAGGGTGAGTTGGAGGATCTCCTCCTTCTCGCCCCGGAACATCGCGAGGATGCGATGCGACGGCAGCTTGGTGAAGGGCTCGGCGAAGTCGAAGTAGTCGGAGAACTTGGCGCCGGTCTCCTGCTTGTCGTCCTTGACCCGGGCCACCAGCCGGCCTCGCGACCACATCTGCTCGCGCAGGGCTCCGATGAGGTCGGCGTCCTCGGCGAAACGCTCGATCAGGATGGCCCGCGCGCCCTCCAGCGCGGCGGCGGCGTCCGCGACGCCCTTCTCGGCGTCGACGAAGACCGCCGCGGCCGCCAGCGGCTCGCGTGAGGGGTCGGCGAGAAGCCCGTCGGCGAGCGGCTCCAGCCCCGCCTCCCGGGCGATCATCGCCTTGGTGCGGCGCTTGGGCTTGTAGGGAAGGTAGATGTCCTCGAGTCGTGCCTTGGAGTCGGCGGCCATGATCTGGGCTTCGAGCGCGTCGTCGAGCTTGCCCTGGGATCGGATGGACTCCAGGATCGCCGTACGCCGTTCCTCCAGCTCGCGCAGGTAACGCAGGCGCTCCTCGAGCGCGCGCAGCTGCGCGTCGTCGAGCATCTCGGTCGCTTCCTTGCGGTAGCGGGCGATGAACGGCACCGTGGCACCGCCGTCGAGCAGCTCGACGGCCGCCTTCACCTGCCGTTCGCGCACGCCGAGCTCTTCGGCGATCTGCTGATGAATGGAGATCGTCACGATCCGGGTCCGCCTTCGTTTGAGGTTCGGGGACGATTCTGCATGCTCCGCACCCCGATTGTCGCGCCGTGGCACCCGGACCTGTCCGCTGAGCCTTACTCGTCGTCCTCCCAGGTGACGATCAACTCGTTGCGCCGGCCGAAGCGCTCCAGGTGGCTGCCCAGCACATCTTGCACCGTCGCCAGGGTCTCGGGGTCGGGCGCGGTGGCGTGCATCACCAGCCGGGTGGGCTCGGGGACGAGGACGCCCTCGCCGGCCTGCAGGGTCAGATGGAAGCCGCCGCCGGGCCGGTCCCGCACCTGGATCCTGCGTCCGAGATGGGAGGCGAGCTGCTTGGCGTAGCGGCCCGCGGCGTCGGTGGCGACTCTCGCGGTCGAGCTTGGCATGGTCGGCTCCTCAGTTCAGTTGAGCGCTCAAGTATTACCATACGTCAGCGAAGCTGCGAGACTGGAAGCGCGTGACCTGGGAACCGCGGCGTCCGGCGCTCCGCGCGTCGAGGAAATGCCGTGGCGGCGCCGCGGTGACAGGGAGATGGAGGCTGGTGTGAGGACCATTCTGGTGCTTGTCGGATTGATCATCATCATTTCGTGCGTGCTCATCCTCGTGCGCACCTGGACGCCCCGCCGTACGCAGGAGCTTCCCCCCGCCGACAATCCGAGGGAGATCCTCAAGCGGCGCTACGCCGCCGGAGAGATCGACGAGGACGAGTACCTCCGGCGGATGTCCGGCCTCTCGCAGGACTGGTAGCCCCCCTCCCCGGACTGGTAGCGCCGCTCTCCCCATGGGGCAGGCACCCCCTTTCCCGCTGCTCACCCTACGGAGCGGGCACCCGCCTTCTCCCGCTCGCTCCGCTCGGCGATGCGACGTTGCAGGGCCTCGTACCCCACCAGGTCGTCCGGCGCCGCGTCGGGCACGTCGGCGTCGAAGCGGGCAAGGGACCTGAAACGCAGCGACATGACGACCAGCACCGCCATGGCCAGCGCGAACAGGATGTACATCAACCCGATGCCGCGCCCCGGGCCCACACCGATCACGGCGCCCACGCTGTCCGCCAGCGGGCCGCCCTTGGCCAGGAGCGGGTCGAACAGCTTGCTCCCGTACGGCGCGACCAGGCCGAAGCCGATCGGCAGGGTCGACCAGGCGATGAGCGTGTTGAGCGCGAACACTCGGCCGTGGAACCGCTGGGGCACCTTGACCTGCACGATCGTGGTGTAGATGCCGTTGACCACGGTCAGCGAGAACGCCATGCCGAACGCGCCGGCCGCGATCGTCACCAGGCTCGGCTGGACGCCGGTGACCAGGCAGCAGGCCGACAGCCCCAGCGTGCAGAGCATCATGCCGTACAGTCGCCGCCGTCGCGGACCGCCCCACACCGTGAGGGCCAGCCCGCCGAGCAGTACGCCCAGACCGGAGGCGAACGCGACCCTGCCCGCGTCGGGCAGCGTGCCGAACGACAGCACCAGCGGTGAGATCAGCAGGAACAACGGTGACAGGAAGATGTTGAGCGCCGCGAAGAACAGCAGCATCGCCCTGATGGAGGAGTGGCCCCAGCTGTACCGGAAGCCGTTCGCGATCTCCGTCAGGACCGGTTCCTTGCGCTGCCAGGCCATGCTCGACGGGAATTTGGTGAACAGCAGGACGATGACGGCGAAGGCGTAGCTGACGACGTCGATGACCAGGATGCCGCCGAGGCCGATCGAGGCCATCAGGCCGACCGCGATCAGCGGGACGAGAAGCTGCGCCACGCCGCCGGCCATCTGCGCGACGCCGTTCGCATGGCCGAGATACCGCTTTGGCACGAGCTGGGGGATCGAGGAGCCGTACGCCAGCCGCTGGAACTGCAGTGATATCGACAGGCAGACGAGCAGCACGTAGATGTGCCAGGTCGCCAGGTTGCCGGTCCACAGCAGGATGCCGAGCATGAGCTGGGTCGAGCCCGCGGCGATGTCACCCGCGAGCATGACCCGGCGCCGGTTCGACCGGTCGACCACCGCCCCGGCGAGCGGGGCGACCAGCATGCCCGGCACCAGGCCCAGGACGGCGAAGAGCGCGAACCGTATGAGCGAGCCGGTCTGCAGGTAGATCCAGATCGGGATGGCGAACTCGGTCAGCGCCGAACCCGTCATCGACACGAGCTGGCCCAGGGCCACGGTGACGAACCGGGCCATGCTCGGCTTCGGGCCGGTGGCCGTCGCCGGCCGGTCGGCCCGCGAGACGTCGTGCAGCCACCAGTCGGCGTCCCGGCCCCCGCGTATGTCCCGGCCCAGGGACGTGGGCTCGTCCAGCGTGCGGTAGACGCCGGTGACGATCTCCGACACCTCCTTGGCCCGATATTTCAGGAAGAAGTGTCCGGCCTCGGCCAGGACCACGACCGCCGAGGTATCCGTGAGGAAGTGCCACTCGCGGAAGCGCTCCTGGTAGTAGTCCGTGGAAGGGTCGCGCTCGCCGGCGATGGTGACGATGGGGGCGCGGAGCCGGTCGACCCCGTCACTCATCAGGCGCGTGTAGTGCGCCTCGGCCTCCTCCGAGTCCTTGCGCATGTTGCGGATGATGTGCCTGGCCTGCTCGGGGTCCAGGTCGTTGATGTCCAGACCCCAGGAGACCAGCCAGTTGGTGTACTCCTGGTCCGAGCGGAGGAACTCCATCCGCGCGATCCTGGACAGCGCTCCCATCACGCGGTTCTCCGGGCGGGCGAACGGGAAGATCGCGCCGATGTGCACGACCTCCAGCTCGCGCCCGGCGGCCTCCAGCCGCCGCGCGATCTCCACGATCATCGCCGACCCGACGCCGCAGTGGCCGTACAGGGCCAGCGGCCCGTCCACCTTCTCCAGGATCTCGGCGACGCACCTCGCGGCGAGCTCGTCGAAGGGGAGCCGGTCCTCGTCGACGCCGAGGTCGTGGCCGGGGATGGCGACCGAGAACAGCCGGTACCCCTTCGGCAGGGCATCGGCCAGCGGCTGGTACACCACCGCGCTTCCCCCGCCGTAGGGCACGCAGACGTAGGACAGCACGCGCTGCTCGGCGGGCACCGGCCGCGTCAGCTCGTACAGCAGACCCCGCGGGCCCCGCTCGTCGGCCGGGGTGTCGACGAGCGCGGCGAGCTCGCGGATCGTGGGGTTCTGGAACAGATCCATGACCGAGACGCCCGCGCCGTGGTTCGCGCGCATCCCGGCGATCACCTGGGTGGCCAACAGCGAATGGCCACCCAGGTCGAAGAAGTCGTCGTCGACGCCGATGCGCTCGACGCCGAGCACGGTGCGCCAGACGGCGGCGATCGACTCCTGCGTCTCGGTCTCGGGCGGGACGAAGGCCGTGCTGTCCTCGCGGACGAGCGCCGGCGCCGGCAGGGCGCGCCGGTCCAGCTTCCCGTTGGGCGACAGCGGCAGCGCGTCCAGGGTCACCAGCGCGGACGGCACCATGTAGTCCGGCACCCGCAGCTTCAGCGCGGCGCGCACCTCGCTCGTCTCGGCCTCGCCGGCCAGGTAGCCGACGATCCGCTTGTCCCCTGGCCGGTCCTCGCGCACGATGACGGCGGCGTCGGTCACGCCCGGCTGCTCGCGCAGCACGGCCTCGATCTCGCCGAGCTCGATGCGCAGGCCTCGTACCTTGACCTGGGTGTCCAGGCGGCCGAGGAAGTCGATCGTGCCGTCCGGCCGCCAGCGCGCCAGGTCGCCCGTACGGTAGAGCCGCGCGCCCGGTGGCCCGAAGGGATCGGGGACGAACCGTTCCGCCGTCAGGGACGGCCTGCCGTGGTAGCCGTACGCCAGGCCCGCTCCGCCGATGTGCAACTCGCCGGGCACCCCGATCGGCACGGGCTCCAACCTGGAGTCGAGCACGTACAGGCGGATGTTCTGGATCGGCGCCCCGATGGGCACGCGGGCCTGCCCCGCCAGCGCCTCGGGCTCGCAGACCCACGCCGACACGTCGATGGCGGCCTCGGTCGGGCCGTAGAGGTTGTGCAACCCGGCCGGCAGCGCGCCCCGGCACCTGATCGCGAGGTCCGCGGAGAGCTCCTCGCCGCTGCAGATGATCCGCCGGAGCGACGTACAGGCCCCGGCCGTCTCGTCGGCGAGGAAGACCGCGAGCATCGAGGGCACGAAGTGCAGGGTGGTGACGCCTTCCGCGCGGATCAGCCCCGACAGGTAGGCGGCGTCCTTGTGGCCGCCCGGCTTGGCGAGCACGAGCCGGGCGCCGGCGAGCAGCGGCCAGAAGAACTCCCACACCGACACGTCGAAGCTCGCGGGCGTCTTCTGCAGGACGGTGTCGCCCTGGCCGAGCTCGAACCTCTTCTGCATCCAGTCGAGCCGGTTGACGATGCCCCGGTGGGAGTTGGGCACGCCCTTCGGCCGGCCCGTGGATCCCGAGGTGTAGATCATGTAGGCCACGTCGCGTGGATCGCCGGGAGCCACCGGCGCGCCGGTGGCGGACGGCCACTCGGCCGGTTCGTCCAGGGGCAGGAGCCGGGCCCGCCGGAGCTCTTCGGGGAGCGTGTCGCGCAGCCGCCGCTGCGTGAGGACGATCTCCGCGCCGGAGTCGGCCAGCATGAAGGCAAGCCGGTCCGCCGGGTACTCCGGATCCAGCGGAACGTACAGCGCGCCCGCCTTCAACACGCCGAGCAGCCCGGCGACCAGTTCGAGCGACCGTTCCGCGCAGACCGCCACCGGTGTCCCGGGCCCGGCGCCCAGCGACCGCAGCCGCCCGGCGATCCGGTCGGCCCACGCGCCTAGCTCGGCGTAGGTGAGGGAGGCGCCCTCGAAGGTGACGGCGGTGCGGTCGGGGGTCCGGGCGATCTGCTCCTCGATCAGCCCATGGAGGGTCGCCTCCTCCGGGAAGGGCGCGCCCGTCGCGTTGAACCCGCCGGTCACCCGCTCGCGCTCGGCCTCCCCGAGGATGCCGATCTCCGTGAGGGGCGCGTCGGGACGGGCGGTGACGCCCCTCAGCAGCATGGTCAGGTGCGTCGCCATCCGCTCGGCGGCGTCCGGCGAGAACAGGTCGGTGTTGTAGATCAGCAGCAGGCCCAGGCCGTCGGCGTCCTCGCTCGCGTACAGCTCCAGGTCGAACCGGGTGGAAATCGTCTCCACCGGGAACGCCGCCACCTCCAGCCTGTCCACCGGGCGGCCCCGGCTGCCGTAGTTCTGCATGGCGAAGATGGTCTGGAACAGCGGGGGCCGCGAGACGTCGCGGGTCACGTTCAGCTCCTGCACCAGCCGTTCGAACGGCAGGTCCTGGTGCGTGTACGCGTCCAGCGCGGACTCCCTGGTCCGCAGCAGCAGTTCCTTGAACGTGGGATCCCCGGACAGGTCTGCCCGCATGGTCAGCATGTTCACGAAGCAGCCGACCATGCCTTCCAGCTCCGGCCTCGGCCGCCCCGCGACGGGCGAGCCGACCGCGAAGTCGTCCTGGCCGGTGTACCGCCCCAGCAGCGCCTGCCACGCGGACAGCACGATCATGTAAGGCGTGACGCCGAGGTCGGAGGCCATCGCCCGCAGGGCGGACGCCTCCTCGGCGTCGAGCCGGAAACCGTGGGCCGATCCCGCGAAGGTCTGCCGGTGCGGCCGGGGGTGGTCGGTGAACAGGTCCAGGGGCGGGAGCCCGGCGAGCCGCTCGCTCCAGTAGGCGAGGTCGCGGTCCGCCGCTTGGTCCCGGCGCTGCCAGACCGCGAAGTCGCCGTAGTCGAGCGCCGGCCGCTCGGGCCGTGCTCGGTCAGCGGGCTCCGGTGCCTCAGGCGAGGGACGGCCGGCCTCGCGCAGGTCGTCGCGCGCGTACGTCTCGTAGCGGGTGAGGATCTCCGATGTCAGCAGGTCACAGGACCAGCCGTCGCAGGCGATGTGGTGCACGGCCAGCGCCAGCACATGATCCTCGGCGCCCAGCCGGATCAGCAGGGGCCGCAAGAGGGGGCCCGCCGCCAGGTCGAAGGGCTCGGCCGCCAGCCGCTCGACCAGGCTCCGGGCCGCGTCCTCCGAGTCCGCCTCCTCGTGCGCCAGCCGTACGCCGGAGGACTCCGCCACCACGGCCGCGGGACGGCCGTCGTCCCCGGCGGGAAAGCGGGTGCGCAGCGCCTCATGCCGGTCGGCCACGTGATGAACGGCCGCCTCGAGCGCCTCGGCGTCCATCGTGCCGCCCAGTCGCAGCGTGAGGACGATCGTGTACGCGGCTGTTCCCGGAACGAGCTGGTCCATGAACCACAGCCGCTCCTGGGCGTACGACAGCGGCGGGGCGGTACCGGCGGGGCGGGCGGGGATGAGGTCGGGGGCGGCCGCGGCCCCGGGACGGCGCCGCAGCCGCTGGGCCAGCAGCGCCTGCTTGGTGGCGCTCAACGGGAGGCCGGAGCCGGATGGCTCGGTCCGTAACCCTGGGGCGGGATCGGTCAGGGGCTCGCTCATGATCTCGTTTCTTCGGGACTGGAGAGGAGCCTGGTCTCCTCCGGTGGGGCAAGGGACCTCTCCTCGCCGGAGGGGGATGGGGTCGCCACCTCCGGGGTGCGGAGCGCTCCGTGCCGGGCGATGGTCTCGTCCAGCGCCCGTCCGAGGGCACCGGAGTGGCGGCTCGACGACGAGAGATCGCCGTCGCCGGATTCTGGTGACGTCGATGGTGCAGGCATGGCGAACCCGTCTTTCACGCGGTCCGGTCCTCATCAGCGGGAGGCGGCTCGGGTCAGCGGATATATCGCCTCGGCGGCACTGCACGAGGGAAACTCACATAACGTGGCACTGATCAATGAAGCGTACGCTATGAACGAGAAATAGGAATTGTCAATAGGTCGCGGAAGTGACCGTTATCCCGTTGGGCGTCCGCCTCTGGCGTCCACGGAAACCCCCTGGAAGGCGGGGTTTCCGCGTCCACACCCTTGACAGGGCGACGGAGGGGACAGCAATATGGGAGCGCTCCCAAGTAGGTGTCTTCACGAACCGAAAAAGCCGCGTAACGGGGTGTGAACGGCTGAGGTTGCCCGTGGCTCAAGTGGCCTGGCCATCGCGGAATTAATGCTCCACAGCAGCGGAAACAGTCGTTCTCTGGATTCATGCGCGCCGGCCAGGGGTGTCGTCGCCATTCGCACGCGCCCATTTCTCGGAGGTGCACAGTGCGTGCCGTGCAACCACGCCCAGCCCGCGGACGGGCCGCCGTGCAGACCGTTCCGGGCCTGCTGGCCGCCCGTGCCTCGGCCGATCCCGCCGGCGTCGCGCTCACCGTCCACGGAGTCGGCTCGCTGACCTTCGGGGAATGGTACCGCCGCTCGGACGACGCCGCGCGGGGCCTGCTCGAACGCGGGCTGCGCCCTGGCGACCGGGTCGGTCTGGTGTTCGGCGAGAGCGAGTGGATCGACTACGCGATCGCCTACTGCGCCGCGCAGAAGGCCGGCGGTGTCGCCGTGCCGCTGTCCGGGGGCCTGCCACCGGGAGAACTGGACCGGCTCCTGGCGCACAGCTCCGCCACCTGCGCCGTACACGGCGCCGGCAGAAGCGTGGCGGGTGAGGGGCTGTGGACGGTGACCTTGGCGGAACTGACGGCCCGCGACGGTGAAGGGACGGCGGCCCTTGGAGGGACGGCGGCCCTTGGAGGGGCAGCGGCTGTAAGTGAGCCGGTTGGCCTTGGAGGGACGGTGGGCTTAGGTGAGCCGGTGGGCCTTGGACGGGTGACGGTCGAAGGCGAGGTCGCGGGGGATGGCGGAGAGGTCGGGTCCCGTGCGTACACCGGCTGCGGCGTGCCGGTGCGGCCGGGCGACCCCGCCCAGATCCTGTACACCTCCGGCACGACGGGCGAGCCCAAAGGGGTCGTGGCGAGCCACGCGAACCTCACCTACGGCTGCTCCCCCGACGCCCGGCACCGCCCGCTCGCGCACTCCCGCCACTTCCTCCATGCCTTCCCGATCGGCACCAACGCGGCGCAGACGATGCTCATCAACTCGCTCGACGCCCGCCCCGGCGCGCTCACCCTGCCGCGCTTCACCCCCGCCCGCTTCGGCCGCCTGATCGAGTCCTACGGCGTCGGAACCGTGTTCCTCGTCCCGTCCATGGCGATCGAGCTGCTCAACGCGGGAGTCGCGGAGAAGCACGACCTGTCGAGTGTGCTGCTGCTCGGCTCGACCGCCGCGGCGCTGGCGCCGGCCGTCGCCACGGCGCTCACCAAGGCCTTTCCCCGGGCGACCATCGTGAACTACTACACCTCCACCGAGGCCGCACCCGCCCAGACGACCATGGTCTTCGACCCCGCACGGCCCGACTCGGTGGGCCGGCCCGCGTCCGGCGGCGCGCTCATGATCTCGGACGGCCTGCGCCCCGTGCCGCCGGGAACGGCCGGCGAGGTCTGGCTGCGGTCACCGGCCGCCCCGCGTGGCTACGACGGGGATCGCGACGCTCCCGGCCAGGTGTTCCGCGACGGGTGGGTACGCATGGGCGACATCGGCTATCTCGACGAGGACGGCTACCTGTACCTCCTCGACAGGGAGAGCGACATCGTCAAGTCCGGCGCGTTCAAGATCTCGACCCTGCGCATCGAGGCCGCCCTGCACGAGCATCCGGCCGTCGTGGACGCCGCCGTGTTCGGGATCCCGCATCCCGTCATGGGTTCGGCCGTCGCCGCCGGTGTCGTCTGCCGTTCCGAGACCTCGCCGGTCGAGCTGCGGGCCTTCCTGTCCGGCCGGCTGGCCGGCCACGAGCTGCCGACCCGATGGCTGATCCTCCCCTCTCTGCCCAAGAACGCCGCAGGGAAGGTGCTCAAGCGCGAACTGCGTACCATCCTCGCTACCCCGGAAGGCGACGATGCAGCGGACTCTCCTTGACATCCAGGAGGCGACATGACGGACGCGTACATGGAATCGGACGGCCTCGACGGCGCGGCACTGAGGCGGCGCGTCGCCGACATGGTGGCAGTGGCCTCGGACGGGGAGATCACCTCCGAGGAGGTGCTCCGGTCGACCGGCTCGTTCACCGCGCTCGGCGTGACCTCGCTGACCACCCTGCGGCTCCTGGACGCGATCGAGGAGGAGTTCGGCGTGGAGATCGACCTCGGCGGCGACGTCGACTTCCTCGACAACCTCGACGCACTGGTGAACGAGATCCTCGACGTGCTGTCCAGACGGCGGGTGGGCGGATGACGGTGGAGGTGAGGTTCGAGGGGGAACGGTCGGGGACCGCCCTGCTGGCGTGGGGCATGCGACCGATCTGGCTCGCGATGTGCCGCACCATGCCCGGCGACCACTACTCACCCTCACCCTGACGAGCCGCCGAGGTCGTTTCCTTTGCCGTTCGGCATGTGAATGGGGAGCCGGGCGGTCGTGCCCGGCTCCCCATCCGTGGCCGTGCCTAGCCCAGCCCGTTCCTCATCGCGGTGATCAGTTCACCGTTGGTGGTGTCCCCGCTGAGCTCCCAGAAGAAGGAGCCGCCGAGCCCCTGGTTCTTGGAGTAGCTCATCTTCCCCGAGATGGTGCTCGGGGTGTCGTAGCTCCACCACTGGTTGCCGCAGTGGGCGTACGCCGTGCCCGCCACCGTGCCCGTCGCGGGGCATCTGGTCTTCAGGACCTTGTAGTCCTCGTTGCCCTGCTCGTACGTCCCGGGCGCGGGCCCGCTGGCCGTACCGCCCGGAGCGCTCTGGGTGACCCCGGTCCACCCCCGGCCGTAGAAACCGATGCCGAGCAGCAACTTGCTGGCCGGGACGCCCTTGCTCTTCAGCTTCTGGATGGCGTTGTCGGAGTAGAAGCCCGGCGTCGGGATGCCGGTGTAGGAGTGCAGCGGGGAGTGCGGCGCGGTCGGACCGGTCGCCGCCCAGCTGCCGAAGTAGTCGTAGGTCATGACGTTGTACCAGTCGAGGTACTGCGCGGCGCCGCCGTAGTCGGCGGCGTCGATCTTCCCGCCCGAGGTCCCGTCGGCGGTGATCGCCGCGGTCACCAGGTTGCCCGATCCGAAGCGCGAGCGCAGCGCCGACATGAGGTTCTTGAACGCCGCCGGCCCACTGGTGTCACAGGTCAGACCACAGGCGTTCGGATACTCCCAGTCGATGTCGATGCCGTCGAACACGTCGGCCCAGCGCGGGTCCTCCACGAGGTTGTAGCAGGAGTTCGCGAACGCGGCCGGGTTGGCCGCGGCCTGCCCGAAGCCGCCGGACCAGGTCCATCCGCCGAAGGACCAGATCACCTTGAGACCCGGGTGCCTGGCCTTGAGCTTGCGCAACTGGTTGAAGTTGCCGCGCAGCGCGCCGGCGTCCCAGGTGTCGGCCACGCCGTCCACGCTCTCGGCCGCGGTGTACGCGCGGTCGTAGTCGGCGTAGCTGTCGCCGATCGCGCACTGGCCGTTGGTCACGTTGCCGAAGGCGTAGTTGATGTAGCCGAGCTTGGCGGCAGAGCCGCTCGTCTCGATGTTCTTGACGTGGTAGTTGCGCTGGTAGACGCCCCACTGGACGAAATACCCCAGCAGCTTGTTCCCGCCGCCCCCGCCGCCGCCGTTCTGCGTGGTGGCGCTGATCTGGTTGCTGTTGGCGGAGAGGTTGCCCGCTGCGTCGCGGGCGCGGACGGTGTAGGTGTACGCGGTGCTGGCCGACAGGCCGGTGTCGGTGTAGGTGGTGCCGGTGGCGGTGGTCACCAGTGTGCCGCCGCGGTAGACGTTGTAGCCGGTGACGCCGATGTTGTCGGTCGAGGCGTTCCAGGCGAGCGAGACGCTGGAGGAGGTGGTTCCGGTGGACCGGAGGTTGCCCGGCGTGCTGGGCGCGGTCGTGTCACCGCCACCGCCGGTCACCGGCCCCCACAGCGCCGGGACGTTCGGCGGTTCCCAGCCGGTCAGGGACGTGTGGCTCTGGATGCACCTGTAGTCGACGCCGTTGTAGGTGACCACGGTGCCTACGGTGTACGCCGTGTTCGGCGCCCACGCCGCCGCCAGGGCGACACGGCTCGAAGCGGCCACCGTGGCGGACGCACTCGGCCCGAACACAACCGCTGTACTGATCGGAAGAAGCAGCGCCACCGCTGCCACTAAGAGTCTGGTGAACTTGTGTCTCATGCGCTGCTCCCACGTCCATCGGGCGGATGCGAAAAGGGGGGTCGATTCTGGACGTATGTACGGAGCCGGCGGCCCACCGTGGGGGGTGGTGTGCCGGCCTGGTGCCGGGAAACCCGGAGGCGGTGGATCACAAGAGGAACGGCGGAGCCCGCGACATGTCGGCAACCTTCCTACCTCATGGTTACGACCTAACTTTTAGGAAGCTTTCCTTTTAATTAGCTTGGAACCTACCCGGCGACGCTTGCTCCGTCAACGTTTTCTGACCGCCGGAGTCGGACCGGGGTACGGCCGCCGCCATGGCGCGTGCGCTTCTCGCCCCGCGTGACGTCGAGTTGCGGGAGGTCGTCCGCTCCCGGGCGCGGCTCGTCGACGCGTTCGATGGATCACTTCATCCGTTGACGGCGTTCGGGGGGTGACTGGTTGTCTGTCGCAGGGGGTGGGGCGTTGAGGGGGCGCGGATTACGCTCGGGGGATGAGTGTGGAGATCAAGGGCTGGTCGCACGAGGATTACTGTTCGGCGATCGAGGTGGAGATGCGACGGTTCGTCCGGGTCGCGGGGGACGCCGATCCGGCTGCGGAGGTGCCCACCTGTCCGGGGTGGACCATGACCAAGCTGCTTAAGCACCTCGGGCTGACGCAGCGGTGGGCCGGGCACATCGTGGAGAACCGGCTCCAGGTGCCCATCCCCTTTCGGCAGGTGCCGGTGACCCTGCCGGACGATGACAAGGGTTATCCCCGCTGGCTGGGGGAGGGGGCCGTATCGCTGGTCGCCACCTTGAGGGCGGCGGGCGCCGACACCGCGGTGTGGTCATGGGGACCCGACCAGCGCTCGGGCTTCTGGGCCCGGCGAATGCTCCACGAGGGTACGGTCCATCGGGCCGACGCCGAGATCACCTGCGGGATCGAGCCGCGCATCGACACCAGGATCGCGATCGACGGCATCGACGAGTTGCTCGACAACCTTTCCGCCGCGCCGTGGATCAGCGATCGTTTGAAGGAGCTCTCAGGAAAGGGCGAGACCCTGCACTTCCACGCCACGGATGTGGGCACCGGCAGTGGTGAGTGGATGGTCACATTGCGGCCGGAAGGCTTCACCTGGGAACACGGTCACGGCAAGGGCAACGTCGCCGTGCGGGGCTCGGCCAGTGACCTCATACTTCTCCTCTACGGCCGCCTCAAGCCTTCGGACCAGCGTTTCGAGCTGTTCGGCGACGACGACCTGCTGGCACGCTGGCTAGGCGCCACCGCCTTGTAACCCCCGGCCAGTTGTGACTGCCGGCCAGCCGAGCTTTCAGGTGTTCGGTGATCGGCTCGTACTTAACTGGATTGGTGCTCGCATGTGAGAGCAGTGCTCTTGACTTGATGAATGAGTCTGGTGTTCACTGATCTCAGTTGAGAGCGCTGCTCTCTCGTGTGGAGGAGGGTGTCGTGGCGGCCAGGTTTCTGGAGACGGTGGGCGGGCGTGTCGCGTACGAGGTGACGGGTCCGGAGGATGGCCGGTTGGCGGTCATGGTCCATGGCATGGGGGACACCCGGGCGACGTTCCGCTTCCTGTCCCGGAAGCTGGCGGACGCGGGTTACCGGGTCGCCGCGATGGATGTTCGCGGCTACGGCGAGTCGAGCACCGGATGGCCGAGCTACGACATCACCCCCGTGGGTGAGGACGTGCTGGCGCTCATCCGCCACCTCGGTGGTCCTGCCATGGTGGTCGCCCATTCCATCGGCTGCGCCTCGGCGGTGTGGGCGGCGGCCGAGGCACCCGAGGAGATCACCGAGCTTGTGCTGATCGGCTCCTTCTCCGGGGATTCGCCGATCAAGGCATGGATGAAGCTCGCCTCCCGGGCGGTCGGGCGGAGCGCGTTCCTGTGGGGGATGTTCCTGCGCTCCTCCTACCCGACCGCCAAGCCCGCGGACTTCGACCGCTACCTGGGAGAGCTCAAGGCGAACCTGCGCGAGCCCGGACGGCTGGCGGCGCTCCGCGCGCAGATCGAGGTCTCGCTGGCCGGGGTCGCGTCACGCTACTCCGAGGTGAGGTGTCCAACCCTGGTGGTGATGGGGACCAAGGACGGAGACTTCGCCGATCCCACCGCGGAGGCTCACCTGATCGCCGGAAAGCTGACGCCCCCCGCGAAGGTCGTACTGATCGAGGGCGCCGGCCACTACGCCCACGCCGAACTGCCGGACACGACCGCCAAGGCGATCCTCGCGGCGCTGTGACATAGGCGGCTCGTGCGGCGCACTGGCGGTTTCGCCCACTGCTGTCTACAGGAAGCGGCCGGCTTCGCCCCATTGGCGGGCGTCGAAGGCCTGTTCGAGGACGATGTGGGGCTGGTCGGTCTTCACTTCCTCGACCATCTCGCTCGGCAGGACCGGGGCCGGAAGCTCGCCGTATCTCGCGAAACGCAGGAAGGCGTACTCCTCGTCGGTGAAATGCTCCGTCGACGCGCTGTCCTCGGCCATCGGCGACCTCCTTAGCCCAGACCCATTCTCTCCAGCCACTCACCACCCCGCAATGCCGCGATACGCCTGAACTCCTCGAACCGGTCACATCGCTCCAGGGGAGCGGATGACCTGCCGCCAGTCAGGGCCGAGGGCCTTGACGTACGCCGCCCGCTCATGGGCGAGCTCGGCCCAGCTTTCCGGCTTCTCGGCCACCGCCAGGCAGTCGCTGTCGTGCAGGCCCCACACCTCGGCCTCCACCCAGCACAACCGCTTGTACTTGTGCGGGGACACGACCTGGGAGCCGAAATCCCATCCGACCGCCGACACCGGCTTTCCGGAGAACTGCTTGGCGGCCCGCTCGACGTACACCCGGCTGGTCACCGTCTCGGGATGCAGGAAGGAGAGGTCGAATCCATTTCGCCCGAGCCCGAACGCGGCCAGACCGTAGAGGAACGTCGAGCGGATCCCTCTTCCTGCGCAGAACGCGGCGATCTTCTCGGCTCCGCCCAGCGCCCCGGCGTACGACAGGACGTACAGCCGTTTCAGCGGGTGTTTCTCCAGGTAACGGCCGACGGCGGCGACGATCGTCGCCCCGGACGCCACGGTGTCGCCGACCAGCAGCGTCTCCGCGGGCGCCTCGATCTTCGCGTACGAGACCTCGACGCGGGCGGACTCGGCGGACACGGCCACGCGCGAGGTCGCGATCAGGTTCAGCGGGAGGTTGTGCCCGCTCTGCCGCACCACGGCGTCGCCGAGCTGGTACACCAGCCCCTTGCTCAGGATCATCAGCTCGGCCGTCTCGTCCGGGTGGTACTCGTCCTTCAGGTGCCCGATGAAGTGACGGCTCGACTCAAGACATGCGCGCCGGAATTCCACTCCGACGAGGTTCCGATCGAAGAGCATGCGTTCGAGGGCGCTGTTACGCACCACGTACAACCGGGAGTCGGCCGGTCCCGCCTCGACGAGCTCCGCGGTGCTGTCCTCCACATCGAGGATCACCTCATCCTCCTATTCGGTCATCCGGGAGTTCGATCGAGCTGTCTCAACGCCTCGAGCATGGGGATGTCGGCTCCGAGGACGTTGTCGCGGTATTCGTCGATCGCTCTGCCGAGCCAGCTCGGCACGCAGGCCATCGCGGGCAGGGCTCCGGCGTCCACGATGCGCGCCAGCGCCTCTCCCGCGGCGAGGAAGTCGTCGACGATGGCCGCCGAGAGCGCGGCGACGTGCGGATGGACGTAGTCGTCCACCGTGACCCCGCGATAGTGGAGCATGTCGGCGCGGTACTTGGAGTTCGGCGGCGCCACGACGATGACGGGCGTGCCGAAGTTGCCGGCGGCGGCCATCTCGACACCGATGCCGAGGCCGCGCCGCTCTCTCGCGTCGACGATGACCGCTGTCGCGACCATGACCTGGTACATGTCTCGACCAAACTGCCCGAGGGTGTTGTTCGGGTCGGTGATGGGGTCGTCCGGGTTGAGGAAGACGACCTCGTGGGGCGCGGCTCCCTTCGTGACCTCCATCCTCTCGGTGTCGGACCAGGTGAGCTTCCCGCCATCGGAAGCGCCTTTCGCGATCGACCCGGAGCAGTACACCGACAGTTTCATTGGTGTTCCCTCGCCCTGTTCGTTCTGCCCGCGACGGGTCTCGCGCGGGATACAGGGAACGGTCAGCCGAGCAGCCGCGCCAGATGGTCCGCCACGACCGCCGCGTTGGACAGCGCATCCCCACAGGTGACCGCGGGACCGAAGTGACGTGACCTACTGGCGCCGATGATCGCGAACCTGAACGCGTTCGCCGAGCCGCTCCCATACAGCATCGACGTAATCATGCCGAACTCAGGGCTGGATCTCAGAAGAACGAGCTCCTTCCAGCTTGCCCCACAGTGGACGAAATGATCGACTCGCAGCCAGCGAAGCGCGAGGTCGAGGCGGCGGGACGACAGGACCCGCCCCTTCATGTCCTCCATCGACTCGTCAAGCTTGCACGAGAGCGGTCCGATGGGGAGGTCGGTGAGGATCGCGCTGTCCAGGTCGTGTACGTAGCAGCGCAGGTAGGCGGCGGACAGGAACTGGGCCAGCAGGCTGTCGGCGTCGCCGGGCACCGGCCCGGGCAGCGTCTTCTCGACGAAGCGCTTGACGAACGCCTGCCCTTCCAGCCGTTCGGGAGCCTTGGCCATGATGCCGGCCACGCGCCCGTACGGCCGGCGCCACGCTCGCGCCACCGAGTGGACGACGCCCGACAGATCACCTTCCGGGGCCAGCGCCTTTCCCCAGAGATCGGCGATGCCGACCGCCGTCGGTTTACCGAAGCGCGGGTACCACGCGAGATCGGAGAAGGTGTGGAACCGTTGCGACGTCGAATAGGGATTATTCTCGTCCCGCCGATACTCCCGGACTTTTATCTCCCGGTACGCCGTCAACTCCGGGGTGGGCGACGTATGGCGTACGAGACCCTCGTGGATCAACGGTTCTATACGGTCGAGGAAAATGCCGAACCACGGCAGCTCGAAAATGTAGGACGAGGGGAAAATCAGATAGGCGTCGGTCAGGAGTACCGCCAGGCGCGTCGCTCTGAGCGCCTGCGCCATGATCTGGTCCGTGTCGCCTCGGGTGACGTCCTTTCCGTAGCAGGCCAGGATCTCCGGATTGACGTACTGCATGAACAGGGACCGCTCGCGCCGGTAGACATGCCCGCCGTCCGGATTCGGCGGCAGGGCGGGCGGCTTCTCCCTCGGGACGTTCACGTAGAGGTCCCGTGCGGCCGAGAACGCGTCCCGCCGCGCCAGGATCCGCTGGCTCGGCTCTTCGCCGCGCGCCGGACCGCGCTGGTCGGGCTCTTCCCTGCGCGCCACGGTCCGCCGGTCCGGGTCTCTTCCGGCCAGGTCGCCCGGGTCGGGCTCTTCCCTGCGCGCCAGAGCCCGTCCGACCGGCTCTTCCCGTCGCTTCGGATGCCGGTCCGGTTGTTCCTGAGGTCCCTGCTCAGGCTTCATCGTCGTCCAGGCGCCGGGGGCCTTCGTCATCGTCCACGCGCGAGAGGCCTTCGCCCTCCACTCCCAGGAAGACGCGCTGGTCGCGTCCGGCGGTGTAGGCGTCCCGCCCGGCGGTGACCTGCTGTACCACGGTGGAGGAGTCCTGGGTGGCGAGCTGTCGTACGTCGTGGACGAAGTCGTGCAGCTCCGAGGCGGCCTCGCCGTGCTGGGCCAGGAAGGCCGCCAGGAATGACGACCAGCGCTGCCGCTCCTCGTCCATCGCCGGTTCCAGCGAACCGGAAGGCGATCGCAGGCGCTGCTCGGTCAGGTCGAGCTCGCGTTCCAGGTCGGCTTCGTCGATTTCGCCATGGCGGCTGAAGATCGTGGAGAAGCGTGCCTTGACCGCTTCCCAGCTGTCTCTGGTCATGGCCTGGATCAGGGCGGTTCCCGCGGCGGCGGCGAGGCTGACCAGGGCGGGGTCCATCGCGAAACTCCCTCGGCTGCGATGCGTTCCCCACTGGACGGCTTATTGTCAGGCTAGTATGCCGCGCGCGGTGATGCTTTTCCAGGCCCTGCCGAATCAGGTTCGTAGCCGTTTCGTGGCCCGCCATGATTCGCTGAACCATGGGGGTTAAGGGACAGCCGTTAACCAATCAGCGCAGGCCGCTTGGGCGATATATCGCGATAAATGGCTTAGCCCCACCCGCGCGAGATCATGCGTTGACGCGTCGGCGGGTGAGAAGCGTGATGAGAGGTGTGCCCAGTGCCCACTCGGCCAGGTCGCCTCGGTCGACCATGGAGAGCTCGGCGCCCTGGCCCTCTCTCATGGCGGGCGGGGTGAAGCCGCTCGACGTGATCAGCACGCCGGTGTGCCCGGCGTAGGTGTGGGCGAGGGCGCCGAGGAAGTTGCGCACGTGGGGGGAGCCGAGGTTGCCGGACCAGCGCTTGCACTGCACCGCGAAGGGCCGCCCGTCGGGGGCCTGGGCGAGGACGTCGACGCCACCATCGCCGGCCTTGCCCACCACGCGGACCTTACGGAACCCGTCACGCCGCAGGAGCGCGGCGGCCAACTGCTCGAACTGCTCGCCGCTCATCTTGTCGATCGCCTCCAGGTGGGCGTTGGCCTGGAGGTAGTGGTCGCGGTGCCGCCGCGCCTGGCGGACGGCCAGGAGGGCCACTCCGATCACCACGGCCGCCACGGCGAGGGTCGCGACCAGGAGCCACGGCCACGATGCCCGCACGAATCCCACCGTCGCGTTCATCAAAGGGACCGCGGCCACGAGCCCCACCATCGCCACCATGATGCCGTCGCCACCAGAGCGGCGCCCCCCGCGCTGGGCCGGCCTTCGTCGCGCCATCGGGAACCTCCTTGGGATGAGGTGGTCACACCGACGAGTGTGAACTCGACCACCGACAAAATCAGCGCCCGCTCCCCCGGGAGGCGGGACAGGCATGCGCCGGCCTGTCATGAAGAGAGCGGCAAACGACCGCGGGCACGAGCCTGAAGACGGCCCGTGGACTGGGGCGACGGGCGACCAGAATTCGGAGAGGATGGCCGGCCAGAATGGGCCCCGACTCACCCACCCGTGGACTGGGGCGACGGCCGACCAGAATTCGGAGAGGGCGGCCGGCCAGAATGGGCCCCGACTCACCCACCCACCCCAGGTTCCCGCCGCGCACGGCCCTCAGGTCCCCGCCGCACACGGCCCCCAGGCCCCCGCCGCACACGGCGTCGGCTTCGTACCCCACCTCACCACCCCCGCGCCGAACCCCACGGCACCCACGGTCGCGGAACGGCAACAACCCGGCCAACGTTCGTGGACGACCCCGACACCCCACCTGTCTCCTCCGGGACGCCGCCCCCTCCGGGACGCCGCCCTGTGCCCCCTCCGGGACGCCGCCCTGTGCCCCCTCCGGGACGCCGCCCTGTGCCCCCTCCGGGACGCCGCCCTCTCCCTCGGCACTGTGGTGCTTGGTACCCGGCGCCGATGCGGCGAGGCGTGGGTGCGGCGAATTCGGCGCCGTTGTGCGGCGGGGACTGGGGGTGGGTGGGTGAGCCGGGGCCCATTCTGGCCGGTCGTTCTCCCAGTCGATTCTTGCGGCCCTCCATTGGCCGATCGGTGAAGGCCGCCAGGACCGGACGCATCGCACGCAGCCGTGCGAGCGGGCCGCGAGACCGACGCATCGCACGCAGCCGTGTGAGCGGGCCGCCAGGGGATGGAAGGCAATACACGCAACCGCGTCGGCGGCATGGTCGGGGCGGATCCGCCCGCAGGAGGGGACTACTGGGTCGCCGCGGTGCGCAGGGAGTGGAACTGCTCGAGGAGCGCCGGGTCGCCGGACAGGCGGACCCCGCCGTCGTCCGCGCGGTTCCACAGCCAGAGCAGCAGCGGCCCGGCCTCACCGCTCACCAGCGCGTCACCTCCGAACCCCGTGACGGCATCGCTCACCTCGACCCCGAATGAGGTGGCGCTGAGCGTCCAGGCGTGGTGGCTGGTGGAGACGGAGACCGGGCGAGGGTCGGGTGAGTCGAGGAGGGTGCCGAAGTCGTCCTCCCAGACGGTGCTTCCGTAGCCGAGGAAGAGCTTGAGAACCTCGTCCACACCGTCCATCGCCAGGTCCTGCGGGATGGGGGACACCGGGAGCCCGGCCGCGAGCTCGGCGTCCACGCGGTGGATGACGGTCTCCTGGGCCATGCGGCGGATCCAGAATCCCACCGTCTGGTCGGGCTCGTGCCAGGTGGCGGCATGGTCGGTGGGTGAGTGGGCGGCGAACTGCGCCGTCAGCGTGGCGTAGGTCTGGTCGAGCGCCTTGACGGGATCGGGATCGACCGTCGGCAACGACTCGGGGAACGCGCCGAGCCGGATGCACTCGGCCTTGTGCAGGTAGACCATGGCGACATGCTCGGCCAGGTCGGCGACCGTCCAACCGGGGCAGGACGGCACCTTGGCGGTGGGGTCGGCCGAGGCGACGGCCGCCCGAAGCAGGGCGAAGTCATTGTCCAACCGGCTGAGAAGAAGAGAGGAGTCCATGCCGCCCATCGAAGCAGCTCAGCACGAATATCTCGCGCGAGTTTCCCGCGGCCGTGCATGCCCGGCTCCGGCTCCGGCGGGCCGGTGGGTAGATGGTCATGGTTGGGAAGTTTCGGCGTAGGCGGCGGCGACGCGCTTGGGCACGCACATGCGCCACGAATCCACGACCAGCTCGCGCATCTCGGCCTCGTCGATCGCCGCCAGCCGGACCCGCACCCAGTTGTAACGCTCGTCGGACGGGATCGGCATGAGGAACTTGTCGGGCTCACCCGCCACGAGCGCGGCACGCTCCTCCTTGGGGAAACCGAATCCCATAAGGGTCTCGTCCGGGGATATGGTCGCGTAAACGATCTTGCCGACCCGGAAGGTGATGCGGTCACGGACCAGCTTCTCCTCGGTGCGGGGCAGCGAGAGCGCCAGTCGGCGTACGTGGTCGACCGTGATCATCGGGCCGGCTCCTTCGACCGCACGGCCACGGGAACCTCATCAAGGTGATCACAGAAGGTCAAGGGGAAACCTGAGGTCGTCACCCGCCGTACGGTAGCGCCCGGCACCGACATTCCGGCGTTGGAGCCGGGCGCCCTCAGCGATCGTGCGCTTTCGCCGTTAGTCGGCCCTGTGATTCCTGTCCGACCCCAGGGGGCTGAAGGGGCAAGGGGTGGGGGTCGTGTGTTCGGCTCAGGTCGAGTGGCGGGTCACGTCGGCGCGTTCGAGCTCAGCCGATGGAGAACGTGCTGTCGATGAGAGCGCTCGGGCGGGGCAGGGGGCCGGTGAGGTCTGACGTCGTGGCCACCAGGGCGGCGCGGGGCGTGGGCACGTTCTTCTTGAGGGGCCGGGGGAGGCCGCGCCCCGGGTACTGGCTGAAGACGCCCGCTACATACCCGTCGGCGACCTTCCAGGTGGTGCCGAGGGTGAGGGCCTGACCCAGGTCGTTGAGTCGTAGCCACCAGGTGATCTTCGTGCCGGCGACCGGCGTGAGGGAGCGCTTGCCGATCAGGGAGCGGAAGGTCGGCGACACCGCGTACAACTGGCGGAAGGTCATCGCGCCGGCGTATTCGGTGGCCTTCTTCCTGATGCCGTACTTGGACGGTTTCTTGCTGGTAGCCGTGGTGACCAGCGCTTTCAGGGTGCTGGGCTCGAAGATGTTGATGATCTGGTCGCCGTACGCCGCCGAGACGCCGCCGCTTCGGCCCGCCAGGGCCCACGTCTTCCCGTCCGGCAGCACGGGCTGGTAGAGCGGCCCCGAACGGTAGAGCACGCCGTTCACGCTGATCGAGCGGTTCGAGCCGGTCTCGGCGTTCACCTTGTCGGCGTCCCAGCGGCCGTCGTCCAACTGGTCGCGCATCAGACGGCTGGGGGTGAAGGTCCGGGTGATGTCGGCCGCCCCGACACCGGAGCCGCCGAGCCGCAGCACGCCCCGGCGGACCGTCGACCAGATGGGGTGCCCCTTGTAGGACACGCCGCTGCTCTCGGTCACCTCCACCGCCAGGCGACCGGCGATCTGAGCCTTCAGCGACTTCACCGGGTCCATCGCGGCCTGCGCGGTGGCGGGGGGAGTCAGCAGAGAGGTGGAGACCAAGGTTGCCGCCAACAAGGTGATCCAGCGCTTCATGTATGCCCTCAACTTAGGATCGTGGATGAATCGCGCCATTCTCCCGGAAGAGGTGGGTGTCTGGGTGTCCGGTACACGTGCTGAGCTGCCCAAGCGCCGCGTCGCTCGCCGCTTTCGCCCCTGCCTCCGACCTGTTACGCGATCTGCCGCTCAGCGGTAGGCCGACTTTGGCTCTGGGGTCGCGACCAGCGCGGACCACCCGAAGGAGGGCTCACACCTCCACCGGGGGTAGTGGCGGTCCATCATCCCCCCGGCTCGCGCTTGGTCAGGCGGCGAGTTCGGCGTTCAGGTAATCACGGAACTCCCGGACCATCACGCTGTCGCCGTACGGCTCCAGCCGGCCTGCGAATTGCCGGATGAGATCAACCGAGCGGGCTGAGGTCAGGGTCTTCGTCACCGGAATGGCGGCTCGCGCGCTGGCCAGGGACTGCTCCAGCTCACCCATGTCGAGATATGCCTGCGCGGCGTGCACCCGGTTGAATTGGGCGGACCTGGGGAGGCGTTCGGTGAACGCGGCCACGGCCGCCTCCGCCCGTTGCGCTGCGCGGTGATGCTGGTCGAGGAGACTCCAGCAGCGGCCCGCCTCGGCGTCGAGTTCTACCGCATCAAACCGGCTGGTCCACTCTGGATCACGGTCGGTGGTTCCTTGCTCGTGAGCGTGTTCGGCCTCGGTAAGCAGCCGCTCGACCTGCCGGGCGCCAAGCCGGTCGGACGTTTCGGCGGCCCTGGTTTGCAGGGCAGTCGCCCAGGCTTCCTTGACCAGGATCAGCGACATGACACGCGGAGGCGCCCCCGCCCGACGGGCGGTGTCGACGGACGCACGGGCGAGCCATACCGCCCAAGTGTGTTGATCCAAATGGATCGCCTGCCGAGCCAAGGCGATCAGGACCTGGGCGCCGGTCAGTGGGTCATTACCTGCCTTGGCCAGTCTGAGCGCCTGGCCGAAGTGCTGCTGGGCCTGGCCATGTTGGTTGATGTCGAAGGCGGTCCAGCCTGCCATCCAGCTCATCCCGGCTGCCGCGCTCATCAGCTCAGAGCCCACCCGGTCGTCGTAGCGGCCCCGGAGTAGTGGCGCGACGTTCTCGTTCAGGTAGCGCAACACCACCGGGCGGACCAAACCGGAGCCGAACTGGCGGTCCATTTGACCGAACGCCTTGCGGGCCTCGTTGATGCGCGCCACGTCCGCCAGCCCCACGGCCCGCCCGGGGCCCTCGTGCGCGGCCGACGCCGTCGGGCTGCCGTAGTTCCACGACACCAGCCACTCCGCCAGCGCCGAGGGGACGAACGGTAGCGCGGCCAGCAGGTGACGGCGGGACGGGTCCATCTCCAACCTCCACAGATGCGCGGCGGCCTTCACCGTAGCCACCACCGAGCCGCCCGCGCTGTCGGTGGCCGGCCAGGATGATGTCGCCCCGAAGGCCCAGCCTTCTATCCACTCCTCGACCTGCACCGGCTCCACCCCGAACACGGCGGCGATCCGGGCCCGGTAACACGCCCGCACCCCCTGCTCGCCACGCTCCCAACGGGCCCACGTCGTCGTGGCCACCCCCACCGCCTCGGCCGCCTCCTCCTGGCTCATACCAAGGCGCCTGCGCGCCCGCGCCAGCTCCGGCCGCCCCCCACGCCGCTGCGCCTCACCCACGGTCGCCTCCTTGTGATCAGATGATTACCAATCGTGGTCATCACAAGGTCGCCGCCGCCACCATGCCGGGAAAACGACCAGCAACCGACCAGCTCGACCACCTTTCAGGTCGCCCCAGACGAGTGGTCACTTGACGGCCGGCGAACCGGTTTGTCCAGCTCAACCAAAGGGCATTCGTTCCGGACGTCTCGTTGTCCTACAGGCCGTCCTTGACCTGGCACTTCGCGCTCACGTCGCCACCCGCTCTGAGCGTCATCGGGTTGAAGTACGTCAGGTCCCGAGGTAGCGGAACATGCTGCGCGATCAGATGCGCCCCAGCGGGTGACGCTGCCGCAATGGATCTTCCAGGGCCGCTAAGCGGGCGCGGTGTTGGTAGTCGCGGCGGGTGAACTGGACGTCGTTCAGGACGATCCAGTAGTCCGCCGCGAACAGCTTGGCCAGCGTGGTCAGCCGCGGGAAGAGGTTGGGCTGGTGGATGGCGCATAGCCCGCCGGGCGGGGGCAGATCAGGGCTTGAGGAGACGGCTGGTGAACCCGGCGGCGAGGAGAGATTCATAAGCGGCATGCACGTCCTCCGGGACGTCCTGGGCGATTGCGAACCCCAGCTTGGAATACTCGATCACCCGCTGCAGGTCGCCGACGAGCATGTCGAGGACGAGCATGTCGTCGCCGATGCTCTTGAGGTAGTCGTCGAACTCCAGCGGTTCTGAGGCACAGATCACCTGGACCTCGGGCCACAGCTTGCGGGCGGTCGCGAAGGAGCGGCGCTCCATATACGGCTTGGAGATCAGCAGCACCGTGGTCGGGTTGACCCCGGCCGAGGCCAGGACCTCGCGCGAGAAGGTGATGTTCTGGCCGGTGTTGGACGCACTGGGCTCCAGCATGATCGCCGAGTCCGGGACACCGAGTTCGAGGGCGTGCTGGCGAAAGTGCACGGCTTCGCCGCGCGGGAAGCGGGCGGCGGTGGTGGGACTGTTGCCGCCGGTGAACACCAGGACGGGGAAGAGCCCGGCGATATACAGCTCGGCGGCAAAGGCGGCGACCCCGAGGTCGTGGCTGCCGAGTCCGATCGCGGCGTCGACGGGCCGCACATGGTGGTGCATCTGGTGGTACTCCCAGATCAGCTTGGCCTGCTGCCGCTGTTCTTCGGTGATGGCCTGCCGGTTGTCCGTCACGCGCATGTCTCCCTGGTCACCGTCGCCGGGGGGTGGACGCCCCCTCGCTCATGGCCGTGATGCCCTCGATACTGCGCAGTTGATGGCTCAGGCCATATTTGGCGGCCGTCTTCGCGGCGTGGTCGAGGACGCTAAGCCCATCATCTACCGTGGCCGGGTCGGACAGCAGGATGTGACCATGGGCGGTGTCCAGACGCACACGCTGCATCGGCGAGTCGGTCACCGCGGTGTTACGGGCGATATCGATGAAGTGCAGGGCTTTGTTCAGGTCGCCGGCACCGCGGTGGGCGAGGGCGAGTTTTTGGTGGGCGACCGACCAGTCGTCGGGCTCGGCCAGTTCCTCGAAGTCGCGGGTCGCAAGGAGCATGACGCGGGCGGCGTAGTCGTGGTTGCCTTCCTTGCTGAGCGCGGTTCCCACCCACAGGCGGGCCCTGGCGCGGTCGCGGCGAGAAAGCCGGTCATCGACGGCCAAAGTCTCGTATCGGTGCGCGGCCACCTCCAGCTTGCCGGACATCTCGGCGATCACCGCGAGGGACAGATCGAGCTGGGCGATGCGGCGGGGAATGTCGAGCTGGGTGAACACCGAGCGGGCACCGGCATAGGAATGCTGGGCTGACAGCGGCCCGATCACGGCGCCTCGGTCGCGTTGGAGGTCGCCGAGCAGGGCGGTGGAGCGGGCGAACAGATACAGGCCCTTGTCATCCAGCTCCAGCGGCTTGAAGCGGGGCAGCCACTGGTTCAGCAGGTTGCCGGCAAAGGTGAAGTCCTGGCGCGACAGAGCCACGACAACCCGATCCAGGTCGTCGGTCCACGACTCATACTCCCAAGCGCGTGGGCCGACGACCGTCACCCGTCGGCCCGGTCCGGTCGCAGGGCGTCCGGACTCCAACAGGTGCGTCTCGAACCGCAGATGCACCGCGGCGTCCGCGCGGGTGAGCGCGGTGTCCAAGATCGCCTGGGTGTCGGGTCTGGGTTCGGTGCTGGTGAGGAGCTTCTCCCACTTGGAGACGGTACGCACGCCGACGCCGAGGTGTTCCGCGAACCCGCGAACGCTCAGCCGCAACGCAAGGCGAAGTGCCCGGGCTTCCAGGCCAGTCCAGTGGTGCACGGTCGCCATGCGTCGCTCCCTTCCGCAACCGCCATGGAAGCACGGTGCATGCACGCGGGGGGACGGAAGTGCGACGGAAGTGCAACAGCAGACCATTTCACGGCCATGCTCATCGCGGCCACGCTCGAAGTGCCACCACTTTCGAGCCGCTGGATGGTCACGAGCATGGAACCCCTCACGGAGCATCGCGGCGTCAGCGACCTGATCGTCTATGGCTTCCTGCAGCTGGTGCGGACTTCTGCCGCCCGGCAGGAGGCCTTGACCGCGTCACTGTCCGAGTACTGCCGACAACACGAGCTGCTGCTGTCGGGAGTCTTCATCGAACGCTCCGCCTACATCACATCTGCCGCGTTCACCGGGCTGCTGGACGCGCTGGCCCTGCCCGGCATCTACGGCGTCGTGTTACCCGCTGCCTCGCACTTGGGCCGGAAGGCGATAGCGGCTGAGCGAGAAAGGCGGATCGACGCGGCGGGGGCCCGGCTGTTGTTGATCCGCAGGACCCCCACACCTCGCCTAGCCGGGCGCTCCCCCTCCAGCTCGCCCACCTGAGCGCCCCAGCCTTCCGATGTACGACTTCACCTTCACCGATGAAAGGGAACGGCCATGGAAGCATTCGAACGCGCGCGGCTGGACGCTTACTTCGCCAAGATCGCCCTCCGGTTCGCTCCCCACGACCAGATCACGTCCTTCTTGGTCACACACCTTCTGCCGGAGCGGCCCTGTTTCGTCCGCGCGGTCGCGGGGATGAGCCGCCTGCGGGCGGTGCTGCCCAAGCCCAGGTCGATCGACCCCGCCGCCCAGCGTGAGGTCGAGCAAACCGTCCCGGTCGACGCGCTCTCCCGCGAGCTATTCGCCGCCCCTGACACGGCCTTGGACTACTTCGAGTCCCGTGCCGCCGCCGAGCCGATCGCACTGCTGGACGTCGGCGGCTACTTCGCCTCGGCCCTGGGCGACTTGCATGGACGCTTCTCCGGCCAGCTCCTTGGAGTGATCGAGGACACGGAGAATGGCCACCGCCGCTACCAGGATCTCGACAAGCTGCCCTGCCCGGTGATCTCGGTCGCCCGCTCACCGCTGAAGGACCCCGAGGATTTCCTCGTCGGCCAGTCCGTGGTCTTCTCCACAGAGGCGGTCATGCGCAGCCGTGGCGACATCCTGCACGGCCGCCCGGCCCTAGTGATCGGCTTCGGCAAGCTCGGCAGCTCGATCGCCCGCCTGCTGCACGCCAAGGGCGTCCAGGTCACCGTTTTCGACATCGACCCCGTCCGCCGCACCCAGGCCCTGTCCCAGGGCTTTACCGTCGCCCGCGACCGCCACAGCGCGCTGACCGGAGCGGGACTCGTGCTCTGCGCGACCGGCGCGGTCTCCCTGCACGGCGAAGACTTCCCTCACCTGCGCAACGGCGCCTACATCGCCACCGTCACCAGCAGCGAGGACGAGCTGGAACTCAGCGGGCTACCAGACGTCTACACTCGCACGATGGTCGGCGACCATGTCACTCGCTACCAGACGACCGGCCACTACTTCTACCTGGCGAACGGCGGAAACGCCGTCAACTTTCTGCACGGTGCCAGCGTTGGGCCGTTCATCTTCCTGGTCCAAGCGGAAATACTCGCCGGGATCAGAATGCTCACCCGCGGAGACCTCGCCTCTGGCATGCACACGGTCCCCGCAGCCGACCGCGCCGCCATCGCGGCGACCTGGCTCTCCTATTTCAACAGGTGATCGACTTGGCTATCACGGCAGACCACATCCGCACCACCATCGGCGACTACCTCGACGCGCACCCCGAGGAAAGGCCCGGCCTCGCCCCTGTCCTGGAACTGCTGGACGACGGCGCGGACCTCACGACCCGCAAGGAATTCCGCGGTCACGCGACCGCTGGCGCGATCCTCGTCGGCCCGGACGGGCGCATCCTGCACATCCATCACCTGGCCTTGGACAAGTGGCTCCTGCCCGGCGGCCACCTGGAGACATCTGACGCCACGCTCCGGGACGCGGCCCTGCGCGAACTTGCCGAGGAGACCGGCATTTCCGCCGACGTCGTTACCCCGGTTGGCGACCGCCCCTTCCACATCGACGTCCACCCCATCCCGCCCAACGACGCCAAGGGCGAGCCGGGTCACCAGCATTTCGACTTCCGGTTTCTCTTCCGCACCGCCACCGATGTCAGCCGACTCCAGACCGAAGAGGTCACCGACGCCGCCTGGCGCGACGCCCACAGCATCAACGACCGAGCCCTACGACAGCGCGTCGTCCAAGCACTTCGCTGACGCCCCGATCAGGCCGCCCTCGCGCTTGCGATCTCAACTCGTGCAGGGGTGGCGATCCATTCCCAAATGTCACGCGGAAACGCACCTGATGTCCCAGTGTTCCGGCTGTTGGAGGGTCATCAACCCCGCGCTCGTGGAAGACGACCAGTTGCCGACCACCTGGGTTAGGTCATCATTCAGATCACCGCGGACTGGCAGGCGTCGGCGTTCACTCCCGCTGCCCCAGGGCGTTTCCTGCTGTCACGATCTCCGACAGCGAATGGAGCGTGTCCATGCGCCCAGCAGGCAGCGTCCCCTCAGGCACTCCTGAGCAGCCCCCGCTGGCTCTGCCCCCATGGTCGGAGCCCGGTGGGCGGCACCTCGGAGCAGCGGCGGGGCGAGATCGCGTCCGGACGCTGGTCAGGCTGCTCCAGCCCGGGTCAGCGTCCCGCCGCGCCCGTGAGGTGATACGGGAGGTGCTCCGGCAGGCAGGCCTGGACGATGACGCCATCGCGGACGCCGAGTTGATCGTCGGGGAACTGGCCGCCAACGCCGAGCGGCACGGCCGTCCGCCGTTCGAGGTGCATGTCTTCAGCGTGGATGGCGTGCCGGCATGGTGCGAGATCATTGACGGTGATCCCGACGTCCACGAGGTCGCGATCATCCTCGACCTGCTGCGCTCGGTGCGGGAGATCGGTCTGCCGCTGCTCGCCGAGGACGGCCGCGGACTGCTGCTTGCCCACCGGCTCTCCGGCGGCCACTGCCACGTCCACTCCATCACGACCTGCACGACCGGCACCCCGGGCAAGGCCGTCGCCTTCGCCCTCCCGCTCTCTTCGAGCCCCCGGTCGGACGTTCCGCCTGGTGCCGGAGACGGCCGGTGAGGACGTCGCCCGCCATCCATACCGGCCCCGGCCGGGCCTGATCTCGCGGTGTGGTGGTGCCACCGGCGGGGGGCGCGAGAGCCGTTGGTCAGGTGTCGTTGGGGTGGGTGGTGCGGGTCAGGAGGAGGGCTACGTCGTCGTACTGCTTGGGGAGGGCGCCGATGATCGCGGCGCAGGTGGCCTCCAGGGTGTCGCCGGGGGAGCCGAGGGCCTCTTGCAGGGCGGCGATGCCGGTGTCGATGTCCTGCTCGCGGCTCTCCACGAGCCCGTCGGTGTAGAGCGCGAGCGTGCTCCCGACCGGCAGCGCCACCTCCGTGGTGGAGAACGCCCTGGAGAACGTGGCGTCGCCGAGCCCCAGCGCCAGCCCTGAGGGCAGGTCGAGCACGGAGGCGGTGCCGTCGGGGTGGACCAGGATCGGAGGCGGGTGACCCGCGCGGGCCAGGGAGCAGGTGTGGGTGGTCAGGTCGACGATGGCGTAGAGACAGGTGGCGCACTGGATCGAGTCGAGGTCCTCGGCCATCCGGTCGAGCCGTCGCAGCACCTGGTCGGGCGGCAGGTCGAAGCCGGCGAGCGCGCGCACGGCCGCGCGAAGCTGGCCCATCGCCCCGGCGGCCACGGCGCCGTGCCCCATGGCGTCGCCGATGACCAGGGCGATGCGCGTCTCGGACAGCGGGATCACGTCGTACCAGTCGCCGCCCACCGTCATGGCGCTCGCGGGCAGGTAGCGGTGGGCGACCTCCAGCCCCGGCGGGATGGTGAGCGTGCGGGGCGCCAGGTTGTGCTGGAGTGCCTCGGCGGTGCGGCGCTCGCGGCAGTAGAGCCGGGCGTTGTCGATGCAGATGGCCGCTCGGGTCGCCAGGTCCTCGGCCAGGGTGTCGTCGTGGTCGTCGAAGCGCGGCCGGTCGGGCTTGCGGCTGAACGCGACGAAGCCGAGCACCATGCCCCGCACCGTCAGCGGCGCGTTGAGGAACGACGACTTCTCCAGGATGCCCATCGCGGACTCGCCCAGCACGCCCGTGATCTTGTCGAGGTCCCTCGTGGCCAGCTCCGTCACGGTGTACGGGATCGGCATGCCGCCGACCATGCATCGGGTGGCCGGATGGCGCGGGCCGTAGAGGACGATCTCGTTCACAGGGAAGGCCATGCGCCAGTCGCACTCGTCGGTGCGGCTGACGCCGATGCTCAGGGCCAGCCGCCGGACCCGGACCGAGCCGTCGGCCGTGAGATCGGGATACTCCTCGTCCCTGAGCAGCCCTTCGACGACATAGAGGCTGGCGGTGTCGGCGAACCGCGGCACGGCGATGCCCATGAAGTCCTCGGCGGCCTGCCGCGGGTCGAGCGTGGCGCCGATGCGGCTGCTCAGCTCGTTGAGAAGGGCGAGGCGCTCATCGGCGGAGGCGTCGGCGGAGGGGGCCAGGGAGGTGTCCACGGCGGTGACCATCACCGCTCCCCACGCGCCGGGCCTGGCCAGCGGCTCCCAGTCGAACGCGACGTCGTGAAACCGCCCGTCAGCGCATTCGGCGGAGAGCACGTCACTCCACCGCGCGCCGGCGGCGACCTCGTTCAGGGCCCGTCGCACCATGTCGCGACGGGCGCCGCGCAGCAGCAGGTCGCAGAAGTGGCGGCCCATGGCCCGCTCGGGAGGGCGTCCGAACAGTCGCACGGCACCGCCGCCCCACTGGGTGACACACCCGTCTCGGTCGAGCACCAGAGCGGCGAATCCCGCCGGGTGCGTCGCAACCGGGCGCGAACGGCAGGTGTCGTCCGCCCGTGGCCCCGATCTCGCAGCACGCGCCACCAGACCCCCCTGGGAAAGAGATGGACATCGTGTTGGCGCCGCGTGAGAGGCGGGTGGTCCTTCCCAGCGGGTTCTCCGCCGATCTGCGGCTACCGTGAGTAAAGTAGCATCTACTCTTAGCTGTATTTCGCGAAAACTCTTCAATGTAAGCCGTGCGGCACTTTCCGCGACCCGTTCCCCAGATCACGACATCTGATCGCAACGGCTCCGGGTCCTACGTGGGCCGGTCCTGGCGGAGGCCGTCGAAGGCGATCTTGCATACGGCGTCGGCCAATGCGTCGGCGCCCATGCCGCCGCGCGGCCTGTACCACTCGATCAGCGAGTTGACCAGCCCGAACACCAGGCGGCTGGTGACGGCGGGGTCGACGTCGGGCCGTACGTCGCCCTCGGCCTCCGCCTGCTCGACCAGGTCGCTGACCAGGCGGTCGAACTCGCGGCGGCGGGCCAGGGCCCGGCGCTCCACCGCGGTGTTGCCCCGTACCCGCAGCAGCAGCGTGACGAACGGAAGGCGCTCGACCAGCACGTGCACGCTGCTCCGTACGAGGTGCTCCAGCCGGTCGATCGCGCGGCCCTCCATGGCGGCGGCCGCGTCCGCGGCCTCGAACAGGCCGTTCAGGGCGCGGTCGACGGCCAGGCGGAGAAGCTCGTCCTTGCTGGAGACGTGGTAGTAGATCGCCGACTTGGTGATGCCGAGCCTGCGGGAGAGGTCCTCCATGCTGGTGGCCTCGTACCCCCGCTCGTTGAACACCTTGACCGCGACGGCGAGCAGCGACTCCAGGTCGTAGCCGGGGCGTCCCCGGCGGGGAGGCGTGATGCGGGCGGTGTTCATCACAAGGAGTATCTCAGCCGGGGCCGGCCGCTCGATGGTCCGCCAGGCGGCGCAGCTTGCCCACCGAGCGTTCCAGGGTCTCGGGGTCGACCACCGAGCAGTCCACGGTGACGCCGACCGTGTCCTTGACGGCCGCCGTCACCTCGGCCGCCGCGTGGTCGCGGCGCTCTGCGGGGCAGCCGGGCCGTGCCTCCACCTGTACGGTCATGTGGTCCATGCGGCCCTGGCGTGTGAGCACGATCTGGAAGTGCGGCGACAGCCCCGGCGTGCGCAGGACGATCTCCTCGATCTGGGTCGGGAACACGTTCACGCCCCGCAGGATGATCATGTCGTCGCTGCGCCCGGTGACCTTCTCCATCCGCCGGAACGGCCGGGCCGCCGTGCCTGGAAGCAGCCGGGTCAGGTCGCGCGTGCGGTACCGGATGATCGGGAGGGCCTCCTTGGTCAACGAGGTGAACAGCAGTTCCCCTCTTTCGCCCTCCGGCAGCACCTCATCGGTGAACGGGTCGACCACCTCGGGATAGAAGTGGTCCTCCCAGATGTGCAGGCCGTCCTTGGTCTCCACGCACTCCTGGGAGACGCCGGGCCCCATGACCTCCGACAGGCCGTAGATGTCGAGTGCGTCGATGTCGAGCCGGTCCTCGATCTCCTTGCGCATCTGCTCGGTCCACGGCTCGGCGCCGAAGAGCCCGATGCGCAGCGAGGTCGAGCGGGGGTCGATGCCCTGCCGCTCGAACTCGTCCACCAAGGCCAGCATGTAGCTGGGCGTGACCATGATGATGTCGGGCTTGAAGTCCTGGATGAGCTGCACCTGGCGGGCCGACATGCCGCCGGAGGCCGGGACGACGGTGCAGCCGAGGCGCTCCGCTCCGTAGTGCGCGCCGAGACCGCCGGTGAACAGGCCGTATCCATAGGCGATGTGCACGATGTGACCCGGCCGGCCACCGGCGGCCCTGATGGATCGGGCCATGAGGTCGGCCCACGTGGACAGGTCCCGTTCGGTGTAGCCGACGACCGTGGGCCGGCCGGTGGTGCCGCTGGAGGCGTGGATGCGCCGGACCTGCTCCCGGGGGACGGCGAACATCCCGAAGGGGTAGTTGTCCCGCAGGTCGTGCTTCGTGGTCATCGGGAAACGCGCGAGGTCGGCAGGCGTACGGCAGTCCTCGGGGAGCACACCGGCGTCGTCGAACGAGCGGCGGTAGAACGGCACGTTGTCGTAGGCGTGCCTGAGCGTCCACCGGAGGCGTTCGAGCTGGAGAGCGCGGAGCTCGTCTCCGTCGATCTTCTCCACCACCGTCACCCGCCTTGCATACTGACCGAATGGCCGGTTAATAATGATTTGTCGTCAGTTAAGGGTCGGTACTCCGCCACTGTCAAGGGGACCACTGAAAGCCGCGCGTGTCGGGACGACCCTGCAAATGGGTAGGAGCGGAGGGGCGCGAGGCCGCCTGGGCGGCACGTGGTCACCCGTACGAACGGCCGGTTGGTTATTCCTCGATGGGGAGGTCTGCGATGGCGCCGCTCAGCAGCTACGTCACCGGTTCCTGGCACGTGCCGGACGACGAGGGGGCCCCGCTGTACGACGCGGTCACCGGGGAGGAGGTCGCCAGGCTCTCCTCCACCGGAGTCGACTTCGGGGCCGCGCTGCGGTACGGCCGCCGCGTCGGCGGGCCGGTGCTCCGCGAGCTGACCTTCCACCAGCGCGCCGCGCTGCTGAAGGCGCTGGCGTCCCACCTCCGCGAGCACCGCGAGGAGCTGTACGGGCTGTCGCTGCGCACGGGAGCGACGCTGGGCGACTCGAAGTTCGACGTCGACGGCGGCATCGGCGTGCTCTTCTCGTACTCCAGCAAGGGCAGGCGCGAGCTGCCCAACGACACGATCCACCTCGACGGCGGCGTGGAACCGCTCGGCAAGGGCGGGTCGTTCGTCGCCCAGCACCTCTACACGTCCCTGCGCGGCGTGGCCGTGCAGATCAACGCCTTCAACTTCCCCGTCTGGGGGCCGCTGGAGAAGCTCGCGCCCGCGTTCCTGGCCGGCGTGCCGTCGCTGATCAAGCCGGCGGGGCAGACCGCCTACGTCACCGCGCGGCTGGTCGAGCTGATCGTCGAGTCGGGGATCCTGCCGGAAGGGGCACTTCAGCTGGTCTGCGGGAGTGTGGGTGACCTGTTCGACCACCTGACCGAGCAGGACCTGGTGGCCTTCACCGGCTCGGCGTCCACGGCCCAGCGGCTCCGCACCCACCCGGTCGTCGCCGCCCGCTCCGTGCGGTTCAACGCCGAGGCCGACTCGCTGAACTGCTCGATCCTCGGCCCGGACGCCGTTCCCGGCAGCCCGGAGTTCGACCTGTACGTCAAGCAGCTCGTGACCGAGATGACGGTCAAGGCGGGGCAGAAGTGCACGGCCATCCGGCGTGCGTTCGTCCCCTCCGCACTTCTCGACGCGGTGGCCGAGGCCGCCGTGGCCCGCCTGGCGAAGGTCACGGTCGGCAACCCGGCCGACCCCGCCGTACGGATGGGCGCGCTCGCCGGCCTCGGCCAGCGTGAGGAGGTCCGCCGCGCGCTGAAGGCCTTGATCCCGGCCGGCTCGGTGGTGTACGGAGATCCGGAACGGGTGGACGTCGTCGGCGCCGACGCCGAGCGCGGGGCGTTCATGTCCCCGCTCCTGCTGCGCGTGGACGATGCCGATCGGCCCGAGCCCCACGAGGTGGAGGCGTTCGGCCCGGTCAGCGTGCTCATGCCGTACACCTCGGCCGAGCAGGCGATCGATCTGGCCGCGCGGGGCCAGGGCAGCCTCGTGGGGTCGGTGGTGACCGGCGACCGGGACTTCGCCCGGGAGGTGGTGCTCGGCGTGGCTCCCTGGCACGGCCGCCTGCTCATCCTGGACGCGGAGGCCGCCAAGGAGTCCACCGGGCACGGCTCCCCGCTGCCCGTCCTGGTCCACGGAGGTCCGGGGAGGGCCGGTGGCGGGGAGGAGATGGGCGGCATCCGCGGGGTGCTGCACCACATGAACCGCACCGCCGTGCAGGGCGCCCCCGGGATGCTCGGCGCGGTGACCGGCCGGTGGGTGCCCGGCGGCGAGCGCACCGTCACCGAGGTCCACCCCTTCCGCAAGCACCTGGAGGAGCTGAGGCCCGGGGACACGGTGATCGCCGGTCCGCGCCGGGTCGGCCTCGACGACATCGAGCACTTCGCCGAGTTCACCGGCGACACCTTCTACGCGCACATGGACGAGGAGGCGGCCAGGGCCAACCCGTTCTTCGACGGAAGGGTCGCCCACGGCTACCTGATCGTCTCTCTGGCGGCGGGGCTGTTCGTCGATCCCGACCCGGGGCCGGTACTGGCCAACTACGGCCTGGAGAACCTGCGGTTCCTCACCCCCGTGTACCCCGGTGACGAGCTGACCGTCACGCTGACCGCCAAGCACATCGACCCCCGCGAGGGCGCGGCCTACGGAGAGGTCCGCTGGGACGCCGACGTGACCAAGCAGGACGGGTCCTCGGTGGCGAGGTACGACGTGCTGACGCTGGTGGCCAAGCGCGACACCTGACCTGGGCGGCCCGGCGCGGGCGTACGGGCTTGCGCAGGGCCGGTCGCTGGGCCAGACTAATAACTGACCGAATGTTCGGTAAAGGGGTGGCGGTGTATGGCTGACCTCGAAGAGCACTTCAACCACACGATCGAGAAGGACCGGCGCGTCGAGCCGCGCGACTGGATGCCCGATGGCTACCGCGCGACCATGGTGCGGCAGATCGCCCAGCACGCGCACTCGGAGATCATCGGGATGCAGCCCGAGGGCGAGTGGATCACCCGTGCCCCGTCGCTGCGCCGCAAGGCGATCCTGCTCGCCAAGGTTCAGGACGAGGCCGGGCACGGGCTCTACCTCTACTCGGCCGCCGAGACGCTGGGCGCCGACCGTGCCGAGCTGACCGCGATGCTCATCGAGGGGCGGCAGAAGTACTCGTCGATCTTCAACTACCCGACGCTGGGCTACGCGGACGTCGGGGTGATCGGCTGGCTGGTCGACGGGGCCGCCATCTGCAACCAGGTGCCGCTCTGCCGTAGCTCGTACGGGCCGTACGCGCGGGCGATGATCCGCATCTGCAAGGAGGAATCGTTCCATCAGCGGCAGGGGTACGAGCTGCTGATGACGATGATGAGGGGCACCGAGGCCCAGCGGGCGATGGTTCAGGACGCGGTGAACCGCTGGTGGTGGCCCTCGCTCATGATGTTCGGCCCGCCCGACGACGCCTCGCCGAACACCGCCAGGTCGATGGCGTGGAAGATCAAACGGCACACCAACGACGAGCTACGGCAGCGGTTCGTCGACATGACCGTGCCCCAGGCCGAGGCGCTCGGCGTGACGCTCCCGGACCCCGACCTCCGCTGGAACCCCGAACGGGGCCAGCACGACTTCGGGGCGATCGACTGGTCGGAGCTCAAGCGGGTGATCAGCGGGGACGGGCCCTGCAACGCCCGGCGGCTGGCCGTCCGGCGTGCCGCACACGAGAACGGCGCCTGGGTCCGCGAGGCGGCCACCGCGCACGCCCGCAAGACGGCGCACGCTCACGAGACGGCGCACGCTCACGAGACGGCGCCCGCGAGCGAGGGCGCCGGGCGGGGGGTGGTGGCATGAGCGAGTGGCCGCTGTACGAGGTGTTCGTCCGGAGCAAGCGAGGGCTCAACCACGTGCACGTCGGATCCCTCCACGCCGCCGACGACGAGACGGCGCTGCGGCACGCGCGCGATCTCTACACCCGTCGCAACGAGGGCGTGAGCATCTGGGCGGTGCGGTCGGACCACATCGCGGCCGCCAGCCCAGATGAGAAGGATCCGTTCTTCGCGCCCAGCGGCGACAAGGTCTACCGGCATCCGACCTTCTACGCGATCCCCGACGACGTTCCGCACATGTGAGGCGACCATGTCCTCCGGCAAGGCCCATGACCCGTTCTCGGATGACCTGTCCCCGGCTGATCCCTACGACGCGTCCCAGGGCGACTCCTACGTCTCCTCGGCAAGCGATCACGACCTGCCGCGGAGTGACGTCTACGACCCGTCGCAGGGTGATGCCTACGTGTCGTTCGCGGGCGACGGCCACGATCCGCTCGCGGGTGACGCCTACGACCCGTCGTCGGGGAACGCCTACGAAGCGCTCAACGAGGGGGACGATCCCCGCTGGGCCTACGGCACCGGATTCGCCGATCCGCTGGCCGGGGTGGACACGCGGGTGCCCGAAGGGGTGGACCCGGCCGATCTCGCGGCCTACTGCCTGATGCTGGGCGACGACGCGCTGATCATGTCCCACCGCCTGCAGCAGTGGTGCACGAGCGCGCCGGAGCTGGAGGAGGAGGTCGCGCTGGCCAACATCGCGCTCGACCTGCTCGGGCAGGCCCGGTTGCTGCTCTCCCGCGCCGGCGCCGCCGAGGGGTCCGGCCGGGACGAGGACGCGCTGGCGTTCCTCCGCGAGCCGGCCGAGTTCCGCAACGTGCTGCTGGCCGAGGTCGAGAACGGCGACTTCGCGCACGACATGGCCCGCCTGCTGATCTTCGCGACCTGGCGGCTCGCACTGCTCGACCGGCTGACCCGGTCGCGCGATCCGGTGCTGGCGGCGGTGGCGGACAAGGGCGTGAAGGAGGTCGCCTACCACCGCGACTACGCCGCGGGCTGGGTCGTGCGGCTCGGCGACGGGACGCCGTACTCGCGGGAGCGCATGGCCGGAGGGCTGGAGGCCGTATGGCCCTTCGTGGCGGAGCTGTTCAGCACGCACGAGGCCGAACGGCGCCTGGCCGAAGCGGGCGTCGCCGCCGATCCTGCGGCCCTGCGCGAGGAGTTCGACGCCGTAATCGACCAGGTCCTCTCCGCCGCGACCCTCACCAGGCCCGGAGGCGCCGCCGATCCCTACGGCCACCGCGACGCCGACGGTCTTCACGATGCGGACGGTCCTCGTGATGCCGACCGTCCTCGTGATGCCAAGGGTCCTCGTGATGCCGAGGGTCCCCGCGATGCCGACGTTCCCCGCGATGCCGACGGCCCTCGCGACATCCTGGCTCCGGACGCCAGCACTCCGGATGCCCAGGCTTCGGACCTGGCAGGGGACGCCGTGCTTTCCGGGACGGCAGGTCGGGCCGGGGTGCACACCGGGGCGATGACCGAGTTGCTGGCCGAGTTGCAGAGCGTCGCTCGTGCCCATCCGGGGGCGCCATGGTGACCGCGCGCGAGATCGCCGAGGCCGTGCTGGATCCGGAACTGCCCATGCTCACCCTGGCCGACCTGGGCATCCTTCGTGACGTCCAGGAGACCACGGACGGAGGCGTGATCGTCACCATCACTCCGACCTACAGCGGATGCCCCGCCATGGGGGCCATCCGGGCCGACCTGTGCGGTGCTCTGGGCGCGGCCGGATACGCCGAGGTCGAGGTCCGCACCTCGCTGTCGCCCGCGTGGACGACCGACTGGATCAGCGAGCGGGGCAGGCGGAAGCTGGCCGACGCGGGCATCGCCCCGCCGGGCACGGCTCCGGTACGGCCGAGCGGGCCGGTGCCGGTGACCTTGGGCCCGAACCGCAGGCGGCTGAGCTGCCCTCACTGCGGCTCGGCCGACACCGAGGAGCTGTCCCGATTCGGTGCCACCGCGTGCAAGGCCCTGTGGCGCTGCCGCGCCTGCCGGGAGCCGTTCGAGCACGTGAAGGAGATCTGATGACGCCGGCCGGGGTGCGTACGCGGCGCCGGGCCGGGTTCGCCACGTTGCGCGTGGCGCGGGTCGACCGGCTGTGCGAGGATGCCGCCGCGATCACCTTCGACGTGCCCGATGAGCTGGCGGAGGACTTCGCCTTCGAGCCCGGCCAGTCGCTCACGCTCCGCGCGATCATGGACGGCCGCGACGAGCGGCGGTCCTATTCGATCTGCGCTCCGGCAGGCGCTCCTTTGCGCATCGGCGTCCGTGAGATCCCCGGCGGCCTGTTCTCAACGTGGCTGGTCCACCACCTGAGGCCCGGAGACCGTGTGGAGGTGCAGCCGCCCACCGGCGGTTTCACCGCCGACCTCTCCCGGCCGGCCCATCACGTGTTCGTGGCGGCCGGGTCGGGCATCACGCCGGTGCTGTCGATCGCCTCCTCGGCTCTGGAGACGCCCGGCAGCACGGTGACGCTGTTCTACGGCAACCGCACCACGCGGACCGTGATGTTCGCCGAGGAACTGGCCGATCTGAAGGACACCGCTCCCGCCCGCGTCGAGCTGGTCCACGTGCTGTCCAGGGAGCCACGGGAGCCGGAGCTGTTCACCGGCCGCCTCGATGCCGCCAAGCTCCGTACCCTGCTCCCCGCGCTGACCATTCCATCCGATGTCGGTCACTGGTGGCTGTGCGGGCCCTACCGGATGGTGGTCGAGGCGCGGCAGGTGCTCGCGGAGCTGGGCGTGCCAGGGGAGCGCGTCCACAACGAGCTGTTCTACGTGGACGAGCCGCCACCGGCACCCGTGCGCCGTGCCGAAGGCCCGGGGGAGACCGCCGCCGAGGTCACGGTGGTCCTCGACGGGCGGGCCACCTCGACGCCGCTTCCCCGTGACGTCACCATCCTGGAGGGGGCGCAGCGGGTACGGCCCGACCTTCCGTTCGCCTGCAAGGGCGGGGTGTGCGGCACGTGCCGCGCGCGCGTGGTCGAGGGCGAGGTGGAGATGCGGCGCAACTTCGCGCTGGAACCGGCCGAGGTGAAGGCGGGGTACGTGCTGACCTGCCAGTCGCTGCCGGTCTCCGAGAGGGTCACCGTCGACTTCGACACCTGACGCCGTCGTTCCTCGTGACTCAGGGGGAGTGCGAGAAGCGGATCCGCAGGTGGCCGCCGCGGCCGGTGAGCCGGACGTGCGAGAGAGGCTCCACGTCGATCCTCCAGAACGCCTCCAGGGGCGTGCCGAGAACGTGGACGACGGCGGCCCTCATCACGGCGGGATGGGTGACCGCCACCACCCTCCCGCCCTGCGGGTCCTGCCGTGCCTCCAGCCACGCGGCGACCCGGTCGACCAGGGTGAGCAGCGACTCGCCGCCATGGGGGACGGCGGCGGGGTCGGTGAGCCATGCCCGTACGCCCGCGGGGTCCTCCTCCTGCACGTCGGCCAGGGTACGGCCCGCCCAATGGCCCGCGTCCCAGTCGCGCAGGCCTTCGTCGGCCACGGCGGTGAGGCCCAGCCCCGCGGCGGTCTGGCGGCAGCGTGAGGACGGCCCGCACAAGGCACGCGTACCTGTGGTCCCCTCCATCGGGGCGAAAAGATGGGCGGAGGCGGCGACCTGGCGCAGCCCTCGTTCGTTGAGGCCCTCGTCGAGAGGGAACGCGACCCGCTGAAGGGCCGCCGTAAAGCCATGACAAATCAGGGTAATTCGGTCGGTCACGTATATCCCCTCTATGGGGTAAGCGGAGCGATTGTCGCCGTTTGCCTCATTGACTCACCCGCGGTCGGCACCGTAACGTCCAAGCGACATTGTTGACGGTGTGGGGAAGCCAGCGAGACTCTGGCACGGCCGCGCCACTGTGACCGGACCTTCGGGACCGGGAGTCAGACCCTCCGTCGTCACCGCCACCCCGCATGGGACGCGTGATCCCCAGGAGGCTTTCATGGCTCGAGCCGTCGTTCCCCATTCCCAGCCCGCTCCCATCGGCATTCCCGTTCGCGAACTGCTGCCGTGGGCCGTTTTCACCGGTGTCCTCGCCCTCTTCCTGCTCTACTTCGTCGGCGCGGAACAGGGGGCCACCTCTCTGATCTCCGGGAACCACGTGCACGAGTTCGTGCACGACGGACGTCACCTGCTCGGCTTTCCCTGCCACTGACGCGGGGTCTGCAACAGCATGGTGAGAAACCTGCTGGTCCGCGGCATGCTCGCGGGCCTGGTCGCCGCCGCTCTGGCCCTGGTGTTCGCCTGGATCTTCGGCGAGCCCCAGGTCGGAGCGGCCATCGCTCTGGAGGAGCGCCTCGGGCACGCCGCCCATGGGATCGACCCGGCACACGCCGTGGCCTCGCCGGAGCCTGAGCCGGTCAGCCGGGGGGTGCAGTCCACTCTGGGCCTCGCCACGGCGGTCGGCGTCTACGGCGTCGCGATCGGCGGCGTCTTCGCGCTCGTGTTCGCCTTCGCTTACGGGCGGCTCGGCGCGCTGGGGGCCAGGGCCACCGCGGCCGTGATCGCATTAGGCGCGTTCGTCACGGTGGAACTGGTGCCGTTCCTGAAGTATCCGCCCAACCCGCCTGCGGTGGGCGATCCCGCCACCATCGGTCGGCGGACGGTCGTCTACTTCGCGCTGGTGCTGATTTCGATACTTCTGGCGGTCGCGGCACTCCACATCGGCCGCAGGCTCGCTCCCCGGTACGGCACCTGGAACGCGGTGTCGCTCGGCCTCCTGGCGTTCCTCGCCGCCGTGACCGTCGTGTGCGTGCTGATGCCCGCGATCGACGAGGTGCCCCCGGACTTCCCGGCCGTGCTGCTGTGGCGGTTCCGGCTCGCCTCCCTCGGCGTCCAAACCGTCCTGTGGACCGGTCTCGGGCTGCTGTTCGGCGTCCTTGCCGAGCGCGTCCTCGATCCGTACCGCGCACCGGCGCACTCGCCCACCGCCTGAACCGACACCGCCGGCCCGGACGGGCGGGCGGTCCCGCGCCGGCCCTAGGGGGCCGGCTTCCCGAGCCGGTCACCCGCGGTCACCACCGCGGCGAAAGGACGTCACCAGATGCTCGATCGGCCCGTGCCGGCCGTACGCCACTACCCGTTCACCGCGGTCGTGGGACAGGACGACCTCAAGCTGGCGCTGATACTCAACGCCGTGTCCCCGCGTACCGGTGGCGTGCTGATCCGCGGGGAGAAGGGCACGGCCAAGTCGACGATCGTCCGGGCGCTGGCGGCCCTCCTGCCGCCGGTCGCGGTCGTCACGGGCTGCCGCTTCTCCTGCGACCCTGCCGCCCCCGACCCCGCCTGCCCCGACGGGCCGCACGATTCCGCCTCCTCGCGTGCTGATCCTCTGCGTGGGGATGAACTCCCCGGTGCGGGGCCCGCCGTGTCCGTACGTCCGGCCAGGCTGGCGGAGTTGCCCGTCGGGGCCTCCGAGGACCGGCTGATCGGCTCGCTCGACCTGGAGCGCGCGCTGACCGAGGGGGTGAAGGCCTTCGATCCTGGCCTGCTCGCCGCCGCCCACCGGGGCGTCCTGTACGTGGACGAGGTCAACCTGCTGCACGACCATCTGGTGGACCTGCTCCTCGACGCGGCGGCGCTGGGCACCTGCTACGTCGAGCGCGACGCCGTGTCCGTACGGCACGCGGCACGCTTCCTCCTGGTCGGCACGATGAACCCGGAGGAAGGCGAGCTCAGGCCGCAGCTCCTCGACCGCTTCGGCCTCACCGTGGAGGTCACGGCGTCACGCGACCCCGCCGAGCGTGCCGAGGTGGTACGTCGCCGGCTGTCCTTCGACGACGACCCCGGACAGTTCGCCGCCCGCTGGGCCGAGGACGAGAAGGCTCTCGCCGCCCGCATCGCCGAGGCGCGCGGCCGGCTGCGCGAGGTCGTTCTCTCCGACGCCGCGGTCCGGCGGATCGCCACGGTCTGCGCCGCGTATGGCGTGGACGGGATGCGGGCCGACCTCATCACCGCGCACGCGGCGGTGGCCCACGCCGCCTGGCGGGGCGGCACGGAGGTCACGGCCGAGGACATCCGGGAGGCCGTACGGCTCGCCCTGCCCCACCGCCGCAGGCGCGACCCCTTCGACGCCCCGGGCCTGGACGAGTCGGAGCTCGATGACCTTCTCCGCGAAGCGGGCGCGGACGTCGATCCTGACGCGGACGCCGGTACCGATGCGGACGCCGGCACCGATCCGGACGCCGACCCCGATCCCGATCCCGATCCAGATCCCGATGGTCGCCACGAACCGGACCCCGATCCGGGCTCCGGGCCGCGTCCCGGGCAGGACCCCGGCCACGCACAGGACCGGGACCGAGCCGGGGAGCCCGCCCTGGATCAGGGTTCCGAGACGGTACCGCCCGGCCCGCGTGATGAGGCGTCCCGGCCACCTGGAGCGGGCACGGCCCTCTCGCAGCGGACGGAACAGGCCGGCGAGCCGTACCGTGTACGCGCGCTGGCCGTCCCGGGGCTCGGCACGGGAAGTCCCGGACGGCGGTCGCGAGCCCGCACGTCGTACGGCCGCGTATCGGGGTCACGGGTGCCGGACGGAAGGCCGACCTCGCCGCACCTGACGGCGACGCTACGTGCGGCGGCTCCCTACCAGCGGGAACGCGGCAGGACCGGTCCTGGCCTCGTCGTACGGGCGGGTGACCTGCGCGAAGCGGTACGCGAAGGGCGGGAGGGCAACCTGGTCCTCTTCGTGGTGGACGCGAGCGGCTCGATGGCGGCCCGCCGGCGGATGGGCGCGGTCAAGGGCGCCGTGCTCAGCCTGCTCCTCGACGCCTACCAGCGCCGCGACAAGGTGGGCCTGGTCACCTTCCGGGGTCACGGCGCGGAGGTGGTGCTGCCGCCGACCTCGTCGGTGGAGGCCGGAGCGGCCCGCATGCGCGGGCTGCCCACGGGCGGGCGCACCCCTCTCGCCGAAGGGCTGCGCCGCGCCGCCGAGGTCCTGCGCGTCGAACGGCTGCGCGACCCGTCCCGAAGGCCGTTGCTGGTCGTGGTCACCGACGGACGCGCCACCTCCGGCACCGACGCCGACGTGCACCGTGCCGCGGCGCTGCTCAGGAACGTCGCCGCCGTTGTGGTCGACTGCGAGAGCGGCCCGGTGCGGCTGGGCCTCGCCGTACGCCTCGCGGCCCGGCTGGGCGGTGAGGCCGTACGGCTGGAGCGGCTCGCCGCGAGCGGCCTGCGCGACCTGGTCCACGAACGCAGGAAGGCAGCATGAGCAGCCCCGCTGAGATCCATCGGCGGAGCAGGAAGGCGATCTGAGATGCCTCAGGGAAGACCGGCGGCGGTGCCGGACGACGGCCTGACCACCCGGCAGCGACGGACCCGGCCTCTCGTGCTCGTCCACACCGGGCCGGGCAAGGGCAAGTCCACCGCCGCGTTCGGGCTCGCGCTCCGCGCGTGGAACCAGGGCTGGCCGGTCGGCGTGTTCCAGTTCGTCAAGTCGGCCAAGTGGCGGGTCGGAGAGGAGCGGGCCCTCATGGTGCTCGGGGAGTCCGGTGAGGGGGGCACGGTGGTCTGGCACAAGATGGGCGAGGGCTGGTCCTGGATCAAGAAGCAGGGAACGGAGGAGGACCACGCGGCCGACGCCCGTGAGGGGTGGGAGCAGATCAAGCGGGACCTGAGCGCGGAGGCCTACCGGTTGTACGTGCTGGACGAGTTCACCTATCCCCTGAAGTGGGGGTGGATCGACGTCGAGGACGTCGTCGCCACCCTCGCCCAGCGGCCGGGCACGCAGCACGTCGTGATCACCGGCAGGGACGCCCACCCTCGCCTCCTGGAGACGGCTGACCTCGTCACCGAGATGACCAAGGTCAGGCACCCGATGGACGCGGGGCAGAAGGGCCAGAGGGGCATCGAATGGTGAGCGACCGCCGCGTGCGGAGAGGGCGGGCCCGATGAGGGGACTCCCGCGCCTGCTCATCGCCGCTCCCTCCTCGGGTTCGGGCAAGACCACGGTGGCCACCGGGCTCATGGCGGCGCTGACCGCCAAGGGGTTCGTGGTCTCCCCGCACAAGGTCGGCCCCGACTACATCGATCCCGGCTACCACGCGCTCGCCGCCGGACGTCCCGGCCGGAACCTGGACCCCTGGATGGTCGGGGAGCAACTCCTCCTCCCCCTCCTGGCACACGGCGCCGCTGGCGCCGACATCGCCGTCATAGAGGGAGTAATGGGCCTATTCGACGGAGCCACCTCCCCGGACGGTGGCACGTCCTCGTACGGCGTCACCTCCCCGTACGGCGTCACCTCCCCGTACGGCATCACCTCCCCGTACGGCGTTGCGTCCTCGCACGGTGGTACCTCCCCGGACGGTGGCGATGCTCACGGCCGAGGCGGATTGCCCGGAACGGAGGCCACGTCAGGGGCCGGGGACTTCGCCTCCAGCGCCCATGTCGCCCAGGTGCTGGACACCCCGGTGGTGCTCGTGGTGGACGTGTCCGGGCAGGGCAGATCGGTGGCCGCGCTCGTCCACGGCTTCATGTCGTACGACACCCGGGTCCGGGTCGGCGGGGTGATCCTCAACCGGGTCGGTTCACCGCGGCACGAACGTATCTGCCGCGACGCACTCGAAGAGACCGGGATCCCGGTGTTCGGCGCCATCCCGCGAACCGAGGTGGCCGCGACGCCGTCCCGCCACCTCGGGCTCGTACCACCCGCCGAGCGCAGGGCCGAGGCCGTGGACGCCGTTGCCGCGGTGGGGGAACTGGTCGCCGCCACCTGCGACCTGGAGTCCCTGGTCCGGCTGGCCCGTACCGCCTCCCCGCTCTCCACACCCGCCTGGTCCGCGGAGGAGGCGGTCGGCGGACGCGACGGCGCGGACGTCGTGGTCGCGGTGGCCGGGGGGAAGGCATTCACGTTCGGGTACGCCGAGCAGGCCGAGCTGATCGAGGCGGCGGGCGGCACGGTCGCCGTCTTCGACCCGCTGAACGACGAGAGACTGCCCGCCGGCACCCGCGCCCTCGTGCTGCCCGGAGGCTTTCCCGAGGTGTACGCGGCGGAGCTGTCGGCCAACGAACCCCTCCGCCGCCAGGTCGCCGCCTTCGACGGCCCCATCGTGGCCGAGTGCGCGGGACTGCTCTACCTGTGCCGGGAGCTCGACGGGCGTCCCATGTGCGGCATCGTCGACGCGACGGCCGCCATGACCGGCACGCTCACCCTGGGCTACCGGAGCGCCGTGGCCGTACGCGATTCGGTCCTGACCCGCGAGGGCGAGCGGTACCACGGGCACGAGTTCCACCGCACGCGCGTCACCCCCGTGGGCGACACCGAGCCGCTCTACCGGTGGCGCGGTGGCGCCGACGGGTACGGCGGACCCTCTCTCGCGGCGTCCTACCTGCACCTGCACTGGGCGGGCAGTCCTCACATGGCGGCAAGACTGGTGTCCCGTGCCCGGCATGCGGACCGGTCGCGACCGGGGCATGGTGGGACATGAGCGGGCCCATCGTCGTCGTCGGCATCGGGGCCGACGGCTGGGACGGGCTGTCGCATGAGGCCCGGCACGAGATCGGCGCCGCCGAGGTGCTCTTGGGTAGTGCCCGGCAGCTCGGGCTGGTCCCGGACACCGGGGCCGAGCGGGTCACCTGGCCCTCGCCGATGCTGCCCGCACTCCGCGACCTCCTCGGCGAGCACGACGGCAGGGACGTATGCGTGCTGGCCAGCGGCGACCCCATGTTCCACGGCCTCGGCACGACCCTCGTCAGGCTCCTCGGCCCGGACAGGGTACGCGTGCTGCCCCATCCGTCGTCGGTCTCCTTGGCCTGTGCCCGCCTGGGCTGGCCGGTCGAGGACACCGCCGTCGTCAACCTGGTGGGCCGTCCCGTCGAACGGCTGAACCGGCTCCTGCGCCCGGAACGCCGGCTGCTGGTGCTCAGCGCCGACGCCGCCACTCCCGGACTCGTCGCCAAGCTGCTCTCCTCAACGGGCTACGGCGGGAGCGGGATGACCGTGCTGGAACAGCTCGGCGGCCCGGCGGAGCGCGCGGTGAGGGGGACGGCGGACCGATGGGACGCCGTCGTCGACCCCCTCAACGTCGTGGCCCTGGAATGCCGTGCCGACCCCGGTGTGGCGCCGCTGCCCCTCGTCCCCGGCCTGCCCGACGAGGCGTTCGAGCATGACGGGCAGCTGACGAAGCGTGAGGTCCGCGCGGTGACGCTGTCACGGCTCGCGCCGCTGCCGGGGGAGTTGCTCTGGGACGTGGGCGCGGGCGCGGGCAGCGTCGCGATCGAGTGGATGCGCGCCCATCCCACTTGCCGGGCGATCGCCGTGGAGAGCAGAGCCGAGCGGGCCGCCAGAATCGGACGCAACGCGGCGGCGCTCGGCGTACCCGGGCTGCGGATCGTCACCGGCACGGCCCCGCAGGCGCTGGCGGACCTGGAGCCACCCGACGCCATCTTCACCGGTGGAGGGGTCACCACCCCGGGCACCCTGGAGACCTGCTGGAACGCACTACGCCCCGGCGGACGGCTGGTGGTCAACGCGGTGACCCTGGAATCCGAAGCCGTCGTGTCCGCGTGGCACGCCAAGGTCGGCGGCGACCTGCTGCGGATCGCGGTCCACCGGGCAGGGCCAGTGGGCGGCTTCACCGCGTGGCGGCCATTCATACCGGTCACGGTGTGGACGGCGAGCAAGCGTGATATTTGGGAGACGACCGAATGACGGTGCATTTCATCGGGGCGGGGCCGGGAGCGGCCGATCTCATCACCGTGCGGGGCCGCGACCTGATCGCCGCCTCACCGGTCTGCCTGTACGCCGGTTCCCTGGTGCCGAAGGAACTGCTGGAGTACTCGCCTCCGGGCGCCCGGCTCGTGGACACGGCGCGGATGACGCTGGACGACATCGTGGGGGAGATGCTGGCCGCGCACACGGCCGGCCTCGACGTGGCCCGGTTGCAGTCGGGTGATCCTTCGATCTTCAGCGCGCTGGCGGAGCAGATACGCCGGCTCGACGCCGCTGGGGTCCCGTACGACGTGACGCCCGGCGTCCCGGCGTTCGCGGCGGCCGCCGCCTCGCTGGGGCGCGAGCTGACCGTGCCGGGAGTGGGCCAGACGGTGGTGCTTACCCGTACGTCCGCCCGTGCCACGCCGATGCCCGACGGCGAGGACCTCGGCACGCTCGGTCGGAGCCGCTCCACGATGGTGCTGCACCTGGCGGTACAACGGATCGAGGCGCTGGTCGAGGAGCTGACGCCGAACTACGGCGCGGACTGCCCTGTCGCCGTGGTCGCCCGTGCCAGCCGGGATGACGAGGTGATCCTGCGCGGCACCCTGTCCGGCATCGCCGAGCAGGTCCAGAAAGCGGGCGTGGTCCGTACGGCCGTGATCATCATCGGCGGCGTCCTCACAGCCTCAGAGTTCCCCGACAGCCACCTGTACTCATCCGCCCGCGCCCGTGACTGACGCGGCGCCCCCTCACCGGGACCGTCGGCGAGCGGAGGACACCGTGACCGGCTACATACGCGACGGGGCGGAGATCTACCGCAGGTCGTTCGCGACGATCCGGGCGGAGGCACGGCTGGCAGACCTGCCGGACGACGTCGCCCGCGTGGCCGTCCGCATGATCCACGCGTGCGGCATGGTCGACCTCGTCGACGACCTGGCCTGGTCACCGGGGGTCGTGGCGAGTGCGAGAGCCGCACTGGACGCTGGAGCGCCCGTGCTGTGCGACGCCACCATGGTGGCGTCGGGAGTGACACGCCGTCGCCTGCCCGCGGCGAACGACGTGCTGTGCATGCTCGGCGACGCCCGGGTGCCCGAACTGGCCCGCCGGCTCGGTACCACGCGCAGTGCCGCGGCGCTGGAGCTGTGGCGAGACCGGCTCGACGGCGCCGTGATCGCCATCGGCAACGCCCCCACAGCCCTGTTCCGGTTGCTCGAACTGGTGGAGGAAGGGGCCGGAAGGCCAGCCGCCGTGCTGGGCATCCCCGTCGGCTTCATCGGCGCCGCCGAGTCCAAGCAGGCCCTGGCCGATCACGGCGGAGGCCTCGAATACCTGGTGATACACGGTCGCCGTGGCGGAAGCGCGCTGGCCGCGGCGGCCGTCAACGCGATCGCGAGCGAGGAAGAGTGAACGACGGCATGAGCGACCCCGCGCGCCTCGAAGGTGCGGAACAGACGAGTCCCGAACGGCCGTGGGGGGTCGGGCCAGGGGATCCGGAGTTGGTGACGGTGGAGGCCGCGGGGGTCGCCGGTGTGGGGCAGGTGGGTTCCGGACGGGTGTGGGGGGTCGGGCGAGGGGATCCGGAGTTGGTGACGGTGGAGGCCGCGGGGGTCGCCGGTGTGGAGCAGGTGAGTCCTGGACGGCTGTGGGGGGTGGGGGTCGGGCCAGGCGATCCGGAGTTGGTGACGGTGAAGGCCGCGCGCTTGGTTCGCGACGCGGATGTGATCGCGTATCACAGTGCCAGGCACGGGCGGAGCATCGCCCGTTCGGTCGCCGAGCCGTACCTGCGGGGCGACCAGATCGAGGAGGCGCTGATCTACCCCGTCACGACCGAGACCACCGATCACCCGGGTGGCTACCGGGGTGCCATCGACGCGTTCTACGTGACCTGCGCCGAGCGGCTGGCCGCCCACCTCGACGCCGGACGGGACGTGGTCGTGCTGTGCGAGGGCGACCCGCTCTTCTACGGCTCGTACATGCACCTCCACAAGCGGCTCGCGCACCGGTACCCGACCGAGGTCGTCCCCGGCGTGACCTCGGTGAGCGCCGCGTCGGCGGTCCTCGGCCGTCCGCTGGTCGAGCGGGAGGAGACCCTGACCGTACTCCCAGGGACCCTGCCACCCGAGACCCTCGCCGCCCGGCTTTCCTCCGCGGACTCCGCCGCGATCCTCAAGCTCGGCCGCACCTTCACCGCCGTACGTGAGGCCCTGGACCAGGCGGGACGGCTGGACGACGCGTGGTACATCGAACGGGCCACCACGGAGCGGCAACGGATCGCGCCGCTGGCCGAGGTCGACGCCGGGGATGTCCCCTACTTCTCCCTCGCCATCCTCCCAAGCCGGATGACCCCACCCCCCGAAGCCCGCCCCTCAGAGACCGGTCCCTTCGAGATCCGTCCTGCGGAAACCCGATCATCGGAGACTCGCCCCTCCGGGGCCCGGCCGTCGGATACGGAGGCCGGTCGTGGGGAGGTCGTCGTGGTGGGGCTGGGTCCGGCGGGTCGGCCATGGCTGACACCTGAGGCCCAAGACGTCCTGGCGACCGCCGATGATCTCGTCGGGTACGGCCCATACCTGGACCGTGTGCCCCCCAACCCCCGCCAGCGCCGGCATCCGACGGACAACCGCGTGGAGGCGGAGCGGGCGGCGCATGCGCTGGAGCTCGCAGGGCAGGGCTCCCGGGTCGCCGTGGTGTCCTCAGGCGATCCAGGCGTGTTCGCCATGGCGAGCGCGGTGCTGGAGGTGGCGTGCGAGCCGCGCTTCGCCGGGGTGCCGGTCCGTGTGGTCCCCGGCCTGACGGCGGCGCAGGCGGTCGCGGCCCGGGTCGGCGCGCCGCTCGGGCACGACTACTGCGTGCTCTCCCTGTCCGACCGGCTCAAGCCGTGGGACGTCATCGCCGGGCGCATCACCGCCGCGGCACGCGCCGACCTCGTGCTGGCCATCTACAACCCGGCGTCGCGAAGCCGTACGTGGCAGGTCGCCGCGGCCCGGGACCTCCTGCTGGAACATCGCGGGCCCGACACCCCGGTGGTCATCGGGCGGGACGTAGGCGGGCCCACCGAAAGCCTCCGCGTCACCACGCTGGCCAAGCTGGATCCGGTCGACGTCGACATGCGCTGCCTGCTGCTGATCGGCTCGTCCACCACAAGAACCCTGAACCGTGACGGCCGCCCCGTGGTCTTCACCCCACGCCGCTACCCAGGGTGAAATGCCCGGACTGTGGTCTTCACTCCATGCGGTTACCTGGGTTGATACGGACATCGTTGAGCCAGACGAGGGCCTCGTGCACGGTGACGGCCGTGGGAGCCTCCGGCAGCGGTGGGCGTCGCACCACGACGACGGGCAAGCCCAGCTGCCGCGCCGCCGCGAGCTTCGCCCTCGTCATCGTGCCGCCGCTGTCCTTGGTGACGAGCGTGTCGACGCGATGGGCGCGCATCAGCGAGAGTTCGCCCTCCAACGTGTAGGGACCCCGATCGAGCAGGAGGTGACAATGGCGCGGAAGCGGAGGTTCGGGCGGGTCGACCGTACGGATCAGGAACCACAGGTCGTCCAGGCCGGTGAAGGCGGGCAACCCCTGGCGCCCGGTGGTGAGGAAGACCCGCCTGCCAAGCGCGGGCAGCGACCGGGCCGCGTCCTCCAGGGACGACACCCAGTGCCAGTCGTCACCGGCTTCCTGGCGCCATCCGGACCGCCGCAGTATCAGCAGGGGGATCTCCGCCTCCGCCGTGGCCCGGACCGCCGAGGCGGTGATCCGCTCGGCGAACGGATGGGTCGCGTCGACCACCGCATGGATCCCCTGATCGCGGAGCCAGCTTGCCAGACGACCGGGACCGCCGAACCCGCCGACACGTACCTCTCCCTCAGGAAGGCGGGGGTCGCTCACCCGGCCCGCGAGCGAGGAGACCACCCGGACGTCCGGGCGGTGCACCAGCGCCGCCGCGAGCGCCCGAGCCTCGCCGGTCCCGCCGAGTATCAGCACGCCGGGCTTCATCTGGTGCTCACGCTCTCGTGGTTCATCCTTGACGCATGAGCACCGGTCTTCGGCACGGTTGGACCACGGGTGCCTGTGCCACGGCGGCCACCACGGCCGCGTACACGGCCCTGCTCACCGGGTCCTTCCCCGACCCTGTGGAGATTCTGCTCCCTCGCGGGCAACGCCCCTCCTTCGCTCTCGCCGCCGAGGAACTGACCCCTCTCAGCGGTACGGCCGGCGAGGGTCCGCCGTTCGGGACGGCGCGAGTCGGGGTGGTCAAGGACGCAGGGGACGACCCTGACGTCACTCACGGTGCGCTCATCTTCGCGACCGTACGACACGGCGAGAGAGGAACGGGTGTCACCTTCCGCGCAGGGCCTGGCGTGGGAACGGTGACCAAACCGGGGCTGCCGCTGCCGGTGGGAGAGCCGGCGATCAATCCGGTGCCCCGGCAGATGATGCGAGAGCACGTCGAGCGCATCGCAGAGCGGTGCGGAGGCAGCGGTGACGTCATCGTGGAGATCGCGGTGCAGAACGGCGAGGAACTGGCCCGCCGCACGTGGAACCCACGCCTTGGCATCCTCGGCGGCCTGTCCATCCTCGGCACCACCGGAGTCGTGGTCCCGTACTCCTGCTCGGCCTGGATCGACAGCATCCGGCGCGGGATCGACGTCGCCCGCGCGGCCGGTCACCGGCACGTCGCCGCGTGCACCGGCAGCACCTCGGAAAGGACCGTCGCCGGCCTGTACGGGCTCCCTGACGACGCGCTCCTGGACATGGGCGACTTCGCCGGGGCCGTGCTGAAGTACCTGCGCAGACACCCGGTTCCGCACCTGACCGTCGCCGGAGGCATCGGCAAGCTCTCCAAGCTCGCCGACGGCCATCTCGACCTGCACTCGGGCCGCTCGCAGGTCAGCACCGAGGCGCTCTCCGCGCTGGTCAGAGAGGCGGGCGGCACTGATGAGCTGACCGAGCGGGTGCGGCACGCGAACACCGCGTTGCAGGCACTGCAGATGTGCCAGGAGGCGGGTCTGCCTCTCGGAGACCTGGTGGCCGAGCGAGCAAGAATCACCGCCGCCGGGGTGCTGCGCGGTGCCCCCGTAGAGGTCGACGTCGTGGTCATCGACCGCGCCGGCACCATCGTCGGCCGCGCCGGCACCGTGGGCGAGTCTGGCACCGTCCGCCCACGCTGGCACCGTCGGCGGGTCTAGCATCGCCGGCAGTCGCAACCGTCTCACCGGTCTTCCGGGGTCAACGTAGCCCTCGTCGCGGCGACGACGGCGGCCGTCTCTTCGGCGCTCGCGCAGTGCAGGCTCTCGTCGGCTGTGTCGACCCGGTAGCCGTCCCCGGTGGCGACCACGACCACAACCGGTCCGCTCGGCTTCCCGCATCGACGCTCACACCCGACCCAGTGCACGGGAAGCACCCCAGCCGCAGCCCCACCGACAAGGGGAAGTCCAACCTGGGCCACCGAACCGGGCCGATCGACGTCGGGACGTGAGTCGGAAAGGACGGTGTGTGCCGTCGAATCGGGACGTTCTACGTCGGGACGTGAGCCGGGTAGGACGGTGCCGGTCGTTGAGCGGGCGGCGTCCGACTGGACGTCGGACAGGGACTTGGCGCAGCCGGGGCGTCCAGTACACGCGGTGACACCGATCCACGGCGATGCGGGATCGGTGATGAGGCCGGCCGCGCTCAGCCTGGACAGCCACCGTCCGGCGTCGGCTCTGGCCACGCCCGGTACGACCGCGCCCCGCCACGGGGTCAGCCGGAGCTCGCCCCGACCGGCCTCGGCCGCCGCTGCGAGAGCGTGCGCCTGACCGGCCGTCAACCGCCCGAGCGGTGTCAGTACGACCAGGGCACCCCGCTCGGCGGACTGCGCTACGAATCCCACCGGAGGCACAGGCGGGCGCGAAGGTTGGGCTGGGGGCGGAAGCGAAGGAGGAGTACGAGTCGAGCGCGGAGCAGGGGTGGAGGACGGAGTAGGAGTCGAGCGCGGAGCAGGGGTGGAGGACGGAGTAGGAGTCGAGCCCGGCCCAGGGGGTGAGGGCGGTGCGGCTGCCGGTGGCCGTACGGGGGTCGCCTCATGGACCGCTTGGCAGGGATGGAGCTGGGCCGTTCCCTCGGTACTGGCAGGGACCTCACCCCGGGCGATCAATCGGGCGTCTCCCCGGGCGATGAGCCGGGCCGCCACCCGGCTCGGGCCGTCGTAGAGCTCGGCCATGCGCCAGGCCGTCGACTTCTGCGCGGCACGTTCGTCCAAGAACGCTTCCGCCGCCGCCATCATGGCGGGTACGGCTTCCGCCAGACCGACACGCAGCCCACAGTCCTCACCCGCCAGCAACAGCACTCCCTCGACGGTGGTGCCGTGGGGCGTGGGGATGGGGAGGAAGGCCACGTCGGTGGGGAGGATTGCCATGTCGCCTCTCCCGTCGTCTAAGGCGAACAGGAAGCGGCCGGGTAGGTCCGCGAGGGCTGGGCGGGCACATAGCGCGTGGTCCAGTTCGCGTACGAGCGTCGCGACCTCGATCAGGCCGTGACCGTCGAGTCCGGCCATGGGAGAGGCCAGGATGTTGCGCACCCGTTCATGGGTGGCCGAAGGAAGCAGCCCAGCGGCGGCCATCCGACCAGCGAACCCGATCTCCCCCCGGTCCCCGGTCTGGGGTACGTCCCCGGTGCCTTGGTTCGGGGTTCTACGTTCCTCCGCAGTTCCCTTCCCGTCCTCGGGCTGTACCTCGGTTGCCGGCCTTCTGCCGTCTTCGGTCGGCGGGGTGCCCGCGGCGCCTGTCTCGGGGGTGGGGTTGCTGGGAAGCCCTCGGACCTGCAGGTTGGCGCGGGAGGTCAGTTCGATGACGCCGGAGCCGAGGGAGGCTGCGGCGGCGGCCAGTTCGTGGAGCTGGGAGGCGGTGAGGAGGCCACCGGGTATCCGGATGCGTGCGACCGCACCGTCCGCGGCCGGATGCGTCTGGAGGGCACCGGGGCAGGCGTCGGCTCGCGATCGGTGCGAAGCGTCGATTCGCGATCGGTGGGACGCGTCGACTTGCGATCGCTGTGCAGCGTCGGCTGGCGCTTGATGGGAGTCGGGCTGCGATCGCTGTGTAGCGTCGGCTGGCGGTTGATGGGAGTCGGGCTGCGATTGGTGTGGAGTGTCGGCTGCCGATCGGTGGGGCGCGTCGGGGTGCGGTGGGGGTGAAAAGCCCAAAGGATCGGCAAGAGCCACGTCCAGGATGTTAACCCTACTTCTCGCCTTAAGTCGGACTCCGTGGTCTGATGGGGGAGGACGGCACAAAGGAGGAAGCCGGTGTGAATCCGGCGCGGTCCCGCCACTGTCACCGGGGAGCGAACCCCACTCAAGGCCACGGCCCGGCAACGGGCGGGAAGGCCGGGGTGAGCGTCGATCCGGGAGCCAGGAGACTCCAGGCCGTGTGACCCACGACCCGGGGCGCGGACCCCGAGTGAGGATGTGCCGTGCGCCATCTCCCTGTCCTGCTGCTGTCGACCTCCGACACAGACCTTCTCAGCGCCCGCGCGAGCGGCTCCCCGTACCGGCTGGGCAATCCGGCCCGGCTGGCCGTGGAGGACCTCGCCCCGCTGCTCGAAGGCGTCGAACTCGTCGTGGTCCGGCTGCTCGGCGGCCGGCGCGTCTGGGAGGAAGGGCTGGCCGCGCTGCTGGCGGGCAGCCGCCCGGTCATCGTGCTCGGCGGCGAGCAGGCTCCCGACGCCGAGTTGATGGAGCTGTCCACCGTTCCCGGCGGCGTGTGCGCCGAGGCGCACGCCTATCTGGCCCATGGCGGTCCGGCCAATCTGGACGAGTTGTACCGGTTCCTGACCGACACCCTGCTGCTCACGGGTCACGGCTTCGCCCCACCGGCGGCAACGCCGACCTGGGGAATCCTGCAATGCCCGCCGGCGGCCGACGGCGCCACACGTGCGCCTGGTACCGGCAGGGGCACATTCACGCCGGGTGCCAGCAAGGCCGTGCACACTCCGGACGGCGGCGAGGCGGCACGTGCGCCTGGTCACGGCGAGGCCGTACGGGGGTCTGGTGTCGAGGTCGCGCGTGCGCCCGATACCGGGGAGGCCGCGGTCGGGGTCGATGTGGGTGCGGCCGTACGGGGGGTCGGGTGTGGAGGGCGGCCGGTGGTCGGGGTGTTGTATTACCGGGCTCACCATGTCGCGGGGAACACCGCCTTCGTGGAGGCGCTGTGCGATGCCATCGAGCGTGCCGGGGGCCGGGCGCTGCCCGTCTACTGCGCCTCGTTGCGCACCGCCGAAGCCGGCCTGCTGGACGTGCTCGCCCAGGTGGACGCGCTGGTCGTCACCGTGCTCGCGGCGGGTGGAACCCGTCCCGCGACCGTCTCGGCGGGCGGGGACGACGAGGCGTGGGACGTGGGAGCCCTGGCCAGGCTGGACGTCCCGATCCTGCAGGGCCTGTGCCTCACCGGGGACAGGGAGAGCTGGCTCGCGAGCGACGACGGGTTGTCCCCGCTGGACGCCGCCTCCCAGGTGGCCATCCCCGAGTTCGACGGACGGATCATCACCGTCCCGTTCTCCTTCAAGGAGGTCGACGAGGAAGGACTGACCGTCTACGTGGCCGACCCCGAACGCGCCGCCCGGGTCGCCGGCATCGCCGTACGGCACGCCGTCCTGCGCCACATCCCCGCGCGGGACAAGCGGATCGCCCTGATGCTGTCCGCCTACCCCACCAAACACGCCCGCATCGGCAACGCGGTCGGGCTGGACACGCCCGCCAGCGTGGTCCGTCTGCTGGCGGCGCTGCGGGAGCGTGGGTACGACATCGGTCCCGAGGGCGACGGCGGGCTGCCGGGAGTGGCCGCCCAGGACGGTGACGCGCTCATCCACGCGCTCATCGCGGCCGGCGGCCAGGACCAGGACTGGCTCACCGAGGAGCAGGTGTCCGGCAACCCGGTGCGGATCTCCGCCGCGCGCTACGAGGCCTGGTACGTCACCCTCCCGGGGGAGCTGCGCGCGAGGATGGAACGGCACTGGGGCCCGCCGCCCGGCGAGCTGTTCGTCGACCGTTCCCGCGATCCGAACGGGGAGATCGTGCTGGCCGCGCTGCGTGCGGGCAACGTCGTGGTGATGGTGCAGCCGCCGCGCGGATTCGGTGAGAACCCCATCGCCATCTACCACGACCCCGACCTGCCGCCCAGCCACCACTACCTCGCCACCTACCGCTGGCTGCGGGACGGGTTCGGCGCGCACGCCGTGGTGCACGTCGGCAAGCACGGCAACCTGGAGTGGCTGCCCGGCAAGTCCGCCGGGATGTCCGCCTCCTGCGGACCGGACGCCGCGCTCGGCGACCTGCCGTTGATCTACCCGTTCCTGGTGAACGACCCCGGGGAGGGGACGCAGGCCAAGCGCCGCGCCCATGCCACCCTGGTCGACCACCTGGTGCCGCCGATGGCCCGTGCCGACACCTATGGCGACATGGCCCGGCTGGAGCAGCTCCTGGACGAGCACGCCTCCATCGCGGCGATGGATCCGGCCAAGCTGCCCGCGATCCGTGCCCAGATCTGGACCCTGATCCAGGCCGCCCGGCTGGACCACGATCTCGGGCTGGACGACCGGCCGCACGACGCGGAGTTCGACGACTTCCTGCTGCACGTCGACGGTTGGCTGTGCGAGGTCAAGGACGTGCAGATCCGTGACGGCCTGCACGTGCTCGGCGAGGCGCCCGCGGGCCGGGCCCGGGTGGACCTGGTGCTGGCGATGCTGCGCGCGCGGCAGTTGTGGGCGGGGAACGAGGCGCTTCCGGGCCTGCGTGAAGCGCTCGGCCTCGCCGAGGACGGCAGCGCGGGACGGACCGAGACCGACTGGGCCGAGACGGTCGCGGCGGCGCTCGTCGAGGGCATGGAGGAGCACGGCTGGAACCCCCGCGCGGCCGGTGAGGTCTGCGCGACCGTACTCGGCACGGCCGTCCCGGCGGGCGGGGGAGCCGGTGAGGTGGTGGTCAAGGAGATTCTGGAGTTCGCGGCCACCGAGATCGTGCCACGGCTGGGGCGGACCACCGATGAGATCGCGGCGGTGCTGCACGCGCTCGACGGGGGGTACGTCCCGGCCGGGCCGAGCGGGTCGCCGCTGCGTGGCCTGGTCAACGTGCTGCCCACCGGCCGCAACTTCTACTCCGTGGATCCCAAGGCGGTCCCGAGCCGCCTGGCCTGGGAGACGGGGCAGGCGATGGCCGACTCGTTGCTCGCCCGCTACCGTGCGGACACCGGCGACTGGCCGCGCTCTGTCGGGCTGTCGATCTGGGGGACCAGCGCCATGCGCACCTCGGGCGACGACGTGGCGGAGGTGCTCGCGCTCCTCGGCGTCCGGCCGGTGTGGGACGAGGCGTCCCGCCGGGTCACGGGCCTCGCGCCGATCCCTCCGGAGGAGCTGGGCCGCCCTCGCGTGGACGTCACCGTCCGGATCAGCGGCTTCTTCCGTGACGCGTTCCCGCACGTGGTGGTGATGCTGGACGACGCGGTACGGCTGGTGGCCGCCCTGGAGGAGCCGGAGGAGGTCAACTTCGTACGGGCGCACGTGGTGGCCGACCGCGCGGCCCACGGGGACGAGCGTCGGGCGACCACGCGCGTCTTCGGCTCCCGCCCGGGGGCCTACGGGGCCGGGTTGCTGCCGCTGATCGACAGCCGGAACTGGCGGGACGACGCCGATCTCGCCGAGGTGTACGCGGTGTGGGGCGGGTTCGCCTACGGCAGGGAGATGGACGGCACGCCCGCGCGTCAGGACATGGAGGCCGCCTACCGGCGCATCGCCGTGGCCGCGAAGAACGTCGACACCCGTGAGCACGACATCGCCGACTCCGACGACTACTTCCAGTACCACGGCGGGATGATCGCCACCGTACGCGCGCTGACCGGTAAGGCGCCCGCCGCCTACATCGGCGACAGCACCCGTCCGGACGCGGTCCGCACCCGCAGCCTCTCGGAGGAGACCGCACGGATCTTCCGTGCCCGGGTGGTGAACCCGCGCTGGGTGGCGGCCATGCGACGCCACGGGTACAAGGGGGCGTTCGAGCTGGCGGCGACCGTCGACTACCTGTTCGGGTACGACGCGACCACCGGCGTGGTGGCCGACTGGATGTACGACACGCTCGCCGCGACGTACGTCCTGGACCCGGAGAACCAGCGGTTCCTCGCCGAGTCGAACCCGTGGGCCCTGCACGGCATGGCCGAGCGCCTCCTGGAGGCGGCCGGGCGTGGCATGTGGCGGCAACCGGACCCGGACATCCTGAGCGACCTGCAGGAGGTATATCTGAAGGTCGAGGGGGACATCGAGGGCGGCGCGCACGAACCCGCCTGAACGCGGCGCCCTCCCTGGATAAGGGTATGGATCGGGGGCAGGGGCCGGTCACTGCCGGGGAACCGACCGAGGGTCGGCCGATCACGGCTGCTGCTGTGCGCGGTGCCCGGTGGTGTCCGCGCCCGGGGCGGACCTGACCAGCTCACGCTCTCGGCGTCCGTGGAGCTGGCATGGTGTTCCGGGGACCGGATCCAGGAATGCAACGGTTTGACAGAGGTTGTAACAGCAGGGGGCGGCCAGAGGGAAAGATGGCGGGATGATGCGCCGGGATACGCCATGGGGTCCCTGGGACCCCGCGCCGCTCTCAGAGGTGGTCGCGCTGTTCTCGGTCCTGCCGAACCGCTGGTGGATCGCCGGTGGGTACGCCATCGAGCTGACGGTGGGCCGCTCGTTCCGTGAACATGGGGACATCGACGTCCTGCTGCTCCGCAGCGACCAGCTCGCCGCGCAGCGGGCGCTGCCGTCATGGGAGTGGTGCGCCGCGGATCCCCCGGGCATCCTGCGCCCCTGGGCGCGCGGTGAGATCCTGCCCGCGGGCGTGCACGACATCTGGTGCCGTCCCGGGCCCGACGACCCGTGGCGGATCCAGGTGATGATCGACGAGTCCGACGGCGACGAGTGGGTGTCGCGACGCGACAGCAGGGTCCGCCGTCCCGTCGACCGGCTCGGCCTGGTCTCGCCGGAAGGCGTGCCCTACCTGGCCCCCGAAGTGCAGCTCTTCTACAAGGCCAAGCGGCCCAGGGCCAAGGACGAGCTCGACTTCACCGAGACCCTGCCGGCGCTCGGCGACAGGCAGCGCGACTGGCTGGCACGCACCATCCTCATGGTGTACGGGGACCATCCCTGGACGGAGCGCCTCGCCGGTTGATCACCGCGTGGGGACGCCACCTCGGATGGCGCGGCCGAGCGCCTCGTCCGGCAGAGGTCCGGGGTGCGCGGTGGTGTTCCGCCCGGGATGCTTGGACCATGGATGGCGGGACGATCGCCCCGTCAGGCACGGGCAGATGAATTGTGAGGCCGCATGCACGCGTTCGACGTTCTCGGGGACCCGGTCCGGCGCCGGATCCTGGAGCTGCTCGCCGAGGGCGAACGCTCCGCGGGCGAGATCGGCGCCGTCGTGCAGGGCGAGTTCGGCATCTCGCAGCCCGGTGTGTCCCAGCACCTGCGGGTGCTGCGCGACAACGGGTTCGCGACCGTCCGGGCGGAGGGCACCCGGCGCCTGTACGCGGTGGACCCCGCGCCGCTGCAGGAGGTCGACGTGTGGCTCGAGCACTTCCGGGGCTTCTGGAACCAGCGGCTGGACGCTCTCGGCACCGAGCTCGCGCGGGGCAGGCGGGAACGCCGCGCGAGGGACGGCGCCAGGGGTGCGGATCAGGGGACCCCCTGACGCGCCCGCCGTATCAGGAGCGCAGGGGGACGGTCCTGGTGCCCGAGTAGGTGGTGTGCGAGATGACGGCGGAGGGGGTGCGCAGGCCGGGGTGGGCGAGGAACAGGTTCCGCAGCTCGGGGAACGGGCCGCCGGCGCTCTCGGCCTCGGCGACCCTGTCCAGGAGCTTCATCTCGGCGTCGAGCAGGTCCTTGTGGAACCTCTCGGCGAGGTCCCAGCCGTCCCACGGCAGCACTTCGACCTTGTTCAGCGCCGCCAGGTCCCGTACGACGTTGCTCTGGACGAAGTCCATGCCGGAGAGGTTGATGAGGGACACCCCGAACTTCTCCGGGTCGGCCTGCCCTGCCCGGCAGGCGCGCCAGGCGTCGCCGGCCACGAGGAACCGGTCGCGAGGCACGTCCATGGGATCGAACGGGATCTTGAACGTCTCCATCAGCTCGGGCGCCGGAAGCTGGGCGTCGATCAGCGTCCATCCCCGCTCCGCGCTCCAGTATTCGGCGACCCAGTGGTCCTCGTGGAGCCCTTCGAGGAAGTACGAAGCGAAGCCGCAGCGGATGCGGGCGGGGGTGCCGGTGTTCCGCAGCAGGGAGCACAGCACGAGCGCGAAGTCGCGGCAGGTGCCGGCGAACCGTTTGTCGGGCGGGCGCGCGACCATGAGCGGCTTGCCGTCGCGTTCGGCGATGATGCTCAGGATGGCGGAGACATAACGCGTCTCCGCCTCGTTCTTACGGTTGTCCGGAACGGTGAAGCCGAAAAGAACTGCTTCTTCCCGGTGTATGAGGAGGTTTCGTACGATCAGGGCGAGCTCGGCCGGGTCGGCGGGCATGCCTTCCAGCCTGCTCAGGTCCCCGGGGTCGCTGAATACGCTGTGGGCGCCGTAGAAGGCCCGCTCTTCAGCTTCGAGCGCATGACGTGCGTCGGCCATGGTTGCCTTCCCTTGCTATGTGGACCGGAACCGCGCGGCCTTAGCTTGACGGGATTTAAAGCCAACTGTCCACAATTTTGGATGTTAATCCAGCCCTTTTGGAACAGTGCTTCGGCAGGTCACTTCAACAACGCAGGTCTCTCGCGGTGACCCGCACACCAGCCGTACAGGTCAGTGCCGTTTCCGAGGAGGGGAAACGGGCGTGTCGCGCCGATGGGTGGGACCGTGCGGGTCGGCGCAGTGGGGATCGGCGTGGCCGATGGTGAGGAGGTCGGGCGTCGCGTGGTCGACCTGGAGGGTGGTGTGGCCGATGCCGTACTGGTCGTGGACGAGGCGCTCCGCGGCGACCCGGACCGCGTGGCAGTCGGTGCCGGGGGCGACCAGGATGTGCGCGGAGAGCGCCGCGTACCCGGAGGTGACCTCCCAGATGTGGAGATCGTGCACCTCGACGACGTTCTCCAGCGCGGCCGTCTTCCTGCCGATCTCCGCGGGGTTCATCCCGGCGGGGGCGGCCTCCATGAACACCCTGCCCGAGTCGCGGACCAGGCCCCAGCCCGCCTTGAGCATCAGCGCCGCGACCACCAGGGCGGCGATCGCGTCGGCCCTGCTCCAGCCGGACAGCCAGATCACCAGTCCCGCGATCGTGGTCGCCACGAAGGCGTAGAGGTCGTTGAGGATGTGCTGGAAGGCGCCCTCGATGTTGAGGCTGGACCGGTTCGCCCTGTTCAGCAGCCAGGCGGCGGCGATGTTGACGGCGATGCCCGCCAGGCCGGTCGCCACGACGTAGACGCCGTCGACCTCCGGCGGTGTGATCACCCGCCTGATGCCCTCGTACACGAAGTAGGCACTCAGTAAGAGCAGTGTGATGCCGTTGATCTGCGCGGAAATGATCTCGGCGCGCTTGAGCCCGTAGGTGAAGCCGCCCTGGGGAGGACGCTGGGCGATCCGCATGGCGACCAGCGCGAAGACGATGGCGATGGCATCGGTCAGCATGTGGCCCGCATCGGAGATCAGCGCAAGGGAGCCCGCGATGAAGCCGATGACCACCTCGACGGCCATGAACACCACGATCAGCGCGAGCGCGCCGTAGAGGTAGCGCCGGTCGGACTCGGCGCTGACCCCGTGGCCGTGGCCGTGACCCCTGGCGTGATCGTGCTCCACCCGCTCACCCATGGCCCAGCTCTCCTTCCGTGTGCCGGGCGTGGGTGATGGCCAGGTCGAACAGCATGCGGACGTGGGAGTCGGCGAGCTGGTAGTAGGCCATCCGCCCCGAGCGGCGCACCTTGACGACCCGGCGCATCCGGAGCAGCCGCAGCGCATGCGAGGCGCCCGACATGCTCTGGCCGGTGGCCGCGGCCAGGTCGCACACGCACATCTCCCCGCCTTCCAGCAGGGCGGCCATCATCCGCAGCCGGCCCGGGTCGGCGAGGAGGCCGAAGACCTGGGCGAGATCCTGGACCGTCTCCTCGGATGGAAGCGCTTGGCGCACCGAGGTCACACGCTCGGCGTCCACCACGGGCACCGAGCACGCCTCGGGCTCCATCACTACAACGCTTGAACGATCCTTCATATGTCGAAGTGTAAGGAGCCCGATCTCCGCTGTCGACCTGGGGTGGGCCTGCTCGCCGTCCAAGGCTGTGCCGCGCCGGGGCGTGGCACAGCCTTGGACGGGATCGTGGTGTTCGGGGGATCGCGGGCGGCCGGGCTAAGCGGATCGGAACAGGCGGACGGTCACAGGGGCGTGAAGGTCCCGGTCTCGGGCTGGTAGTTCGACACCACGCCGGTGTCCACCTCGTAGAACCAGCCGTGCAGGCGCAGCCGCCCACCGGCCAGGCGCCGGGCCACCCGCGGATAGCGGCGCAGCTTGTCGAGCTGGGCGATGAGATGGGCCTGCCCGGGCTCCTCGTCCCCGGTCACGTGCGCCTCCCGCCACCGGTGGGTCTGCAGCAGCCACCAGCGCGTCGTGGGGGCCGATCGGAGCGTCCAGGAGCGGACCCGGCCCTGGACGGCGCCGCAGCGCGTGTGGCCGCACACGATCAGGTCCTGCACGCCCAGGATGTTGACGGCGTACTCGATGGTGGCGGCCTCGGCGGTGAGCCGGCCGAGGCGGTAGGGCGGGATGATGTTGCCGGCTGTCCGCAGCTCGAACAGCTCCCCTGGCCGGGCGCCGGTGATCAAGGAGGGGATCACCTGTGCGTCGGAGCAGGTGATGAACATCGCCTGGGGTGAGACGCCTTCTCGGAGGGTGGCCGCCTGTTCTCGGCCCCCGCTGACCTTCTGGTGGAACGTTCGGGCATGGTCGATCAACGACTGCATGGCAGTGGACTCCTTCGGGCTGATGACGGGCATGGAAGACCAGCCGGACGCGCGAGCACGCCCGGTCCCCCGCGTCACGTGCGGGAGAGCCCTGTGATCAGCAGCGGAATACCGTCAGGCGAGGCCCTGCGGGCAGCGTCCATCGCAGGGCGGACGAGCACACCCCGGACAGCTCAGACGGAGATCCCGCCTTGCCGGCGGCCCTGTGCCTCTGCGATGAATGCCCGCCGTGGCGAGGCGGCGGCGGGGGAGGCTTGGCCCATCCGGCGGAGCAGGGATTTCCCCCCGGCTTCGGGCAACCGTCCTGATCGGTGTCCTCAGGGAGGGGCGCGGGGAGGGTCCCCGACGGCATCTCGGCGGCCGGAGCGATCGGCCCGCCCGGTGCGGCCAGGAGGGGAGTGAAATGAGGCGCGTGCTGGCCGAGGCCGAGAATGAGGAGAACGACGGCGGCCACGGCCACGAAGGTGCGAAGAGCCGCCCGCACCCGAGATCGTCGCTCCGTCAACGCATCGCCCCACTACCTGTAGCATGCAGCTGACTACTGATAGTAGTCGAAGGGTCGTGTCCCGTACATCGGCTGTTTGGCAAAGGTGCTGGTCACGCCATGGAGTAGGGAGATCTGTAGCGGGAAGCCCTGCTGCTGAGGGTTTTTCTGAGAGGCGGTGTGTCCGAACATGACACAGGCACCTATGGGTCATCCGGCGTTGTGCCCGGCTTCATCGAGCCGCTCTAACGTGTCGGCCATGAGAAGAACCATGATCGGGCTGGGCGCCGCCGTGCTGGCGCTGGGCCTCTCCGCCCCGGCCTTCGCCGACCACGGGCGCGACGGGCACGGCGACGGCGCCACCGTCCCGTTCGGCCGTGCGACGCTGACCGGTTTCGCCTCCTTGCCCGCCGAGACCTTCGTGCCGAACAGCGAGCCCTCGGGCGCCCTGCTCGGCACCGCTCCGATCAACGGCGTCACCCCGCCCTTCGCCGGCCAGCCGGTGCAGGGCTTCAGCGGCGTCGCCCGCCGCCACGACGGCACCTTCGACGTGCTGTCCGACAACGGGTACGGCAACAAGGCCAACAGCGCCGACTTCCTGCTCAGGATCCAGCGGGTCAAGCCCGACTTCCGTACGGGCGTCGTGCGGGCGGTGGGGGGCGTCGACCTGAGCGACCCCGACCGGCACGTCACCTTCCCGCTGACCCGTTCCGACCGCAGGCTCACCGGCGCCGACTTCGACGTGGAGTCGATGGTCAGGAACCCCGACGGCACCTACTGGATCGGCGACGAGTTCGGCCCGTTCCTGCTGCACTTCTCGCCCTCGGGCTCGCTGCTCGAAGCCCCGGTCGCGCTTCCCGGGGTCCAGGCTCCGGAGAACCCCTATCTCGGCGGAGGCACGCCGAACCTCGCGAGGAGCAAGGGCTTCGAGGGCATGGCCCGCGCGGTCGACGGCCGCCGGCTCTACCCCCTCCTCGAGGGCACGGTGGCCGGTGACCCGGCCGGTGCGCTGCGGATGTACGAGTTCGACCTGCGCAAGCGTGCCTACACCGACCGCCGTTGGGTCTACCAGCTGGAAGCGCCGGGCAACTCCATCGGCGACATGATCGCGGTCGACCGCGACCGGTTCCTGGTGATCGAGCGCGACAACCAGCAGGGCGACGCCGCGCAGTTCAAGCGGGTCTACCTGACCGACACCCGCGACCGCGACCGCGACGGCAAGGTCGACAAGACCCAGGTGGCCGACCTTCTCGACCTGGCGAACCCCAAGGGCGTCGGCGGCTTCGGCACCACCTTCCGCTTCCCGTTCCAGACGATCGAGGACGTCGTGATCCTCGACGACTCCACGCTCGGGCTGCTCAACGACAACAACTTCCCGTTCTCGTCCGGCCGCACGCCCGGCAAGGCCGACCCCGACGAGTTCATCACCGTACGGCTGTCGCGCTCCCTCGGCGCCGATCCTCGCGCCTACCGCTGAGACACCCCCGCCGCCTCGCGGTGCCCTCCGCCGGTGCGACCAGCCGGCGGGGCGGGCCGGGTGAGGTGGCGGCGACCCGGGTCCATTCGATGTGGGCCTCGGCGGAGTTGCCTCCCGCAAGGCGGTGGAGACGTCGAGCCTGGCCACCTTGATGGCGGTCTGGTTGTGCTCCCAGACGACGAAGAAGCGGCCAGGCTCGTACTCGTCCGCGCCGGCGTAGACGTCCCAGCCGCGGGCCGCACCCCGGGTCAGGCGTGCGCCGTCGGCGAACAGCCGCCCGGGGCCCCAGGGGGCGCCGGGGCGCTTGAGCTTGTAGCACAGCACCTCGCGGTACTGCTCCGGCTTGCCGGACGCGGGGCCGGTGAACGGCCCGGCGAGCGTGTTGTAGATCGTCAGGTAGCGGCCGTCGGCGTCCTTGGCGAAGAACGGCTTGACGTAGTAGTTGGGCAGGTCCCGGTCGAGCGTCATCGGGGTCCACGTGAGGCCGCCGTCGGAGCTGGTGGTGATCGCAGCGTAGACGGCGTGCGTGCGGTAGTAGGCGTCCCGGTCCTCCGCCGAGGTGCCGCCGGTAAGGTTCAGCGTGCGGGCCACCATGAGCAGCGTGCCGGGGTCGTCCTGCGACACCACGACCTGGGGCTCCTCGGCGCGCACCCCGGGCGGGTTGGCGCCCGGGGCCCTCGACGTCCACCGGGTCAGGTCGGCCGAGCGCAGCACGCCCGCGCGGGTGACGCCCCCCGCCTCCCGCCAGTAGGGGAGCAGCCACAGGCCGTCGTACCACAGGGGCTTGCCCGCGAGGACCACCCCGGCCCGGTTGGCGGGCACGTCCACGCTGACGGGGAAGTCGGTCCAGGTCCGTCCCGAGTCGACGCTGCGCCTGGCGACCATGGCGACCGGGAAACCGTTCACCTCGCCCTCGGCGTCGCGGTCCGCGGCGACGGTGATCCTGCCGAGCAGCGCGTAGAGCGTGCCGCCGTCGTTCAGGAAGATCACGTAGTGGTAGCGGTGCGTGGCGGTGGCCGCGGCCAGGGTGCCGGTGCGCCATGTCCTGCCCGCGCCGGTGGACCGGGCGTAGAGGATGGATCCCTGGTCGGTCGGCGCGAGGTCGCGGGGGTCGGCCACGCCTGCCCGCCAGGCCACCACGAGGGTGCGAGCGTCCAGAGCCACGATGTCCGGCACGCGGTTGCCCTCGTGCGCCAGCTCGCCTCGCGCGTCGCGGTCGACCGCACGGTAGGCGATCACCGGGTCGCTCACCGCGGGCCCGACGGCGTCGGCGTCCGGCCAGGAACGCGCCCGGGAGCCGTCCGGAGGCAGAGTGGGGGTCATGGTCTCAAGCGAACCGGACCGCGATCAGGGGCCGCAAGGACTCAACCGTCCCTTCACCCGGAGTTCACGTGCCGCCCGCCGGGACCGCGGCCTTCACGTGCCGCCCGGGAGTCATTCAGGACCCCATCGGTTCACCCGAGGGTGAGCCTAGGGACTGGTGCAGGTGAAGCTCGGCGTTCCGGCCGTACCCGACGCCACGTACCCGAAGGTCGTCGAGGCGTTGCCGGCCAGAGTGCCGTTGTGCTGGGCGTTGCGTACGGTCAGCGTGGTCCCGCTGAGGGTGTGCTGGCCGTTCCACAGGCTGTTGATGGTGGTGCCGGAGTTCAGGGTGCCTCTGACGGTCCAGCCGCTGAGCCCGCCGGTGCCGGTGTTGCGCACCGTCACCTCGGCCTGGTAGCCGTTGCCCCAGTTACCGGTGGTCTGGAAGGTCGCGGTGCAGGCGCCCGGGTTGCCACCGGTCGGGGTCGGGTTCGGGGTCGGCGACGTCGTCGGGTTCGGGACGGTGCCACGGATGCCCGTCACTTCGCCGTTGCCGCCGTCGAACACGACGTCGGAGCAGTTGTAGAAGGTCTCGTTGCTGTCGGAGCGCTGCCACACCGAGTAGACGATGTGACGGCCGCTCTTGCCCGAGGGCAGGCGGGCGTTCCAGTAGTAGTAGCCGTCCACGCTACCGACGGGGCCGGCGCTCGGCGGGTCGGTCGCGGCGTAGAACGGCGTGGACTCGAGGTCGCTCCACGCGAGCGGCCGGGTCGGGCTCCAGCTGTCCTTGGTGATGTAGGTGCGGAACGTGCCCGGGTGGGCCGCCCACTTGTTGTAGCGGAACTGGATGTTGGCCCCGGCGGTGAGGTGGGTCACCGGCCAGTCGGTGCGGGCCAGGTTGTAGCCGCTGAAGTTGTACACGGTCGCGGCGCCGCTGCACAGCTGGCCGTCGGGGATGAACCCGCTCGTCCGGCCCGCGCCGTCGGAGCGCAGCACGGCGAACCAGTTGTAGATCGAGTTGGTGCCGCTCTGGGCCACGGCGGCCTGACACGCGGGGTTGGTGGGCTGGGCCGCTCCGTTGGAACCGACGCTGTCCAGCCAGCACAGGTAGGTGCGGCTTCCGGGAACCATCATGGCGCCGTGCGCCGACGCCTGGCCAGGCAGCAACGCGACCAGCAGCAGGGTCGCGATGACGGTGGCGACACCGGTGAACGTGATCTTTCTTCGCCTTCTCATGGAACACCTTTCGAGGGTTACGACGTAGGTCTCCGGCACACCGACAACGCCCATGGCGGCAGCACGCCCGGCACGCTCGAGCACGTCACGGACGTCAAGCACGTCATGGTGAAACCGAGAGACCTGGTGAAGTAACCGGTCGTCGCCGTGGGGCGAACAGCCGTCGACTGCCGACCAGCGATGCGAAAGCGCTCACGCGTAACGCACTCTAAGCCGCCGCCCTCCGGGTGGGAATCCGCCTGCGACGCGGCGGAGCGTCCTCGCGGGCCTTGCGTACTCCCGCCGCAGCTAGGACCCATGATCCAGACCGCAGCGTCCCCCCGGCCCGATGAAACGCCATGAAATTACCGCGCGGGGCCGACGCGGGCGGGTGGCCGGGCGCACACCGGCCGTCGGCCAGGATGGGGGAGTGGACGCACGCCGGTCGTCGGCCAGGATGGGGGAGTGGACGTACGCCCTGTCTCTCCCGCCGCCCTGGTCGAGGAGCTCGCCGACCGCATAGCGGGCGCGCCCAGGGACTCCTGGGTGCGGGTCGCGCTGGACGGCGCTCCGGCGGCACGACCCGGCGAGCTGGCCGGCGCTCTCGCCGATCCGCTGCGCGTTCGCGGTCGCGAGGTCCTTCGCGTCTCGGCGGCCGATTTCCTGCGCCCGGCGTCGCTCAGGTTCGAGTACGGCCGCACCGACCCGGACGCCTTCTACGACGACTGGCTCGACTACGGCGCGCTGTCACGTGAGGTACTGAACCCTCTGGACCCGGGTGGTTCCGGCAAGGTGCTTCCCACGCTGTGGGACACCACCACCGACAGGGCCACGCGAGCGCCGTACGTGACCATGCCGCCGGGCGGGGTGCTGCTCGTCGACGGAGCGCTGCTGCTCGGCCGCTGGTTGCCGTTCGAGGTCACCGTTCACCTGTGGCTGTCGCCCGGCGCGCTGGCGCGGCGTACGCCCGAGGATCAGCGGTGGACGCTGCCCGCGTACGCGAGGTACGAGGAGGAGGCCGGGCCGCTGGCGCTCGCCGACGTGGTCGTCCGCGCCGACGATCCGCGGCACCCCGCCGTCGTGACCGCCCTGTGAAAGATCGTCAGCGGTGCTCCTCCCCGATCCCGAGGGCCCGTGCCACCTCGCCGAGGTTGCGGAACCTCTGGCCGGAGGGCAGGTCGCGGAGCATTTCGATCAGGCCGTCGGGGGCCTTCCTGGCGTGGGCGTGGGCCAGCAGGGCGGCGCGCTCGGCGGGGTAGCGGGTGTCGCTCAGCCACGCCGCCAGGGTGCTCCTGCGATCGACGTCCTCGGGACTGATCCCCTCCGGGGTGCGCGGCTCGTGCCCCGGCGGGTACCTCCGGGGCTTCAGCGCCTCCTCGGGGTCCTGCATGGGCTCGGGCTGCCGCCACTCCTCCGTACGGGTCGGGCCGCCTCCGCGGATGACGCCCTCGACCTCGTGTTTCTGCTCTTCGTCGGCGCGCGGGCCGTGTTTGGAGCTGCCGCGCTGGATGGGCATGACCTCACCTCCCCCGGACGGGATCACGATGTCCCTACCCCCGCCCGCGCCGGCGGCAACGGGCACGCGGAATGATCTCCCTAGGACTGGCCATACGGGCGAGTCGGGCAGGGTTGCGGCCCTTCCCTGCGGGGCATACAGGTGGCCTAATCGCCATTTGACCAGGGGCAATGGCTTTCTCCCGCGAGACGTGGGGTCGTCGATATGTGCGGAATCTGCGGGTGGGTGGACTTCGAGAGAGATCTAGGTGAGTCACGGGACACCTTGCGTGACATGACGGAGACCATGGCGTGCCGGGGACCGGACGACGAGGGCATGTGGCTCTCTCCCCATGGGGCGCTGGGGCATCGGCGGCTGGCGGTCATCGACATCGAGGGCGGACGCCAGCCGATGATCGCCGAGGAGGACGGCGAGGTGCTGGCGGTCCTCACCTACAGCGGTGAGGTGTACAACTTCCAGGAACTGCGCCAGGAGCTCACCGCGCGGGGCCATCCGTTCCGAACACGCAGCGACACCGAGGTCGTCCTGCGGGCGTATCTCGAGTGGGGGACCGACATGGGCTCCCATCTGAACGGCATGTACGCCTTCGCCATCTGGGACGTCCGCCGGGAAGAGCTCGTGCTCATACGCGACCGGCTCGGCATCAAGCCGCTGTACTACTACCCGACACCCCATGGTTTGATGTTCGGCTCCGAGCCCAAGGCCATCCTCGCCAACCCGCTCTCGCAGCCGCCTGTGGTCGACATCGAAGGGCTGCGCGAGCTCCTGGCGTTCGTCAAGACCCCGGAGCACGCGATCTACCGGGGCATGTACGAAGTGAGCCCCGGCGGGGTCGTCACGGTGAGCAGGCGCGGCCTGGCCAAGAACCGCTACTGGCGGCTCGAGTCCCGCGAGCACACCGACGACCTGCCGACCACGGTCCGCACCATCCGGGGACTGCTGGACGACATCATCGATCGTCAGCTGATCAGTGATGTGCCGCTGTGCACGCTGCTGTCCGGCGGCCTCGACTCCAGCACCGTCACCGCGCTCGCCGCGATGGCGCTTCGCCGGCACGGCCAGGGCAAGCTCCGCTCCTTCTCGGTCGACTTCGTCGGCTACTCCGAGAACTTCAGCCCCGACGAGATGCGCGACGCCCCCGACACGCCCTACGTCCATGATCTGGTGCGGCACCTGGAGCACCTCGGTGTCGAGCACACCGACATCGTCCTTGACTCCGGCGACCTCATGGACCCGAAGGTACGGGCCGCGGTGCTGCGGGCACGCGACCTGCCGACGGGCATCGGCGACATGGACACCTCGCTCTACCTGCTGTTCAAGGCGATCAGGCAGCGCTCGACGGTGGCGTTGTCGGGGGAGTCCGCCGACGAGGTCTTCGGCGGCTACCGCTGGTTCCACGAGCCCGAGGCGGTCGGAGCCGACACCTTCCCGTGGCTGGCCACCCAGGGCGGCGCGCGGTTCACCGCCCTGGAGGAGGTCCTCGACCGCGATCTGCTGCGCAAGATCGACCTCAACGGTTACCGCGCCCAGCGCTACCGCCAGGCACTCGACGAGGTCCCCCGCCTGCCCGGGGAGGACGGCCTGCAGGCGCGCATGCGGGAGATCAGCTATCTCCACCTCTCCCGGTTCGTGCAGATCCTGCTCGACCGCAAGGACCGCATGAGCATGGCCGTCGGCCTGGAGGTCCGGGTGCCGTTCTGCGATCACCGGCTCGTGGAGTACGTTTTCAACACCCCATGGTCGATGAAGACCTTCGACGGGCACGAGAAGAGCCTGCTCCGTGCCGCCGTGGCCGACGTGCTGCCGCGGTCGGTCCTGGAGCGGCGCAAGAGCCCGTACCCCTCGACACAGGACCCGGCATACGAGAAGGCCCTCCGCGAGGAGACGGCCCGGCTGCTCGCCTCCGGCGAGCTCGTCGCGGCCCCGATGCTGGACCTCTCGAAGGTGCGGGCCATGCTCGACCAGCCGCAGGGCGGGGTCAGCCGCCACGACGTGCGGGCCGCGCTGGAGGGACTCCTGCAGTTCAACGCCTGGCTGGAGCGGTACCAGGTGCGTGTCAGCCTCTGACGGCGTGCTCACCGTCGAGTCGCGGCGGAGGGCGGCGGCCGGGGTGGGGGATCAGCGGCTCACGCGGTCGAGGCCGTCGGCGATGCCCCGCCGGAGCATGTCGGCGTAAGGCCCCTGGGGAAGATCGCCGGCATGGTTCGCCGCCAGGCGGAAGTAGCGCGCGGCCTCGGCCTGATCGCCCAGAAGCTCGTGAGACGCGCCCATGTTGAGGTAGAGCGACGGATAGAGCTCAAGGACGCGCTCGTCGCCGGTGGCGTTCGCGTGGTGCAGCGAGACGGCGTTCCACAGGAGCGTCTCCTCGGGGGAGTCCTGCTGGCGGGCGACGTAGTGAGCGGCCACGCAGGCGTCGAAGTCGTCGGCCCGCTCGGCCCACGCCTGGTCGAACAGGCGGCGTGCGACCTCTGGTCTGCCCTCGGACTCGGCCTGCAAGCCCTCCGCGCACAGCCGGACGACCGCGTTGTCGATATCGAGGTCCATGACTACCTCCCCAGGTCTTCGTCTCCAGCAGCCTAAGCCGTGAGCCCGACAATGTTGAGGGACGGACGGCGCCGCGGTACCAAGGGCTGATGCTCAGAGGTGTCTTCTCGGCAAGCGGGCCCAGATCTCCCACGCCCCGGGCTTCACCCTCCTCCTCGCCGCCGTGACGGTCCGGCATGTCATCGATCTTCCAGCGTCTCCGGTGACAGGAGGCGGATTCCCCCGTGTTCGACTCGTACGGCGCCGCGGCGCTCCAGGTGCTTGAGCGCCCGGTTGACGCTCACGCGGCTGAGCCCGAGCAGGTGGCCCAGCGCCTCCTGGGAGCCCGGCAACGCGACGATGGCGCCGGGCGCCGCACCCGCCTCCAGCAGCCACGCCGCCACCCGTGCCTGCGCGGGCAGTGAGGTGGCCTCCACGAGCCGCCGTTGCGAACGGCGGAGGTCATCGGCGAGGTGGCGCAGGACATGCCCTCGCGCGACGGCGTCCTCGTCGATGAGCCGCAGGAACTCCTGCCGCGGCAGCGTCCGCACCGCGCAGGCGGTGTCGGCGACGAAGGTCGCCGTGTGCCCACGCGCGTCCAGCACCGCCGTCTTGTCCAGGACGCACGGGCCGCGCAGGTACGCGAGGTGGCGCCGTCCTCCGGCGGGAGTGACGCAGACCGCGGTGACCGTGCCCGCCAGCAGCACCAGGAGCCGGTCCGCCCGCTGGCCCTGCATGCGGAGGATCTCGCTGCGGGAGAAGCGCGCGGGTCTCGTACGGGCCCAGAGCCGGGCCAGCTCGGGAGGCTCCAGATGCGAGAGAAGGGGAACCCGTCCCAGATCATGCGGTCCGAAGTTCATGTATCAAGGGATACAGCGTTAAGCGCGTGAGATGTCCTACTTTGCGGCCATGTATGTAGTGGAGCTGGAATTCACGTCCGACCCCCGGCGCCTGGCGGCCCGGCCCGCGCATCGCGAGCGGCTGCTGGCCTGGCATCGCGAGGGTGTGCTGGTCATGGCGGGCCCGTGGGCCGATGATTCAGGAGCGTTGCTGGTCTTCGACGTGGCGGACGAGGCGGCACTTCGCCGGCTGATCGACGCGGACCCCTACTTCCGCGCCCCCGGGGTGTCCGTACGCCGGACCAGCCCCTGGAGCCCTCTGGACCTCTCCTGACCGCGAACCCTCCTTCGCGGGCGTGGCATGCTGGCGTGCGTGCCGATCCCGCCGAAGGAGCCGATGAGCTTGTCCTGGCGTCACCTCCCCAAGCCCGCGCGGGCCATCGCCGAGGCGGCCGCCGACGCGGTGGCGGCGGCGCGGTCCCGCGATACGGAGGCCTTCCAGCGTGCGGCGGCGCAGCTTGCCGCGCTCGACTCCGAGCAGGTGGGCCTCGTGCTCGGCGCCGTGGTCAGATCGTCGCTGGAACGGCTGCATCCCGACGGGCTGACCGCGGACGACGTGCACGTGCTGGTCGCACGCTGCGCACGGTCGGCGGCCGGCTGGTTTCCCACCGTCGACCCGGATGTCCTGGTGATGCTGGTGGCCGGGGCCCTCGGCGTGCACCAGCCTGATGAGGAGGCGTTCCGGCTCGAGGGGCCCGATGTGGCCCGGCACGCTCCGCTGCTGGTGGCCGACCTGCTCGCCGTGTCCGGTGACCCGTTCGCCGTCCGCCTGAACGCCGCCCTCGACGACATCGCCCGAGCCCAGACGTCCGAGATGCCATGATCGCGACGGTGCACGTGTCAGGCGCGTACCCACGAGCGGGCCCGCTCAGTAAAGGTGCTCGGCCGATCCCATGAGCGCGGGCCCGGTGAGGTGGTCGCGTGTCAGCCGGACACCGGTGGCACGCTCCGCCAGGGCGAGGGCGGTGAGCAGAGGATCGGCCCGCTCGTGGTCGTCGTCGCGGAGGGAGCCGGCGGTGGGCATGCCGAGTTGGCGCATCTGGACGACAAGCCGGTCGGGGTCGCCGCCCCAGCGTGCCCCGGGACCGTCCGGCGCGAAACCGGTGATCAGGTGCCCGTCGGCGGAGTAGAGGAACTGCCGGTCCAGGTTCCCGTCGTGGTAGACGGCCGCCATGATCGTGCCCGCAGAGAGCCGCCGGGTGACCTCCACGAGCGTTCCCGCGTACCCCTCCTCTTCGAGCAGGACGGTGCCGCCGATCACGGCGTAGGCGGTGACGAGGTGCTCGGCGGGGATCTTGTGGACGTCCTTCGCCTGCTCGGCGGTGACACCGATGCGGTGGAGCGCTTCCTCCGGGGACACGTCACGCACGAAGGTGAGGCAGAAACCGGAGACGCATAAGCTGTCGCCGAACTCCTCCTCGAACCAGGCATAGTCGGCCGCCGTCGCACCACTCATCGGTGGGTCCTTTCGCCATCGATCCAGGCAACATGATCTTGCCAGCGGCAGCCGACAGAATCGGCGTTCAGCCCGAAAACCCATGCTGGGGCCGAGATCGAGAACGCGCCAGGCCACCTTCGACAAAGAACATCGGTCTGGTACCTTCGCCGGAGACATCAGGCATGGTCCTCCACAGGGAGCGGCACATGAGCAGCGCGACGAAGGACATCCAGATCCCCGACCAGACCGGCATGCTCGCCGTGGTCACCGGCGCGAACAGCGGCATCGGCTTCGAGACCGCCCGCCGCCTCGCCCTCGCCGGGGCCGATGTGGTGCTGGCGGTCCGCGACCCGGCCAAGGGCGACCGGGCGGTGGCCAACATCAGCGCCGCGGGCCCGAAGGGCACGGTCTCGGCCGAGCCGCTGGACCTGGCCGCCCTCGACTCGGTCGCCGCCTTCGCCGAGTCGATGAACGGCCGAGGCCGGCCGATCGACATCCTCGTCAACAACGCGGGCATCATGGCCGTGCCCAAGCGGCACACGACGGCCGACGGCTTCGAGTTGCAGTTGGGGACCAACTACCTGGGGCACTTCGCCCTCACCGGCCGGCTGCTGCCGCTGCTGCTGAAGGCCGGCTCTCCCCGGGTGGTGCACGTCAGCAGCGGGCTGGCGCAGATCGGGAAGATCGACTTCAACGATCTCCAGAGCGAGCGGAAGTACCGCCCCTGGGGTGCCTACGCCCAGTCCAAGCTCGCCAACCTGCTGTTCGCGCGGGAGATGCGGCGGCTGAGCGCCCAGCACGGGTGGGGGATCCTCAGCGCCGCGTCACACCCGGGGTTCACCCGCACCAACCTGCAGACGACCGGCCCCAACCTGGGCCGCGGCGCCGACCGCCCCGACTTCACCGCACTGTTCGCCAGGGTCACCAGAACGGTCATGGAGCCGGAGCAGGGCGCGCTGGCCACCGTCTACGCCGCCACCGCTCCTGACGTGGCCGGCGGCCGGTACTACGGCCCCGATGGCAGGTTCGGTCTCGTCGGCATGCCGGCGGTGGCCAAGATGCCGCGCCGCGCGTACGACGAGGCGACCGCCGCCCGGCTCTGGGAGACGGCCGAGCGGCTGACCGGCGTGCCGTTCCCTCCCGACACCCCCCAGCCTCCGGGATGAGTGATCCTGCGGAAGCCTCGACCTGAGCCGTCCGCCCGGACACGGATGCACGGCCTACTGCGGCGGTCCGGGAGAATGGGGGCGTAAGGCTTTCTAGGAAGGATGTGCCGATCGTGGCTATGAGCGGCGAGGCCGACTGGGTCTCACGATTCGCGGACGAGGTAATCGCCGAGGCGGAGCGCCGCGCTCCCGGCAAACCGATCGTCTGCGCTTCCGGCCTCAGCCCCTCGGGCCCTATCCACCTCGGCAACCTCCGCGAGGTCATGACGCCCCACCTGGTCGCCGACGAGATCCGGCGCAGGGGGCACGACGTCGTCCACATCATCTCCTGGGACGACTACGACCGGTTCCGCAAGGTGCCGGCGGGGGTCGACTCCTCCTGGTCCGAGCACATCGGCAAGCCGCTGACCTCGGTGCCCGCGCCCCCCGGCAGCGAGCATCCCAACTGGGCCGAGCACTTCAAGGCGCCGATGATCGCGGCACTGGCCGAGATGGGCGTCGAGTACCACGGCATCAGCCAGACCGAGCAGTACACCACGGGCGTCTACCGCGGCCAGATCCTCTACGCCATGCGCGAGCGCGAGCGCATCGACGAGATCCTCGACCGCTACCGCACCAAGGACAAGCCGGTAACGGCCAAGAAGCCGCAGGGTAAGGCGCTCGACGAGGCCGACTCCGCCGCGGCGGAGTCGGCGGCCGAGGGCTCGGGGGCGGCAGGCGAGGACGACGGCAAGGTCGCCGCGGGCTACTTCCCGTACAAGCCCTACTGCTCGGTCTGCGATCGCGACGTGACCACGGTGACCGCGTACGACGACGAGACCACCGAGCTCACCTACACCTGCGCCTGCGGGCACTCCGAGACCGTGCGGCTCTCCGAGCACGACCGCGGCAAGCTCGTGTGGAAGGTCGACTGGCCGATGCGCTGGGCGTACGAGGGCGTCGTCTTCGAGCCGTCCGGGGTGGACCACCACTCCTCGGGCTCGTCCTGGGTGGTCGGCGGCCACATCGTCAAGGAGGTGTTCGGGGGCGAGCAGCCGATCGGGCCGATGTACGCCTTCGTCGGCATCAGCGGCATGGCCAAGATGAGCAGCTCCAAGGGCGCCGTGCCCACCCCCGCCGACGCGCTGGAGATCATGGAGGCGCCGCTGCTGCGCTGGCTGTACGCCCGCCGCAGGCCGAACCAGTCCTTCAAGGTCGCCTTCGACCAGGAGATCCAGCGGCTGTACGACGAGTGGGACGCTCTGGAGCGCAAGATCGACGATGGCACGGCGCTGCCCGCCGACGTGGCGGCCTACAACCGCGCGATCGGCACCGCGTCGGGCCCGCTTCCGGTGACGCCCCGGCCGCTGCCCTACCGCACTCTGGCCTCGATCGTCGACATCACCACCGGCCACGGCGAGCAGACGCTGCGCATCCTGCGCGATCTCGATCCCGAGCACCCGATCACGTCCCTGGACGAGGCACGGCCCCGGCTCGATCGGGCGGAGCGGTGGGTCACCACGCAGGTCCCGGCCGAGCAGCGCACCCGCGTGCGCGACGAGCCCGACATGGCGCTGCTGGGATCCCTCGGCGACACCGAGCGCGAGTCGCTGCGGCTGCTGCTCGATGGGCTCGACGATCACTGGTCGCTCGACGGGCTGACGGGGCTGGTCTACGGCGTGCCGAAGGTCCAGGCGGGGCTGGCGGCCGACGCCAAGCCGACCCCGGAGCTCAAGGTCGCCCAGCGCGAGTTCTTCGCACTTCTGTACAACCTGCTGGTCGGCCGCGACACCGGCCCGCGCCTGCCCACCCTCCTGCTCGCGGCCGGCGCCGACCGCGTACGCAAGCTGCTTGGCGCCTGAGCGTGCGGGGAACGACATGAGCGAGTACGAAGTACCTTCAGGCGTCGATCCGTTCACGCCGAGCGTCGCCCGCATCTACGACTACTACCTGGGCGGCAAGGACAACTTCGCCGCCGACCGCGAGGCCGCCGAGAAGATCATCGAGATCCTCCCGAACGTGCGCGACGTGGCCCGGGAGAACCGCGAGTTCTTGATCCGCACGGTGACCTACCTTAGCGAGCAGGGCATCCGGCAGTTCCTCGACGTGGGAGCGGGGCTGCCGACCCAGCGGAACGTCCACCAGGTGGCACAGGAGCTCGCGCCGGAGTCCCGGGTCGTCTACGTCGACAACGATCCCATCGTGCTCACCCACGCCCACGCGCTGCTCGCCCAGAACGACCGCGTGGTGGCCCTCAGGGCCGACATGCGCGACCCGCAGGCGCTCATCGACCACCCCGAAGTCCGCGAGCACCTCGACTTCACCCAGCCGGTGGCGATCCTGCTGCTGGGCGTCCTGCACTTCATCCCCGATGACGCCGAGGCGATGAAGATCGTCTCGACCTTCAGGTCGGCGCTCAAGCCGGGTGGTCACCTGGTCATCTCGCATGGCTCGATCGGACCGCTGAGCGAGGACCAGGATCGCGAGGGCCAGGAGGTCTTCAGCCGCACCTCGGCGCCTGGCGTCACCTCGCGCACTCCGGAGCAGGTGGTGACCTTCTTCGAAGGGCTGGAGCTGGCCGACCCCGGAGTCGTCCCCCTGCAGGACTGGCGGCCCGCGGTCCACCTGTCGCTCGTCAAGCCGGGCGAGGCGGGCGCCGTCGGCGGTGTGGGCCGGGTGCCCTGAGCGCGGGCACGGCACGTATCTGACAGGGAAGGGTCCCGGCGGGCGCCGGGGCCCTTCCCTGTTTCCTGGGGGCGGTCAAGGCACGCCCAGCGGTATCTCCGCAGGTAGACGGGGTGGGTAAAAGTTATCTTCATGCTAGGGTGTGTGGAAGAAAAAAATTGACCACTGTGCCCTGGCGCCCGTATGGTCCTGGCAATCGGGGACCTGGAGAGCACTTCATGAAGCGACTCGCAGCGACCGCGGCCCTGGCGGCGGTCGCCACAGCCACAGCCGCCTGCGGCACCACGCAGACCGACGGCACTTCTCGTTCTGGCGGCATCTACACCACCATCGACGGTGCGAAGCAGATCGACGCGAGCGCGCCGATCAATCCCTTCAACCCGAAGGGCAGCACGTTCGTGGGCTACGACACGATGTCGCTGGCCTGGCCCAAGAACGACCTGATGGATCCGAACCAGTTCTATCCGGGCCTCGCCCGTAGCTGGACCGCCACACCCGACCAGGGCGAGGTCGTCATCCACCTGCAGCCGAACGCCCGGTGGTCGGACGGCAAGCCCGTCACCAGCGAGGACATCCGCGTGTCCATCGGCCTCGCCTACACCCAGGGCGGCAGCGCGTACACCGTGAACGCGGGGGCGGCCGGTGCGGCGGCCGACATCCAGGTCCTCGACGGGAAGACCGTCAAGATCGTCCAGGGCGCCAATCGCAGCAACGTGTTCCTCCGGAACGTCCTGTCCACGGTCGTCGTCCCCGCCCACGTGTACGGCTCGCTCCTGCCGGCGGGCTTCTGGACCACGCTGACGGCCGCCCGGGGCACGGGACCCGCCGCCGACAAGGCCAAGACCGAGATCACCGGGCTGGCGCAGCAGGTCATCACCTTCGCGCCCCGCGAGGACGTCTCGGCGGGACCGTTCGTGCTCGAGCGGATCAACCCGGGCGCCGCGCTGCTGAAGAAGAACCCCTACTTCTACGACGCCGCCAGGATCGTGCCGGACAAGGTGAAGGTTCTCAACTACACCGGCAACGAGCAGATCTGGAACTACCTGGTCTCCGGCAAGCTGGACAGCGCGCCCTTCACGGCGGTGCCCGCCGCCGTCATGGAGCGGATCAAGAAGACCCACGGCAACGACATCCGCAAGGGCTACTCCCCGGTGGCCGCGTCCATGGCGTTCAACCAGGCGCGCAAGCCGTACGACAACGTGCACGTGCGGCGGGCGCTGGCGTATCTGATCGACCGCACCCAGGTCACCAAGATCGCCTCACCCGAGGCGGGGACGCCGGCGGTCACCACCACGGGCATCCACGCCAGCGCCGCCAAGGCGTGGCTCGGCGACCGGCTCGGCGCCCTCGACCAGTACAAGGTCGACCCGGCCAAGGCCGAGAAGGAGCTGAAGGCCGCGGGCATGGTCAAGAAGGGCGGCACGTGGGCGATGCCGGACGGCAAGCCCTGGAAGGTGCAGGTCCACGTGCCCGCGTCGTTCTCCGACTGGGTCGCCGCCGCCAAGTCGGTCACCAGCCAGCTCAACGACCACGGGATCGACGCCAGCGTGACGACCTCGGCCGACTACATCCTCTACCTCGACGAGCTCGCGGCGGGGAACTTCGACATCGGGTTCTGGCTGGTGGCCCTCGGCCCCTCGCCGTACAACATCTACCAGCGCCTGTACGGGTCCGCCAACGGCTGGTCGCTGCTCGCCGGGCGGCTCAGGCATTCCCCGCCCGGCAAGGACGGCAACTGGATGGGCGGTCCGGAGAAGATCGACGGGGTGAACCCCGGCGAGCTGACCAACCGGCTCAACCTCGCCTCCCCCGACGAGCAGAAGCGGATCGTCGGCACGCTCGCCAGGCTGACGAACGAGCAGCTCCCGGTCATCCAGATCTACGACTACGTCAACACCCAGTTCATCAACACCTCCCGCTACTCCGGCTGGCCGGAGGCGGGAAGCGAGGTGCTCAGGCTCCCCGCGGGCGTGTGGATGCAGCTTGGGCTGATCAAGAAAAGTAGCCTATGAAGCTCCTCGCCCGCCCGGGCGGTCCCCGGGTCAACGCGGTAACGCGACGGTTCACGGGTCACCTGGTCCGGGGCCTCATCATGATCTGGGTGGTCACCACCATCAGCTTCGTGATCATCCGCAACATCCCCGGCAATCCGGTCCTCGGGCAGTACGAGACGCTGATCGAGCGCGGCATGTCCCCTGACATGGCCGAGCGCGCGACGGCGGCGCTCTACGGGTTCCTGCCCACGGGTTCCCTGTGGGAGCAGTACCTCGGCTACATGAAGGCGCTGCTCCACCTCGACATGGGGCAGTCGCTCAGCACGCCGGGCACCGAGGTCGTCACGCTGATCGGCGCGGCGGCCAAGTGGACCATCCTGCCGGTGCTCGGGGGCACGCTGCTGAGCTTCGTGCTCGGCGTGACGCTCGGGGTCTACGCGGGCATCAAGCGGTCGGGCAAGCTGGGCGACCTGCTCTCCATCTCCGGCTCGCTGCTGCACGGCGTGCCGCAGTACGTCATCGGGCTGCTCGTCCTGGCGATCTTCACGACGCTGTGGCCGATCCTGCCGGCGGGCGGCCCGGTCGACGTCGAGTTCGTGCCCGGCTTCAACGCCGGCTACCTCGCCTCGCTGATCCAGCACGCCACCCTGCCCGTGCTGACGTACGCGCTCGCCAGCTACGGCGGATGGGTGCTCGCGATGAAGTCCAGCGTGGCGACCGTGCTCGGCGACGACTTCATCCTGGCCGCCGAGCTGCGCGGGCTCTCCCGGGGCGTCCTGTTCCGGTACGTGGCCCGCAACGCGATCCTGCCGCTCTTCACGATCCTGGCACTGTCGCTCGGCATGCTGTTCGGCGGCGCGATCTTCATCGAACGGATCTTCAACTACCCGGGACTCGGGCTGCTGCTCGTCAACAGCATCGGCGCCCGTGACTACGCCCTGATGGGCGGCACCTTCCTGGTGACCACGGTGGCGATCATCGTGGCCAACATCGCGGCCGACCTGCTCTACGCCGTGATCGACCCCCGAGTGCGGACTGGAGGCACGGCATGACGCTGACGGCGATCCTCCCTGGGAGCCAGGGCGGCCAGGAGAGCAGGCGCGCGACGCTGCGCCGGAACTTCTGGCGAGGCGTGGGACGCGTGCTGCGCCGCAAGCCGAGCCGGATCGTCGGCGTGGCCATCGTCGCCCTGTTCGCGGCCATGGCGCTGGTAGGGCCGATGCTCTACCCCGCCCACCTGCCACGCGACAACAACGCGCTCTACGCCGCGCCGAGCCTGGCGCATCCCTTCGGCACCGACTTCGAGGGCACCGACGTGCTCGCCCTGGTGATCACCGGCTCGCGGTACGTCATCCTCACCGGCCTGGTCACCGCGGTCATCACGGTCTCGCTCGGTACGGCGCTCGGGCTGCTCGCCGGCTTTCACCGGGGACGCTGGGACAGCGTGCTGATGCGGATCACCGACATGCAGCTCACCATCCCCGGCCTGCCGCTGCTGCTGGTGCTCTCGACCGTCTGGAAGTTCCAGGGGCCGCTGGAGATGGGCCTGGTCCTCGGCCTGCTCGGCTGGGGTGGTGTGGCGCGGGCCGTACGGTCGCAGACCCTGTCCCTGCGCGAGCGGGGCTTCATCGAGGCGGCCAAGGGCCTCGGCCTGTCCACCACGCACATCATCGGACGCGAGCTGCTGCCCAGCATGGCGCCGTACATCGCCATGAACGTCCTCATCGCCGTGACCGGGGCGATCTACGCCCAGGTGGGCCTGTTCTTCCTCGGGGTCCTGCCGTTCGACTCCAACAACTGGGGCGTGATGCTGAACCTCGCCGTCTTCGGCGGCGGCGCCCTGACCAGCACGGCCGCGCTGCCCTACCTGATGGCGCCGCTGCTCGCCATCCTGCTGCTCACGCTGGGCATCGTGCTCATCGTCGACGCGATGGACGAGATCTTCAATCCACGGCTGCGTGAGGAGTAACGAGTGACGACCACCTCCCACGGGGCCGGGGCACCTCCCCGGCCCGGTTCCCCCGCCACCCCCGGCCTCGGCACGGCGCCGGGCGTGCGCGTCCGCGATCTCACCGTCGTCTACAAGACCCCGCTCGGCGAGCTGCCCGCCCTGGGCGGTGTCAGCCTCACCATCGAGCCCGGCACCATCACCGGCATCGTGGGGGAGTCGGGCTCCGGCAAGTCCACGCTGGCGCTTTCGCTGCTCAACGCCGTCCAGCCGCCCGGCCGCATCAAGGCGGGCAGCGTGGAGATCGACGGCCTGGGCGACGTCGTCGAGCTGCGCGGCGACGAGCTGCGCCGGGCGCGCGGCAGGCATCTGGGATACGTCTTCCAGGCCGCGCAGAACTCCCTCAACCCGCTCAAGACGGTCGGCAAGCAACTGCTCGACCTCGGGCGTTCCCACGGCGTCGAGGACCGGAGCGCGCTCGTACGGGAGGCCAAGGAGCTGCTGGAGCGGATGGGCCTGGACGGCGCCCGGGTGCTCGACTCCCACCAGCACGAGCTGTCGGGAGGCATGCGCCAGCGCGTCGGCATCATGCTCGCCCTCGTGCTGAACGCCCAGCTCGTCATCCTCGACGAGCCGACCACGGCACTCGACATGATCACGCAGGCCACCATCCTGCGGATCGTCCGCGAGGTCCACAAGGAGCGCGGGCTCACGACCGTGATGGTGACCCACGACATCGGCGTGGCGGCGGAGCTCACCGACCGCCTCGCCGTGATGTACGGCGGGCGCGTGGTCGAGCACGGCCCCACCATGGAGGTGCTCGGCACGCCCCGCCATCCCTACACCCAGGGCCTGATCCGGGCGATCCCGCGTCTGTCCGGCGACATCGCCGAGGCCCAGGGGCTGCCCGGCCGGCCGCCCACGCTTGGCACCCTGCCGGTGCGGGGATGCGTCTTCAGGGAGCGCTGCCCGCTTCGCATGGACATCTGCGAGACGGTGGAGCCGCCCCCGGTCACCCATGGCGAACGGACCGTCGCCTGCCACGCGGTCGAACGGTCGCACTCGACGGCGGAGCAGGAGGAATACGCGTGATCACAGGCACCGGCATCACCAAGACCTACAAGCAGCGCGGCAACGTCCTCGGCGGCCGGGACGTGCCGGCGTTGCGTGGGATCGACTTCACCGTCAAGAAGGGCGGAGCGGTCTCGTTCATCGGCGAGTCCGGATGCGGCAAGACCACGCTCGGACGGATCGTCGCGGGACTGGAGACCTACGACTCCGGCGAGATCGTCATCGACGGCACGCCGATGTCCCCCCTCCGCCCCAAGAAGCGGCAGCCGCACTTCCGCAAGATCCAGCTCATCCACCAGGACCCGTACTCCGCGCTCAACCCGACCCGGACGATCCACCAGACCCTTCAGGCGCCGCTCGCGCTGCGCGCGGGCCGGACGGGCCGCCCGAAGTCGTGGATCGACGATCGGGCGGAGGAGCTTCTGTCCCTGGTGGGCATCGACCCCGGATACGTGCTCGGGCGCTATCCGCACCAGCTCTCGGGCGGCATGCGCCAGCGTGTGGTCATCGCCCGCGCGCTGACCGTGGACCCGGAGATGCTCGTCGCCGACGAGTCGGTCTCGATGATCGACGTGTCGATGCGGCTGAGCATCCTCGGCCTGCTCAAGGACCTGCGCGAGCGGCTCGGGGTGAGCCTGCTGTTCATCACCCACGACATCGCCACCGCCAGGTACATCGGCGAGGACGGCGAGCTGTATGTGCTCTACCGGGGACAGGTCGTGGAGCGTGGGCTCACCGAGGACGTCATCGCCGGTCCCGTGCATCCCTACACCCAGTCGTTGCTGTCGGCGATCCCCGTCCTGCACGGCGTGGAGCGGCCGGGCCCGGACCGGGTCGTGCCGCTGGAGGCGCTCGACGAGCGTCATGCCGACGCCGGTTGCCTGTTCGCCCGCAGGTGCCCGTTCCGTACCGAACGTTGCGAGAGCGAGTCGCCCACGCTGGTCCAGGGGGCGGACGTCTCACACGAGCACGCGTGCTTCCACCCCCGGCGCCGTAGCGTGATCCCGGTCGAGGCGGTCGCGTGAACGGCGGGCGGCAGGACCACCGCGCCGGCCCGCCGGCGGCGGGGGTGCCCGCCGGGATTCCCGGGACCGGCATCCGGCCCGCGGTCCCCGCCGAGCTGCCCGCCATCGGGGAACTGGCACGGGCCGCGCTCACGCTGGACGCCGCCGAGGCGCCGCAGCTCGTCACACGGCTCGCCACTCCGCCCGAGGGCCGTGAGTGGACGGCGCTCGTGACGCCGGAACTCGACGGGGTGGTGTTCGCCTCGACGTCGCCCGACGGCGTGGGCCATGTGGACCTGCTCGCCGTCCACCCGTCCGCTCAGGGGCGAGGGGCCGGCAGGGCCCTGGCCGTGGCGGCCGAGGTCTGGCTGCGTGAGCGAGGCGTCCGCGAGATGCGGTTCGCGGGCAACCCTCCCTGCTACGCCTGGCCGGGCATCGACGTCCGGTACACCCCGGCGGCCTGCCTGGCCGAGAGCCTCGGCTACGAGAGGTATCGCACCGCCTGGAACATGACCGCGGACCTCACGGGGTACTTTCCCGGCGGTGCGGAAGCCCTCGGGGAGGACCGGGCGTCGGACACCGCCGCCGGTACGGCCATCGGTGAAGGCGCGTCCTCCCGTGCCGCCCTCGCCCGGCTGGATTCGGCCGGGGTCACCCTGCATTCGGCGCCCCCTGGCGAGCGTTCCGCGGTGGCGGAGTTCGTCAGGAGGCAGTGGAACGACTCATGGGCCTGGGAGGTCGAGCAGGCGAGCGGGTGCCACTACGCCGCCCGGCAGGACGAGATCCTGGGCTTCGCCGCCTGGGGCGCGCGGCCGGGATGGTTCGGCCCGATGGGGACGGCCGAGGCCGCCCGCGGGCTGGGGGTCGGCAGGGTCCTGCTGCGGCGATGCCTCCAGGAGCAGGCGGCGGCGGGCCTGCGCAGCGTCCAGATCAGCTGGGTCGGCCCGGTGCGCTTCTACGCGAGGGCCGTCGGCGCCCGCGTGGAGCGCGTCTTCTGGCTCTACCGCCGCTCTCTCGGCTGACCTCCACGACCGGTGGGACACCGCCCGTCGCCCCATTCGACTATCGCCCCGGAAGATGAGGAGTCATGACCCAATCCATTGCTCTGTCCATGACCGAACAGAGCGACCCCCGTTACCGGCAGATCGACAGGTTGCCGACCGCCGAGATCGCCCGGCTGATGAACGCGGCCGACTCCACGGTCCCGGGGGCGGTGGCAAGGGCGGTCCCGCAGATCTCGGCCGCGATCGACCAGATCGCCGCCCGGATGCAGGACGGCGGACGGCTCCTCTACGTGGGCGCGGGCACGTCCGGGCGGCTGGCGGTGCTGGACGCCTCGGAGTGCCCGCCGACCTTCGGCACCGATCCCGAGGTGGTGCAGGGCATCATCGCGGGCGGAGTGCAGGCGCTGACGCGGTCGGTCGAGGGCGCGGAGGACGACGCCGAGGCCGGCGCGGCGGCCATCCGGGAGCGGCGGGTCGGGCCGCTCGACTCGGTCGTGGGCATCTCCGCCGGTGGGCGGGCGCCGTTCGTGGTGGCCGCCGTGACCGAGGCCCGGGCCCTCGGGGCGCTCACCGTTGGCCTGGCGTGCAACGAGGGCGTGCCGCTCTCGCAAGCCGCCGACCACTCCATCGAGGTGGTCGTGGGACCTGAGGTGGTGACCGGCTCGACGCGGCTGAAGGCCGGCACGGCGCAGAAGCTGGTCCTCAACATGATCTCGACGATCGCCATGATCAAATGTGGCAGGACCTTCGGCAACCACATGGTCGAGGTCTCCGCCAGCAACACCAAGCTCGTCGACCGGGCGGCCCGCATCGTCGGCGACATCACCGGCGCGAACCTGTCCGCCTCCCGTGCCGCCCTGGAGGCCGCGGGCCACGAGGTGAAGACGGCCGTGGTGATGATCGAACGCGACCTCGCCCCCGACGAGGCCCGCCTGCTGCTGGCCGCCTATGGGGATCGGCTCGACAGCGCCCTGGAGGCCCGCCCTCAGGGCGCCTGACGGAACCATCAGCCGGGCTGCGACGCCATCGCCCGGCGGCTCCGAGCGCGTGGGGGGCGCCCGCCGAGGAAGGCCGCGGGAACGGTCAGGTAGCGGCTGATCCGGTAGGTGACCGGCGGGCTGGCGCTGACCAGCTTCTTGTACAGGACCGCGCTCCTGCCGCGCAGGAACGCGCCACGCGGGGAGTCGTCGGCGTGCGTGAACTGGATCACGGCGTCCTTGCGGCCGAGGCTGACCGGCTGGTGGATGTAGCCGAAGCGGAAGGTCCGGGCCTCTCGGCCGCGCAGCCGGCGTCCGATGGAGTCGGCGGCGTGGGCGGCGCTGGGTATGCCGCTCTGGCAGGTGCCGTGCAGGACGCCGAAGTCCTGGCGGATGGCGGCGCTGTCACCGACCGCGTAGATCGACGGGTGCGACACCGACCGCAGGGTGGCGTCGACCACGATGCGGTTGCGGTCGTCCACGGTGATCCCGGAGTCGGCCGCCAGCCGCGAGGCCTCGAAGCCGGTCGTCCACAGGCACGCGTCGGAGTGGACCAGTTCCCCGCCGGCGAGTTCGACGGCGTCGGGCAGGACCTTGACGATCTCGGCGCCCACGCGGCTCTCGATGCCTAAGCGCTCCAGCGCTCGGCCGAGGTAGGCGCGTGCGCGGTCGCCCATCATCCAGCCCGGCCGGTCGCGGCCGATCAGCACGACGCGCAGGCCCGGATGGGCTTCCGCGATCTCCGTGGCGGCCTCGATGCCGGTCAGGCCGTTGCCGCACACCGTCACGGTGCCTCCCCGCGAGGAGATCTCTACGAGCCGCGCGGCGAGCCGGGCGGCGGCCTCGGGGCCGTTGAGCGTGTGGGCGTGGTCCGCGACGCCGGGCACGGTGCCGGTGGCGGTCGCGCTCCCGATCGCGTACACCAGCGTGTCGTAGTCCAGCACCCGCTCGCCGGCCGTGGTCCGCACGGTGACGTGCCGCTCTTCGGGATCGATGCGGGTGACCCATCCTTGGGTGAACTCGACGCCGCTGCCCGCGAGGAGCTTCGGGATCTCGTACTCGGCGAGCGTCTGACCGGCGGCCGTCTGGTGCATCCGCAGCCGCTCGGTGAACCGCGACGAAGGGTTGACCAGCACGACCTGCCCGCCGTGGCGGCGGGTGTGCCGCGCCGTGCGGATCGCGGCCATCATGCCGGTGTAACCCGCGCCGATCACCACGATGCGGTGCCGAGCATGGACAGTACTCATGCCATCCTCCTCTGTGGCGCGCCCCTTGTGGGGTCGTTCGTCACAAGGACGGATCCTGTCCGCGCCGACGTGACGTCAGCTCTATGTGACCTGGGTCACATCCAAGGCGACGCGCCGGGGCCCGCCCGGATCCGCGCCGCGGCCTGCGTGGATAATTCACAGTCATGTCTCCCCAGATAGAACTGGTGTGGCCCGCCGAGGCCGATGACCTCCTGCGCGTCGAGGTCCACCGCGTCATCCACGCCGTCGTGGAGATGGGCGGCGCGGTCGGCTACCTGCGGCCGCCCGGCAGGGAGGAGACCGATCCCTTCCTGGACGACGTCCTCGCCGACGTCCGTCTCGGCCGCGCGGCGCTCGCTCTGGCACGGGTGGACGGCGTGGTCCGGGCGATGGGCCTGTGGAGGCGGGCGTCGGCACCCGTCTTCGAGCACTCCGCCGAGCTCGGGAAGGTCATGGCGCACCCGTCGGCACGCGGCCTCGGCCTGGGCCGCCTGGTCGTCGGCGCCCTCGTCGACGACGCGCGGGCGGCGGGCATCGAGACGCTGACCCTGGGCGTCCGTGGCAACAACCATGGTGCGATTCAGCTCTACGAGGAGCTCGGCTTCCGCGAATGGGGCCGGCTGCCCAACGTCATCGAGGTGGGCCTCGAACGTTTCGACGACGTCCGCATGTTCCTTGAGCTCGGCAGGGACCCCAAGCTCCTGCTCCGCGGGTCCTCTCCCGGCGGCATCGGATCCTCACCGCGGCGACCGCGCGGCCGGGCGTCCTGACCGGACCCGGGTGAGCGCCCCGGAACCGGGCATATCCCCGGTGACCAGCGTGAACTCGCGTGACGGCTCGGAAGCGAGGTGCTCATGCCCGTACGACTGCGTCGCGTTTACGACGATCCCTCCTCCGAGGACGGGACCCGCGTGCTGGTCGACGGTCTGTGGCCGCGCGGGCTGTCCAAGGCGGACGCGCATGTGGACGAATGGCTCAAGGAGGTCGCCCCGTCCCACGAGCTGCGCACCTGGTACGGGCACGATCCGGCGAGGTTCGAGGAGTTCCGGCGCCGCTATCTCTCCGAACTGGAGGGGGACGCTCGCCGGTCCGCGTTCGAACGGCTACGCGAATTGCTTCAGCAGGGCCCGTTGACCCTGCTCACGGCCACCAGGGATGTGGAACACAGCCACGCCGCCATCCTGGCCGGGCTGTTGCGCGAGTCTCGCTGACGCCGTCCTTGGCACTGTTCACGTATTCCGGACAGGTTCCTCGGCGAACCCTGTGCGGGGACGTCGAGAGGAGTACCTTCTCTCAGCGTGTCTTCAGGCCGCCTTCACCCACCGACCGCCGGCATGGGGCACCATAAAGATGTGACATTTGTCCCTATAGGCGACATGGGCGGTCATAACCGGCACGCCAGATGGGCGTCGGGGGCCGCGCGCCGGGTTCGGTCCAGGGCAGGCGTGACGCTGCTGTCCATGGTCGCCCTCTTGGGCGTCACCCTCGACGCGGGCTCGGCCGCCGGAGCGCTCAACTCGCCGGTCAGGGAAGCCGTATCCCGCTCCTCGGCCCAGGTGGGCACGGTCGTGGGTCTGGGCGACTCGGTGCCCGCCGGTTCCGCGTGCGACTGCACGACCTACGTCTCCCTGGTGGGCCGGTCCCTGGCGGCGGCCCAGGGAGGGCGAGTGGTCAGCAGGAACCTCGCCGAGGCCGGGCTCACGACCCAGGGACTGCTGGACCGGCTCGCGGAGGACACGACCAGGGGAGCCGTGGCCGCCGCCGACCTGACGATCATCACCATCGGGGCCAACGACTTCGACAGCGCCTCGATCGATGACTGCGGCCCCGGCGCGGGCCTGGCCTGCTACAAGGAGGATCTGGCGCGGCTGCGTGCCAACATGGACGCCATCCTGAGCGGGGTGCGCGCGCTGGAGGCGCGCGACGGCAGCCGGATCGTCGTGACCGGCTACTGGAACGTCTTCCTGGACGGCGCCGACGGGCGTGCCCAGGGAGAGGACTACGTCACCACCAGCGACCGGCTCACGCAGGCCGTGAACGCCGTGCTCGCCGCCTCGGCCGCCGCCGCGGGCGCGCTGTACGTCGACCTGTACGTGCCCTTCAAGGGAACCGACGGCACCCGCGACGACACCGGGCTCCTCGCCGACGACGGTGACCACCCCGACGCCACCGGACACCAGATCATCGCCGAGTCGGTGCTCTCGGCCCTCTCCGCCACCTGACCGCCCGCCGGCCCGTGGCCGCGGTACCCGTGAAACGCCTGGTCACAGTGGTCAACACACTCCCGGATGATGTCCCCCGGCGGGGGGGTCGCAGGAAGCCGGCAGTTATCGTTGGGACAGGGGGAAAGCATGATGAAACGCATATGGGCCATCACCCTGCTGCTCGCCGTCATGGCGGTGGGATCCGTCGTCACCGGGGGCGGCGCTCAGGCGGCGAGGAAGACGACGGTCAGCATGTGGCAGTACAGGACCATGGTCCGCCAGTGCCGGTACGCCAACACTCCGCTGCTGCGCAGGCATTGCCGCGACGCCGTACGAAGGCACTACCGCGTCGGCAGGAGGAACATCTACCTCGACTGCCGCACCTATTCGGGCATCTCCGTGTGCGGCAGGCTGGTGCTCACCAAGCGGGAACGCCGGTGTGTCACGCGCTTGGTGCGCGAGGGGCTGTCCCGCCGGCGCGCCGAAGTGGAGTGCTACGCGTTCGAGTAGACCGAACCGCGCACCGGCCCTCCAACCGCCCGCGCCACCGCCACCTCGCCCTGATCGGCCGTCACGGTCACGGCCGTGTTTCCCGGCGAGTCCCCCGGGTAACGCGGACCTCGTCTACTCAGCGCAGAGGAGGGAGTTCCATGGAGTACGACGGTGACGTCATCACCGTCCTGACCACCGATCACCGCGAGGTCGAGCAGATGTTCACCGAGCTGGAGAGCCTGCGTGGCACCGATGACGAGGATCGTCGCAGGGACCTCACGGAGAAGGTGATCATCGAGCTTGTCCGGCACTCGGTCGCGGAGGAGGCCTTCCTCTACCCGGCGGCGCGCAAATTCCTCCCGGAAGGCGACACGCTCGCCGACCGCGAGATCGCCGAGCATGCCGAGAACGAGCGCCTGATGAAAGAGCTCGAACGAACCGAGACCAGCGACCCGGCCTTCGACCATCTGCTGGACAAGCTGATCGCCGCCACGCGCAAGCACATCCGGGAGGAGGAGAGAGAGCTGTTCCCGCAGCTCGTCAAGTACGCCGAAGCAGAGGATCTGCACAGCGTGGGCAAGAAGATACGGGCGATCAAGAAGATCGCTCCCACCCGCCCGCATCCGGCGACCCCGCACAACCCGCTGGCCAGCAAGATCCTGGCTCCGGGCACCGGTCTGGTCGACCGCGTCCGTGACCTGGTCACCGGCCGAGGGCGGGACTGAGGCGAAGCCGGTTCCGGTGGCGGCCGCATGAGAACCCCAACCGTCACCGGAATCGGTTTCGACACCTGGACAGGGTTCAGGCGGGGACGTGGTTGCGGAGGCACAGCGCCTCCGGGTAGAGCGAGAAGTACGTCTGGTCCAGCAGGTAGGTCATGCCCGCGCCCCGCACATGGTGGCGCAGCAGGGTGAGCGGCACGCTGAGGGCCACCTGGTGGGCCTGGTAGGTGTGGATGACCTCGACCAGGTCGGCGCGGCGTACGGCGTCGAGGTGGCCGCTGATCATGCCGAGGCAGTGCTGGAGCACGTTGACGTTGCGGCCGATCGTCGCCCGTACGGTGAGGGCCGCACGGAACGCGTCGCCGTAGTCGGCGGCGAGCCGCTCACGCGGGCGCGTGCCCGCCTCGGCCACGAGCCGTCCGATCGCGCGGTAGCCGGCGGGGTCGTGGGCCAGGATCTGCATCTTGTGCCTTGAGTGGAAGGCCACCAGGTCGTGGGGCCGCCAGTCGCTCTCGAAGAACGCGCGCAGCCGGGCGTGGGCGAAGATCCGCTCGACGAACGCCTCGCGCAGCACGTCGTCGCGCAGCCGCCCCTCGTCCTCCACCGGCAGCAGCGGGTGCGCGTTCATGATCCCGTTCGAGAACAGGCCCCGGTTGCGGCGGTCGACGGCCGTGTCACCGGCGTAGAGGGGGATGCCGTGGATGCCGCAGCTGGGGCTCTTGGCCTTGAACACGTAGCCGTCCACGTCGAGGCTCGCCGCGCGCGCCGTGGCCAGTTCGGTCATCGGCCCGGTGAGGTCCCTCCGGGTCTTGCGGGTCACCAGGCGCGGGCCCTCGGGGGAGCGTTCGAGGCGCAGCGTCTCGCGGGGGCTGCCGAGCCCGATGTCCATCTCCGGGCATATCGGCACCCAGTCCACGTACGCCGACAGTGCGTCCGAGAGGAACCGGTCGCGGCTGTGGCCGCCGTTGAACCGCACCGGCTCGCCGAGCAGGCAACTGGACACCGCCACCCGTGGCCTCACCAGCGTGCCGTTCATCTGGCCGCCAGGTCCAGGAGCGCGGACAGGCGGTGGAGGCCGCGTGTCGTACGGGCCTTGATCGTGTCCTTCATGAGCCCCCGCATCCATTGAAGGTGATCCCATGTGTTCCTTCGAGTCCACGTCCTCGTACGGATGCGGCCCGCGGCCATCGGGACGGACCGCCTCCGCCGGTCGGGTCCGGCGCGATCGATGCCGACCATGTGCATCCGAAACGCCTGCCATGGCCGAAAGGGATTACAGCGATCAAAGGAGCTGCGCCGATGGTGATGGCGACACGTGATGCGAACGACCTGCGGGAGCTGGTCGATCGCCGCCTCGACGAGCTGCTCGAACAGGAGATGGGCAGGCTCCACTTCGTGGGGGAGGACGGCCAGGCCACGCTGCGCGCCTACCTGGTGGACTTCATCCGCACAGGCGGCAAGCGCCTGCGGTCGTCGTTCGTGTACTGGGGGCACCGGGCGTCGGGAGGCGCGCCCGAGGACCAGGACGCGGTGCTCGCGGCCGGATGCGCCGTCGAACTCCTGCACGCGTCCGCGCTGCTCCTCGACGACGTCATGGACGAGGCCGCGACCCGGCGCGGCCGGGTGACGGCCCATGTGGACCTCGCCGAGCTGCACCGCCGCATGGGCTGGTGGGGCGACCCCCAGCGGTTCGGAGAGTCGGTCGCGACGCTGCTCGGAATGCTCGCCTTCACCTGGGCCGACGCCGCCCTGCTTCGCGGCGGACCCGGGCTGCCCGAGACGCTGGAGGTCTTCACGCAGCTCCGCGTGGAGATCATCGGCGGGCAGTACCTCGACGTGGCGCTCGCGGCACGCGGTACGGGGGACGTCGAGGAGGCGGCACGCATCTCCACCTACAAGTCGGGCAAGTACACCGTCGAACGCCCTCTGCACCTCGGGCACGCCATCGCCGGGGGAGAGCCGGGACTTCGTGCCGTCCTGAGCGCCTACGCGCTCCCGCTGGGAGAGGCGTTCCAGCTACGCGACGACGTCCTCGGCGTGTTCGGCGACCCCGCGCTCACCGGCAAGCCGGCCGGGGCCGACCTCCGCCAGGGCAAGCGCACGTACCTGACGGCCGACGCCCGCAAACGCGCCGACCGGTACGGCGTGGCACTTCTGGACAACGTGCACGACGAGAGCGACGTGACGGCGGCGCGGGACCTCATCGCCGGCACCGGAGCCCTGGACGCCGCGGAGCGGCGCATCTCCGACCTGGTGGCGCAGGCCACCGGAGCCCTGGACGGCGCCGGCATCCCGCCGGACGCCTGTGCCGCGCTCATCGAACTGGCCCACGTCGCGACGAACAGGAGCACCTGATGGTCAGGCGTGCCCCCGTCGTGGTCGTCGGCGCGGGACTCGGCGGCCTCGCGGCGGCGATCCGGCTCGCCGGCGCGGGACGCGAGGTGACGGTGATCGAGGCACAGGACGTGCCCGGAGGCTGCTGCGGCACCGCGAACCTCGGCCCCTACCGCTTCGACACCGGCCCCTCGGTGCTCACCATGCCGGGCGTGCTCGCCGACACCTTCGCCGCCGCGAACGAGGACCTGGAGAGCTGGCTGCCCCTGCGCCGGCTCGACCCGTACTACCGGCTCGAATACCACGACGGCTCCCACCTGGACGTGGTCGCGGGGGAGGACGCGATGGCGGAACAGGTGCGCGCCCTGGCCGGTGCGGCCGAGGCCGAACGGTACCGGCGGTTCCGGCGGCTCCTCGGCGAGATGTTCGACGCCGAGTGGCCCTCGTTCATCGACCGGGACATGACCCGGCTCCGCGCCCTGGCCCAGCCGTACGCCCTGTCCCGGCTGGCCGCCCTGGGCGGGTTCCGCAGGCTCGACCGGCTCGTCCGACGCCATCTCACCGACGACAGGCTCATCAGGGCCCACACCTTCCAGGCCCTGTACGTCGGCCTGTCACCCCGGCAGGCACTCGGCATCTACGCCGTGGTGGCGCACATGGACACCGTAGGCGGCGTCTACTTCCCCCGTGAGGGCGGCATGCACGCCATCCCCCGCGCCATGGCCGCCGTCGCGGAGAAGGCGGGCGCCTCGATCCGGTACGGCGTGCGGGCCACGAAGATCGAGACGGACGCCTCCGGGGTGGTCGCCGTCCGCCTGGACACCGGCGAACTGCTGCCCGCGAGCGAGGCGGTGGTCGCCTGCGACCTCCCCCAGGCGCACGCCGGCCTGCTGCCACCAGGCGCCGGTGACTGGCGGCTACGGCGGCCCAAGTACTCGCCGTCGTGCCTGGTCCTGCAGTTCGGGCTCGACCACCGGCTGACGGGACAGGCCCATCACACGCTGCACTTCGGGAAGGAGTGGGAATCCACGTTCACGGCTCTGGCGGCGGGCAGGCCACAGCCGGATCCGAACCTGCTGATCACCTACCCGGATTCGGATCTGGACGCGGCACCGGACGGGCACGCCACGCTCACCGTGCTGGAGCCGACCGCCAACCTGCTGGGCGGTGAGAGCTGGGACCGGCTCACTCCCCGGCTGGAGGAGCGCCTGCTCCGCCGGCTCGCCGACCTCGGCTACGGAGACCTCACGTCGGCGCCCCGGCTCACCCTCGACCCGCCCGCCTGGAAGCGCCGCGGCCACTCCGCGGGAACCCCCTTCGCCCTCGACCACCGCTTCACCCAGACGGCCTGGTTCAGACCCGCGGGCGCCGCCAGACGCGTTCCCGGGCTGCACTTCGCCGGCATGTACACGGCGCCCGGAGTGGGAGTGCCGCCTGTGCTGATATCCGGGCGCCTGGCCTCCGAGCGGATCCTGGAGACCTCCCGATGACCCTGACCGCCAGCTACGAGCAGTGCCGCCGCCTCAACGCCCGGTACGGCCGCTCCTACTACCTGGCCACCCGGCTGCTGCCCGCCTGGAAACGGCCGCACGTGCACGCCCTGTACGGGTTCGCCCGCTACGCCGATGAGATCGTGGACTCCTTCAGCATGACCGGCGACCGCGAGGCGGCGCTCCACGGCCTCACCACCCGGATGACCGCGGCGCTGGCGGGCGAGCCCGTCGACGACCCGGTGCTGCCCGCGTTCACGCACACCGTGCGGTCCTTCGGCGTCGACCACGCCGACATCCACGCCTTCCTGCGGGCGATGGGGGCCGACCTGACGGTGACCCGCTACGCGACGTACGAGGACCTGCTGAGCTACATGGAAGGGTCGGCCGCCGTCATCGGCACGATGATGCTGCCGGTGCTGGAAGCCATGCCCGGGGCGGCGGAGCGGGCACGGGAGCCGGCGCGCCAGCTCGGGCTGGCGTTCCAGCTGACCAATTTCCTGCGCGACGTCGCCGAGGATCTGGAACGCGGCCGGGTGTACCTCCCGCTGGAGGACCTGGAGAAGTTCGGCGTGGACGTGGCCGACCTGCGGCGGCCCCGAGCCACCCCGGCCGTACGCGAACTCCTCGCCTTCGAGGCCGACCGGGCCCGGGACCACTACCGGCAGGCACTCGCGGGCATCGACCTGCTCGTCCCGTCGTCCCGGCCGTGCATCCGCGCGGCGTACGAGCTCTACGGCGGCATCCTGGGCGAGATCGAGGCCACGAGGCACGACGTGCTGGTGGCGCGGGCGCGCGTGCCGCGCCGGCGCAGGCTCTCCATCTTCGCCCGGCACCTGCTGGCGGCCTCCGCCGCCGACAGGGCCGAACGTCGCGTGCACGTCAAGGTGCCGTGACATGAGGGGCGGAGCGGTCGTTCACATCTCCCAGGGGGGCAGCATGCCGAAGCCGGTGGTCGTCGACGCGATGGGGGGAGACCACGGCCCGGCCGAGACGGTGCGCGGAGCGGTCTCGGCGCTGCGGGAGCACGGCGTGCCGGTGGTACTCGTCGGCCGGGCGGGGGAGGTGCGCCGGGAGCTCGTGCGGCATGGTGCCGCGGGGGAGATCGACGTGGTACACGCCGACGACGTCATCCCCATGGCCGAGCGCGGGGCGGACGCGGCGGCCAGGGCGAGCTCCAGCCTGGTCGTCGGCTGCGAGCTCGTACGGCAGGGCGCGGGAGGGGCGTTCGTATCGGCCGGCTCCACCGGAGCGGTGGTGACGTGCGCCATCCGGGGGCTGGGCAAGGCCGAGAGCGTGCTGCGCCCCGCGCTGGCGGTGGCCCTGCCCACGGTCACCGGAGGCTCCACCGTCCTGATCGACGCGGGGGCCACATCCGACCCCACACCGGAGATGGTCGCGCAGTTCGCCGTCCTCGGCGCGTCCTACGCGCAGCTCGTGCTCGGGGTGGCCGCGCCGTCGGTGGGGCTGCTCTCCATCGGCTCGGAGCCCGGGAAGGGCAACCGGCTGACGCGCAGGGCGGAGGAGTTGCTGCACTGGCTGCCGTTCCGCTTCCACGGCAACGTCGAGGGCCACGACGTGCTGGCGGGAACGGTCGACGTGATCGTCACCGACGGCTTCACCGGGAACGTGGTCCTCAAGAACGTCGAGGGCTCCGTCAGGGCGGCGCTCACCATGGTGGCGCGGGCCGGCATCGCCACCCCCGGCGAGCTACGGGAGGTCGCCGTGCGGTACGACCCCCAGACGCACGGCGGCGCGGCCCTCCTCGGGCTCGACGGCACGGTCGTCGTGGCACACGGCTCCTCACGCGCGGCGACGATCGCACGAGCCTGCGCGGTAGCCCACGACCTGGCCACCGGCGAGGTCGTAACCCGCATCCAAACCCACCTCACCACCGAACCCGCGACGTGACCCCCTCACCCCCTCCACCTGGCCGCGGCCGGCCTGGTGGAGGTTCATGGACGGTGGAGGCGGGCGAGAGGGTCGAGTCCGTCCCAGGTGCCTTGGCTGTCGTATGGGGTGAAGCGGGCGAACAGCTCTTCCGAGTACCAGTTTTCGTCTCGTACGCGACCGATGACCCGCCGGTGGGCGTCACCCCGGTAGGCGAACGCCCGTACCGCCGCCGCGTCGCGCCACAGCGAGAACGTGGACTGGCGTGCCAGCGGCCACTCACCCACACCGACGGAGGCCAGACAGCCGTCCTGGGCCCGCAGGTCCCGATCCACCGGTCCGATGGATCGATAGAACGCGGTCAGCCGGGACACCCGGATCGACGCCCTGGTCAGCACGGCGACCGGCCCTTCGGCCCTCGCTTGACGGTCAAGCGCGCCGGCCCTCGCCTCACCGTCAAGCGCGCCGGCCCTCGCCTGACCGTCAAGCGCGCCGAACGGCTCACAGCCGCCCCACCGGCCGCGCGAGGCCAGGGGCGTCAGCCGTACGTGCCAGGCTTCCAGCGCCTCGGTTCGCCAGCGGGCCGCGATCGGCGAGCGTTCCAGGAACTCCTCCAGCGACGCCTCATCCCGCCACACCGCCAGCATCGCCCACCGGCGAAGGTCCGCCCCCAGGCTCATGGACGTGCCCCTGCCGGTGCCCAGCAGCCGCCAGAACGCCAGCCCTCCGGTACGGCGCAGCAGCGGCCTGTCGAAGGCCATGTACCGCATGGCGCTCATATCCGGATATCTCATGAGGTGAAAGGAAGCGATGGTACCCGTGCTCGTCGCTGTCATCGGCGGCTACCTGCTCGGCTCGGTGCCGGTGGCGATACTGGTCGCCAGGGCGTACGGCTTCGACCCCCGTGACGTCGGCGACCGGAACCCCGGCTTCTGGAACATGAAGGACCAGCTCGGATGGCGGGCCTCCGTGCCCGTGTTCGCGGGGGACACCCTGAAGGGAACGTTCGCGGGACTGCTCGGCCTGGTGGCCGGTGGCGCCCACTTCAGCGGGCCGGCGGTCGTCACCGGGGCGAGCGTCGTGCCCGTGTACGCGGCGGTGGCCGCGGCGATGATCGGCCACGCCTGGCCGGTGTTCGCGGGCTTCCGTGGCGGGCGCTCGATACTGACGTTCGCCGGTGGTGTGGCCGTCATCTGCCTGCCGGTGTTCCTGCTCGCCGTGGGGATCCTGGCCGTGCTCGCCCTGTCCACACGGTCGTTCGCGATCGGCGCACGGGCCGGCGTGTTCAGCGTCCCGCTGCTGCAACCGCTCTTCACCCCGGCCCTCCAGGTGGCGGCGACCGGCGCGCTGATGTGCCTCATCGGACTGCGCTTCGGCCAGGCGGCCCTGGCCGGACGCCGCTCATGACGTCCACATCGGCCTGGCCCGCCGAGGTTCCGGCCGGATAGGTGCGGCCGCGCCAGGTGCGTACCGGACGCAGGCTCGCCTGCGTCAGCCGCACGGCGGTGAGGGGATCGAGCAGAGGAGAGAGCAGCACCCCGGGCCCGGGCCGGGTGTAGCTGTCCCGCAGCGCCCCGGTGAGCAGCGACCGGGCGGCGAGCAGCCCCAGATCGAGCCCGGTCGGCCGTCCACGGACCAGCCGGAGCACCGGAAGCGCGGCGGCGAGCCACACCACGGCGAGATCGCCCACCAGCCGTACGGGGCCGGTGACGTCCCGCAGCGGCAGGGAGCGGCCCCACTCCCGCCACACCTCCGCCGCGCTCTCATGCATGTCGACCTCCAGCAGGTCCCCGGCGTCGAGGAAACGCACCTCCCAGCCGCTCCGGGCGAGAGCCCTGGCCAGGGCGACGTCGTCGGTCATGTGCCCCCGTACCCGGGCGAAACCGTCGGCGCTGAGCATCGCCTCCCGGCGGAAGGCCATGCACTGCCCGTTGGCCAGGACCCGGTGCGGAGGCGGCGGAACGCCGGCGCCGATCGGGCCGAACCGGTAGACCAGCGTCGCCAGGAAGGAGGCGTGCAGCGCCTGCTCGACGGCGCTGTCGCAGACGAAACGCGGCCCCACGCTCAGCAGGTCGCAGCCGTCCAACGCCGAGGCCATCGCGCCGAACAGGCCCGGCCTGGGCCGCGTGTCCGCGTCCAGGGTGACGATCACCTCGCCGCCGGCCGCGGCGAGCCCCTGGTGGAGGGCCCACTGCTTGCCGACCCAGCCGTCCGGCAACGGTTCGCCCGGCACCACCCGCGCGCCCAGTCCGGCGGCCAGCTTCGCCGTACCGTCGCTCGACTCGTCGTCCACGACGATGACCTCGGCGACACCGGGATCGGCACGGGCGGCGGTGACGCAGGGGCCGATGCGGCGCTCCTCGTTCCGCGCGGGGATGACGACGGAGACCGCTCCCGACGGTCCTTCGGACCGGCCGAGCTCGGACGGCCTGGCGTCGCGAAGGCCGAGCCCCGGCTTGTCGCCGTGGCGGTCGAGCGGCGGCGGTCGGTCCCTGTGTCGGCCGAGTGGGGGCAGTCTGTCGCGTCCGCGCAGCAGCCGTGCGCCGACCACGAGCGCGGCCAGGGTCTGCGCGGCGGTGAGCGCTCTCATCGGGTGTGGACCTGCTTCCTCGTGTCCGGCCGGGGGAAGTCCTCGTTCACCAGCGAGGCGACGATGCGCCCGCCCATCGCCACCAGCGGCAGGCCGCCACCGGGATGCGCCGAGCCGCCGACCAGGTACAGGCCCCGGCGCGGTCCCCGGTTGCCCGGCCGGCGGAACGGCGCGAGCATGCCGCGGTAGGGCGTGCCGTAGATCGCCCCGCCCCACGCGCCGTACCGGTCCCGCAGGTCGGCGGGGGTGAACAGGTCGACGAACCGCAGCCGCCCCGACAGGTCGTGGCCGCGGTTCGCGAGGCGGTCGAGCACCAGATCGCGGTACGCCTCCGGAGACATCGGCCACCGGCCGGGATCGCGGGCCGGGACGTTGACCAGCATCACCCAGTTCTCGGTACCCGCGGGCGCCTGCGAGGGATCGTCCACCGCCGAGCAGCCGATGTACACGGTCGGATCCTCCGGCGGCCGGCGGCGGTCGAAGATGTCGGCGAACTCCCGCCGGTAGTCGGCGGAGAAGACGATGGAATGGTGGGGGAGCCCTTCGGTCCTGCCCTCCACCCCGGCCAGCAGCAGGAACGCCGAGGACGACAGCCCCAGCCCGGCGATCCTGCGCAGGCGGGCCCGGTGCGGCAGCAACTGCCCGTACAGCGCCGCCGCGTCCGTGTTGGCGATCACCACGTCGGCCCGTACCACCTCGCCCGACACCAGCCGCACCCCGCGCACCCGCTCGCCGTCGGCCAGTACTCCGGCGACCCCCGCGTCCAGGTGGACCTCCACGCCGGCCTTGTCCAGCAGCTCGGCCAGGGCGTCGGCGAGGCGGGGCAGGCCGCCGGGGACGTACCAGCCGCCGTGGCCGTGCTCGATCGCCGGGATGCAGCCGAGTGCCGCCGGCGCGCGATAGGGGCTGGAGCCCGCGTAGGTGGCGTAGCGGCCGACGTACTGGCGCAGGCGAGGGTCGCGGAAGAAGCGGCGGGCGAGGCCGTCCAGCGTACGGCCGGGGGCGACGGCCAGCAGGTCGGAGGGCCGGGCCGCCGTGGGGGGCCGGGTAAGCGGGCCGGTGAAGAACGTACGGCGCGAGGCTTCCAGGCACCCCTGGGCCCAGCGGTGGAACTCGCGCCACCGGTCGCCTTCCCCGGGCGCGAGCCGCTCCACCTCGGCGGCCATCCGCTCCGGTTCACGGTACGCGGTCAGCGTCGAACCGCCGGGGAAGCGGTACCGGCACAACTCGGCGACCTCGATGGCGTCCAGCCGCACGCCGAGGTCGCGGAAGACGTCGGGGAGGGTGAGCAGCGAGGGGCCGAGGGAGAAGGTGAAACCGGCACGCCGATGCTCGGCGAGCTTCCCGCCGAGCCGGGGGAGACGTTCGTACAGCCGGACGCGGTAGCCGTCCCGTGCCAGCAGCAGGGCGGACACCATGCCGCCCACGCCGCCACCGACGACGATCACCTCGGCCATCTACGCCTCCACGCCAGCAGTACGAACACGCCCATACAGGTCCCTCCGACGGCGGCGACGAGGAGATCGGGCGGGTCGAACACCGCCGCGAAGCCCAGCGTCTCCATGACCGCCATCACCGTGTAGATCGTCACCAGCCCGGTGCCCTTGGGTACGGGGCCACGCGCGGGCCTGGTGAGGACCTTGTCGATCAATGCCATGACCAGCATCGAGACGACCAGCCAGCCTGCGAAATTGCTGATCGGCACCCCTCGGTAGGGGCCGGGGTCCGCCCAGGTCCACAGGCCGAGGCGGATCATCTGCGGATCGAGGAAGAGGTCCCACGCGGTGAGCGCCGGCGCCCCCGCCACGACGCGTCTCAACGTGCTGTCGAAGCGCCGCGCCGCCTGTCCCGGAGCGGCTTCGGGACGGGCGGCCACCGCCCTGGCCTTTGTCCCAGGGCTGGTGAACGCCGCCCCCGGAGTGGTCCTGGGACCGGCCACCGCCCTCGCCACCGCGTGGGCCGCCAGCCCCATGCCGCCCCACGCCAGTGCCACGATCAGCGGAACCCCGCCGAGCCGTGGCCACAGCACGTCCGTGTAGCGGTACTCCCCGAAGGGGACGCCGGTCCTGATGCCGATCCACTCCGCCGCGTACCCCACGGCGGCCGTGGCGGCGAACGCGGTCGCGGCCCGGGGAAGGCCGTGATCCGCCGCGGCGAAGGCCACGGCGGCGGCCGCCAGCAGGAGCACGACGACGCTGGTGAGCCGTACCGGCCGGGGCTCGAGTCCCGAGGCGACCTGAGCGGCCACCATGGCGATCAGCAGGATCGCGCCGGCGACGACGAACACCACACGGGCGGCCGGAATCCCCGATCCCTCCGCCCCGCCCACCTCACCGGACCGGCGCCGGTCCCTCGTCGCCTCTTCCACACGTAGGCATTCGATCGTCTTCCCGGATCAGATGCATCCAGGTGGCTCGGGCCCGCCGTACTCGCCGGTTCATGCTCCTGTACGCGGACCGGTTACGGTGAAGGACGGTGCCGCAGCACCGGCCGAAGGAGGATCATGGGGACGCTCGCCGACTTCCAGAACGAGATCTACCTGAACGGGCTCGGTGACGTGCTGCCCGACCTGCCCACCGGCCTCACCGCGCTCGAACGGGCCGCTCAGGAGCGGCTCCCGCCGAATGCTTTCGGGTACGTCGCCGGGTCGGCCGGCAGCGAGTCGACGGCACGAGCCAACCTCGACGCCTTCGAGCGGTGGCGCATCGTCCCCCGCATGCTGCGCGACGTCGCCGTACGGGACCTGTCGGTGGAGCTCTTCGGGCGGCGGTCGCCCTCCCCGGTGCTGCTGGGCCCGATCGGCGTGCTCGCCATCGTGCATCCCGAGGGCGAGCTGGCCGTTGCACGCGCCGCGGCGGCCCAGGGGGTTCCCATGGTGCTCAGCACCGCCGCCTCGTACTCGATAGAGGAGGTCGCGGAGGCGAACGGCGACGGGCCCCGCTGGTTCCAGCTCTACTGGTCCAAGGATCGCGAGGTGACGGCGAGCTTCCTGGAGCGGGCGAAGGCGGCGGGCTACACGACGCTGGTGGTCACGCTCGACACCCACACGCTCGGCTGGCGGCCACGCGATCTCGACCAGGCCTATCTGCCGTTCCTGCGCGGCGTCGGGGTCGCCAACTACTTCTCCGACCCCGCGTTCCAGAAGGCGGTCGGCGGCCCGATCGACGACTCCAACCGGAACGCCGCGCTCCTGCGCTGGGCGGCCAACTTCGGCGACCCCTCGCTGACCTGGGACGACCTGGAGTTCCTCCGGGAGCACTGGGACGGGTCGATCGTGCTCAAGGGCATCCAGCATCCAGATGACGCCCGGCGGGCCGTGGACGCGGGCATGGACGGTGTGGTCGTCTCCAACCACGGCGGCAGGCAGGTCGACGGCGCGATCGGCTCGCTGGACGCGCTGCCCGGTGTGGTGGAGGCCGTCGGCGACCGCACCACGGTGCTGTTCGACAGCGGCATCCGTACGGGCTCGGACGTGATCAAGGCGCTGGCCCTGGGCGCGGAGGCGATCCTGCTGGCCCGCCCGTACGCCTACGGGCTCGCGCTCGCCGGCGAGGCGGGCGTCCGGCACGTCATCCGATGCCTGCACGCGGAACTGGAGATCGCGATGTGCCTGACCGGTGCCGCCAGGCCGGCCGATCTGACCGCGGACCTGGTGACGCGCCTCTGACACGGCTGCCGCGATGGGGACCTGGGCGGCATGCCACTCTCGGCTCCTAGACTTCGGGTATGCGACGGCTGAGAAGCACCGTGGTCGTGGTGGCGGGCGAGCGGGCGGCCGAGGTGGTCTCCGGGCTGGACGGCCTGCACAACGTGCGGGCGATCGTCCGCGGCGAGCGCACGCCGGCGGAGGTCACCGAGGCGGTGGCCCGCGCGGTGGCGACGTACGTCGTGCACGACGCCGATCCGCTGGCCGATGTCGGCGCCGCCTGGACGGGATTCTTCGACGGCGTGGGACCCGTAGGAGGCCTGGAGGTGGCCATCGAGGAGACCCTGGGCGCGCTGCGTGCCGAGCGGTCGGTGCTGCCGGACTACTACATCGTCCTCGACCCCGACGACCTGCCGGTCACCCGGCGGCACTGGTGGCTCGGCGTGCTCCCCGGGGCCTCGCCGGCCCGGGTCGTCCCCACGCCGGCCTCCGCCGCGGCGGTCACCGACACGCTCGGCAGGCTGTCCGCCGGCCGCTGGTGGCCCGCCGACCTTGAAGCCTGGCTGCGCGGCCTTCCCCGGGTGATCCCCGACCACACCGGCCTGGCCGCCACCCCCGGCGTCCGCACCTGAGCCGTCCGGCTGCGGTTTCGATCCGCCACGACCCGCGACCATGGATGACGCGGACATCGTGGTCTCCCGAATGGACCGATGGCCGGCCGTCTCTTTCTCTCTGCTTGAAATGACCGGTCGCGGGTCCCGGGTCGCTCCGGGACCCGCGACCGGGTCAGTTCTGTCGTGCGGGTCACTGGCCTCGGCTGGCCGGGTCCACTCGGGCGAAGGTGAGCAGATCGACCATCCGGAAGTCGCCGGTCGCGCCACTTCTCCTCGGCAGGGTCGGCACCCAGCCGGGGTTGGTGTTGAGGTAGGAGGCCGAGTCGAGTTGCAGCAACCCGATGAAGACCTCTCCGACGATCCTGGCGCCCACTCCGGCGAGCCTCAGGCCGCCGGCCATCACTTCGGCTTCCTTGAGGACGTAGTACCAGAGAGGAGTGCTGGACGGCATGCCGTGGCCGAACTGCTGCAGTTCGGGGAACTCCTGCGCCGGCAGGGGCGAGACTCCGATGGCGTTGGCGATCGACTGGCCGGAGGGAAGCGACCACGTGACCTGACGGAGCAGGTTGCGCTGGGGTAGCGAGATCGGGGGGTCCTGGGACGAGATCGCGCCTAGAGGCAGTTGGAAGAGAGGGGTGGAGATGTTGGTGTCGATGCGCTTGTTCGGGCGCACCTGGCCGTCACCGAAGTCGAAGAAGGTCTGCCAGCCGATGAACCGCCTACGTGCTCTCGCGCCTCCGCGCAGGTCGACCGGATCGGCCTGACCCTGCCCGGCAGGGTCGAAGATGAAGCCGAAGAAGGCCGAGCCATCCGCGTTCCCGGCCAGATTGGCGCGGTACGACGGCCGTACCATGCTGTGCCCGAACCGGTAGGCGGCGCCCTGGAATTCGACCGGGATGAACTGTTGCCCGGCGATGGGCCGGTAGAACCTCCGTCCCGACCCCAGGATTTCGCTGACCAACGGCTGACCGATGATGAGGGGCAGGAATTCATGGATAATGATCCACTGATAATGCCAGCGGACCAGTTGCCGCGCCGCGTTGAAGACGCTGCCCGTCTGCCCCTGAGAACGTAACCGGTCGACCACCCGGTTATGGAAGAGCAGGAAAGCGGCGTGTAATCCGGAGATCATCAGATTCTCGTCGTTACGCGGATCGGCGATGATCGCCGCGCCGCCGGACCCTCTGGGCAGGTCCTCGAACAACCCGCCGCTCTGCACCCGGAACTTGTCGCGGTCGGCGGGGTCGTACAGTTCCGGCTGCCCCGTGGGGCCGCGTCCGTAGACCGAGTCCAGATCCAGGCCGGGTGTCCGGGTGTTCTGCGTCTGCTCGGGCGCGGTGGGCCTGCCGAGCGGCGAGGTCTGGTCGAAGGTCATGTCATGGTCGAGGAACTGGCCCAGGAACGTCGTCCCGGCGGTGTGCCCTGAGTTGTCCAGGTTGTTGGGGCTGAGCTCAGGGTTGGTGATCAGGCGGATCGGCCCTTCCTGCAAGGGGTCCCGCGCGTCGATGATCCCACCGAGCTTGCCCATCTCCATGAGTGCTGTCCGCAGCGAGGGTGGTCCGCCGTTCTGCAGGTCGGCGAACGCGGGCAGGTTGAAGATCCGGCCGAATCTGTCCGGGGAGGCCGCCAGGCCGCCCGCTTGTGCGGTGGTGATGGTGGCGAGAGCCTCGGCGGGGGCCAGGGTCAAGGCTCCGGCGGCGGCTCCCGCTCCGACCCCGGCGAGGAACCGGCGCCTGGTGAGGGGTGATAACTGCTCTCTGGTTCGTGGCTCTTCTGCCATGTTCGCCCTTCCAAGGGGAAGCACGGCTGCCCCTCACAAATCTGACAGAGGGGCAGTGAGAATGTTGACCGAAGTATTTAGGCGGAAATGAGCGCGATACAACAGCGCGTGGCTGACGTAAGACCCTTGGGGGTCATCCGCATTGAACCGTCCGCGTGACGTGACGGCGGCGAGGACCCGTACATGGTGAAGCCATGGTCATTCACCGGCGCCCGAAGACTGTACCCTGCTGACAACGGGAAACAAGTCGTACCAGCCGGTAAGTCCGCACCGCATTACGCGTTCTGATATGTCCGAAACTGAGGCGGTGACGTGTTCTGAGGTGCCTGAGACCGCGCCGGGTACGCTGGCGTCGCAGGCTGCTGAGAAGCTGCTACGCGACGCCCGTTCGGCGCACCGTCATGTAGCGACCCACCTGCTTTCGCGTTCACGTGCCTCGATCGGCGAGGCCGGCCGGAGAATGTCGTCATGGCGACGTGGACGGTCTGGCGGCAGGACGACATCGGCAACACGGCAGAGGTGGCGCGCTACGACGATCGGGTCGAGGCACTGGCCCGCGTCCTGAAGTTCGAGGCCGGGCATCCGCACAAGCAGACCTACTGGGTGGCCGGGGACGTTGTCCCCCTCACCAACCGTGATCTGTACCGGCGGATCACTGCCCTGCGCGCGGTGCTCGTCGCCGGCGAACGCACGTTGCCGGAGTACCTGCGGGCGCTGTGGCACGTCAGCCGTACCAGAAGCGACCGCGACCGGCTCCCACTCGACGAGGTCGCCGCCATGCTGACCGCGGCCGCGACCTTGGCCCCACCACCGGCCGACGAGGTGACCTCCACGCCGGCCGCGACCTTGGCCCAACCACCGGCCGACGAGGTGACCTCCACGCCGGCCGCGACCTCGGGGCCGCTGTCGGCCGAGGTAAACCGGGACTTCGTCTCCGAGGTGAGCCTGTCGGGGTTCGCGCGGTGGGAGGCGGTCATCACGTCCCAGATCGCCGACCTGGACGACTTCGCCCTGCAGCCGCCTGGCGATGATGCCTACTTCGGAGTGGATGCTCCGCGAACATCCGGCCCTCGCGCGACTCCGAGACGTTGGTACAACCTCCACCCGGCGACCTATCTGGAGTGCGGGCTGGCCGGAGCCTTCGGCGGCTGGGACGAGTCCGACGGCCTGCGGATCGCGGTTCCCGGCCCGGTCCACCCGGACGTGCCCATGGATACGGAGGTCGTGCAGATCGACGCACTGACCTGGGACGACCTGGCCGACTTCGCCTTGTGCGGGCAGACGTACGAATGATCTCCGACCTGACTTCTTCTAGCCCATTCGACCGGCCTTGGCCCCTCTCCGACAATCGAGCTAGCTTGATCGCGGAGCCCCCGTTTGGTCAACTGCAACCCTCCGGGACCCGCCTGACCTGCGGCTGCACCCGGCGCCGACACCCGCCAAGCCACCTTGGCGATCACCTCACAGCCGGGGCGCCACCAGAGGGGAGTCGTCGTCCTGCTAGGCGGATGGCTGAACGTTTGATACTCGGCGGGTAACTTCCGTGTTCGCCAAACGGTCGTGAAGTGTTCGGCCGTCGGGGCCGAGGAGCCCCCACACGCCGTCCACGACGAGAGCGAGTGGCCCGACGACCGGGAGGAAAACCAACAGCGGAAAGCGCGCTAACCCGGGCCCAGGAGTACCCGGTCCGCCGCGTCGCCGACCGCCGCGGACCCCGCCCTCACCCCGTCAGGGCGCCGGGCTTGGGAACGCGTTGACGCCCAGGCGCGAGCCGGGCCCGCGTTCATACGAACAACGTGCCAATGGCCTGCGTACACAGGCGTGGGTGTCGTTGAACCACCGGACTCGCCGTGGTTCAACGACACCCACTCGAAATTTCACCCGGATGAGTCGCCCGGGGCGAAGGTCCGTCTCCGGAGTTAGGAGACGGGCGAGGCCGCGACCGGGCCGGCCGCCCAGTGGTTCGAGCCGGTCGGCCACGTCCGGGACGGCGCCTGCTGCCTGAGCACGCTGTCCTCAGGCGTGCCCACGGCGCAGCGCGTGCCGTGCGGCGGCACCTTCAGCGAGATCAAGTACTCGTCGTAAATGTCCGTCTGGCACTTGTCCTTGCCGTAGATACGGTGTCCCCAGCCCTCGTAGGTGAGCAGCACCGCCTTGGACCCGAGCTGACGGGCCACGTTGGCGGACCATATCCACGGAGTGGCCGGGTCGTGCAGGGAATTCCCGAGCAGCAGCGGGGCGTCGCCCTTGTAGCGCAGCGCGTGCGGCGCGTTGGTGGTCGGGTAGTTCATGCAGATCGGCAGGTCGTCGATCGGATACGGGTGGTACCGCGTGTCGCGTGCGAGCTGATTGGAGACGCGCATAAGTGCGGCGTACTCCGAGTAGTCCCGCACCTTGAGGTTGTAGTCCTGGCAGAGAACCGCGGTCGGCAGATACGCGACGTCACCCTCCACGGGCTGCCGGCCGGGCAGCGGGGGCACCCACTCCGGCGGCGGCCCACCGTTCAACCAGTTGATCACCTCGCTCAGCATGCGCCAGTCCGGCCCCTCGGTGCCTAGCGCGGCGTTGTAGATGACCTGCAACTCGGTCATCGTCTGGCCCGTGCTCGGGTACTTCAGCTCACCGCGCCGCGCCTTCTCCAGCAGGTTCTTCCAGATCGCACGGATGTCACGTCCATGCAGGACGCAACTGGTGTCCTGCTCGCACCAGCCGACGAACTGGTCGAACGCATCCTCGACGGCGGTCGCCTCGGTGGCCAGGAAGCCCGCGACGCCGAGGCTGTGGTCCATGTTGCTGTCGAGCCCGAGGGCCCGGACGCGGTCGGGGAACAGCTCGGCGTACATCTGGCCGATCAGCGTGCCGTATGAGATTCCGTAGTAGGTGAGCTTCTTCTCACCCAGGGCGGCGCGTAGCGCGTCCAGGTCACGGGCGACGTCGGCGGAGTCGACGTGGTCGTACAGCGGACCGGTACGAGCGCGGCAGTCGGCGTGCAGCTGCTTGGTGAACGCGTTCCAGGCGTCGAAGTCGGCCTGGCTTCTCATGACGGTGTGCGGCATCCGGTTGTACACCGATGCTGAGCAGATCACCGGGTTGCTGCGCCCCACGCCCCGAGGGTCGAACCCGACGATGTCGAACCGCCGCTGCAGTTCCTCGGTGTAGGACCCGGGGGCGCCGTACACAGCCTCCACCCCAGATCCGCCCGGACCACCGGGGTTGATCACCAGCGAACCGATTCGCGCGGCCGGATCCGTGGCCTTTCGCCGCGCGACGACGATGTCGACCTTCGGCCCGTTCACCTTCGACCAGTCGATGGGCACGCTCAGCTTGCTGCACTCGGCGGCGGGCTCCTCCTCACAAGGCGTCCACGTGATGGTTTGCGGCGTCATGACCTCGGTGTCCGCGCTGGCCGTCGAGACCGGCAAAACCGTCGCGATTGCCAGGAGAGCGGCGAACCAGGAGGCTCTTCTTCGCACAATGCTCCAGTCTGAAGTCGATCATCTATTGGAGCGTGCGACCGTAGCAGATCACCACATATCGGAGAGCGGAGACGGGAAAATAGCAGTATTTCTCCTAATTAGGTATCAAATCCACCGGAATGCGGGCCCTTGTTCCGTCTTTCCGTATCGAGCGGTGAGCTTGCTCCAGTCCTGCGCGAGCTCCATCGAGATGCCAGGCAGTTGTGCCGATGAACCAAGGTGCTCGATCCGGATTCGCGCCATGGTGAAGACCGTGTCGGTATTCACCTGGTGCGGACCTGCGAGGACGTGGTCGACCGGAAACCGCTGCTCGCCTGGGTCGTGGACCACACCACAAGCGATCTCCACACGCCCCGCGGTAACAGCCCCGATGAGCGTGACACGTTGAGAAGGACCGCGGAGCATGCCGTGGACGACGAGGCCACTGCTCGCCTGATCATCGCCATTCGGACCATCGTCACGAATGGGGTGCCGTCCAACGAGACGGAGGGGGATATCTCTCGCACGGACGGTGCAAGAGGGTCAGCGAGTACGAACAAAGGCCGCCGACCCGCAAGGTCGAGCCAGCCGCCTACGGTCTTCTACGAGCCGCCGACCAACCAGAACCGGCCAGAACGCGGGGCTCTCTCCTCTTGAGCCGCGGGGTTCTCTCCTGTTGAGCCACGGATGTGACGGCACTGTCGCCCGAGGGTCACGTCCAGCGGAGTGGTGTATGAGTTGATCTCCGTGTGATCCGTTTCTGCAGGTTAAGCGGTGAGTGTCTCCGGGAGCTGTTGCTGATTCGGTGTGTCGCCGGGGATCACTCTGAGCCGGGCTTTGGCCAGGACGTCCAGGCCCATGTAGCGGCGGGCTTCGGTCCACTCATCGGTCTGCTCAGCCAGGACCGCGCCGACGAGTCGGATGATGGCGTCCCGGTCGGGGAAGATGCCGACGACGTCGGTCCGGCGGCGGATCTCCTTGTTCAGCCGTTCCTGCGGGTTGTTCGACCAGATCTGCTTCCAGATCTCGCGGGGGAACTGCGCGAAAGCGAGCAGGTCCTCGCGGGCCTGGTCGAGGTGGTCGGCAGCAGCTGGGTATTTGGCCTGGAGGGCGTCGATGACCCAGGCGTGCTGGGTTTGGACCTGTTCGGTGGTCGGCTGGTCGAAGATGGTCCGCACCAGCGTGGCCACCCACGGCTGGGCCGACTTGGGCACGGTGGTCAGCAGATTGCGCAGGTAGTGGGTTCGGCAGCGCTGCCAGGACGCGCCCGGCAGGGTGGACCCGATGGCCTCGACCAGGCCGGCGTGGGCGTCGGAGATGACCAACTGGACCCCTGATAGACCGCGGGCGACCAGGCCACGCAGGAACGCCAGCCAGCCGGCGCCGTCCTCACGGCTGGTGACCTCCACCCCGAGGATCTCCCGCTGGCCGTTGGCGTTGACCGCGGTGGCGACCAGCACGTGCACGCCTGCGATCCGCCCGCCCTCACGGACCTTCTGCGTCAACGCATCCAGCCAGACGAACGAGTACGGCCCGCCGTCCAGAGCGCGGGTGCGGAACGCCTCCACCTGCACATCCAAGCTCTTGGCCATCGCCGAGACCTGGCTTTTGGAGATGCCGGTGATGCCGAGCTGCTCGACCAGCTTGTCCACCCGCCGGGTCGAGACACCGAGCAGATAGGAGGTGGCCACGACACTGACCAGGGCCTGTCCAGCCCGCCGCCTGCGTTCCAGCAGCCAGTCGGGGAAGTAGGACCCTTGCCGCAGTTTCGGGATGGCCAGCTCAACCGTCCCGGCGCGGGTGTCCCACTCGCGGGCGCGGTATCCGTTGCGGGAGTTGGGTCCGCTCGCTGCTGCGCTGCCCGTAGTCGGCCCCGCAAACGCTGTCTGCTTCGGCCGACATCAACGCCTCGGCCATGGTCTTCACCATGGATCGCAACAGATCCGGATCCCCGGCCTCGATCTGCCGCGCCAGCCACGCGCCAGGGTCCACACTGTCGTTCACGGCCATCGCTTTCTTCTCCTTCGATCTTGACTCGCAATCACGAAGGATCACGCGATGGCCGTCTTCATTTCACGACGCCACGCCTCTACCAGCGAAAACTCTTACACCACTCCCGTGGACGCAACCCGCCCGAGCACCGAGACACTCGATTCGCTCTGCCAAGGGACGACAAATGATCAGGAGCGGCCCCCGGGCGTTGAGGCACATATTCGGCACACCCAACCGCAGTCGCCCACCGCGCAGAGCCGTACACCAAGAGAGCCCCCGCCTTGCATTGCTCCTCGGCCAGAGGCTCTTCTGCGCTGGCCACAGCACGCGCACGCCTTACAGGCTTCGAATTTGCGACCGTCGGATTAGAAGTGGAATGCCAACCACTGCGGCGATCCGCCTCCCGACCTGCACCGCAGCCTCTCCACAACCGCCTGGCTGGCGGCGTCATCCCGCACATATCCCGCAACGGCGCTCAGCCTCGTCACCCGGTGGGCCGGGCCGAGGAACGAGGCCAGCCCGTCGATCGCCCCCAACCCCGCACGGCGCCCAACCACCGCAAGGCGATCGTGAGGGCATGCGACGTACGGGCCCTGTCCAATTGCCGACCGCCTTACAGGCGTTACCGCTTCACCTTCTTTGTTCCTGCTCGCCTACGGTGCAATCTCGCCATACCGCTCGTTCCATCAACATCCTTATATATCGCAGCTATAACGATCACCTGTTCGGTGTCTTCAGGGTGCAGGCAAAGATCCGACTCACTAAGTCGTCAAACAAGAACCTCTTAAGAAGCCGGATATTGCACATAGCGTACATAACGGTCATATGGGACGGACGTTCATCAAAGGAGTGAGCCTCCATATTGGCGTCGATAGCTGTAGAATGCCGGTGTTAGTGCCCCGAGGGGGCGGCAGACGCTCGCCCTCTAGAAGACAAACCTTGGAGAGTGTGATGTCGCTCGGTGATGAGACTGGCCCGGAGTTTGAAATTAGGGCGCTTAATATCGCGAGAGCGATCCATGATCCTAATCACCTTCAAGGTGCCATCATATACAAAGGTCGCGAGCGCGATGCGCTGTTTGTGAATGATGATTCAATAAACGCGTATGAATTCACGATTCTCAGAACGAAGGATAAAGCAAAGACCGATGCTCGCAAGCTCCGCGAGATGCTGGAAGACCTGCAGAAGAAACCAGAAAACGCATACAAGAGCCTTACTGGCTGGTTCGTTACCCGAGATGAACCCACCCCGGACCAGCGGGCAGCAGTAGCCGGCGAGATCAAGGGGTCGAATGCGGTAATATATGCCATTAGCTTCGCTGCGCTGCGACGCCGGGTTTGTGACTCCGAGTCCTATCTGAATGCCCGGGATGAGGCACCATTTGGAAGCATTGTTTACTCTACGCAGGCACTGCCGCAAATAACCGTCGACACTCTGTTTACCACACAGAACGAAAAAGATCTAAATATCGAGGAGCTTGGGAACGAGTTAGTTGAAGGAGCGCGATGGCTATTGACGGGAGAGTTTGGAGTGGGGAAGAGCCATGCTCTCCGACAGATCTACTTCGCGCTACGCAAAATGCATTTCAAAAGGAAAATGGCCACCCCTTTCCCTGTGCATATCAACCTCCGGGACTGCGTTGGGCTTAGATCTCCATCGGAAATCCTCCGGCGGCATGCGGAGGAGATTGGGCTCGGCAGCGATAGAAGTCTCATATCCGCATGGCGAGCAGGAGCCTGCATCCTCCTGCTAGACGGTTTCGACGAGATTGTTCCTTCTCGCTGGCTAGGAAGCGCTTCCGATCTCAAATCTGTGCGCTGGCAAGCTCTCGCGCCCGTGCGTCGTCTTATTCAAGAGACTCCGGTGAGTACGGGAATCATTGCATGCGGAAGATCTCATTACTTCTCATCCCCTTCAGAGATGGTACAATCGCTTGGCTTTGCATCAACCTCTTGTATAATAAGCCTTCAAGACTTCAACAAAAATCAAATAGAGCAGTATCTGGCACTTGCAGGTGTTGATTGGGAAGTCCCCGAGTGGTTGCCCGCCCGCCCACTCCTCATCGGCTACCTCGTTGCCATGGAGTCGGTTAGCGAGATAGACTCAATCACGCAAACCACGCAGGCAGAAGCATGGCGAAAGCTGTTCGTAGCAATATGCGAGAGAGAAGCCCGCATCGTAACGGCTGTTCGCCCTGAAACTATAATGCAATTGGTGTCCCGGGTAGCTACTCTTGCTCGGTCGAGAGGCGACGAGACCGGTCCCGTAGACATGGAAATAATGCGCTCTGCTTTTGTGGAGGTTAACGGACGGGATCCCGATGAAGAGGGAATGGAGCTTCTGCTACGCCTGCCAGGGCTTGCTGTCGGCGACTACGCTGGCCAACAGGAACAACGTGTCTTCGTAGATAGAGATCTTGCGGACACCGCTTATGGCGAAGATCTCGCGAAATATCTCATTAGTCCTTACGAGGGACATCCGCTTGGACGGACAGCCTCTTGGGTGAGTTCAGCTTCGGATCTAGGTATCGGAGTAGCGGCAGGGTCTCTGCTTGACCAAAACATTTCTGTATCTAGCGTTCTGGCTGCGGCTGGCCGGCGACAGGATAATCATCAGTTCGACGCGGTTCTAGCTGATACCTTGCGCACATGTTCCGAACTAGATCCAGAGGAAAGCAAAGTTCGCAAAAACTTCCTTGTGGAAGGAGTGATGTTCAGTCTTCTCGCGCTATCAAACAATGATCCTGTGCTTTCCCGTACCACCTTCAAGGACTGTTTGATTGAAGTTCTCGATATTTCGGCAGCCGAGGAAGTGGGCAAGTATCCTACCTTTGATTCCTGCATCATCGGCTACCTGGATGGGGCGTCCGCAATTCCCGAATGGCTCACCACAAACTTCATGCAGTGCGCCGTCGAGGAGTTCTCCTCTAAGTCTCAAACGACTGCCGGAATCATGGAGTTAAAGCTATCACCCGAACGGCGCGTGGCCTTGACAATCCTTAAAAAGATCTATAATCAGCCCGGCAGTGCCCGGAAGGAAGAGGCGCTGTCCCGTGGCCTGAACCTACGCAGTCGAGAACTCGTTTCGGATGTCATCGATAAGCTTGTCTCTCAGGGTTGGATTATCCGTATTACTTCCAGGGGTAGGACTCTTTATGCTGCCGCTAAAGATAAGCGTGGACAAGCGCTGAAGATGCTGGAAAGTCCTACCACTTTTTGGTCATCTGAGTGATCGCTAACGTTTCGGTGGTCTGCAGTGAAGTGACTCGATTCGGGTGAAGGCAGGCCGCAACTACTCCTTGTCTTCCTGCCAAGACGCCGCGGTCACATATGGCCTGCGGGGTATGGAGTACACAGCCAGCTGTCCGTCCCCAGACGGGTACCGAGATTCCGCCAATGACGCGGTGGCCTTGAGGGCGGTCGCTACGCTACCCGTCGGTGACCGCGATAGCGGCTTTCGACCCTGCGCCCTGGCTTCACGCTGACTTCTCAGCTGATGCGGCCGGCCACGTCCGCCAACGCCTAGAGCACGGACGGCATGCGCTGCCAAATGCCAGCATGCTGCAGCCGGGAAACAGCTCATACACCACCGGCCAGGGTCCGTAGCGGGCCGCAACATCACGCTCGTGATGGTGTTGCATACGGCGTAACAGGCATGTACCGAGCAGCGCGAGCCGCCGCGCCGTCCGGGACCGGCCCCCAGGCCGCATGCCCGGACGGCGCGGCGGCGCGACGCGCCGCCTTGATCATCTAAAAGCGCAATTCGGCAAGGCATCCTGCAGGTTCCTGCAGCAAGGGTCCTCATTGGGAGCAGCAGCGCTGCTCGGGCTGTTCTCGTTGAGCAGCAGTTAGAGCGTACGGCCTCCCGGCTGGGAGACCGATTAGGTGGTCAGCCGGTAGGACAGGCGGAGCGAGCCGCCTTCCATCCGGTAGAATCCGCGTCCCTCTCGGCTGAAGGGGTTGGGCAGCCTATGCACACTCGTCCGCTCGGGCGTAAGAACCCATGTCACGGCGAGGATGCTCCAGCGATTGCTCCCTGCATACCGCTGTGCGGCACGTGCCTCAGTTTCTCCGAGTTCTATCTGGCCTCCGTCAGCTTGGGTGGCCTTGACTTCGAACATTCGGGCGTTGTTGCCGGTGCCCACCTTGAAGTCGTAGCCGAGGCTGTCATCGCCGGGAGGGCCAGGAAAGGCTTTGCGACGGTTAGTAGAAATCCAGCTTTCTTCTGTGGTGGCTGGGTAATTGGCGCGGAGCCATTCATAGGCGATCAACTCGCCGGCGAAACCGATAGCCGTGCGCTGTTCCGCGGAGAGATCGGCGCGGCGTTCGTTACCGGTGCTACCGCCTCGATAGGTCGGCGAGATTGACTGCTGGCGTGGAGAAACGGGTTCCAGCGGCGCGAAGTGGTCGCTGCTGAGAATAATTCCTCGGTTTTCGTTCAACATCCGGCGCAACTCGTCGGTTAGGGCTGTGAAATCTCCCGATCCCGTATCGAACTCCCGCTCACCGATTAGTACGATGCGCCGCCGACGGAGTTGTTCCTCCCTGTCACGCGCGGCGGCGGATTGTTGAGCGGCAAGTGAATCGTGGGTGATCCCGTGTGATTGCGGAGCCGTCGTCAGCGGCATTCCCGAAGGCCAGTGCCCCAGCGCGGCCAGCCACGCGACGACGTCATCCTTGCCGAGGAGACGGAAGTCCAAGGCGCCGCACTGGTCCAGTAAATCAGTAACGTCGCCGGCTAGCACGGCGGGTAGGAACCGCCCCGAGGCTTTGATCAGTGTTGTGAGATGGGGAATGCTCGTCCGTACTATGCTGAGGTTATCTACGCGCACTTGATCCAGGACGGGGAGCTTCACGGGATGCTCCGGTTCTGAAATCTCACCTAGACGGGCGGCCAGGGCCTCGCTGATGCAGGCGTCGAGGCGCTCGATAGTGACGTTTTCCAGGGTTAGGGCCCAGGACTCTGGCACGGTGATCCATTGGAGGCAGCGAAGCTCCGCCCACCCCCTGATCGGATCACGGGCATCGAATTTCTTGAGAAAAACCTGGCGGAGCCGGTCAACGATCTCGGTGCGTCGCTGTTCAATTCGGCTTCTCATCGCTTCCTCGTGGGCCTCCGCACGGCTGATCGGCTGGTATTGAGGGGCGAGCTCAACGAGCGTCTTGTTGAAGTCAGCGAAGTCGATTCCCAGGACTTCCCGCAATTCGTCTACCGTACGAGCTGCGCGGGCGGTGCGTATCAGCTGATCGGAGGCGAGCGGAAGGCTACCCTCTTGCTCCGCGAGGAGTGTCTGGAGGTGGTGGGCATCCGAGGGGCGCGGGTCCGTCAACTCTTGCGCTTGATCGACACCCAGCGTGTGCACGAGTACCGGGTAGAGACGGACCAGGATCTCCGCGAGGGAGCCGTCGAGTCGACTTGTCGTCTCCTCGTACTGCGTCAGTGAGACGTCCAGTGCGGCCGCTAGTTGCTCTTTCGCAGGATCGACGAGGTCAGCATAGGAATCACGCAGGCAGCGTGCCGCTAACCGAAGTCGGACCGCGAAGTCGGGTTTGTCCAGGACGTGGCAGATGGCGTCCGAAAGTTTCTCCAGGTAGTCCCAACTCAGCTTGCTGGTCATGCCCTGAGGCGCCACGATAAGGGGCACGTCATCATCGGGGAGGGGCAGGACGCCAGATTGGCGTTCGGGTAACTGGACAGGTGCGCTATCGAGGCTGATGGTCAGGGACTCATAACCGTGCAGGCGGATTGCGCGAACCGACGCGACCAGATTTGTTAGTTCAGTATCGGTTGGCCGGATGGTGCGCTGGTTATGGTCTGCCAAGACTCCGATGGCGTTGGGCAGCCACGGGACGCGTGCGTGAAGCGGATATCCCAGTTTTCCGTGATCTGGCGCTGCACCATCGACCTCCACGGCCAGAGCTGCGGCGTCGATATTATTGATCTTTCCTGGGCAGAGCTTGCTCAACAATTGAGCCACCCTCCACGCGCGCCAGGGTGCGATGAGCAGGGCACTCCCCATCTCCCGTATGAACCGTACGGTGAGGTTGTCACGTTCGTCGCTGACGTACAGGATTCCTTCGCCCTGACGTAAATCAGAAAGTTTGATAACGTCCATCACCTCATCCCGCTCAATGAGGAGGGGAGAATTTAGCAGCGGCTGAAGCTCAGTAGCCGAAAATCCGTACGACTGGGAACGGTTTGTGAGCTGATTCCAGACTTCCCAATTGGCGCGCTCGATGAAGCCGCGATCGGCCGTTCCCACGGAGCCCGTCGCTATGAGTTCTCCTAGGGCTACAAGGCCTCTGACGCTGTCTTCGGGATTGCCCCACGTGGGCATTCCAGCCGCCTGAAGTCTACTTTGTGTGGTGGAGTTCTTGAGGAAATGGCGCATCTTCGGATGCACCCTGCGCAGCGGGATAAACTCGTCCTCGTTGTCGGCTGTGACGTGCCACACATCAGCAGGGCGGACAAAAACGACAGTTCTGTCCGAGCTGCGTACCGGCAGCCAGGGTTGAGTACGGAGGAACACGCTTAACGGTGTGGGGATCTTCCAGATGTCGCGATCACGAGCGGTTTGACTGACCCATTTGCTGGCGAAGTGGTCATTAATCCACTTAGCCAGGCCGTCGAGTACTAGCCGGGCATAGGCGAGACGGCCCTGCTCACTGAACTGAGTGAACACTCCCTGACCTGGAAGACGGTAGGCACGGTCACCTGAGTAGCGTGACTGCGGGCGTCGAGCGTACATCCCAACGCGTAGAACCTCTGGCTCCCACTGTGTCCTCACGTCGTCAGGAGTGTATGCACTCTGAACGACAGCACGGCTGTTGGGTGCGTAAAGGGAGGTGCTCGCGTCAGCGGAGGAAATTGGAAACAGTCCGTCAGCTACTCCAAGTGCCGATAGAAAAACACGCCATTCCTCCTGGCTGCCGCCTTGTCTCATGAATTCTTGTGGAGCCGCTACGAATCGTGCTTCCAAGGCTTTGAGGTCAGGCGAAGCGTCGCGTCCCTCTTGTACAACAGCCGCCAGATCGTTGCCGTTGGTCTGGCGCCAGCCCGCGCCGAACAGGCCTTCAGCGGCAGGTAGCAGAGTGCCCGATTTCGTCGGCACGTGAAGTCCGAGATCCTTGACGGGCAAGGAAGTTCCTTGTCGGGAGCGGTACAGCTCGAAAACGAACCTGAGTGACTGGCGATGAACTTCGTCGGATGAGCTCTCCTGGAGGACGTCCCGAATATGTCGAAGGAGCCCTTTGATATCGAATTGACGGATAAGACCAAGGCGCGCGAGGAAGGCGCGCGCGTCTTGCCGATTTTCCTGCCCGGGTTCGTTGGCCCAACGTAAATCACGGTGGACGTAGAAAAGTCGCTTTTTCAGCACGCGGGGCATGCGGATGCCGTTGAGGCCGGCTTGCTCGGCTTGCGTGGGCTGGAAGAATGCCTCTTGTGGCCGTCCGGAGCTGTTGGCCTCCGACTGATGTTGCCCGATAAAATGCCGCAGTTTGCCATCGTCCGTCAGTAACATCTTCCTACCCTGCAGCACCTCCGCATGGCGTCGCTCGAATAGCCGGAAGATGTCGACGTATAGATCACTCCAGAGCGCAAAGGATCCATGGTCACCGGGCGGCTCAAGCGCCGCCACCATCTGCTCCGCCAGGTCGGCTAGCTCCTCGTCACTGGGTGCCAACGAGGCGTGGAACCGTCCGCAGAGTCTGTTCAGCCGATCCAGTCGCGCCGCGCCGACCTTCGGGTCAGCCACCCGGATTCCGGCTCTACGGGCAGCCTCAATGGTGAGCACTTTGGTCTCGAGACGCGGCCATAGCACCGCATGCGAAGGTGTATCCCAGGAGAACCCGATGGACTTCTTGCCGAGGACGGGAACGAGGGGAACGTTTCGAAAGTCACGGCCATGAACACGTCGGGCAGCCCCAGAAAGGATGCGTACAGACTCGTCGGTAACCTCCCAGGTCACCAGGTCGACCGCTGCCCCGCGGGACTGAGCATCGGCTCCCCGCCTGAGTCGATCAGCGGCCACGAGACATGTTTCGGCTGCTGCGCTGAGGAGCATTGCATTCAATGGATGCTGCCGATCCAAGGCGGTGCGGTCGACCTTGGTGAAGAAAGGCGCATTTAAGTGTCCGCGGAGGGGAGCCAGTACATCCTCGCCGAGTGGGAGGAAGGTGTAAATGCGGCCGCGGCCTTCACGCTGCGCCGAACTGTCTGCCTGAATTGATATGGCGACCTCGATGACGGCGGGTTGCATCCAGTCCTGCCAGGACCTATCCAAATCCCCGCGCGAGACGGCCAAATCGACGGTCTCACGAAGCTTGGTGTCGGGAATCCGGCCGCGGGCCACCAGGAACTGGCCCTGGGCTCCCAAATCGACCTTGGCAAACGTGACGGTGGGAAGATCGTCGCCACCATATCCTGGCTCCAGCCCAGCGTACTGTGCTGGGCGCTCTTGCCTGGTGAGGACGATGCGCTGCGATTGGTTGTCCGTGCGGTGCTCAAGCACTAAACGTTCGAGGCGGTTGAGGAAGAGCAGGACGGGGACGCTGGCAGTGGCAAGTTCGCTCCAGAGACGAGTCGCGTCATCCCGGGCGCTCTGGCTCATCAACGGCAGACGGACGACGGTTACGTATCCGTCGACGGCCAAAGCTGCGCACTCTTCGGGGAGGTTGCTGATCGGGAACGGCACCTGGAAGGGTGGCATCTCGGCTGCGGCCTTGGCGGCCAATCCTTCGTCGCCCAGGAGGTTGAGCAGGTCATCGTGGGTTGCGAACCGGAAGCGGTAGCCGCTCAGAGGTTCTTCAGCGGACTCACCAGGTTGGGCGCTAAAGATCTCGGGTGCCGTAGTCAGCTCCAGTACGCTCCGGAAGCCGACACCCTTGTTCCCGATGCCGTCACCGACCGTCTTCTCACTCATGGCGAACTTGCAGATTGCCATGACACGTTCCCACGTGAAAGGTGTGCCGCCGTTGGCGACATAGAGCGTGCCGTACTCGCCATCGGTTTCGTCGAGCAGGATATGGACACGCCCGTCGTGTCTGTCACCGTCGTGGGCATCGTGCGCGTTCTGCAGCAACTCGATTAGAGAACGCCCTCTATAGTCCCGAGCGTTTGCCCAGGTGGCCGCCCTGAGTTGTTCCGCAATCCGCCAGGTCTGCGTCTTCTGCCACTCATCAAGGATCGTCAGCGCATAGCTACGAAGCTCTTGGTGGTGGCTGCCTTGTCCAGGGCGTCTTTCCGAGTGGATGTCGGTGTCCGTTCCTGCTTCAACCATGGGCCCCTCGCCTGACGTGTACATCGAGGCACGGTAACTCACACTGAGAGCGGCCACATGGAACTCTTGATCAGCGGACAGAAAGTCGCGGCTGACGGACACTGGTTCCCGGTTGGCGGTGTCTCGTACCGGGTTTGATGGAGACCATCAAGTCTGGGAGAACGAGGAGCGATGGCCGCATCGAAGAAGTACCTCGACGAGCTGCGTGAGCGCGCCACCCGGATGGCGGTGGAAGCCCGTCGCGATCCCGACACCGCGACCGGTGCGATCAAGCGGATCGCCGACCAGTTGGGGATCCATCCTGAGGCGTTGCGGGGCTGGGTGAAGCGGACCGAGGTCGACGCCGGGCAGCGGCCGGGGACTACCAGCAGCGATGCCGAGCGAATCGTGCAACTGGAGCGGGAGAACCGTGAGCTGCGGCGGGCGAATGCGAGCCTCAAAAGCGCGTCGGCTTTCTTCGCGTAGGTACCATGAACGGCATCCCGGCGGGCTTGCTCGTTTCTTTGCTGCCCCGGCAGGTGCTGGTGGCTTGTCGCGATGTGCGGCTCGCCGGGGTCCTGCCGTCCGGTGTGGCTTGATAGATCCTGAACGAAGTAGAGATCCGGCACCCGACTGGATCGGGGAACGCGCCCGCCCTCATTAGGCATCCGATGGTGGTGCCGGCGAGGTAGCGGCTGGCGATTTTGTCAAAGCGGGTGGCGATGGCCCGCCACTGCTTGAGCTTGCCGAAGCAGCGTTCCACCAGGTTGCGCTGCTTGTAGACCTCGGCATCGAAGGCGTGGGGGCGGCCTCCCGTGGCTGCCCTTGCGTTTACGGTTGGCGATCTGGTCCTTACGCTCGGGGATGACAGCCTGGATGCCACGCCTGCGCAGGTAGGTGCGGATCTTCTTGGACGAGTAGCCCTTGTCGCCGATCAGCCGGTCAGGACGAGTACAGGGCCGGCCTTGCCGCCACGGGGTAGGCGCAGCTTGGCCATCACCGCTTCGAACGCCGTGCAGTCCACCACGTTTCCGCCGGTCAGGTGCAACGTCATAGGTAGGCCGCGAGCTTCGGTGATCAGATGGAGCTTGGTGGTCAGTCCTCCCCGGGATCGGCCGAGCGCCTGCCGCTTTTGCGATTGCTTCGTATCGATCGTCCCGCTGTCGTCCCCCCTTTTCGGGCGCCGGCGGCGTGCTGGTGAGCCCGCGAGATGGTGGAGTCGATGGCAAAGCTCCATTCGACGTTTCCGACGGAGTCGTCTTTGACCTGCATTTGCTCCAGCAGGCGGGCCCAGGTCCCATCGGTGTCCCAGCGCTTGAACCGCTCGTAGCAGGTCTGCCAGGGACCGTAACGTTTAGGGATGTCCCGCCAAGGTGCGCCGGTCCGCCACCGACACAAGATCCCATCGATGACCTGCCGGTGATCCCGCCATGGACGACCACGGCCGTCGGTGGCGGGAAGCAACGGCTCGATCCGCTGCCAGGCCTTATCGGTCAGCTCACCACGCCTCACCACGATGGACCATCTGACCGCAGCCACCGTGATCATTTGTCAGACATGCTCTAGGCCCTTGACCTCGGTGTACGGCTCTTGCCAACCCTTGTCTCGGCAAGACCATCCCGCGCATATCCCGCAACGGCTATGGGCATCATTCCAACGCCCAAAAGCCGCCCAATGGGCGAGACGCAGCATGGACATGCTTCTACGAGATCGCCTCGCCAGGCATGCCGCGGCCGTACAGCTACGGCGCTCCAGCATCTCCACAGGGTCAACGCCAAGATCCTAGCTTCCTGCTCGCGGAATGGGCAGGGCACAGTATGAACTGCTCGAACGAGTCCCAGATGCCCAAACTCCTTCTAATTCGGGCGGCCAATAACCTCATCTATGGGCTTTTCAGACATATACCCCATATCCATAGTACGATCCAGGGGGCTGGATGTATCTTTCCCATTTCATCCTCGACGACCCATGAGCCTCAGTTAGGGTCAATATTCGCATAAGGATGGAGCTGGCTTCATAGGAGCCAACCGCCACACACCACTCTCCGTGGAGCTCGCGAATGCCCAAGGCTCTGATCCCCCGACCCAAGACTGTCACCATAATCCGAAATTTTGTTCTATGGACGATGACAGTAGGCGGCACGGTCGTAACAGTCGTCTTCGGGCCACTGGCAGGACAGGGTGGCACCGATCAGACGCGGAACCTCATCCTCACTGCCATAGGAGCGCTGGGGCCGGTAGCCGCAACAGGCATCAACCAAATACGGGCATACCGCGCCACACGTGGACAAGAGGAGATCGAAGGGCGATCCATCCTAGCGGTACGAACGGCGCTTTCGACCGCCGTGCACTTTTTGCGCGAGATAGCAGCAGAAGAAGCCAAAGACAAAAAGCAGGAGCTCATGGGAAGCTTCATGCAAAGTGTTGTGACGGCAGCCGTCGTGCTCAGCGGTGCACCCAAGACTCGCTGCGGCTTCTTTCGGATCAACGGAGACATCATGAAGTGCACTGTCTTCAACGGCGCAGATGGGCGAGCCGACCGACCCGAAACGATCTTCACTAACTCCAGTACGGACAAGGCCGGTGAGGCAATGTTTCGCCTGGTCAAGTCGGGCCAGTTGGCCCATTTTCAAGACGTATTGGAGAACGCACCACCTGGCCTCGAGGCCGGGCGCAGCTATCGCACCTTTATCGCAGCAGCTGTCATCGCAGGTGAGAAGCCGTACGGTGCTCTGACGATCGACTGTCCTGAGGCCAACGCCTTCGGTGAGAGAGACATACAGATCATGAAGATGCTGGCAATCCTCATGGCCGCTGGGCTAGCCCTTCTACCAGAAAGCGCATGAGATGAGCCTGGCCTGGGAACATACTGTAGTGAGCCCCGACTCTAGGGAGGGCCGGATGAAGCCACGCGTTGAGAAGGTAGTCGACCAAGAATCTGTCCGCTGGATCGAGCAAGACGGCCGGTTGGATGCACAGTTTTTCAAGGCCGCGTACTTAGAGGCTCTAACGGAAGCTCATGATGACCTAGCCAGACGCCAAGCTCAGCAATTAAGCCAGCGTTCGCGTGAGGTGTTGATCTGGCTAGCCATTGCGCTGCCCGTTGTGGTCTCTCTGCTGTTTGCCGGAGTTGCCGACTCTTCCATCTTTACCTCCTTAGGAATCGCAGCTTTAGCACTCATCCTTACCCGACTTGGAATCTTGCTTGTAGAGCCCTCCAGAGGCCATCACCGATCAACCAAGCACGAGGAATGAACCCAAAGGAGCGACGGTTGCAGACTCACGCTGGCCAAGGCTAGAAGACCAACGCTGCGTGCACAGGGTCGATCAGCATCAATTCCACGTGCACCAGCCCGCGGCGGCGTGCCGGTGGTCGGCGTTAGACTTATGCGGCCGACAGTGATCGTTTACGCCTGGGTCTGAGTCTTCTGCTTGAGGCGTTCGTAGGGGGCTTGGCCGCCGAGGCCGCCGTGGGGTCGATGGTAGTTGTAGTAGTCCTCCCATTCGCGGAGCTTGTCGTTGAACACCTCGGCGTCGTCGATGACCACGCCCTCCAGCATCCGGTAGAACTCCTCGGCGTCGATGCGGTGCGAGCGCTCCACCTTGCCGTTGAGGCGTGGAGTCCGCGGTTTGATGTAGGTGTGGGCGATGCCCTTATCGAGCACGTGCCAGTGAAACGCCGACTGGAACTCCGCGCCGTTGTCGGTCTGGATCACCTGCACCTGGAACGGCAACCGCTGCAGCACGTAGTCAACGAACTGGATGGCGGTCTTCTGGTTCAGTTGCGGGTAGATGCGCAGCACCCGCAGCCGGGTGCAGTCGTCGATCGCGGTGAACTGGTAGTACTTGTTGCGGCCGCCCTTGCGGCCGGTGACGCCGGCGATGGGCTCGATGAACTTGACGTCGATCTGGACGCGGTGGCCGGGCAGCTGTTTCTCGTACCGCTTCCACCGCTTGTCGTGGCGCTTGTAGCGCTGCGAGGCCGGGAGTCGGCTCATGTCCAGGCGCTTGAGGATGCGCCATACCCCGGAGCGGCTGATGGTGATGTCGTGGTAGCGCGCCAGGTACATCGCGATCTTCTCCGGGCCGAAGTGGTAGTTCCGCCGCAGGTACATGATCTTCCCGACGATTTCGACGTGGGTGGCTTTCGGGCTGGTGTGGGGCGCTTGGACCGGGTGCGCAGGCCTTCGATGCCCTCGGCCTGGTAGCGGCGGTACCAGATGTAGTACGCCTGCCGGCTGATCCCGTAGTAGCGGCACGTCAGCGCGACGTTGCCCGAGACCTCCTCGACGTGACGGATGACTGCCAGACGCCGCTTGGCCTCACGATCGAGCAGGGGGGTTGGGGTTCGACATAGATGGTCTCCGTAGTCGCCGGAGACCCAGGTGTCAACGATGTCTGGCAGTTTTAGACCTCCGATGCCAAAGTGGCTCTTCGATCTTGAGGGGGAAGTTCCTGGGCGTGGCCTGACAGGCGAGAGCCCGTGGCCCCGTAACACTGGCTGTTGATCAAGGACAGTTAGTGACGGGGGCCACGGGCTGTGAACGACTGGCAATCCCCTGAAAGCGTGGAGACGTTTCTATGCGGCGATGGCCTCGCGAGGCCTTGCGGTGGTGGCCGCTCGGGCAGCCATGATTCGGTGTTCGTAGTCGATCGGGGATAGCCCGTCGGCGGCGCTGTGCCGGCGGCGGGCGTTGTAGAAGTCGGCGATCCAGGTGCCGATCTTCACGCGCGCCTGGTCGCGGGTGGGGAAGCGGTGCCGGTGGACGAACTCGACTTTGAGGGTGGAGTTGAACGACTCTGCGGCGGCGTTGTCCAACGCGCAGCCGACCCGGCCCATGGACTGGACCACGCCCCAGTGCCGGCAGGCAGCCTGAAAGCGGGCGGCGGTGTACTCGCTGCCACGGTCGGTGTGGAAGATCACCCCGTCGATGGCGCCGCCTCGGGTGACGGCGGCCATCTGCAACGCGGCGATGGTGAGGGCGGCATCATGATGAGCCGACATGGCATAGCCGAGCATCCGGCGGGAGAACAGATCCTCCACCGTGGCCAGGTAGAGCTTGCCCTCACCGGTGGGGATTTCGGTCACATCGCCACACCACAGCACGTCCGGGGCGACTGCGGTGAACTGCCGCCGCACCAGATCAGGCGCGGCCGGCCGTTTCCCAGCCCTGGTCAATCCTCGGGGTTTGCGGCGTTCGCGGGCGACCAGGCCCAGTTCGGCCATCCGCGCCGCCACCGTGTTGACCGAGACCCGCCATCCTTCCTGATGCAGATCCCGGGTGATCCGCGGGGACCCGTAGGTGCCGGCCGAGGCGTGGAATCTGGTGGCGATCGCCGCATCCAGGTCTGCTTGCCGCTGCTGGCGGATGGTCGGCGCCCGGTCGCGCCACTTGTAGAACCAGGCCTGCGAGACGCCCAGGGCCCGGCAGGTCAGCACGTGGGGGACGTCATGCTCGGTCTTCTGGGAAGCGATGAAGGCCGCCACGCTCACCGGCCCGTCGCTTCCTTCACCCAGAGGACCACTGAGCGCTTGAGGACTGTGAGACTGAAGGGGCACCGCCCGAAAGGCCTGGGTCTGACCCGGCTTGAGACTGGCCGTCGTGCCTTCGTGATGACCTGTCGGCCCGGCCTGGGCGGTGCTGCCGGACCAGGCGGGGATGTGTCCCCATAGGGGCCTTGCGAGCGCATCGTCACAGTCCTGACCTCCTCCGCCCGGCCGGTTCACCCCGTGTCTTGAGCCTCCGAGGAGAACCGTGACCAGCGTCGCCCCCGACCTCACCACCAATGACCAAGACCACGAGCAGGTCGTCCTGGGCGTCGACACCCATGCCGACGCCCACGTCGCCGCGGTGATCACGGTCATGGGTGTGCTCCTGGGCACCAAGGCGTTCCCGACCACCGCTGCCGGCTACGTGGCCCTGCTGGCCTGGGCTCGCGAGCACGGCCAACTGTGGCGAGCAGGTGTCGAGGGCACCAGCTCCCACGGCACCGCCCTGAACCGACACCTGCGCCGCAACAACGTGCAGGTCATCGAGGTCAATCGGCCGGACCGGGCGGCCCGGCGGCGGCGCGGCAAAACCGACGCGGTCGATGCCGAAAACGCGGCCAGGGCCGTACTGTCCGGGCAAGCCACCGCTGTCGCGAAGGGCGGTGATGGCTCAGTCGAGATGATCCGCATGTTCAAGATGGCCAAGGACTCGGCCATTAAGGCCCGTACCCAGGCCATCAACCAGCTGAAGGCCGTCCTGGTCCGAGCGGAGCCCGACCTGCGTGACTCGCTCGCCGGCCTCGGCCCGGTCGCGCTCATCCGCTCCTGCGCCGAACTCGAGCCCCCCGGCCTCCACAGCATCGAGGATGCTGCCACAAGTGTGCTGCGCACGCTCGCTCGCCGCATCCAGTCACTCTCCCAGGAGATCCGCTCCCACGAGGCCTCCCTGACCGCGATCATCTCCGCCTGCGCCCCCAAGCTGCTGAAACAGCGCGGGATCGGACCCGACACCGCCGCATCGCTGCTCATCACCGCAGGTGACAACCCCGACCGGCTCACCAGCGAAGCCGCGTTTGCTGCCCTGTGCGGCGTCAACCCCATCGAGGCATCGTCGGGGAAGACCGCCCGGCACCGGCTCAACCGCGGAGGCGACCGCCGCAGCAATAGCGCCCTCTACACGATCGTCCTCACCCGGCTCCGCCGTGACCAGCGCACCCGCGACTACGCCGAACGCCGCACCACCGAGGGCAAATCCAAAAAGGAGATCATCAGGTGCCTCAAACGCTACGTAGCCCGCGAGGTCTTCCCGATCATCACCCAGGCACTCTCACCAGCACAAACCCAGCCCGTCGCAGCTTGACAAACATAGGGGCGTCATCGCGCTCCATCTCCAGTTCGGCGCGTTCCTTGGCCCACTCGGCCTTCTGCCTGCGCAAACGCGCCAGTTCCTCACGCTCGGACTCGGCCAGCTCCCCGCCCGAACCGGTGTCCTGCTCGCGGGCCAGCCGATCCATCTGCACCCAGTTGGCCAGCGTGCCCGCATCAATGCCCAGGTCCTTGGCGACCTGAGCGATCGACTTTCCCGTCTCCCGGACGATGCGCACCGCGCCCGCCCGGAACTCCGGATCAAACCTACGTCTGGTCTCTCCCACGCCCAACCCTTCTTAGGTCAGGTCTCCACGGTACGAGGGGAGAGCCATGACAGTACTTCGATCCTGTTCGGCATGCCGGAAGTAGCGGTGGTGGACGTCGAACGCGTCGCCGATGTCGATGGGAAACCGGGACGGCTGGTGCATATCGAACGTCCCGAGGACTGGGCGGCGTGCCCCGAATGCGGGGTCATCTCCACCTCGGTGCGGCAACGGCGCACGACCCGTCCGCGAGATCTTCCCTACGGCGAGGAGCTGATCGGGGTGCGCTGGCGCAAACGGCAGTTCGCCTGCACCGAGCAGCTGTGCCCGCGTAAGGCGTTCACCGAGTCGGTCGCGGAGATCCCGCCCAGGGCGCGGGTGACGGGCCGGCTGTGCCGGATGGTGGCTCGCCAGGTCGCCTTGGGCCGCTCAGTGGCGGCGGTGGGCCGGGAGTACCGGCTGGGCTGGCCGCTGGTGCACCGCCACTTCGCCGCCTGCGCCGATGCCGTCCTGGTCGAACCCCAACCGCCACGGGTGCTGGGCATCGACGAGACCCGCCGGGGCAGACCCAAGTGGCTCAAGGACCAGGTGAGCGGGACCTGGACGCGGACCGAGCGGTTTGAGACCAACTTCGTCGACCTGTCAGGGGATGGTGGGTTGCTCGGCCAGGCGGCCGGCCGCACCGGCAGGGCCGTGGTGGACTGGCTGAACACCCGCGGCCACGCCTGGAAGAGCCGGGTGCAGATCGTGGCGATCGACCCGGCCGCCTGCTACCGCACCGCGGTCAAACAGGCTCTGCCGCACGCTGTCATCGTCGTCGACCACTTCCACCTGGTCGCGCTAGCCAACAAGGCGCTGACCGCGGTGCGCCAGCGGGTCACCCGCGAGGAACGCGGGCGCCGGGGCCGTGCCACCGATCCGGAATGGGCCAACCGGCGCAGGCTGCTACGCGCCCGCGAGCGCCTGTCGCAACGCACCTTCACGGCGATGTGGAACACCCTGATCGACCACGAACCCACCGGGCAGATCCTCACCGCGTGGATCGCCAAGGAAGAACTGCGCACCCTGCTGGCCTGCGCCCGTACCCAGGCACCCCGGTTGGTGATCTCTCACCGGCTGTTCCGGTTGTTCTCCTGGTGCGCCGATTCGGGCATCCCCGAGCTGATCACGCTCGCCGAGACGATCGAAGCATGGTGGCCCGAGACACTGGCGTTCATCACCACACGTGTCACCAACGCCCGAACCGAGGGGACGAACCGGCTTATCAAGGACGCCGCCCGCGTGGCGTTCGGCTTCCGAAACCTCAACAACCAACGCCGCCGCGTACGGTTGGCGTGCACACATCACTCGATCAACCCAGCGGCGTAAGGGTGAGCATCCCCCTCAAAGTTGAAGAGCCGCCAAAGTTGTCCTGTCCCTGACCGACCTGCTAAGTGGGATTGGCACTACTTGTGCTGGCCCATTTCGGTGACGGCCATACCCTACGCGGTCCGGCCGGCGGAGTTTACCTCAAGTCCACGTGTACTCCTTAGTGATCGTGTGGATCGCCTTACGGGCGTTCCCCGCACTGCCCGGCGCCACCCTAGGTTCTACCGCTGCCCAGGCAAGTGGGGCGGCTCACGAGGGCATACAAAGGCTATGACCCAGACTGAGCCGCCGGAATTGAAACACCCAATTGTGTCGATCGGTGCTAAATAGGGTCAAATGACGCATACCCTGACAGCTTGCGCCTGGCTCTCCTACGAGAACTTCCTGAATGGCTAGCGCCAAGCGCTTCACTGACGTCCGCGGCTCCGAGCAATTTGTTCCGGCCTGGCACCCGGACAGGGCACTCGAAACCTCACACCCCCGCCGAACTGCTCAATGCCGCTGGCTCTGGTGTTCTGCAGATGCAACATCTTCCTCGGCGTCACGACCTGGCCAAGCGCCTCACCCGGATCAGGCCGATCCTGCAGTCGTCGGAGTAGTCCACCCACATCTGTGGAGCCATCCCGAACTCATCTCCAGTACCAGTTACTACCCTTGGTGGGCACGGTGTGCCTCGTCTATTCCCGCCGCTAGACCGCAGCCAGTGAATCACTCGCTGCAAGCTCCTGTGGGGTTCACGGGGCGACTGTTCTCTGCGGACCTGCTACGCCAGGCGAACAGGATGAAAGCCTCACTCTGTGCGAGTACGTATCGCTTTCCGTCATCCTGTCCTGTTATAGTGCTCCGCAACAGGCAGAGAGCAATGGAGGAGCGCGCTGGTGTGGAGAATGTGTGTTTTCATCATTCAAGGCTGACCTCGTGAGCGTTCGCGAGTATATCTCTATGGGGCGCGCAAGCAGTGGTATGATCCCGAAGCTCCCAGGAATCTACATCTGGACGGTAGATCTCAGAGATATAGCAGTCGCCGCCCTCGAACATAATCCCGATGACGTTTACGATCAAATAAAACAAACGATGGCAAGGCCTCGGCATGAGGCCTTAGAATCGGGCATGGTCGGCAATTATAGGCATGTAGCGATTCAAGACCGTTCTCCGGAGCTGACTGGTGCGTCAGCAGAGCGCCTAGCCCAGATGGTTAGAGAGAGAAACCTGCATTTGGAATGGGCGTTGATGTGTGCAACTCTGTTCCAGAGGCCCCTCTATGTGGGGAAGGCGATTAATCTGGCGTCCCGCATCAGGACCCATGTGCGGTCCGATTCGCCTTTGAGTCGAGAGCTTGCCCGGCTACATTTAACGCCAAGCGATTGTGCGATCGTTCTACTCCCCGTCAAATCACCCGACAACATCGCAGAACTGATCGCTGCGGAGGAAGCTCGCAGACGATCTCAGGAAGCGAGCGAGAGTGGAAGCCCTGCTAGTCCTTTAGTACGAGAGGACGTCGATGATCGCATCAATGAGCAATACTTGGAGGATGGCCCTGATTCAGAAGATGAGCTAGATTATGGTGAGCTGTTAACATCAGACGTGAGCCCTGAGCTAAAACAGGCTGACGAACTGATTCGGCTGGCAGAGTCTTTGACGATTCGGCTCGCTCATCCGCTCCTAAACAGAAAAATGGATTGATAAGTCGTGGAACTTTCTTCGCTTAGTCGACGTAGGCACGCGTACACTGACCAGTATCCGTTCGTTAGTGGAGAATATTCGGTCGGAGACGAGAAGGTCCCCTACTTCTCGATCTCGATGACTATTCGAGAAGCAGACCAGTACCTTAGGCTCGCTCGGGAACTTGCCTTCAATGATCGAGAGCCGGTGAATCTGGAGGAGCTATTTCAGCGGGCAGTGGATGAGGACAGAGCTGCGGGCCCTATAACTACCTACCTACTCCAGCACGGTTCTCTTAAGTTCTTTAATTCTTTCACGGTCGTTCTATTGCCTGTCGATCACGACCACTCAAGCTCAGTGACTGATACCTATATCGAAGATCCAGACCCGCCTGAAGACGAACCAAATCCTGGGCTCGCACGAAGGTCTATTGGGCCAGTGCAGATTGACGATCTCCCCAACAGTGACATTGGATTCATTCGCTGGAGCACTAAACGCGCCAAAGCCGTAATCCTGGATGGTCAGCACCGATTTCTGGCGCTAAAAAAGATCCTCGATAGTTCTCAGGCGAGTCTGCTCCGCCCTGAAGAGACGAAAATCCCTGTCCTTCTTCTTGTCCTAGATCCTCGTGCCGGCTTCCTTCCTCCGCAAGACCAAAGCACGGTACTACAAGCGTGTCGGAGCATTTTCGTGGCTCTGAACAAGCATGCAGTCCCAGTCTCAAAAACTCGGACTTACCTCTTAGATGATCAAGATCTTATATCTGTCAGCATGCGACGCCTGCTTAGTTCCCACGTTGGTGGCCCTCTCGAGGGCGCCGGGGAGCGAGCTGGCCGTATACCGTTAGCACTTGTTGACTGGCATTCAGATCAAGCCAAGTTTGACCGAGGCCTTTATTTGACTAGCGTCATAGGTCTTCATGAGACGATTCGACAGGTTTATCCGCCTCGGCGGGACGAAACTGACTACGAAGGGCTAGCAGAGTTCATTGGGAGGGTCTCAGCACTTGTCTCGCCATCTTCACAGTCTCGATGGTCCGAACTGGACCTACGGGCAAAGGTAAAGAGGGCGGAACACGACGATCTTCCGTTTTCGTTCTCTACGGAAGAGGTGTCAGCTGCCGCAGACTCTTTCGCTCGGGGACTTGGTCAAGCCATAGTTCGGCCGCTTCTCAGGCTGCGTCCGTATGAGGAGCTACGCGCGAGATATGAGGAGGCGGGATTTATCGGGGGCAGCCGAGAGCTGTGGCTAGGCTTTGATAAGTCAGGTAAACAAGCATATGAAGCTCGCACCGGAGAACAGCCGTCCGAAGAAGCCATAGCGATCGCAGATACAGTCAAAGCAGGTAATCTGGCATTCGCAGTAGTATTTCAGCGTGGCCTTCTTTTGTCTGCTGTTCGATTCGACATCGCGAGATCAGAGTTTAAGGATGGCTGGAAGCTCTCGCCTTCCAGATTCTCAGTGCTCGATGCATGGATCGATCGAGTGAATGAACGTATCGTTCCGTTTCTCAAAATCGTTGATTTCTGGCTCGGGGCCGGCATCGGGAATGATCGAAACGTTAACTTCACAAAGTCGGGAGCGAACGGCGTAAAAGGGCTCGTTTCGCTCGCCGTTCTTTGTGACATTGAGGCACTGCGCCACGAAGCTTCTTTGCTTGCACATTCGTCCTCATTGGAGGATCACCTGTCGGACAGCGATAAGGTTGCATGGGAACTGATTGTAGAGCCAAAGTCTCCATATCTCCGAGATGACCGATTTATGGCTGAAGCTGCACCACGGCCGATGCAAATGGCGGCATACAAGTGGCTTGCAGAGCAATATCGGCTGATAAGCCCCGGTCCTGCCTCGAGCTTGCAGGTGGCATTAACTCGAGAAGCTTGCATAGATTTTCGTAATTCCTCTAGAGCCTACATACGCAATGAACTTAAGGCGACCGGCTCGGCATCCCCTTCGAATGCAGATCTAGTTATGAAAGCCACGCTGGTGTTGGCTGCTCGACGATTGGCTATCGTTGCAGCGCAAAGTGAAAGCTAAGTTCGGATAGAGGATTAGTCAGGTCAAAATTCGAATCACCTCTAGGGCGCTATAGAAGTCACCAGTCTCAACAAATAAGGCAAGCGTCTTTAGGTGTACATTAATAGCTTCATCGATCGCATCTACTTTCAGTAAGGCAAACGCCAAATGATCGAGCGCTGCAGCTTCCTTGTGGCGATCTTCAAGGTGAGTGAAGATCTCAGCGGCCTCACGGAAGGCGACGATGGTCTCGTTTGCGTTTCAGATTCCTCTGAAGCCAGGCCTAAATTATAATGCCCTTGACCTTGAGCCTCGGGATCTCCGCTCTCTTCCGACAATTCGATGTCTCTTCGATGGGCGCTAGTTACAGATGGCACACGGCGCAGCCCGCCTCATCGTCGTCCATGTCGTGGGCGTCCGAGAGAATTTCCAGCAGGGGACGGTTTGGCCGCACGCGCTTGGCAGCCCGGTCGAGAGCCGCTTGGTGCTTGGCTTCAATATCGTCTCGGCGTTCTATCAGTTCGTGTAGGGACTCGCCCTGCGACCACGTGTACTCTCGCCCCTGCATGGCGGTACGCCGGTAGTTGACCTTCTCCTCGTAAGCTATGGCCTTCTCGAAGAGCTCGGGGTGACGGTCCTTGAGACCGACCCATTCATGCTTTCGCTGGAAGAAGCAGAAGTAGCAGCCGGATCGTGTACGCCATTCGTAGTAGGCCGGCAGGCCGATGCCAGCCTCATCAAGTATGCGGTCGACACCGGCCCGATCGATCTCGTCCTCCCGGAAGGGAAAAACCGCGCTGATGTTCGGCTTGGTGCTGACGTAGCCGAGGCGGTTCTCGTCCGCGCGGATCGCGACATACGAGATTACTTCGTCATCACCGACCCACTCTTCCAATGGCCTGATCTTAAGGTTCTTGGTGCACCAGCGCATTTGAGGGCTGGGGAGCGTGCCTTGGTAGACCTCGAGCCAGTGGTCGAAGTCGCGGGTGGCATTGAGACGCACGATCTGCTTGCCGACAGCGGCTTCAAGGCGGTTGAGATACTCGTAAGTTTCGGGAAGTTCGGCGCCGGTATCACAGAAGAAGTACTCCATTTCGGGCACGCGATCGTGCATATAGATCGCGAGAGCGGAGGAGTCCTTGCCTCCGGACAAGCCGAGGACGTGCCGCTTCTTCCCGCTGGAGTTGTTTGTGTCGGTCACAGCGTCTCCTTCTGCTGGGGGCCTGCAGAGGTGTCCTGCGCGGCCAGGCGCTCGGCCAGGGCAGCGAACAGGATGCGTGCCCCATCCGGGCCCAGTACTTGCTCAGCCTGCCTTATGACACTGACAACGAGGTCGTCTGCTGCCTGGCGGGACTGCTTGGGCACGTGAATGAGGGTGCGCTCTTCTGTGCCCTGGGGTGTGGTTAGCGTCAGCAGGTGGGTGTCCATCTGCCGGGGTTCAGCTACATCTTTGCGGGCGTGAGCCAGCGTGTGGGCTTCGTATAGGTGGCTGACTCGGTCGAGTGCCCGGGCCACTTCCTTGACCTGCCGGGGAAAGGACTCGGCGTCCTTATCGGTCCAGTCTCCAAGTGCCTTGTTCGTCAGGCGGATAATGATCGGATCGAGCCAGTCTTGGTCTGGCAGGCTCTCGTTGAGGACACGGGAAACGAAGCCCTGCAGGTTGAGCTCGAGCGGGGCGTTAGCAAAGCCCTGCAGCCGCTCGATCAAGCCGGTGCGGAGGTCACCAAGTTCGGTGGGGAGGCGGAACTCGCGTCCGAGCGTGGCTACAATTTCCTGGCGCAAAGCGGCGCTGGCGCCTGTGAGTTCGTTGAGCGCATTAGTCAGGCTAGCAACGTACGCCGTGGCGGTTTCTTCGTCTCGCGTGGTGTTGGACCAGATGGGGTCGAAGCCCAACGTGGCTGGCAACGAGATGAAGATCATCTCGTCCGGGTCGGTGGCCTTGGAGAGTACATCGCGGATCGCGAGCGCCTCAGCGCTTAGTCGCCGAGTCTTTTGCGTATAGGGGTCTAGGAGCATGACGCGTTCGAGGATGGCTCTTGTCACGCCGAGCAGTGCAGGGTTGCGTGCCGCGCGCGACCGGGGGGTATCCACGCCGAGCGATTCCGCGAGGCTGTTGACGACAAGGAGACGCTGTCCGCGGCCCACGGGGGCAACCTTAACGGTGAAGCGGTCCGGGTACGGGACGTTGAGCCGTTCAACGATCTCCGGGGTCAGCCGCTGGCAGTAGTTACCTTCCTCGAAGAGGGCGATGTCTTCAGCCCGCAGGATGAGCGCCGTGACCACGAGGATGGGGGCGACGCCTGCCTTGACACCGTAGGGAGGTGCCATGAGCTGCTGATAAATGTCGACGATGGGCGTGGGTTGCTTCGCACTGGTCAGCGCTTCCTCGAGGGCTTCCCAGGCTTTCATAACGCTGGGGTTCTTCTCGGGGCTGGGCCGCGAAATGCCGTGCGTGAGGAGGCTGGTGGGGTCGGTGGCAGTACTCGTCTCTCCGGCGGCCCGGTGCAGTCCAAGGTATTCCACAACGCCGTGGTACATCGCACGCTCGGGCGTGTACTTCGTCTTGTCGTAGCCGAGCAATGGATTGCCCGAACGTTGCAACATGGCGGTGAGCAGCTCGCGTCGGGCACGGGCGCCATTGCTGGTGAGCTGGTGGCGTCCAACCATCTCGTTGCGGATGTGTGGAGTGTGAGGGTAGACGCGGTCGCAGGCTTGGGAGGCGAGGTTGGCATAGCTGCGGGCCTCGATCGGCTCGCTCTGGTCGTCGCGGACATCGGTTCCCGTGTGCCACAGGTACCAGCTGGACCGAGGGCTCATGGGGTTGAATGCCTCGTCCAACAGGGTGCCGATGGTCTGCGAGATGTACGCAGCACGTTCTTCGATCTCGCGGGTGGCGACATGGTCAATAGTGTCGTCGTCGAGGAGTTCCTCGAGGGCTACGAGCTCGATGCCAGCCTGGAGGACGGCTTCTGGGTTCTTGGTGGTGCCGATGAGCACTGGCAGCGAGGAGTTCACTGCTGGACGGGTCTCCAGCGTCCCGAGGTGGTACACAATCAGTCCGTCGGCGGCATCCTGGATGACCTCAGGGCCATCGAGCTTCTCACTCTTGTGGCTGATGGCGGTGGCGAAGTAGCGCAGCATGCCGGTGCGCTGGCTGTGTCCGCCGGCCACCACCGCAGCGGGCAGTACCGTCCCGAGGTGCTTGCCAAAGTACTCCGTGACGTCGGCTGGGGTGATACGGGCGGCTACCTCTCGCACACGCGCGTCGATGTCGACGTCGGTACCTTGCCAGACCCGGTATTCGTTGCTGTAAGCGCGGTGGACCACGAATCCGTCATCGACAAGCTTGTTCAGCCGTCCCTGCAGGTCCGCGTAGCGCTCCGGATCAGGCGCGTCGGCCGGGTCATGCAGCGCGAACTGGGTCATGGAGGGGGTGGCTCGCAGCAGGCCATCGGCGTCGATGAGGTTCAGGATGCCGATCGCCTTGAGGATTTCCTGGTCCTCTGCGGGCAGTCCGTGGGCCTCATTGAGGCGGTTGTCGACCTCGAGCCAGCGGCTGGCGTTGGCCGAGGCGAGGATGGTGGTGCGGCCGGAGGCGAAGAAGTAGTCATACAGCTGAGGTAGTCGGATCGTGTGCGCACGCTCGGGAGTGTCGGACGACAGGATGTCCAGGGTCCGTCGGACGGTGTTCGGCTCGTCACTGGCGAGAAAGCCGGTGAGGCTGCGGTCGTGCTGGCCGATCTGAGAGGCGATCAGTGGTGCAGCAACAGCGGTCAGCGGGTGTAGCGGGTAGAGGCTGGCGAACGCCTCGGGGGAAATATCAACGACGGCGCTGAGAGCGTGGTCCCTCCAAGCCTGCACGGCGGCTTCGGCCTGCACGCGGATGAGTTCGCGTCCCGCGTCCGTAACACCCGACAGGTCCAGGCGTCGACGCATCAGGTGGATGGCATCGCCGAGGTTCGGCGCGAAGGTGATGTCTTCAAAGCGGCCCTGGACTTTGGCCCATTCCTGGGTCTGAATAGCGCTGGAGCGCGCGGCGTAGTCGGTAAACGCCAGGTGCTGCAGGGTGAACATGAACAGTCGCATACCGGAGGGGCCAGCGCCCTTCTCGGCGAGCATCTGCAGCAGGAACACGTCGCTCTCGGCGCTGCCCGAGTCGCCGTCGGCGGCGAGGTATTCGAGTGTCTTGCCGAACTCATCGATGATCAGTAGGACGGGGTGCCGGTCGCACAGGATCGTGACCGCGTCAATGAGGCTCTGAGTGGTTGGCACCTCCCCATCCGCGCACGCGGTAAGTACTTGGGCGACGTCCTTGGGAGGCCGCTTCTTCCATTTGCGCTCGACCGCGGTCTGCAGGGCGCGGTACACAGTGGCAGCGAGAGGTTCACGTCGGGCAGTGGCGATCGCACCGAGGAAGCCCGCTCCGTCAAGCTCATTGCGTACCCGGGCCAGCCGGGCTGCCTGCCCGGGGCTAGTGGCCGTGACAGCGGCCGCGGCTTCAGCCCGGCGAATTTCATCGTGTCCGAGGAAGGCGTCGAAGAGGTTCGCCAGTGTGGACTTACCGGAGCCATACGGGCCGGTGAAGGACCAAGCGCGGGTGCGGCGGCGGTCAGCTATGGCGTTTGTGACTCGCTCGAGGACATCCAGCGCGCGAGCCCCTACGTAGGGGGCGTTGAGATGCTTCTCTCGGATATCGCGCTCAAGGTTCGTGGAACGCAGCTCAGAGCCGACCAGGGCGATGCCAGCAGGGAATTGGCCGGTGGCATCGGTCCGGCGTGGGTGGGGGGTTGTCTTCGTCGCCATGGTTACGCGTTCTCCTTGATCAGGTCCAGCACCTCGACCTGCTGGGGCAGCTTCTTGCGCCCCCGCTTGGAAGCGTCACCATCAAGTCCTGGGTACTTCTTGATCCACTCCTGCGGGGTGGGGAATCCCTCGCGTTCCCGCACACGTCCGTAGTGCGCATCGAGGATGTCCCAGGCCAAGGCCTGCGGGGCCTTGGAAAAAGTAAGACTTCGCTGACCTAGAGCCTCGACGATCTGCAGATCCGGATGGTTGCCGACGAGCAACTCGATGGCCTTCGTCAGTTCCGGCTCCCTCATGCGGAAGGCTCGGCCTGGGGATCCCGGGTCCTCGGCAAGCCGTGCCAGGGAGATAGAGCCGGCGTTAGGTGAGAATCGCGACGCGTAGTCCAGGCAGGCATAGGTCAGCACGGGTGCTGGCAGGTTGGAGCGAGACCCGCTCGTGAAGCGCCAGGTGCGGTCTCGCCCCTTGCCCTGGCCTTCCAGTAGGCCGAGTTCACGGAACGGGGACATTAGGAGGTCTTCGAAGCTTCCAGGGGATAGCGGATTGAACTCCTGGTCCAGCGCATACATCTTGATCAAGCACTCCACGTCCCGAGAGATCGATTCCGATGCTGGCCAGTCCTTCTCTTCGAAGCTTTCGTGCACGTGTCGAGTGATTACGCTGGTCATCTCCGCCGAGGTGACCCGGGATCGGGGCGCCAGATTGAAGATCACATACCAGCTTGGCACCCAGCACTTGGCCTCGGCGTCGGTCGACAGCAGCCACCAGTGCAACAGCCATAGGCTGCCAGTGTCCTCGAGGTAGGGGTCGGCGCCGTCCTCATCGAGCAGCCACCGAGCGCGCCAGGTCGGGGAGGCAACATGCGCCCGGTAGGACGCGTCCTCGTGGGGATGCTCCTGAGTGAGTTTGAAGGCTTTGGACCAGTGCCTCATGGAATAGACCATGTTCTTGCCCACACCGAGCAGAACGGGCGCATCCTCACGATGGAAGATCTCGCTGTCGTTCTTGACCTGCATGTATGCCTTATGCAGCCAGCCGAAGCGCGGAGCGAAGGTCTCGTGGCGCCCGAAGGAAAGTTCTACGGCTTCACGAAGCCGGCTGTCTGACATTAGGAGAGTGCCTTTCAGTGAGCTAAATCGAGAGGTATGCCGTTTATGTGGGCCTAGCGGTGGTCACGGCTCAGCCGGCGCGGCCATCATCGACCGCACATGCCGTACGGCATTCACGGCCGTCTCCGCTGCCCGTTCGACGTCACGCGTGGTGGTGGCGTAGCCGAGGGAGAAGCGCACGGTGGAGTCGGCATCTTCACGGCTGTGACCCATCGCGAGAAGCACGTGACTCGGGCTCGGCGCCCCTGATGAGCAAGCGCTGCCGTCGGACGCTGCCACCTGCGGCATGGTCGCCAGCACGGCGTCCGCGGGCACTCCGGGAAACGTGATGCTGGTGACTCCGGGGAGGCGTCCTACACGCGCACCATTAATTCGGCAGTCGGCTACTTCTGCGGTCAGTGCCGCCTCGAGGGTGTCCCTCAACGCTGTGGTGCGGTCGACCTCTTGGGCCAGCTGCAGCCGGGCCGCTTCCGCGGCAGCACCCAGGCCTGCGATGCCCGCGACATTCAGGGTGCCAGCGCGCCATCCGCGTTCGTGCCCCCCACCAACCAGGATCGGACGATGAGGGAGGGGCGTTCCCCTGCGCACGAAGAGCGCGCCGACGCCCTGCGGACCACCGAACTTGTGCGCCGACAGGGACAACAAGTCGACGTCCACCTCATTGAGGTCGAGAGGCAGGCGGCCAACGTATTGCGTCGCATCGGTGTGCACCAGGGCCCCTGCATCGTGGGCTGCTTTGATGACAGGCATCAAGTCGGTCAACACGCCGGTCTCATTGTTCGCAATCATGAGCGAGACGAGAGCCACCTCACGGTAGCGAAGCACCTCATGCAGCGGATCGAGGTCGACAGTGCCATCTCCGTCGACCGGCAACACGACGAGCGAGGCGGGGTGCTCCGCCGTCACGGCACGCGCGGCTTCAAGTACGGCCGGGTGCTCCACAGCGCTGGTCACCAGTACGCCTCCGCGCGCATAACCAGCACGCAAGGCCAGATTGTTCGCCTCTGTTGCACCAGATGTGAAAATGATCTCGCCAGGGGAGCAATTGAGCAGGTCAGCGAGCTGTCGGCGAGCTAAATCGACTCTGGCAGCCGCGTCACGACCGGGGTGATGCATGCTTGAGGCATTACCAACGCTGCTAAGGGCGGCAACGATCGCTTCAAGTGCTTCGGGACGCAAAGGGGCGGAGGCATTGTAGTCGAGGTAGACCACATCTTCGCCGTCTGGATGACCGGCCATGCTTACCCCCCACTTGCCCGCGACGTGCTCCCAAGGCCTGTCCTGGTGGTCCTCAGCGACGCCAACCGCCGTTACACCAGGAGTGCACTGAGATCCTAACCAACACCTGTGGTGCTTGATACAGACTCAGCCAATCCGGTCCTACACGTGCTTCGCCACTGATCCGGTTCGCTTGGATGTCAGGCCGCTCGCCATCGCAGCGATGCCTGCTTTCGCTCGCAGGACGGCGCTGCTCCGCATGAAGGGCTCGCCCCTGATATGGCCCACGTCCTGTTCGCGAAGTCGATCATTCCACTCCTGGCAGATCAGGGGAACACCCCCCTTGCGCTCCCACCAGGAGCTCAAGATCGTTGTACAGCAGCACCAGCCAGGATCGCCCTAGCCGTGCCCCAAATACCCGATACTTGACCGCTTAGGGCTTTTGCGTGGCTATGTCGACAACATTCCTCCCCGGTTGATCTTGTAAGGCTCAACTGGTAGAGCGATTCATTTACGAACATGCGAGGATTTGAACACCATCGGCAGCGAGCGGGTTTAGGGTAGTCGCATGCTGGAGTCCGGGGGTGACTCTTTGCTATATCACTACATGCGACGGGTTGTGCTGAGGCGAGGGCACTGCATGGCGATGGCTGAACAAGTGAGCTACATGGTTACGGCTACCTCGGGGATGGTCAGCACGTGACGGAGTGGTCGCCGGGCATGGCATTTCGGGCGATACTGGACATTGCTCCCATGTCGTACGTCCGTGAGCGGCTCGGTAAGGAGCTATGTGCTCTGCTGGATCTCATCGACGGTGGTAAAGCGGAAGATGAACGGCTGCGGGCCGTGGCGTCCGTGGTCATCGATGTCGAGGCGCTTGTCGTCGATGGGGCTGAGCGTCAGGAACTTATCGCGTTGCTGCCGGCCGCGAAGCAGCGGGAGTTAGCGCAGCGACTGGGCAGTGAGCAGGCCGGTATAGAGCCGCTGGTCTACCTCAACTCCCTGAAGTGGACGCTCGATCAGCGGCGCGAACTGTTGGAATTCTTCGGGTTCACCATCGATCGAATGCCGATAGCGCGGCCGCTGTACCGGCAGAACTGCGAGCCTGAATACCCGCTATTTCAGCATCAGCGCAGTGCGGCGGCCCGAGTGAAGGAGTTGCTCTACGACGGTCCGCGGCGGGTGGTTCTCCATCTGCCCACCGGGGTCGGCAAGACGCGCACGGCCATGAACTTAATCTGCGATCATCTGCGCCAACATGAGTCGACGCTCGTAGTGTGGCTTGCGCATGGTGAGGAACTGCTCGAACAGGCGGCTACAGAGTTTGAGCGGGCCTGGACCAGATTGGGCGACCGGCCAGTCTCGGTGGTCCGCATGTGGGCGGATGCGCCCGCAGACCTGGAAGGTCTGACGGATGGCGTGGTGGTCCTGGGCCTGGAGAAGGCAGTTTCGGCGGCGAAGAGCAAGCCAGAACTCCTGCGTTTCCTCGCCGCGCGCAGCAGCTTGACAGTTTTCGATGAGGCGCACCAAATCATCGCTCCCACCTTTCAGCGAGTCGTGGATGCGCTGACTATCCACCCAGGCGCGAGCTTGCTAGGACTCACGGCTACACCTGGGCGGACATGGGCGGACATTGCCCAGGACGAGCGGCTGTCCGACTTCTTCTCCCGCCAAAAGGTCATGCTGCGGATCGAGGGCTACAGCAATCCGGTGACAGCGCTGATTGAGCAGGGCTATCTCTCCAAGCCCACTATGAGGACGGTGGCGTCCGAGGCCGGCCTACACCTTTCAGCGCAGGATCAGAGCCTGATGGCCACTGCTTTCGACATCCCAGCTGGCATCATCGCTGAGCTTGCCCGGGACAAGCAGTGGAACCTGAAGGTCGTCCAGACCATCATGGATCTGTTGGAGCGGAAGCACCGCAGAATCCTGGTGTTCGCAGCATCCGTCGATCACTGTCGCCTCATCGCCGCTGTACTGTCCGCTGTTGGCCTCGATGCCGAGTTTGTCACGGGCGAGTCCTCAACCAGGCACCGCAACCAAGTCGTCACTCGCTTCAAGAGTGCGGCTCCCCGCCCGATGATCCTTTGCAACTACGGGGTTTTGACGACGGGTTTCGATGCGCCAGCAGCTAGCGCCGCTGTCATCGCCCGCCCGACCATGTCCCTGGTGCTCTATAGCCAGATGGTCGGCAGGGTCATCCGCGGCCCGAAGGCCGGCGGAACCGCCACCTGCGAGATCGTCACTGTCGTCGACCCGGCACTCCCCGGATTCGGGGACGTGGCGGAGGCATTCATCAACTGGGAAGATGTATGGGAGAGCGCATGACCAACGGGGGCAGCAACTATCGGATCGTCAGCCCTTCGCTGACCGTGAAGGCTATGCGTGACAGCGGCTATAAAAGCACGGCGTACGCACTCGCTGAGCTGATCGACAACAGCATCGACGCCAAGGCCACACTTGTGGAGGTTTTCGCCTGCGAGAGGCCGGTACAGGGATCATCACGCATGAGCCACCGGGTCGAGACCATCGCCGTACTCGACAATGGCACTGGAATGGACGGCGAAGCCCTGCGGCGGGCGTTGAAGTTCGGCGACGGGCGCGGTGACGACCGCCAGCGTATCGGCCGCTTCGGCATGGGCCTGCCCAACTCGAGTATGTCGCAGTGCACCAAGCTTGAGGTGTGGTCCTGGACGAACGGGCCCGGCAACGCGATGTACACCTACCTCGATCTCGCAGAAATCAACGATGGCTTAGATGATGTACCCCCTCCAAAGCCCGAGCCGCTGCCTGAGTACTGGCGCGACATCAGTGAGGGCCTCCGAGACACCGGAACCCTCGTCGTGTGGTCAAATCTTGACCGGGTCAACTGGCATGGAGCCGCTGCCACACTGAGAAACACCGCAGAGCTCATCGGCCGCGTCTATCGACGCTATCTGACAACCGACGAAGTCGTCATCAGGATGGCCCCGGTCCGCGACGGAAAGGTGATCGAAGGCGCCTACTATGCCAAGCCGAACGATCCCTTGTATCTGACGGAATCATCCGGTACGCCAGCACCGTTCGGTGACAAGCCGATGTTCGAACCCTTCAACATGGGCAATGAAGACGAATCTGGCGTCGCGCATTTCCCAATCATCGTCGAAGGAAAACGGCACGTCATCACGGTGCGGGCATCCATCGCGCGACCGGAGGCACGGCGCCCGGACATCGAGGGCCATCCGTGGCCCGACAACGCAAGCCCCAACCAGGATGCGGGTAATCACCCCTGGGGCAAGCACGCTGGACGAAATATCGGTATCTCTTTGATCCGCCAGGGCCGCGAACTGGAACTCGATTCCTCCTGGGCTATCGGTTACGACCCTGTTGAGCGTTGGTGGGGCGTCGAGGTGGAGTTTCCCGCAGCGCTCGATGAAGTCTTCGGTGTCACGAACAACAAGCAGAGCGCCACGACGTTCACGTCCCTCGCTCACTTCAAAGACAAGTGGAGGGCAGAGGCCGAAACTGGTGAAAGCACCAAGGCGTTCAAGGACCGCCTCGCAGATCTCGGTGATCCGCGCGTGGAACTCATCGACCTCGCCCTCTACCTTGAGATCAAGCTGCTTCCCGCGATTCGTCGGCAGCTGAAGCAGCGCAGTTTGGGCCGCACAGGCAAGAAGCGTTACGACGACGTGAACACCAAGGCTACGGACGCCGTCAAGCGCCGCACTGAAGACGGGCACACCGGCAAGACTGACGACCTGGCCGAGGGTGCGACCGTCGAGGACAAGCGGCACGAACAGCTCGACGCCCTCACCCAACGCCACCACCTCGACGAGGACACCGCTCAGTCCCTGATCGAAGAAGCCCTGGAGAAGGACTGGCGTGTGCGCTGGATCTCCAGCTATCAGGACTCGCACGCCTTCTTTAGCATCGACCTCATGGCAGGCATGCTGCAGGTGATCTTCAATGAAAAGCACCCGCTGCATGCCCATCTGATGACCGTTCTCGAAGAAGTGCCTGAAGATGCCTCGACTGACGAGCTGCGGCACCGCCTAGCCCGCGCCGCCGACACCTTTAAACTCCTTTTGTTCTCCTGGGCCCGTATGGAGGACGAGATCCCCGGCGACCGGCAGCGCGAGAAGATCGCGGATGCACGGCAGGACTGGGGCCGCTACGCCCGTGACTTCATCGACGGCGAGGACGACGGGGAGTGACAGCAGAGCCCGCCTACGTCTGGCGGCAGATCGAGGGGCTACTGCAGCATGCTTCCCACAGTGTGACCCTCATCGCACCGTTCATCAAGAAGCCGATCTTCGAGGCAGCGGTCGCCGCCGTGCCCGCGTCCGTGGAGCACATCCACTGCGTGACACGGTGGACCCCGGCGGAAGTCGCCGCCGGGGTGTCTGACCCGGAGATCATGGAGCTGACCGAAAGCGACGAACGTGTCCACATCAGTCTTTGCCCTGCCTTACACGCCAAGATCTACATCGCTGATGACCGCTGTTTAGTTGGCTCCGCGAATCTGACGGGCCTGGCCACCGGGCGGGTGCCACACGCCAACCTGGAGTTGCTACTAGAAGCGGCTACAGGGCACCCTGAGGTGCAGCGTGTACTGAAGCAGATCGAGGCAGTGGCTACCACTGCGAGTCCGCATCTCGCCGAGCTTGTCCGTAGACAGGCAGAGCTCCTTCAGGCCGACGCGAGCACTCCATCGACGGAGTCTGATGTGTTGCCAACGCCGCTTTGGTATCCAGTTACGCGGCGCCCGGAGAACCTTTACGCGCTCTACTGTGGGCGGGGGACCTTCGCGTCCGCCGTGGAGGCCGGGATTCTGCATGATCTGGCCCTGCTCAATATCTCGGTCGGACTGGGTGAAGCCGAGTTCAACGGTGCTGTGCGGACCCGGTTGCTTAAGATGCCAGAGCTCCAGAAGCTGCAAGTCGGCGAGAGTATTAGCAACGTGGAACTGGAGAGGGCCATCGCAGAGCACGCTGGTGTGAGTGATGCGCTAGCCCGCAGGAGATCGGAGATTATCGCCGCTTGGCTTCGGCACTTCGACCGGTATTACACCGAAGTGGGTATGTGGGAGCTCCGTCGGGGACGCGAAATCACGTAATCCCACCTACGGTGCTCGCCCAGAACAAGTCCAAGACGCTCACGGCCAGACCTGAAGATCGGCCGTATCCGTGGCTGGGAGTCCTACCGTAGTGCGCCCAACGCCTGCTTCTGCGGGGCGTTACCTGCGTTTCGACCCATGAGGTAGTTGTATCCGGCCACACTCATCGATATCGCCCCGCGCGGGACCGGCTGGGCCACCGCCGACCATGTGCGCACCGAGCTGGTCGCCGACACGTTTTAGCAGGCGTAGCGGTGTCGTCGTCCCGCCGGGCCGCGGATCTCCCATTGGGATCGCGGCTGCCAGAACGCCAGCACCGCCTACGCTCAGGTGGCTGATGGGCTCGGTATCGAGCTGCGGGCCGGGAGAAGGGGGCAGTGCTGGCACAACGCTGTAGCCGAGTCGTTCTTTGCCACGGTGAACGGCGAACTGCTGGACGAGCACCGCTGGCCCACCCGAGCTGCCGCCTGACACGCGATCTTCGATTTCATCGAGAGCGGTACAACCGCGCCGGCTCAGAGCAGCCTCGGCTACCTTAGTCGCGCCGTCATGGGCCACCCAGCAGCCTGACAACCACACCAAGGGTGTCCCGTCAAATCGGACCCAGCTCAACATGCGCGCAATGTATGGTGAACCGCCCGGATCCGATGCTCATCGGACCCGGGCGGTTCAGTCCGAGCCTTGGGAGTCTCATCCAAGCCGTCAACTGCGTGATCAGAAAAGCAAGTAGTGAGGCTTCTGGTGAGGCAGGCAGTCCCTCCACTGGCCGCCGCAGCCTAGTTCGTTTGCGATCTACGGAGCGCTATCTTGGATGAGGATGTAGTTGCCGAGGAACGTCTTCAGGAGAGAGCGCGGCGAATGGGTGTGGAGCGGATCCCCTATCTGCTCGGTCACAGCGAGATCGCCCAACTCTTCGACGTGGCTCCAGATACCCCTCAGCTGTGGAGGAAAAGGGCCCTTCTCGGAGATCCTGATGTGGTGATCTCTGGCAAGCCTTACTGGCTGCTGTCAACTGTGCTGGCGCTGGCCCGGCCAGGCCAGCGGGATCTTCCTCCAGGCAGGCTCGAGGAGTACAAGGCCAGCATTCCGAATGGCTACTCCCCCCAGGTTCTAGAGGGACCACCGCCCTTGATCGGAATCAAGGAACTAGCCTGGATCTTCGGTAAGAAACACACGGACATTAGTCAGTGGCGGAGCCGTGGCACACTTACACCGCCGGATCTCACCCTGTCAGGTGCCCCACTCTGGCTGTTGAACACCATCCTCTCAGACGCTGAGCGCCGAGGCCGCGCCGTAGCAGCGGAAGCACTTGAACGTGTCCGACGTGGTGATCGGGAGCAGATCAAGCCACGCGGGCAACGGGATGCATTGGTCGGAAATTCGGATGAAACCCTTCCTAGTGCACGGACCTTCAGAAACAGTGAGAGCGCTGCTGCCGTTGCCTTCGTCCGACATCTGCTCCGCGTCGGATACGAGGTTGAAGTACGGCCATATTGGCAATAATGCGTCCTCTAGGCCTACCAGCCAGCTTCCCGGACAGAACGGTGAAGACGCGGACAATGCGTAGGTTCGCTCGTCCGCGTCTCGACCAGCTCTGACATCTCTACGCCGGCCCGGCCTTCTGTCTCTGACCCTAACATGTTATGGTCAGAGAGGCGGGGCAGTGTGCGTATGGAAGGAAGCAGTTTGTCTATAGGCGCCCGAACAGAAGACCTTAGGGTGATCTCTTATGGGGGTGGTGTGCAGTCAACGGCGCTGCTGGTCCTTGCCGCCCAGCGCCGGATCCATTTCCCCACCTTCTTGTTCGCAAACGTTGGCGATGATAGCGAGCATCCGGCGACTCTCGACTATGTAAGAGATCATGCCGCTGTGTACGCGAAGCAACACGGTATAGAACTCCATGAATTGAGGCGCCATCGCCGCGACGGGACCGCGGAGACGCTGTGGGAGCGCCTCAACCAACCTGGCACGCGCTCCATTCCGATTCCCATACGCATGGCCAACGGGGCGCCTGGCCGAAGATCATGCACTGCCGACTTCAAGATCAAGGTTGTTGGCAGGTGGCTGCGCGAACAGGGGGCGACGAGAGGCCAGCCGGCTGTGGTAGGTATAGGGATCTCCGTGGATGAGATTCATAGAGCCAACAAGCGTCGAAGTGAGCTATACGAGCAGATCGAGTATCCACTCCTCGACCTTGGGTTCCGCCGGGATGATTGCATTGGAATCATCTCGAGTGCTGGGCTCCCAGTGCCCCCAAAGAGTTCGTGTTTTTTCTGCCCCTTCAAGACCGTCGATGCATGGCGAGCGCAGCGGCGTAATGAGCCGGAACTATTTATCAAATCCGTACAACTGGAAGTCGAGCTGAACAAGCGGCGTGCTGCTCTAGGACGAGATTCTGCGTACCTCACTCGCTACGGTATCCCGCTTGCGGATGCTATACCCGAGGAAGCAGTCGGCAGAGAAGAACCCAACGACGATCCCGGTTGCGACTCTGGCTGGTGCATGACCTGAGAATGGCACGAGACTTAAAGAGGTGGCCTGCCGCTCCTGATGATACTCGCTTTCTTCATACTTCCGCTAACTAGACAAGGCGGCACCCTCCTTTGATTGAATCATCGTCAGCTCATCGGCAGCGTCGTCCAAGATTTTATTGCTCTCTGGCCGCTCGCTGGTTCTAATGACAAATGGCACGCCCGCGGCGGACCGAGACCGGCTCGGGCAGTCAGGTCGCTTTGGCGATGTTGCAGGGTAGTACCGACGGCGTCGGGCAGACTGTACCCGTGGAGGCACCGACGATATGGAAGAGCGAGCGTCAACGGACTGCGATCGGCCGCGTTAGACTCTCCGCCCCCGCACGCCAAGCCGTGACCGATCTGCAGCTGGGCTCGGGAACTTCAGTGCTCGACTACGGTTGCGGCCGAGGCGCGGACGTAAGGGCGCTGCGACAACTTGGCCTTGACGCCTCTGGATGGGACCCGGCCCACCACCCTGGGGGACAGCTCAAACCTGCTGACATCGTGCTCCTCACCTACGTCGTCAATGTCATTGAAGATCCGGCTGAACGACGTCAGACCCTTCGGCGCGCCTGGGACATCGCTCAGACAGCGCTCGTGGTGTCAGCGCGGCTGCGCTGGGAGCGGAACCAGATCAAAGGTCGTGAGTATGGCGACGGCATCCTCACCAGTCGCAACACTTTCCAACACCTATTCGCCGCCGGCGAGCTTCGTGACTACGTCGAGGAGGTAACCGGCGTTCACTGCCTACCTTCAGCACCCGGCATCGTCTACGCATTTCGCGACGACGAGGCTCGACTTCGTTACCTCGCCCGTCGGGTCACACCCGATGTGACGTGGCTGACCTCTAAAGATACCGCTTCTGCCACTACCGCCATCGTCGACCACGTCCAGCAACGCGGCCGCCTTCCTAGCCTAGAGGAAATGCCGCAGCAGCTCACTGCCCTCCTCGGACACTTGCGGCCGGCCGAGCTGAACCGTCTTGCCCAGCAGGCTGCCGATCCACAAAAGATCGAAGAAGCTGCGAAGCGATCCTCACTAGACACGCTTCTCTTCCTTGCTCTTGAACTGTTCCACGGTCGTGGTCCTGCGAGCAGTCTCCCCCTTTCGGTTCAACTCGACATCCGGGCGTTCTTCTCGTCTTACACGGAAGCGTGCAAGCGTGCAGACCGGCTTCTGCTTAAACTGCGCGATGACGCATACATTCGCCGTGCAATGGTTGGGTCGGCTGCGGGGAAGTTCACCCCGACAGCCCTGTATGTGCACCGCCGGGCCGTCCACCGGATGCCCATAGTGCTCCGCCTGTATGAGCATTGCGCCAGTATCGCCGCTGGCCGACCGTCCGAGTGGACAGTTGCGAAGCTACGTCATCAAGGCCGCGGCGTCAGCTGGCTCGATTACCCCGAATTCGACACTGACCCGCATCCTCGTTTGGTCTCGTCGTACACCGTCGACCTACAGACATTGAAGTCTTCATTCTTGTCTTACACTGGCTCCACCAACCGTCCGCTCCTTCACCGCAAGCATGAGTTCCTTGCGCCGGATGACCCTGATGTGCCTAAGTATCGTCGCCTCACAGAGGCGGAGGTACGAGCAGGGCTATACGAACAACCACACCTAATCGGGACAGAGGACGGATGGGAGAGAGAGCTCCATCGGTGCGGGCGATCCCTTAAGGGACACAGGCTTGTACGCCGCGCTGATGGTTAAGGAGAGTCAACTCAGGGACCGAGCAGGGGGCTGTCGTTGACAACGATCCTGACCAACCGGCCGGTTCACGCAAACCCTAAGCCATCCTTGGTCACTTGCACCTGATTGCACCTGTCGACCTAAGAGTCCTCGGAGATGTGCCGATGATAGGCCAGGTGTCGGGGATCCGGCGTGTGTCCGTCGGCGAGGCGGATTTGGGTGATCTGCTGGCCGGTCGGGACGTCGATGGCTACCAGCTCGTCGTTGATTGTGATTGTTCCGCCGTCGAACAGGACGTGGTGGTTGGGGCACAGGCAGAGGAGGTTGCCAGGTTCGTCGGGGCCGTTGTGAGGCGTGCCAAGCGGGCGGATGTGGGCGCCTTCGGCGTAGGGGCCTCGCCTGGTCGTGAGACGGATGCCGCAGATCTGGCAGTGATAGTTGTGGACGAGTTTGACCTGCTCCGCGAGCGCGGAGTCACGGATCAGGCGGTTGATCGTGACCACGCGGCGGCTTGGTGTTGGTGTCCCATCGCGAAGAGGTGTGGCCTCGTCCGGGCCTGGCGTAATGGCGTTGGGCTCAGGGGTAAGTAGGGTGGCCGCGAGTAACTCCTCGCGGTCGACGTCGCGGAAGTATCCATCGAGGAGCCGCAGGACGATCTGCGCGCGTACGGCCGGTTGATCGGTCACGAGGTCGTGTACCCATGAGCGTAAACCGCTGAGCGGCTGGTTCCGCCGCATCCAGCTCTGCGCCGCGCTGCCGCTGGCCGTTGGAACGTCGTCATGGCCAGGGAGGTCCCAGAGCCCGTGGTGATACAGACGGAGTACGGGAAACTCGGCATGCAGGCCATCGCCGGGATGGCCGAACTCCTGCAGGAGCGATTCGAGTGCGGGAGCGGCATCTACCCACGACACCACGCGATCGTAGCCCCGGGCCGCTCTGCCAAGGGCCCAGAGAAGGGTCAAAGGCTGGTGCCGCTTCCGCGCGCCAGGCGTAGCCGATGCGGCGGTTTTGAGTGTGAGGATCTTCTGGAGCAGGTTCTCCGGGGAATGTCCGTCGATGATGTCGCTTGGACGGGTGACCTCGAAGCCGAGGTTACTCAGCGCGCGTGCGACGGTGTCGTTGCCGCCGGAGAAGTCCTTGGCTCGCAGCGGCCGGCCGTCCACTTCGCGATGTGCCACGCCGGCGATGGCCTTGGAGTCGTACCGCTTCCCGTCGTATAGGAGGAAGTAGTCGCGTGCCGGGCCGTATCCGTAGACCTTGAGAAAGGCGTCCCTTCCCAGCTTGTCGTGCTCCTCGATGGCGGACAGAACCATCTCACGACGGAGATCGGAAAGTGCCATGAGGGAATGATAGGAGCGGCTATTGCATCAAATCCTAACCCTGATGGCGATATCATCCGTTTAGTATGGTTTTGTCCATTAATTCGCCCGATATGGGCCGGACTGCATGACAGCGGTCGGTAGCCGCTTGCGCAGCCGGGCACTTCGCATCCACGCCTCGCGCAAAGCGAGATGTAATGGGCGTGGAGCACGACCCGCACGGTCCTCGGCGTGGACCACTGATCGAGGATGTTGAAGTGGCTCAGCATGGTAGAACGCTCGGTGTGGAGGAGCGGCGGGATCGGTTGCGGGGGTTGGGGGAGCTGTTTCGGCGGCTGCGTCGGGAAGCTGGGCTGACGGGTAAGGAGTTGGCGCAGCGGGCGCAGGTGGGGCAGCCGACGATCTCGCGGATAGAGACGGGGCAGCTACTTCCTACTCCGGAGACTGTTGAGCGGGTTTCGGCTGCTCTGGGGCTTGGCGAGCGGGACCGCGGCGAGTTGGACGAGCTGCTGGTGCGGTTGCGGGATGAGGTGTCGCGGCTGCGCGGTGGGCTGGCCGGCCGGGAGGCGGCGAATGCTGCCCGGGTTCGTTCGGCTCAGTGGATGGCGGTGTTCTCCTCGGCGATGATCCCGGCGTTGTTGCAGACGGCCGAGTATGCGCGGTTGGCGTTGGCGGTCGGTCGGGATGTGGATGAGGATGACGCTGCCAGGGCGGCCGCCGTGCGCGTTGAGGCGCAGGCGGTGCTGTTTGAGGAGGGCCGGAAGTTCGCGTTCGTGCTGACGGAGGGCGCGGTGCGGACGTGGCCGGGGTCGCCTTCGTTGATGCTGGCGCAGCTTGACCGGTTGGTGCAGATGTCGACGCTGCCGCATGTCCGGCTGGGCGTGGTGCCGTGGAAGACGGAGGCGTCGGCGTTTCCGCTGCATGGGTTCACGATCTTGGATGGATCGGTGAGCGTGGTGGAGAGCCTGACGGGTGATCTCACGTTGACCGAGCCGAGTGAGATTGGCGCGCATGAGGAAGCTTTCGAGGCGTTCGCGGCTGCGGCGGTGTACGGCGATGTCCTGAGGGACTACCTGGGTGAAATCAGGGCGGACTTTCGGAAGTTGGCAGCCCAGCTTGAGAAGTGACGCATTTATGCGTCGAATTCCTGGAGGATGACCAAGTGCAGGTCATACGCTCGTGAGGTGGGTGTATAGCCCCCTAGACGTTGGAGCGTAACCATGAGCGCATGGCGCATGTCTCGGTCCTTCCTCGGCACTCCCCCTTCGGTCAGGGAAGCCCGCCGGTTCGTCACGTCTTTCCTCGCAGGCTGGCCGATCGTGGAGTCAGCCGAGCTCATCGTCAGCGAGCTGGCCGCCAACGCCGTCCGTCACACCGCCAGCGGCAGGTTCGGCGGCCAGTTCCAGGTGCTGATCCACGCTCAGCACGATCGGGTGTGGCTGGGCGTCGTGGACGCCGGTGCGGCGCACGGCCCGAGCATCTTCTCGCCGGAGGACGACGAGGAGGGCGGCCGCGGTTTGATGATCGTCGGCGCCTTGGCTGACACCTACGGCATCCGCGGCGACGAACGATGCCGCACCGTATGGGCGCTGCTACTGGTCAACGCTGGCAAGAATGCCCCCGCCACGCCTCTGCCGGGCTCTGAGGCTACGCGTGCGTGATCGGCTGCCCGACACTTGGGGTTCTGCCTGTAGATCGGTGCCCAACGCTCTGGCTTCGCTCACGTCCGGGGCTTCCGTGCGTGTTCGGGTTGCTGCGCGGGCCTGTGGTGGTTGTGCTCTGCTCTGCAACCTGGCGTGGCCGGCATTCGGCCCTCTCGTCGTGCCGTGGTCTGTCCTGTGCTCGGTGGTATGCGCCAGGTGGGCGTCGCTCAGGTCCTCGCGCTGTGAACGTGCTGACGTGCGACCTAGTGGACGAGGTCTACAGTGAGTCCGCGGGGAGTGCCCAATCGCAGGTGGAACATAAGGGCGGTAAGTCTTCAAACCGGTGAACAGCTCAAACGCGTACTGTCTAGGGGAATAGACGACAAAGCGTCTAGGGGCCTAGACTCGGTGGAGCATCACCGAGAGGAACCGGCCGTGCCATCCAGCGAGCTTGAGCGTATCGCCGCGATCGAGGACCCGTTCGTCCTGCTGCGCGCGGCCACCGAGCGGCTCAACGCCGCCCAACAGGAAGTGGCCGAACTCGCGCGACTGCGGCGCAGGGTGATCCAGGACCTGCACGCCCAAGGCATGTCGTACGCCCAGATCGCCGAGGCCGCCGGCCTGACCCGGGGAAGGATTCACCAAATCCGGCACACCGGCCCGGCCCCGGAAGGCGCGTTCCTCGGCACGGGCACGCTCACGATTGCCACCCCGCTCAAACAGGACGCGATCAAGGCGCGTCCGGTCGTGGCGATGGAAGATGTCACCGCGGGCAAGCGGCTGGAGGATCTGGCACGCGGCTTCGGGCTGTCGGTGGAGTTGGAGCACGTCCCCCTTGGCGGGGACATCGATATAAACCGGCCCAACCTGATTGTGATCTGCGGTCCGAGGCTTTCGCCGGTGATGGCGCAGATGTATGAGTACGATCCGGTGCTGGAGTGGGTCAAGGCCGACGATGGGCCGTGGACGATCCATGACAGCCGTACCGGTACGACGTACCGGTCTGGGGAGGACAGCGACCCGGCCACCCACGTGGATTACGCCTACCTCGGCCGGCTGGCCCGGCCGGATGGGAAGGGCAACGTGCTGGTGTTCACCGGTATCCATCCGCAAGGCACCCTCGGTGTCGTCAGCTTGATCGTCTCGGAGATCAACACGCTGTGGGGCCAGGTCGGCGAAGACCGGTTCTCCACGGTGGTGGGTGTGGAGTACGACCCGGCGACCGGGGAACCGGTGAAGGCGGAACTGGCCAGCCCGCTCTACCAGCACGAGGGGCATTAGGGTGCGCGTCACCTTCGCCACCCAGCCTGTCAGCCTGGACCGGCCGAATGAGGACTTCGTCGCTGCGACGCCCGATGCGGTGGTGCTGCTGGACGGCGCGGGTACGCCTGCCGGTTCAGAGTCCGGCTGCTCCCACGGTGTGGCCTGGTATTCGCGCATGCTCGGTTCGACACTGCTGGCTTCGATGACGCAAAGTACCGGCACCCTGGCCGAGATCCTCGCAGAGGGCATCAAGGCCGTGACGTCCATGCATGACTTCGCCTGCGATCTTGCCCATGCCGGCTCACCCTCGGCCACCGTGGTCATGCTCCGCCGTACCGGCGACATGCTGCAGTGGCTGGTGCTCGCGGACTCAGTCCTCATCTTGGACGTCGCCGATTCGGCTGAGCCAATGGTAGTCTGCGATGACCGCGAGGCACAGGTCGGCTCGCGTTACCGCAGCCGCATGGACGCCCTTCCCGGTGGCAGTCCGGAACACTTGAAAGCGCACCGTGAGTACGTCGAGGCGATGCGGCAGCACCGCAACCGTGACGGCGGCTTCTGGGTGGCCTCGGTGGATCCTCTCGTCGCAGGACAGGCCGAGACCGGCGCCCTCCGGGCTGACCAGGTCCGTGCAGCCGCGTTGCTCAGCGACGGGGCATCCCGTCTGGTCGACCGATTCGGCCTGGCCACCTGGCGGCAAGCTGTCGATCTTCTCGAAGCCGATGGCCCTGCTGAACTGATCCGCCGCGTACGACAAGCCGAACGCTCTGACCCGGATGGCTGTCACTGGCCTCGTGGCAAGACGTTTGATGACGCTACCGCCGTATATGTGACGGTCAGCGAAGACGCCGAGTGAGCGACACGCAACTCTTTGTGTCTATCCCCCTAGGCAACCGCACCGTGCCTTGCTTATCTTCTTCTGTATAGCCCCCTAGACAGTTCCTCTCGGCGTCTCGTTGTAGCTGTCTAGAGGGGTCAACAGGAGATAAGTGATGGGGTATTCGAGGTGCCATCCCGATCAGCTTCGAGGATGTGTTCCCGCACGGCTGCTACATGGTGGGGGAGGTCGACCAGGTCAAGGACTTCGAGGCCTCCACCGCCACCAAACCGGTCTACGCCCGCGACAAGACCGCCGGCGAGTTGGTCTGGCCAGGTCACCGTGATCGACTGCGACCCGGACGCGCGCGAGAAGACGGTCAAGGTCAAGATCTTGGCTCCGGTTCAGCCGGTGCCCCCGGCTCCAATGCCGGGCTTGGCCTTCATCCCGGTGGAGTTCGACCACCTCGCGGTCACCCCGTACGTCAACGGCAACGGACGGCTCACCTACTCCATCAAGGCGGGACATGCACGCTCCCCGTGCCAGCGGATCCACCGCCGCAGGTTCTCTCTCCCCCAAGCACACCGCTGTCTCCGGAAAGAGAACTGCCTGATGGCACGCCGCAGAACACATCGCATCAGCACCATCACCCTCAACACGGGGAACGGTGCCCGAGCGACCAACCATCCCTACCCGGCCCGCACTCCCGTCCTGGCCCTGAACTTCGGCGCCTTGTCGGTCCTGGTCACCACCTCGACCGGCGACGAGGTCACCGCCACCGACCTGGAGTTCGCCCGCCAGTTCGCCCACCAGGTCCATCAGTTCGCCACCTCGGTGGAGCGCTGCTTCCACGGCCTGCCGAACGGACGCGGGGTGGCCGCGTGAGCGAGCACGAGCCGTACACCCACCTGCGGGCCGCGATCGATGGCGGGATCACCTGTCTGGACGTGTCCTTCTACACGCCGGTCCTGGCGGTCTCGGTGTTCTGCGTCGACCAGGTACGGGCCTGCCTGGACACCTCCAGCGCCGACGGACAGGTACTCATCTCCAGCACCGGAGGCGGCCCGGTCACCGAACGCGACATCGCCCTGGCCCGTGAGCTCGCCCACGCCGGGGCACGCTCCTTGGCTGAGTGCGAGCGCCTGTACGCCAAGCGGCGTCTGCGCCCTGGATTCGCGGCCCACGAGGGCTGACATGAGGTGGGGCCGCTGGAACCGGTACGGAGACCGACCCCCGGAACGGCAGGGCCGCGTGACTACCAGCTATGACGTCCGCCGCAACAAGTCCAGCAAGACGACGTCGTACGAGGTGCGTTGGAAGGTCGGCGGCCGGGAGAAGTCCAAGACTCTCCGCCCCAAGGCCTTGGCCGAGAGCTTCCTGTCGGACATGCGGCAGGCGGCGAAGGCTGGCGAGGCCTTCGACGTGGAGAGCGGCCTGCCCCTGTCGTTGGTCAAGGCCAAGGCCGCGCGGACGTGGCTCCAGTTCGCTCAGGCGTACGTGCTGGCCAAGTGGCCGCACTCGGCGGCCCAGTCGCGCGAGGGCATCACGGACACGATGACCGGCGTCACGCTCGCTCTGCTGCGTGATCGGCCGGGTAAGCCGGATGTCCAGGTCTTGCGGTCGGTTCTTCGCGGGCATGTCTTCCTGCCCGACGGCCGGCGGGGGAGTCTCGATGCTGAGCAGGCCGCGGCGCTGCGCTGGCTCACAGCGGCTTCGGTGCCCATCGTGGAACTGGAGGAGGCCAAGAACGTGCGGGCGGTGTTGGAGGCGTTGTCGGTCACCCTCGATGGCCAACGGGCGGCCGACTCGACCTTCCGGCGCAAGAGGGCGGTGTTCCATCACGCGCTGGAGTACGCCGTCGAGCTGGGGGATCTTTCGGCAAATCCGCTGGACCGGGTGAACTGGAAGCCCGCCAAGGTCTCGGGGGAGGTCGACCGGCGGGTGGTGGTCAACCCGGCGCAGGCTCGGGAACTCCTCGTCGCCGTGACGTACGTGGGCCGCTCCCGCGGGGCGATGTTGGCGGGCATGTTCGCCTGCATGTACTTCGCCGGCCTTCGGCCCGCCGAGGCGGCAGGGCTCCGGGAGAAGGACTGTCATCTTCCGGCAACTGGCTGGGGCCTGCTGACCTTGGAGGAGACGCGGCCGGAGAGCGGGCGGCGGTTCTCCGACTCGGGGGGCACTCATGATGTTCGAGGGCTCAAGCAGCGTCGGCGCAAGGCCATCCGGGACGTGCCGATCCCGCCTGAGCTGGTGAAGATTCCTACGTGGGCACATCGAGCAGCATGGCACCGCGGCTGACGGGCGGCTCTTCCGGACCGCGACCGGTGGCGTCTTGTCCACGACGGCGTACGCCAAGGTCTGGAAGGAGGCGCGGACATACGCATTGACTCCTGATCAAGTTGCGTCGCCTCTGGTCGGCAGGCCGTACGACCTGCGCCACGCGACGGTATCGCTCTGGCTCAACTCCGGCGTCCCAGCACCGGACGTAGCCGAACGGGCGGGGCACAGCGTGGATGTCCTGCTGCGGGTCTACGGCAAGTGCATCGACGGCCAGCGTGAGGTCGCGAACCAACGGATAGCCAGAGCATTGACGGCATAGACGATCTCCTGTGCATGATCACCAGCCATCCCAGGACCGACAACGCCACCACGGACCAACCAGGTGTCCGTAGTCTTCGCAGTACGCGTCCTCGGGTGGCTGGCGACCATCAGGCAGCCAGAGGAAGCCTCTCGATATCATGATCGGCCAGTCCTCGACCATGATCTGTGCGCCGCCGGTGATGGCCTCGGTTCCCGATGAGACGATGACACCTTCATAGGGATAATCCCCGCAGACGTAATACAGCCCCACCCACTGGCATCCGAGGCTGCGACCGCTCTGTGCCAGCTTCGCTGCGTAGTGTTCCAGGCTCGACTGTGACAGTCGGAACCGCACCTGGAAGGGGGCGTCCGCCTTGATCGCGAGGACGGATCCGACGAAGATCAACGGCACCAGCAGCCAGCGAGTCGCTGTCAGCCACGACCGGGATGTTCCGGGCCGCCGGCGATTGATCCATAGAGCGGCGGCCAGACGGATGATCCAAATGAGGCCCATAAAGGTCCATGCGAAGAACATGAACACCAAGGCCTCCATGTATATGTACGGCACGCTGGTCAGATAGAAGCTGATCAGCGCGGCCACAGCGGCTGCGGGGAGGATGAACCATCCCGGTGCTCTAATCGCCGGCCTTCCCGGCGCCTCGGTCGCATCCTCGTGCAGGTCTGTCACCATTACCGAAGGATTGCCTACAACGTGATCTCAGTCCAGGTAGGCACCGCGATGAGCAGAGGCGCTTCGGCGTCCACCTCCTCTGGAGCCTTACATGCGCGACCCAACGCGATTTACCGAGAGTGAGAACTGGATCGGCGGGTTCTACGAATTGGCCATTGAGATCGGTGACACCAGTGATGAACGTCTCCAAGTAGCGCTGTCGGCCCTCTGGCGAGTTGCCGCCATTGAGGGCTGCTACGGTCGAAATGATCTTGAGCCTAACGAGCAGGACGAGGTGCCCTGTACCGTTTCATCACTGGCCGAGTTCGGTCATCTGCGGGGCACGGTCACGCTTCCAACCGGTCACCGAGTGGTGTGCGGATGCTTGGCCTCCCGTGACGATGAGGGCCCAGACTGGCTCGACTTCTACCTTCCCATGGGCGCATTGACGCGCGTTGACAAGCGAATTGGCGGGTTTCCTTTCAGTGAGAACAGCGGAGTCGCCTCGTTGACTTGGCGGCGCTCCCTGGACGACTGGCTGGCCTCCATCGGCACAAGCATCTTCAACGAGGTCCAGTTTCGACGCGGCTTGATCGGCTTCGAGACGGATGGCAACTTTGAAACACGCCAACTCGATGGCGCAACGCCGGAAGAGCGCTGGATGGGGTACCTCATACCGACTGATGGAGGTCTTCGCCTTGACCCCGCCAACCGGTGAGCTGCATGACAGCGTGGACGTGTTGCTCCGCGTCTACGTCACGTGCACCGACGGGGCGGGAGATCGTCAACAGCGGATAGCCGAGGCGCTGTTGGCGTGAAGACGATCTATCGTTCAAAGGCGCGGTCATCCCTTAGCGCCTTCATCACGCAAGGTGGGAGCAACACTGTGATCGTCAATTCCCGGATGCAGGTCCTGCTGGCGCAAGCGCCGGAGGAAACCTGGGCGCGCCCGCTCCCGGAAGCTCTTCAGGAGATAGTGGACGCCGGATGGGGCTACCGGTCAGGGGGATCGCTGCTGCTCGCAGCCCTTTGCGATTCTGTCGTTGACGCGCCGCCGCCAGGGGAGCAGTACTTCGCCACCGAATACCACGTCAACGACATCTGGGTGCTCGGAGAGGACCTCGACCCCACACGCGACGTCTACCTCCGTGCCATCGCCGGCCGTGCGCTGGTGTTCGCCTGGGTCGCGCTGAATGAGGCGAGGCAGTTGCCGGAGTTCGGGACGTTGGCGGCGGTTGTAGGCACCGGCGTTGCAGACGACTTCCTGCTGCACGGCACGACTGTCAGGTTCTTCACCCGCCGAGGGGACTATCCCTCCTGGTTCGACGATCTGGAGAGTTACGAATTGGAGGCGATGGCACTGCTTGACGCCTCCGACGCGCGGCGTCCCCTGCCTCCCTTGATGGAGCTGCGTTCATGAGACCCACCTGCGGGTTGGCTTCAGGGCAGGGCTCGGCGCGGCCTGGACGTGTTGCTCCGGGTCCATGCCAAGTGCGTCGACGGGCGCTGGGAGATGGCGAACAGGCGGATCACCGAGAATTTCGGTTCCCGACCGAGGCCCCCGGGCATCCCTCCACCTATCCCCCGACAGGTGATGGAGGACGGTTCGCGTGGCGATGCGAGAGCGTCATGAAATCCCCGATGAAGAACACGAGCAGATCTTCCAGCGGGTCGGCGCGATCGATGTGGCCAAGGACTCCGGCAAGGTGTGCATGCGCGTGCCGTACGAGTCCAGGCCGGGCCGGCGGCTCAGCAAGGTGTGGGACGTTGACGCCACGTTCAACGCGGTCGCCGAGCTCGGGAAGAAGGCCCGCAACCACATCCGGCAACTGGAAGCGCTCGGCTTCACCGTCACCCTCACCCAGGCCGCCTGACCAACACCGGCCCTGACCAACACCGGCCCTGACCAGCTCCAGCCCGCAACCGCCAGCTGGGGTTCGCTGCCGCCTGCCCAGCTGAGGTGGATCATTTTCCGGTCAGAATCGACGCCGACCACCAGGCCTATTGCCCGTGTGACCTGCACCGCAACCCTTCCGGCACATGGCCGGCCGCCGGTGCCGTCCCGCGTATATCTCGCGACGGCGCCGGCCACGGGCCGCACCATCATGCATTCAGATGCTGGAGTAGCTGCGTGTCGCCGAGTCCCTCGGCCGTCTCCAGGACGAGGCCGCGCATGTACCAGTCTTCGTCATCATGGGGTTCGGCGAGATATCGGCGGACTCCGTCCAACCCTCGGCGGTCGCCGCGCAGTGCCAAACCGCGCGCGCCCTCCACGGCGATTATCAGGCACGGGTCGTCGAGACGTGCGTACAGCGCCTCGCGAATAACCGTGTTGTCGTCTTGGAGCCCCGCCAGACCGGCCGTCGCCCAGTCTCGGACCTCATCGTCGGTGTCCTGGGTCAGCCTGATGAGCGCCGATAGCCCTTCGGTATGGCCTTCCGGCAGCACCTTGGGCAAAGCGTGCGCGACAGCATCGCGGATCACCTCGCTGTCGTGGCCGGCCAGGCGGACGACTTCGGGGAAAGCCCGCTCGTCCGCATGATGGCCGAGCGCGAAGATCACTCCGTAGAGTAGGGTGGGATCGCTTTCCTGCTCGGCCATCCGCCGCAGGATCGGCAGGCTCTGCTCCAGGAATGGACTGCCTGGTCTGCCACTTGCGACGCCTAGTTGTGCGAGGATGTTCGCGCCCAGGAGCCGCTCGGACGGCTGCGTGCTGGCACACAACTCTGCGGCTCCCTGGAACGTCTCGGTGTCTCCCCGCAGGTGCAGCACATAGATGATGGCCCACCGCTCCGCGTCATCGGGATCATCGTGCGCGAGGGCGAGCTGGGTCAGCTCTGCGAAGGGGAGGCGGATCCCAAGACGCGGTTCAAGCAATCTGGTGATCGCCGCGTGACCGGTCTCCATGGCCAGTTCCACCGGCCCGTCGTCGGTGTCCAGTACGGCGCGTACGAGTTCGGTGCCACCGTAGAGCTCCTCACGCGTGATCACGATGGCTCCGGTTCCGGGTCGCCCTTGCGCCTGTCTCTTTGCTCTGCCCTCCAGCTCGGCTTCGATGTTGGTTGAGGCCAGCCTCGACGCGATGTGATAGGGCGTCTGTCCATCGGTGTCGGGAACGCTAGGGTCGGCGTCATGGGCAAGCAGCGCCTGCACGATCTCCACCGCTCCCTGCTCAGCGGCCACGGACAGGGGCGTTCGCCCGTTTCTGTCGACCTGGTTCGGATCCGCGCCGCGGGACAGCAGCGTGCCGAGTGCTTTGTCATCCCACGAATGCACGGCAGCGATCAGTTCATCGACGGTCATGCCCGCAAGTGTGAAGAGCTTCGGCCTGTCACGTAAAACGGTTTATCGTCACATCGACCCCACCCGGAGGACCCGGACTCGCGGAGTTTTGGAAGAAGGCATGGGCAAGCGGAACGCTGCAAGCCTCCGCTGACGCTCGCTGTGGCTCAACTCCGGGGTGCCCGCGCCGGACGTGGCCGAACGGGCTGGGCACAGTGTGGATGTGCTGCTCCGTGTGTACGCCAAGTGCGTCGACGGGCAGCGGGAGATCGCGAACCAGCGCATAGCCGAGGCGCTGACGGCGTGAAGACGATCTACCGTCGGAGGGTCACGGTTATCCCGTTGCCCTTCGTTTTGGGGCATCTGACCTGGGCAAACGCCCCTGGTTCTATCCCGCGTATATCCCGTGGGCACCCGCTGAGGGCTGCTTTTGGTGGCATCCGGCTGCGGGCGGCGTCACAGGCCGATCAACGTAAAAGACCAGGTCAGAGGGCAGGTGACCTGGTCTGGAGGGCGCGCCCTGCAGGATTCGAACCTGCGACCGTCGGATTAGAAGTCCGATGCTCTGTCCAGCTGAGCTAAGGGCGCTCTCGGATAATTGTGCATGATCTGGGGAGCGTCCGCGCACCGGTCGGGGCGGCGCGCCCGTGGGTACGTCGTTCCCCGGATTCTAAGGCCTGCGGAGCGGCGGGGCCGATGACCAGCGACAAGAACTGGGATGACCAGCCGCGAGGAACTCGTCGATGGTGCGGCTGCGGCCACCTGTGTCGCTACCGTCGGCCTAACCCGAGCACGCGCTCCGCACCCGATGGGACCGACCTCGTCTACCACGGGATCGGTGAGGGCATCCCGGTGGTGTGCCTACCGGGTGGGCCGACGCGGGACTCCGCCTACCTCGGTCAAGTCGGTGGGCACATCAGGAAGTTGATCATGGTGGACTCTCGGGGCGTCGGCTAGTTCGCTATACCGCTGGTCACACCCCGCACAGCGAGCGCTGAGAAGCCGTTCAAGATAACCGATTGCCTTGGTCGGGATGCCGCTGGCAGGGTCTTCGGCATGCCTACCTTCTCCGCGCCCGATGGGATCGACCTCGCTTACCACGAGATCGGCGAGGGCGTCCCGGTGGTGTGTCTGCCGGGTGGGCCGATGCAGGACTCTGCTTACCTCGGTGAACTCGGAGGGTTGTCGGCGCATCGACAGTTGATCATGGTGGACCCTCGCGGCACCGGACAGTCCGCGATACCGGAGGATGCCGACTCCTACCGCTGCGACCGCCTCGTCGACGACATCGAAGCCTTGCGCGTCCACCTCGGTCTTGACCGTATGGACCTCCTTGCGCACTCCGCCGGCGCCAACCTCGGGGTCCTCTACACGGCTCGTTACCCCGACCGCGTCAGCAAACTCATGCTGATCACTCCCAGCACCTTCGCCGTCGGCATCGTGCCCACTGGAGAAGCCCGGCTTGAAATCGCGCGGCTCCGCAAGGACGAACTCTGGTTCGACGCGGCCTTCGCAGCTCTTGAAGCAATCGTGGCCGGAAACGCCACCGCCGACAGTTGGAAGGCCATCGACCCCTTCTTCTACGGCCGATGGGATGCGGCGGCACAAGCCCACCAGGCGGCCGGTGACGCCCATCGGAACAACGAGGCCGCGGCCGCCTTCGGCGCTGAGGGCGCCTACGATCCGGACGCCACCCGCGCGGCTCTCGCCGCATTCAACGCGCCGGTGCTGCTGCTTGCCGGAGAGGTGGACCTGAATTCGATGCCGAGCGTCGTGGCCGAATTCGCCGAGCTGTTCCCGAATGCTGAGTTTGTGGTCCAACCAGGGGCGGGCCACTTTCCGTGGCTCGACGACGCCGAGCGATTCGTGGCGACAACCGCGACGTTCCTGGGATGAGACAACCGTGACTTTCCTGGGATGAGAAGGCCGCGACGTTGCTGGGATGAAGAGTGTCGTGCGACGCAGCCGGTCAAAACGCCGACCGGCTGCCCAGGCCTGGCTAACGTGGCGCGCCCACTCATCGACATTCCCACCTGATTTCAGGGTTACTCCTGGCCCCACTTTCCGGATCTGAAGATCTCCGGCTAACGAGCGGATGCCTTCGGCTTCGATTGCGATGCCCAAGAAGGTGATTGGGATCCTCACTGTCAGCCGAGCAGGCAGGTGTCCACGTCGGCCAGCGGGTTGAGTTCGACCCGGATCTGGATGCCGTCACAAGACTTCGATTGTGGGGTGGGTTGGCGTACCGTCTTCGGGTTCGAGGTCGTGGTGGGACCCGGCGGTGCCGGCCTGGATGGCGCCGCGGAGGGGGAGTCCCGGCGTTCGGGAGGTGAGCTTCGGAGGGTGGGGCTCATTGACGGACGGGCGGTCGGTTCCGGGTCGGTGGGACGCGGACTGTCACTGCTGCTCGCCGATGGCCGGGGGACCGGAGGGGAGGTGCGAGGGCTGGGCGGCCGGGTTCCCGTGGGAGGGGAAGGGTCGCCTGGGTCGATGACCGGTCGTACGGAGGCTGTCGCGTGAGGCTGAGTGGGGGAGGGGCGGTCAGGCGTTAAGGTCGAGTGCGCCGAGGGCGTCGGGGCCGGGGCTGTGACGACGGACGGAGACGGCTTCCGGTAGGTAAGGGTGAGGCCGGTAGGACCGTTGGCGACAGCGAAGACCGTCGCGGTGGCGGCCACCGAGATGGCGGCGATGGCGGTCAGAGCGGTCCGGGGATGACCACGGAACCAGCGCTTCCCGCGCTCACGGGCGACCAGCGCCGTCACCGGCAGCAGGAATTCGCCGGGGCGGCGGGTCTTGGCGGCGCGTAGAGCAGCTCGGAGGGCACTTCTCTGCCGCCGGGCGGACAGAGTGTCGCTGACGACGATGAGTGTCCTGCGCTCCACCGTCCGCATCTGGACCTCTGTGCCCTCGGGAAGTCGGCCGTAGCGGATGATCATCGTCATGAACTGACCTGCTCTCGGACGATCCGGACCGGCTCGGCCGTGGCCCGTCGGGCATGACCGGCGTGTGTCGGATGGAGCCGTGGGTTGTGCGTGCCACATGCCGAGCCGGGTTGCCGGTGGTGCGTGTGGCACGCCGGACCGGGGGGTTGCCGTTCGTGGGTGTCGCTTGCACGGTGGGGGTGCCGGTTGCGGGTTTCGCCTGCCGGGTCCAGTTGCCGGTCGTGGGGTGGGCTGGGGCGTCGGTTGTTGGGCATGAGGACGCCTGGAGAGCGATGAGATGGGGGTCCAGGTGGGATGTGCATTGTCCGGGTATGCCCTTATGTGGGGTGAATGGTGGAGTAGTTCCAGGCGTAACGTATATATCAGGGCAATGTGTGTTGCCGCGTCGACCTGAATGCATCGTTCGTGATCAGACCGTTAAACTGAAGGGATGATGTACGGTTATGGCGCCTGCAACGGGGTGCTCGCGGTCGTTGAGTGGTAGTGACCTCATCGAGGGTGAACGCGGGCTGGCGGAAGATTTAGGACTAGGGTTGGTTGAATCTCGGATCATGTGTCCGGTTGCCCAGTCGGGGCGGGCTTACATGCGCGTCGCCGCTTAAATAGTGCCGATCCTATTCAACGCATCGGTTTAAGGGTCTAGGTAGTCGGCATAGCGTTTCTGACGTGTTATGCCGATTTCATATCCGAGAAAGTACTCTGCTGTAGATTGCCGTAGGAACCCCCAGGTTATGAATCCGGCCGTCCTATGACTCCGGTCGTCCTTTGAGTGTGGTCGTCCCGCGAGTGTGGCTGTTCTACGAGTGTGGTCGTCATGTGAATTCGGCCGTCCAATGAGTGTGGCCGCCCCGTGAGTCCGGAGGTCCTATAAGTGGGGCCGCTCCAAGAGTGGAGTGGCCTGGGGTCCGAAGACTCCTGAATGGTGTGAGGGGCCATGCCGGAGAACGTGTCGAAGATGGATGTCCATTCCTTCTGGGCATCGACTTCGCAAGGGGAGCCCTGGAATCCGACGACGGCTTCATAGGGGAGCCCCAGAGTTTGAAGGAAGTCTCACCTGGTGGTCGGGGTGGTACTAAGCTATTGCGCCATGTTCGTCGGCACGGCTTTTCCCGAAATCGCCTTGGATGGCGGTGATGTGACCGATGGAGTCGTCCGGGTGGGCGACACCGTCCGGCGTCCGATGCGGCCGTCGAGTCCAGCCGTGCACGCCCTGCTCGCCCATCTTGAGGCCGTCGGGTTCGAGGGAGCGCCACGGGTTCTCGGAGTCGACGACCGGGGGCGGCAGATCCTCACCTATGTACCCGGACAGGCGGCGACCCTTCCGCTTCATGCGCACGCGGTGAGCGATGAGGCGCTTGTCGACCTCGCCGTGCTGGTGCGCCGGTTCCACGACGCCGTGGAGGGCTTCGTGCCGGCGCCGGATGCCGTGTGGGAGGACGGATCGGCGGATGATGCCGCGCCGGAGTTGGTCGGGCACTGCGATATCACCCCACGAAACGTCATATTTCGGGGAAAGCGGCCGTGGGCGCTTATCGACTTCGACATGGCCCGGCCGACTACCCGCCTGTTCGATGTCGTGACGGCCCTGCGGCACTGGGCGCCGATCGCCGACCCGATCGATCGTGACCCGCTGCAGCGCTGTCTCGATGTCGGTGAGCGGCTCAGGCTGTTCAGCGACGCGTACGGCCTGCCGGCGCGCGACCGCCGACGGCTTCTGGAGCTGAGCAGGCTGAGGTTCGACCGCTCGTACGTCGCGATGCGATCCCGGGCGATGACGGACGGCGGCGGCTGGGCCCGCATGTGGGAAGGCGGCGCGGGCGAGCGTATCCGGAGAGCGGCCGACTGGCTGGACGCCCACTGGGACGAGCTTCAGTCCCACCTTCACTAGCATCAGCACTTCGACGTTCCTGTAATTTACGCCAGAAAGTCCGAAAAGATCACTGTCACCGAGCGCATCATCACTGGCGGGCAACGAGCCACGGCAAGGTCCACGGTCCAACGTGGCGCGATCGAGGGCGGTATGCCCGGGCGGGCGGGGCTGTGAGGGCGGGAGTGCCCGGGCGACCAGGGTTGTGAGTCGGTGGTTGGGGTGGTGAGGGTGAACAGCGGCCGGGCGGTTGGGGCTGTGAGGGTGGAGAACCGCTGGGCCGTTGGAGTTGTGAAGGCGAGGAGCGGCCGGGTCGACGGGGTTGTGAGGTGGAGAAGTGGGCGCGCCTTAGGGTTGGTCGCCGGGGTTGCCCTTGATGCCGTGTTCGCCGATCCGCAGAGTCGTGTTCATCCGGTGGCGTTGTTCGGGCGTGCCGCCGCCGCCGTGGAGCGCCGCCTGTACGGGCAGGCGCGGGCCAGAGGCGTGGTCCACGTAGGACTGTGTGTCGGCTCCGCTGCGGCCTTCGGTATCGCGGCCGAGCGGCTGACCCGGCGGAGCCCGTCGGCGCGTGTGGTCGTCACCGCGGTGGCGACCTGGGCGGTGCTCGGTGGTACGACGCTGGGGCGTGAGGGCGCGTTCATGGCGAACGCTCTGGAATCAGGTGATGTCGCCGCCGCTCGTGCGCGGTTGCCGCACCTGTGCGGACGTGACCCGTCCGCGCTTTCCGAGGGTGAGCTTGCCAGGGCGACCGTGGAGTCGATCGCGGAGAACACGTCGGATGCCGTGGTGGCCCCGCTGGTCTGGGGCGCGGTGGCGGGTGTGCCGGGCCTGCTGGCCTACCGGGCGGTTAACACGCTGGACGCGATGGTCGGCCACCGTTCGGAGCGGTATGAAGTGTTCGGCTGGGCCGCCGCGCGGCTGGACGATGTGGCGAACTACCTCCCGGCCCGGCTCACCGGGGTGCTGGCCTGCGCGCTCGCCCCGCTGGTCGGTGGCTCGTCCCGCAATGCGGCGGCCGTACTCCGCAGGGACGGGCATCGGCACCCGAGCCCCAACTCCGGTCGGTGCGAGGCGGCGTTCGCGGGGGCGCTGGGGGTGCGGCTCGGGGGCCGCAATGACTACGGCGGGCGGGTGGAACACCGTCCCGAACTCGGTGACGGCCCTCGGCCAAGGGGGGGCGACATTTCCAGATCTGTACGGCTGGCGCGAGCGGTGAACCTGTCCGCAGCGGCCCTGGCAGCCGCCTCGGCCTGGGCCCTGGGCTTACCCCTGGGCTTACCGCGCCACCGCAAGGACCGACTGAGAGTCCCCTAGAGCATTTCGACAACCGACCCCGAGCCACCCGCCGTACAGCGGCGCCGACACCGCCGTACCACCTCTCGCCGTTTCGGCGCCGGTCAAGATGGCCAAGGTGGCGGGGAGGAGTGGCGTGAGCGATGGGAGGGCGCGTATCGGGCTTGGCCGGGGTTGGGTGGAGAACCAGGCTGGTGGGGGAGATGGTGGTGCGAGCGGAGCGCAACGTTAACGATGGGAGGGCGCGTATCGGGCTTGGCCGGGGTTGGGTGGAGAACCAGGCTGGTGGGGGAGATGGTGGTGCGAGCGGAGCGCAACGTTGGCTGAGAGCCCGTCGTAATTGCCGGATCAAGTCGGTGTTCATCGGCGGCGCCCTGGATGCCTCCACCACCTGGATGCCTCCACCACCTGGATGCCTCCACCACCTGGCTGACCGACGCGATCGACGCCTACCCCGTCACTCTGCCCGGACTCGCCTCCTCTCACCTCCTCGACGGTTGCGGCCACTGGATCCAGCAAGAACGCGCCCATGAGGTCGACCAGCTCCTGACCGGCCGGCTCGCATCCCTGCCGACCTGAGTCACACCGCTACCTTTGTCAAAGGCTACTTTCCTGATCGATAGTGCCTCTACAGCAGCCTCGTCCAGCACCGGCTGTTCCAATCACAGCCGCGACGGATCAGGGGCCGGCCGGGAGCTCAGGGGTCGGTGATCATTGGGGGCGACGACACTCATCTGCGTCGGTTTGAGTCGGTTTCGCCGGACTATGTCTAGGGTGTCCTTGTGCCTGCCACGCTGAATGCTACGAAGACGCGCTCCGCGCTGCGCACGTCGGCGCGCATCTCCCTGGAGATGCTGCTCGTTGTGCTGATGACCGCGGTGACCGTTTGGATCCTGGGCCGGATGTGGTCCGTCATCTGGCCGCTCGTGATCGCCCTGCTCCTCACCACGCTGACCTGGCCCGTGACCCGCTTCCTGCGCCGGTACGGCTGGCATCCCGCCCTGGCCGCCTCGGCCGTGACCGTCCTGTTCCTGCTGGTCGCGGCCGGCACCGTGGTGCTGATCGCCGTCCCGGTGGCTTCCCAGTCCGGCGAGCTGTCCACCGGCGTGGGCAACGGCATCAAGCAGTTGCGCGACTGGGCTGCCGGGCCACCGCTGAACTTCGGCGAGGACCAGGTCAGCAGTGCGCTCGACAGCGCGGTCACCCGCATCCAGGCCAGCGTCGGCAGCATCGTCACCGCCACCCTCACCGGGGTGGGCACCGTGGTCAACGGCCTGGTCACCACTGTCCTGGCGCTCTTCCTCATGTTCTTCTTCCTCAAGGACGGCCCACGGTTCCTGCCCTGGCTGACCCGCCAGCTACCCGGCCGCCTCGCCACCGACGTGCCGACCGTGGCCGCACGCAGCTGGGACACCCTCGGCTCATTCGTACGCTCCCAGGCCTTCGTGGGCCTGCTCGACGCCGTCTTCATCGGTATCGGGCTGTGGATCGTTGGCGTACCGCTGGTTCTTCCCCTGGCGGTCCTGACCTTCGTCTCGGCGTTCATCCCCATCATCGGAGCGCTGTTCGCCGGTTTTGTCGCGGTCCTCATCGCGCTGGTGTCCAACGGGTGGACGGACGCGCTGATCGTGCTCGCCATCATCGTCGCCGTGCAGCAGCTCGAGGGAAACGTGTTCCAGCCCATGGTGCAGAGCCGTGGTCTCGGCCTGCACGCGGCGGTGATCCTGCTGGCGGTGACGCTGGGCGGGAGCCTGGCGGGCATCGTGGGCAGCCTGCTGGCCGTACCGGTCGCCGCTCTGATCGCCGTGGTGTGGAACTACCTCCGCGAACAGCTCAGCGACCCGCCCGGAGATCCGGATACGGACAAGGACCCGCCCCAAAAGCCGGAAACCGACAGGGACCCGCCCCACGAGCCGGAGACCGACACGCTCGAAACCGGCAAGCCGGAATCCGGTGTGGCCGTCCCCGCGCACAAGCCCACCTGACTCACTGGCCGAACGACGGCGAACGGGCGCCGCGGAGAAGGAGTGGGGCGTATATCGGGGGGTTCGGGGGTCTGGCATCTTGGGGGGGTGGTTAAGGGGACGCTTTTGGTGGCGGGTACTACTTCGGATGCGGGGAAGAGCGTGGTCACGGCAGGTATCTGCCGCTGGCTCGCTCGCCGGGGGGTGCGCGTGGCGCCGTTCAAGGCGCAGAACATGTCGCTCAATTCGTTCGTGACCGCCGACGGAGCCGAGATCGGACGGGCACAGGCCGCGCAGGCGCAGGCAGCGGGCCTGGAGCCGACGGCCGACATGAACCCGATCCTGCTCAAGCCGGGCAGTGACCGGCGTAGCCAGGTCGTCGTGCTCGGCAGGCCGCTCGCCGACGTGGACGCGATGGAGTACGGCGCTTACAAGGACCAGTTGAGAAGGGTCGCCCTGGAGTCGCTGAATCGGCTCCGGTCCTCCTACGACGTGGTCGTCTGCGAAGGGGCCGGCAGTCCTACGGAGATCAATCTCCGTAAGGGGGACATCGCCAACATGGGGCTGGCCCGTGCCGCCGGTATCCCGGTGATCGTCGTAGGGGATATCGACCGGGGCGGGGTGTTCGCCTCCCTGTACGGCACGCTGGCCCTGCTCGACGCAGAGGATCAGGCGCTCATCAGCGGGTTTCTGATCAACAAGTTCCGTGGCGCGCCTGAGTTGCTAGAGCCCGGCCTCGACATGCTGAGGAAGCTCACCGGCCGATCCGTGTACGGCGTACTGCCTTGGCTCGACGGCCTGTGGATGGATCTGGAGGACTCGCTCGCCTTGGACAACAGGCGCGGCACGGGCCCCTCCGACGAGCCGGTGGTGAGTGGCGGGTCTGTGGTGAGTGGCGGGTCTGCGGTGAGTGGTGGGTCTGTGGTGAGTGGTGGCCCGGCCAGGTTGAGTGGTGGGTCTGTGGTGAGTGGTGGCCCGGCCGGGTTGAGTGGTGGGCGGTCTGTGGTGAGTGGTGGTGTGGGTGCTGCGGCGGAGGGGGGGTTGCGGGTTGTGGTGGTGCGGTATCCGAGGATTTCCAACTTCACCGATGTGGACGCTCTCGTGGCCGAGCCCGGTGTCGTGGTGCGGTTCGTCAGCTCGCCCGGCGAGGTCGCGGAGATCCATGAGGCCGACCTGGTGGTCCTTCCCGGGTCCCGTGCCACGGTCACCGACCTCGAATGGCTCCGCCGCACCGGACTGGCCGATGCGCTGCTCGAACGCCGGGGTCCCATCCTCGGGATCTGCGGCGGCTACCAGATGCTCGCGCGCTCGATCAGGGACGACGTGGAGTCCGGCGCCGGGTTGGTGCACGGACTCGGGCTGCTGCCGGCGAGTGTCGAGTTCGCTCCGGAGAAGACCCTCGCGCGGCCGGTCGGCGAGGCGTACGGCTGCCGCGTCGCCGCGTACGAGATCCATCATGGGATCGTGACCGTCACCGGCGGAGACGGCGAGGCGGGGCCGTTCCTCGACGGCTGCCGGGCGGGCGCGGTGTGGGGCACCACGTGGCACGGGGCGCTGGAGAACGACGACTTCCGCCGCGCCTTCCTCTCCGACGTCGCCGCGACGGCGGGCAGGCGATTCGTCCCCGCGTCCGGCGTGTCGTTCGCGGCGCTGAGGGAACGGCACCTGGACGCGCTCGGCGACCTGATCGAGCAGTATGTGGATACTGACGCGCTGCTCTCGCTCATCGAGAAGGGCGCGCCGGCGGGCCTGCCCGTGGCCCCTCCTGGAGGAATACGATGAGTCTCACCCTGGTGTACGACGGCGACTGCGGCTTCTGCCGGCGATGTGTCGACTTCGGGCATGACCATCTTCCCGTGATGCCGAAGGTGAGCCGCTGGCAGGATCTGGACCTCGAAGCGCATGGCCTGACCCTCGACGAGGTGACCACGTCGATCCAGCTCATGGGCCCGAACGGCCTTCGCGCCTCGGGTGCCCGTGCGGTAGCGGTGATGCTCGCCGTGCAACCTGGACTCTGGTGGCGTACGGCCGGCCGGGTCATGCTCGTGCCGCCGGTGAGCTCGGCGGCCGAGGCGGTCTACCGCCTCATCGCCCGCAACCGTCACCGCCTCCCCGGCGGCACCGGCACCTGCTCCGTCAACGGTTAGAGAGCGTCTGCCACCCGCACGCGCGCCCCGGCAGCACCGGCACCTGCCCCGTCAACGGCCAAAAGCGTCTGCACGCCCCCGCCTTGGTGCCCCAAGGTGATCGCTTCCGTGTCTAAGAGCGGGGTGCAAGGCGGCGCCGGTCGGAAGCGGGGTTGACGGTGAGGATGGCGGTGCCGAGGGGGGTGAGGGTGTGTATCACCGAGTTGCCCAGGCGGGCCGTGGTGATCAGGCCCGCTTCGCGCAGTGCGGTGGCGTGCTGGCTGGCCGTAGGTGGGGAGACGCCGATGCGCCGGGCGAGTTCTCCTGTCGTGCAGCCGTGCTCGATCGCGCGCAGGCAGGCCGCCCGGCTGCTGCCGAGGAGGTTGGCCAGTGTTCTCGATCCGTTCGCGGTGGCGCAGTCGCCCCACCAGTCCGGTGTGCGGGCCACCGGAAAGACCAGGACAGGAGGCAGTCGCGGGTCGATCAAGGTGATCGGGTAACGCCAGCAGAACGCCGAGGGCACCATCAGCAGACCTCGCCCGTTCAGATGGATCTCGTGCCGGAGGGGATAGTCGATCTCGAGCACCGGCGAGTTCCACCTCATGGCCGGACCCAGGTTGGACAGCAGTTTCTCACTTCCGTGATCGAGGAGAGGGCGCGTGTGCACGGCCCGCTCGGCGTCGACGAGGGCCTGCATCCGCGGCCAGTAGGGCGCGATCACGGCGTGATGGTAGTTGCGCAGGGCCTCGCCGAGTTCGGTCATGATCTCGGGCTGTCCGTCCGCCAGCGCACGTCCCCATGACGGCCTGCCCGGCAGCATGGCCACCTCCTGGCGCAGACGATGGCGCGGTGTGGCCAGGACCGCGTCGATGCCCGCCTCGAAGCCCTGGGATGCCTGCGGCGGCGTCAGGAAGTCGGGGAAGTCCCCCCGCGGCGGCGCCAGGTAGCGCAGCAACCGCAACTGCCCAGAAGGCAGCCTGGTCAACTCCGATCTCGCCCGCGCGCGCCACGGGCCGAACACGACCCGGCCCACCTCGCCGCCCAGCAGCGTGAGGCTCAGCACTATCTCCCATAAAGGGTCGGGCCTGCTTGCGAACCTAATCCGGGAAAGGTCGTCACTGGTGAAGTGAAGTAGCAGCATAACGCGCCCCCGTCGGTCTGCTGCCACCTGTTTCTACCGTGAGTCATGCCTTCTGTCCAGCCTTTTTAGGCGACGAACGAAAGATCTCGCGACGCATCGACATGTTCCGCGATCCTGTAAGCACGACCGGGGGATGGACGTGATCGTATATACACGTCCGACGGGGAGGGGAAACGGCAAGGTCCGTACTCGGGTGGAGCGCGTCCGGCGTCGATGAAATAGCCCGGACCGCTGCGCCCCGATAATCCATGGATTATCGGGGACCTGTGCGGCGCAGTAGCCATCATTGGCACTTTGAGCTGCGCGGAAGCCGATTTCAGCTCCGTTTTCGTTCTGGCTCGTATCGCGAGAAAGCGCCGCCGCGCTCTGTATCCGTCCGTGCGGGACGGTAACCGCTTCGTTCTCTGCCTTAGAAGGGAAAGTCAATGAAGAACAAGCTCCGGTCTCTCAGACGAGCGACTCTGGCGGCGGCCGCAGCTGCGACTCTCGTCGCGATCGCCGCATCCCCCGCAAGCGCTTACACCTCAGACGATCTCTACTTGTTCAGGACGGCGGACGACTGCTTATGGGGGCAGTCCATGGTCGACCACGGGTCCAAGGGCGTCAATTCCAAGGTGTACAACCTGTCCTTGACTTGGTCGTGGTTACCGCCGATGTACTGTTCCTGGCTCTACGACCGCCCGGCCGGATGGCTGGCGACGGACATACAACACTTCAGGTGGAACGGGAGCAGCTGGGCTCTCTGCAGGGACAGCGGTTGGTTGTACAACAGATCCCAGTCGGCCTCCAATTCCTGGAGCTGGGAGCTCGGCCTCGCCTGCGGCAACGGGTGGCACGGGACGAACGGCGGCGTGTACGTGAAGAAGGACGGTCAGTGGAAGGGCGGCTGGGTCTGGTCGGGCGCGGAGTACGTGATCTACAACACCATCGCCGGAACCCGGTCCAGCGCCACCGAGCCGGCGCCGCCTCCTCCTGCCTGGATCAATGCCGACGGAACCACCGACGCCACGAAGCTTCCTGAAAAGGTGGACGTGGTGGGAACGGACGGTATGCCCACCGGCGTCACCGTGAACCTCAAGGAACTGGTGACCGCGCCGGCGTTGGACTCTGGCAACACCCCGACGGACCCTGCGGGAGTGGTGCGCAAGTACAGCACGACGACCGACGAGAACGGACAGACGCACGGGGTGGAGGACGTGACGCTGACCGACGCCTATCGGGGGCGCATCGATCCACGTCCGTGACTCCGCTGATCTCGGTGCCGGTTACAACCACCGCGTAGCCGGCGGAAGCGTCGCCCTCGGACCCATGGAAACGCCGTGGGTTCGAGGGCGTGCGTCGCCGGAACGTTGCCGGATCCTGGAAACGAAGATGCGCGTAACTGTCGAGGTGCGCTCCTATCGTGGACGCCCGCCCTCACACCAAGATGCGATGCATGACAGCAGTGGTGGAGACCGAGGGACTGACCAAGTTCTACGGTAAGCGCCGGGGGCTCGAGGATCTGACCTTCGAGATCCAGCCCGGTGAGGTGTTCGGGTATCTCGGCCCGAACGGTTCCGGCAAGACGACCACGATCCGGCTCCTGCTGGACGTGCTGCGCCCGACGCGCGGCACCGCCCGCGTGCTGGGTACCGACCCCCGCGACGCGGCCGTGCGCGGCCGGATCGGCTACCTGCCCGGCGAGCTCGCCCTCGAAGGCCGGGAGAAGGCGAGCGAGTACCTGCAGTTCCTGGCCGACGTCCGGGGCGGTGTGGCCAAAGGCAGGATCGAGGTGCTGGCGGACCGGCTGGAGGCCGACCTGTCCGTCCGGATGGGCCAGCTCTCCAAGGGCAACAAGCAGAAGGTCGGCCTGATCCAGGCGTTCATGCACGAGCCCGAGTTCCTGATCCTGGACGAGCCGACCAGCGGGCTGGACCCGCTCGTGCAGCAGGAGTTCCTGGCGATGGTGCGCGAGGTCCGTACGGCGGGACGCACCGTGCTGATGTCGTCCCACGTCCTCGCGGAGGTCGAGCACGTCTCCGACCGGGTGGGCATCGTCCGGAGCGGACGGCTGGTCGCCGTGGAGGACGTCTCGGCGCTCCGCGAGAAGGCCGTGCGCCGGGTGGAGTTCCACTTCGACGCTCCCGTCCCCGAGGACGCGTTCCGTGACCTGCCGGGGGTGCGCGACCTGAAGGTGGAGGGCGCCAGCGTGGCCTGTACGATCGACGGCCGTCCCGACGCGCTCGTCAAGGCGGCGGCGCGGTTCACGGTGGTCCACATGGTCAGCGCGGAGCCCGACCTCGAGGAGATCTTCCTTACCTACTACAGCGAGGAGGTGCACCATGCCCACGTTGGTGCGTAAGACCCTGCGCGACTACCGTCGCGTGCTCATCGGCTGGACGATCGGCATCTGCGCCTTCGCCGGGCTGTACACCTCCTTCTTCTCCCAGATGCGTGCGAACCCGGACTTGTACAGCCAGGCGGCCATGAACAAGTACCCGGACAGCGTCAGGCGCCTGCTGGGCGGCCTGGAACACATCACCAGCGGCGCCGGGTTCCTCCAGGCGATCATCTACCAGGTCTTCGTGCCGCTGCTCTTCATCATGTGCGCGGTGATCCTGGGCAACAAGGCCATCGCGGCTCCCGAGGAGTCGGGCACGCTGGAGCTGACCCTCACGCTGCCGGTGGAGCGCAAGCGGCTGGTGCTGGAGAGGTTCGCGGCGCTCGCGCTGGGGCTGCTCGGTGTCGCGGTGGTGTCGCTCATCGTGATCGTCGGCATAGGGTCGGCGGTTGATCTCGGGGTGCCGTTCGACAAGGTCCTCGCGGCGCACACGGGGCTGTATCTGCTGGTCCTGATCTTCGGGACGCTCTCGCTGGCCGTGGGGGCGGCGACCGGCCGCAAGGGCCTCGCCATGTCGGTCGCCGGGACGTACGCGGTGGCCGGGTACGTGGTCAACGCGCTGGCCGCCGACGTGGAGGTCATGCGCTGGCTCAGCTGGCTCTCGCCGTTCCACTACTACAGCGAGGGAAGCCCGTTGTTCAACGGGTTCCCGGTCGGCGACCACCTTGTGCTGCTCGGGGCGTCGGCCGTGCTGCTCCTGACCGCCATGCTCTCCTTCGACCGGCGTGATGTAGGAGTGTGATGGACGTTCTCGCTCACGTGAGCGAGGTCACCGGGGTGCCCGCCGACCTGCTCGGCGGGTATCTCTCGGTACTCACCGCCGCCTCCTCCACGGGCCGGTTACCGGACCGGGACGCGATCGAGTCCCTGCGCGTCCTCGGGACGGGTGCCGCCGAGCGGGGTGTGCCGATGCGCTCGCTCACCGACGCGTGCCTTCTCGCCTGCGAGCTGACCGCCCGGACCGCCGACGCTCCGGTCCTCGGCGCGGTACGGCGGGCGGTCGCGGCCTACTACGAGGGGTACGAGCAGGCCCAGTTACGGGCGATCCGGGAGGAGGACGACGCCCGGCGGGAGTTCATCGACGATCTCCTGCAAGGACGGGCGGAGCGGCTGGCCGAGCGTGCCGAGCATTTCGGGCTGCGGCTGGCCGAGGCGTACGTGGTGGCCGTGGCCAGGGACGTCAAGCCGATCGGAGATGGGGACCCGCTCATCCGCCGGATCGAACAGGCCCTGATCGCCCGGTTCGGCTCGCACAACATCCTCATCGCGGCGCGCGACGGCCTGCTGGTGTGCGTCGCGCCCGGCAGCCTGACCGCGGCGACCGGAGAGTTCACCCATCATGTGCGCGGCGGCCTCGACGCCGGCTGGCGGGTGGGCATCGGACGCCCTCATCGGGGTCCGGGCGGCGTGGTGACCTCCTTTCGCGAGGCGAGCGACGCGATCGGCCTCGGCGACAGGCTCGGCCTGCGGCCGCAGGTACTCAAGGCCGCCGACCTGCTGGTGTTCCCGGTCCTGCTGCGCGACCGCGAGGCCATCGAGGATCTCGTGCAGACCGTGCTCGACCCGCTGCTGAACGCGCGCGGCGGCCCCCAGCCGCTGATGGAGACCCTGGACGCCGTGTTCGGCGCCCAGGGCAACCAGACCGCGGCCGCCCGCACGCTCGGCATCAGCACCCGGGCGGTCACCTACCGCTTGGAGCGGATCCGCCGGCTCACCGGATTCTCGCCCGACGACCCGACCCAGCGCTTCACGCTGGAGACGGCCGTGCTCGGGGCCCGGCTGCTCGGCTGGCCGGTCGACAGGGACGGTTGACGCCCTGCTCATCCGGAGGCGGGGCCATTCGAACGGCAAGCCAGGTTTACCCGATTGATAAGTCCTGTCCTGAAAAGGGAAGTGTGGCCTACCATACGGAGCGTGATCACACCCCTTCGACTTGTCCTCAGGTCAATCGGGACCGTTCTGGGATTAGGTGGTGTGGCCTGCTGCCTGACCATGCTGTTCCTGGGGTCCCGCCTGGTCATGAGCATCGGCGGGAGCTGCGGCTCCGGAGGCCCGTACGTGGCGGCCACGCCGTGTCCGGATGGTCTTGGGTGGATCATGCCGGTCTCGATCATCGGTGGCATGATCGCCGTCGGCGTCTACGCCGTCAGCCTGCTCCCGGTGGGGCCTCGGCTGATCCTGCTGGCGTGGCCCGCGCTGTTCCTCAGCCTCGGATGGGACTTCCTGGAAGCCGCGCTCGACGGCTCCGGCGTCGAGTGGGCCTTCATGGTCTGCGCCGTGATCTTCGCGCTCATGGGCGGCGCGCCGCTGCTCTTCCTGTTCAACCGTGCCACGTTGCGGGCGGTCTTCTGGGGTCCGGCGCCGAAGGTCGTACCGCCGCCGGTCACGCCCAGGGGGAGCGTGCGGTGGACCACCTCGATCGTCCTGCCGGGCGACGACGACCCGCCGCAGGACGCGACCGGCGGCCAGGCGCGCCAGGCGGTGCCGCTGCCGCGGTTCGTCGACCTCGGGCCGGGCGGCGTCCCGGCCGACGCCGGGACCGGTGACCTGGTCGGCCAGCTCGAACGGCTCTCCGCGCTCCACCGGACCGGCAGGCTCGACGACGCCGAGTACGCCGCGGCCAAGGCCCGCCTGCTGAACGGGTCACGCTGACCCTCTGGACCAGGCCCGATGAAGGGAGCACGATGAAGAACGAGACGGCGTTGCGTGCCTGGGCGATCGCGCTACACGTGATCGCGATCGCCGGAGGCATCTATCTGGGAATCCTGATCTTCGATCTCGCGACGACGTCAGGCTGATCAGGGCGACCTGGCCGGCCAGGCGGCCTAGGGGATCAGCAGGAGCTTGCCCGTCGTACGGCGGCCTTCGAGGTCGTCATGTGCCTTCCTGGCGTCGGCCAGCGGATAGCGGTTGGAGATGTGCACCTTGAGGGCGCCGGACGCGACCCAGCCGAGGACGTCGTTCGCCCGGGCGAGCAACTCCTCACGCGTGACGATGTAGTCGCCGAGCTTGGGCCGCGTCAGGCTCAGCGAACCGCCCTGGTTCAGCCGCTGCGGGTCGAACGGCGCCACCGGCCCGCTCGCCGCCCCGTACAGGGCCAGGTGGCCGCGCAGCCGCAGCGAATCGAGGCTCCCGTCGAAGGTGGCCGCGCCCACGCCGTCGTAGACGACGTGCACGCCCTGACCCCCGGTGCGCTCGCGTACCGCCTCGGCGAAGCCCTCGTAGCGGAGCACGTCGTCCGCCCCGGCCTCCCGCGCCAGCTTCTCCTTCTCCTCCGTCGAGACCGTGCCGATGACCCGGCCCCCGAGGCGCTTGACGATCTGGGTGAGGAGCAGCCCCATGCCGCCCGCCGCCGCGTGCACGAGCACGTCGTCCCCGGCCTTGACGGCGTAGGTGGAGTGGGTGAGGTAGTGGGCGGTGAGGCCCTGGAGCAGCACGGCCGCCGCCAGATCGAAGGACAGGTCGTCCGGGAGCGGGATGGCCCTGGCCGCGGGGATGATCGCCTTCTCGGCGTATCCGCCGAGCACCCCGACCCAGCCCACCCGGTCGCCCACGGCGAGGTCCGTCACGCCGGAGCCCACGGCGGAGACGGTGCCCGCGCCTTCCGATCCCACGACGAACGGGGTCTTGAGCGGGTAACGGCCCTCGCGGTGGTAGACGTCGGTGTAGTTCACCCCGGCCGCCGCGACGTCCACCAGCACCTCATCGGGCCCGGGCACCGGATCGGGCACCTCGGTGTACTCGAGTGCGGAAGATCCACCGGGGCTGGAGACGACGATGGCATGCATGACGTTGGGCTCCTTCACGATCAGACGGTCCCTTGCTGGTGCCAACCCTTGGCCGCTCACTCCTTGTTCCCTCAGACGCGGGATGCCTCGATGATTGAGTCATCCAGGTTGATCGTGAGAGATGGGAGCTGGCTAGGGATGACTGCGACGACCATCGCCACTCGGGGGCGGACGCTGGCCTTTCCCGATGGATTCATCTGGGGGGCCGCGACGGCCGCCTACCAGATCGAGGGCGCGGCGTCGGAGGACGGCCGTGGTCCGTCGATCTGGGACACCTTCTCCCGGACACCCGGCACGACCGTGGGCGGCCACACGGGTGAGACGGCCTGTGACCACTACCACCGGTACCCGGCCGACGTCAGCCTGATGGAAGAGCTCGGCCTGGAGGCCTACCGGTTCTCGGTGGCGTGGCCACGGGTCCAGCCGAGCGGCTCGGGCGCCGTCAACGCCGCCGGCCTGGACTTCTACGAGCGGCTGGTCGACGAGCTGCTGGAGGCCGGCATCTCGCCGTACGTGACGCTCTACCACTGGGACCTTCCCCAGGCCCTGGAGGACGCCGGCGGCTGGACCAACCGGGACACGGCTTACCGGTTCGCCGACTTCTCGCGGATCGTGTACGACCGGCTGGGCGATCGTGTCGCGACGTGGATGACCGTCAACGAACCCTGGGTGTCGGCCTTCCTCGGTTACGGCATGGGCGTGCACGCGCCGGGCCGTACCTCCTCGGCCGAGGCCTTCCGCGCCGCCCACCACCTGCTCCTCGCCCATGGGCTGAGCGTGCGGTCCCTGCGCGACGCGGGCGCCCGCGAGATCGCCCTCACGCTGAACCTCGTCCCCGTTCTGACGCCCGGTCAGCTCAACGACCCCTCCCTCGTGCTCTCCGCGCAGGACGCCGAGGCGGTCGACCGGGTCGACTGCCTGGTCAACCGGCAGTTCCTCGACCCCGCCCTGCGTGGCACCTATCCCGACCAGGTGCTGAACATCGTGGAGCGCATCGCCGGTCTCGGCCACATCCACGACGGCGACCTGAAGGCGATCAACCAGCCGATCGAGCTGCTCGGGATCAACTACTACACGCCCTGTGTCGTACGATCCGGGCCCGGCGAGCCGGCCAACCCCGCCTACCCCGGCACCGAGGACATCGAGTTCACCGGCGCCTACGCTCCGACGACCGCCACGGGCTGGCCGATCGTCCCGACGGGGCTCTCGGAGCTTCTCGTACGGCTCGCGCGGGACTATCCCGAGGTCGGCCTGCTGGTCACCGAGAACGGCGCCGCGTTCGACGACGTGGTGTCGGACGACCGCGTGCACGACGCCGACCGCACCGCCTTCCTGGAGGGCCATCTGCGCGCCGCGCACGCCGCCATCGAGGCCGGAGCCGATCTCCGCGGCTACCTGGTCTGGTCGCTGCTGGACAACTTCGAGTGGGCGGAGGGGTACACCAAGCGCTTCGGCATCGTGCACGTCGACTTCGACACCCAGCGGCGGCTGCTCAAGGACAGCGCGCGCTGGTACCGCGAGGTGATCCAGCGCAACGGGTTGTGGCGGGAACGGACCAGGCGTCCCACTCTGGAGGAGGTCGCGGCCCGGGCCGGCGTGTCGAGGTCCACCGTCTCCCGCGTGATCAACGGCCAGGCGACCGTCAGCGACGAGTTCCGGGCGACGGTCCTGCATGCCGTCGACGAGCTCGGCTACGTGCCCAACTCGGCGGCCCGCAGCCTGGTGACCCAGCGCACGGACAGTATCGGGCTGGTCGTCCTCGGCGGCCCCGCCGCGACGGCCCGCGTCGCGGCTTCGGCCGGATCCCAGTCCGGACCGGCGAGCGCCCTCCAGGCTGGACCGGCGAGCGATCTCCACGCTGGAGCGGTGAGTGCTCTCCACGTCGGAGCGGGGAGCGACGACCCGCTGTTCTCGGCCGTCGTACGGTCGGCCGTCCACGCGCTGGAGGAGGACGGCAAGCAGGTCACGCTGATGCTCGCGGGATCCCCGCGCAGCCGTCGCCGGGTCGAGCAGTATGTCGCGGCCGGGCACGTGGACGGGGTCATGGTCGTCTCGACGCGTGGCGCCGACCCCCTGCTGAGCGCGCTGGCTCGCACGGGAATCCCCATCGTGTCGCTGGGCCGGCCGGCGGCTTCCATGGCCCTGCCGTACGTCGACAGCGACAACGTCGGCGGGGCGGTGGCGGCGATGACCCATCTGATCGAGCGCGGACGGCGGAGGATCGCCATGATCTGCGGGCCACTCGACAGCGTCGCCGCGCAGGACCGGCTCGGGGGATACCGGGACACCATCCGCGAGAGCGGGCACCGGTCGATCCTCACGGTCGGCGAGTTCACCCGCTCGTCGGGCGCGGAGGCGATGCGCCAGCTGCTCCTGGACGACCCGGCGCTGGACGCGGTCTTCGCGGCCGACGACCTGATGGCGATCGGCGCGCTCAGCGTGCTGCACGAGAGCGGGCGCCGCGTCCCCGACGACGTCGCGGTCGTCGGCTTCGACGACATCGAAGCCGCCTCCTACACCATCCCCCCGCTCACCACGGTCCGCGGCCTCAGAGAGGACCAGGCGCTGGCGGCGGTACGCCTCCTCCTCCGCCAGATCGACGGCGGCCCGATGTCCTCGACGATCCTCCCCACGGAGCTGATCATCCGCGAATCCACCTAGCCATGGTCCTCGCCTTCGGCGGGGCTGTTGTTTCATAGGGAGCGTGCCCGGGCCGCGCTATCCAGGCGGCGTGCCCGGGCATGGTCCTCGCCTTCGGCTCGGGCTGTGTTTCCCAGGGGGCCTGGCCGGCCCCCTTCGACCCCCAGGCGCTTCGCCCATCCCTCAGGCGTTCGCCCTTGGAATCATTTCTCTCGGGTGCCCACCTGGAACGATTACGTCAGACGTATTCACCCGGAGCCATGGTGGCCGGTCGTCCGTGCTCCATGTCTACATACGCACCTCGTACGGGGAGAGGGTTTGGGCGGGCATCAAACGGGTGCCCCGCTCAAATGGGTGCCGGGTGGGTAGAAGGACAGGCCCGCAGCTTGATCAGGCTTAAGGCAGGCGGTCGCTGGCTCCTAGAGTGATCTGGCGATGTCCCGCTCGAACCAGAAGACTTTGCCGGGGCAACGTGGCTCGATGCCCCATCTAGTGCTCATCGCGTCGATCAGGAACAGGCCTCGGCCATGTTCTTCGAGTAGGCGCTCTGGTAGCTGCTTGCCGACTAGTACTACTTCGACGGGTATGGCGAGCACCGGTGGACGCCTGTCGCAGTCCGTCACTTCGATACGGAGAAACGTCTCGGTTCTTGACACGCGTACGGCTAACGTCGCGCCATGCACGGCATGGGTGAGGGCATTGGTCAACGCCTCGCTGAGGCAGAGGATCAGATCGTCGATGACGTCGTCGGGACCCCACTTGTCCATCAGCTCACGAACGGCGTCACGTGCCTCGCCCACGGCTTCCGGGTGTGCCGGGATATCGAGGCGGACGCTCTGCTGCTCAGCCATGATCGCCGTATCGGTGGCTTGATACGGCCTGCTGAGCTGGGTGGTGAGGAGAACTCGCTCTCACCCATGCCTTGTGAGATGCCGTACTTGGCAACGCATCCACAGTCGCTCCTCCGCGTTCCCGATCAGGCTGTGATCGAAATCGATGACATTAAGTGTGTGACTGACAACACTGGGTGTTGCTGGCATGTCATTCTGCAATGCCAAAAGGGGGTGGCAAGACAGATTGCTGGGTTGGCACTCCAGGCGTTGTGGTGCGATGCGGTATGGGGCTGACTCTTCGTTCTGGAGGATGTCCCAAGGTGAAGGGAGATGCTGTGAGGGAGAATCCGACAATCCTGCGGATAAGACTTGGCGCTGAACTGCGGGAGTTGCGCGACCGTCTGGGCTTGAGTCTCGATGCGGCGAGCAAGGCGCTTACGGCGGGTGATCACGACATCTCAGTTTCGAAGCTGAGCAGGTTGGAGAACGGGAAGGGCGCTATCCGGCTCCATGACATCCGTTGCCTGCTCGACCTGTACAAGGTCGGGAGTGACGCACAGCGGGACCTGCTCCTGCGGATGGCCCGTGAGGCCAAAGCCGCCGCTCCTGCGGCTTGGTGGACGGACTATGAGTCGGTCCTGCCGTCTGGCCTGTCTACCTATGTCGGTCTGGAAGCCGGCGCCGGACGCCTGCTGACCTTCACTTTGACGCTCATCGAAGGGCTGCTTCAGACAGAGGACTATGCCCGTGCCCTCATTCAGGCGTGGTTGCCCACAGATCCGCCGGAGACCATCGAGCGACTGGTTCAGCTACGCATGCAGCGCCAAAACGTGTTGATCACGGATCCCAAGCTTGAACTCATCACCGTCATGGATGAGGCGGCACTGCGACGGCCGATCGGTGGCGGTACGACCATGCGATCACAGCTTCATCATGTGCTGGATGTGTGCGAGAAACTGCCCAACGTGTCGGTACAGGTCATTCCCCTCAGTAAGGGGGCGTACGGCCCGCAACATGGCATGTTCACCTTGATCGAGCCGCGAGACCCGGCGGACAAATCCGTAGCGTATGTGGACTCTATGGGCGGAAACTTGTACATGCAGCGACCGGATCAGATCTCGCGATTCAGGACGATGTTCGGCCGTCTGCAAGCCATGGCACTCGACCCCCACGAGTCCCTAAACGTCATTCGGACCGCCGCCGAGGAGACGCGACCATGAGTGCTCCGAAACCCGCTGAGCTTCAATGGTTCAAGGCCCGAGCCAGCACGTCGGGAAATGGGTGTGTGGAGATCGCGCATCTGGCCGATGGCGGCGTCGCCGTGCGGCATAGCCGCAAGCCCGATGCAGAAGTCATCCGATACACCGCCTTCGAGTGGGACTGCTTTCTCGATGGGGTGAGGAACGGGGAGTTCGATCGCCCCGGTACTTCGAGAGTCTGACGTGCGCCTTCGCGGCGAGACGGGCTGGGTGGGCATCAAACGGGTGCCCCGCTCAAATGGGTGCCGGGTGGGTAGAAATCAGGCTATTGCCGGACGGTTATGTATGCGCGTGTCCGTCGTCCACGAGTACGTCAGTGGGCTTCGACGGCTCTGCTGCACCGTCCCCCGCCCACCACGGTCTGCGGCCTCAGAGAGGACCAGGCACGGGCTTGGCCGGGCCCCCATAGGTAAGGGGGTCGGCTGGCATGCTGGACGGGTGGGGTGTGGGGAGTTGGGCTTGCGGGTCGAGGCCGGGTTGTGGTTGTTTCTGGCGGCGCGACATCGGCGCGATGAAGTGTGGCTTTCGTACGACGGGACCTCGTCGCTGGGGCATGTGGTGGAGTCGGCCGGTGTGCCGCTGACGGAGGTGGGGTCGCTGGTGGTCAGCGGTCCGGAGGCGGGGTCGCTGGTGGTCGGCGGTTCGGAGGCGGGGTCGCTGGTCGTCGGCGGTCGGGAGGTGACGCCGTCGTACCGGCCGCAGGCGGGGGAGGTCGTGCGCGTCCTCGGGGTGCGGCGTCCGCAGCCGGTGCCGGTCCAGCGATTCCTCCTGGACGTGCACCTGGGGACGCTCGCTCGGCGGCTACGGCTCGTCGGGGTCGACACCGCCTACGAGAACGATCTGGACGACGACACTCTGATCGTCCGTGCGAACGACCAGCGGCGCGTGCTGCTCACCAAGGACCGCGGGCTGCTCCGCCGCAGGAGCCTGTGGCTGGGGGCCCATGTACGGGGGCTGCGGCCCGAGGAGCAGTTCGGCGACGTGCTGGAGCGTTTCGCGCCGTCGCTCGCGCCGTGGACGAGGTGCGTGGCGTGTAACGGCGTCCTGGCTCCGGTCTCCAAGGAGGATGTCGAGTCCGCGCTACGGCCGGGCACGCGGCGCAGTTATGACGCCTTCGCCCGGTGTCCCGCCTGTGGCCGGGTCTACTGGCATGGCGCGCACGGAGCCCGCCTGGATGCGGTCGTGCAGGAGGCGCGGCGTATCGTCTCCGCCGCCACGCCTCGGAAATAGGGGCCTAAGTCGGCCGGGAGCCTCACGACCGCTACCGCGACGCCGTACCGGCACGCCGCAAGACGTCGCCGCCGTGTCCTTCCTCGCCTCCGCCGACGCCAGAGGCAGATGATCGGAGAGAGCGACAGGACTTGTCGTTGGCATTAAAACCGACAAAAAGGATTAGGGGCTTAAAAGTTCACTGTATCGCCGCATTGCCCTGCCAGCCCCCTAGTAACCCTAAACAAGGCACCTAAGCCTCCTTGATCTGCAATCATGACTATTTGTAGCTTTGTCATGTCGAAAGGGATAAAAATGCGGCGTGACGCTCTGTAGGGCTATGTTCGTCTGGCAGGCGTGACGCGGACTCCCACGCGGAAAGCACGCCACTTGCGACCTCGGGCATATAAGGATTGAGCGCCGGTGAGCGAGAAGTTGGGACGGACCGGGGGCGGGTCCGCGGAGGATGCGTCGAAGGGCGAGCCTGCGGAGCCGGTCACGGAGGACACCCCTAAGGACGACCGTCCGGCGACGTTCCGCGAGGTGTTCGGCGTCGCGGAGTACCGCGCGCTGTTCAGCGCGGCCGTCCTGTCGTGGGTCGGTGACTACTTCGCCAAGGTCGCGGTGACCTTCCTGGTCTTCCGCGACACCGGCTCGGTGCTGCTGTCGGCCCTCGGCTTCGCCATCAGCTACCTGCCCTGGGTGGCCGGCGGTCCGGTGCTCGCCGCGCTGGCCGAGCGGTACCCGTACCGGCGAGTGATGATCCTCTGTGATCTGGCCCGGATGGTCCTGATCGGGTTGATGGCCCTTCCCGCGATGCCGCTGCCGGTCCTGCTCCTGCTGCTGCTCGGCGCGTCGCTGCTCACGCCCCCGTTCCAGGCGGCTCGGTCGGCGATGGTCGCCCAGCTCCTGACGGGGGACCGGTACGTCGTCGGTCTGTCGTTCCAGAACATGGCGGGCCAGGCCGCGCAGGTGGCCGGGTACGCCTTGGGCGGTGTGATCACCGCCATCGACCCGCGTACGGCCCTGCTCATCAACGCCGCCGCCTTCGGTGCGTCGGCCCTGCTGCTCTGGCGGGGCGTACGGCCGCGGCCGCTTCCGGTGGGCGAGGTCCAGCGGCGGTCGCTGCTCCGGGAGACCGCCGACGGGCTGACGTTCGTGTTCGGGCACCGGGTGATGCGGCCCACCGCCATCGTCGTGTTCAGCGTGGTGGCGATCGTGATCGTCCCCGAGGGGCTGGCCGCCGCCTGGGCGCCCGAGTTCGGCGGCGGGTCACAGATCACCGGTCTGCTGATGGCGGCACTCCCGATCGGCAGCGTCATCGGCGCCATCGTGACGCGGTTGACCGGTCCGGAACGTCGGCTGAAGCTGGTGAAACCGCTCCTGCTCGCCGGTCCGTTGTGCCTGGTGCCGGCCCTGTTCGCGCCGCCGTTCGCGGTGGTGTTCGTCCTGGTGCTGCTCGCGGCGGGGGCCGTCAACACGGTGCTCGTCCCGCTGAACGGCCTGTTCGTCCAGATGCTCCCCAACGCCTTCCGCGCCAGGGCCTTCGGCATCATGCAAGGGGGGATACAGCTCACGCACGCGGGAGCGGTGCTGGCCGCGGGCGCGTTCGCCGAGAGGTTCCCCGTGCCCATCGTGGTCGGCACGTGGGCGCTGTGCGGCCTGGGCATCATGGCGGTCGCCGTGACGAGGTGGCCGGGACGCGAGGTCGTCAGGGAGGAGATCGCGCGCGCGACCGAGCTCAACCGCGCCGGCTCCACGGTCCCGGCGACGCCCTAGCCATGGCGCTCGACCGTGCTTCCTGCGGCGTCGTAGCCGTGGCGCTCGACCACGGTTCCGCGGCGTCGTACGCCGTGGCGCTCAGCGGGTGGCGGACGGAGGGCCCTGGACGGAGAAGTCGTCGAAGGACGTCTTGAGCGAGGCCCCGGACTTCTCGGGCACGCGCGCGAGGAAGCCCACGTCGCCGTTGGGCAGGCTGGACGGGGTGCCGGAGTTGTCGAGGTACGTCTGCACCTGCTCACCGTTCACCCACATGGTGAGCTGCACGCCCTCGGAGCTCTCGCCGCACTCCGCCTGCAGCTTGACCGGCTTGGTCTTCTCCAGGCCCTTGACCGGCGCGGGAGCGGTGAGGTTGCCCCCGGCGCCCTTGGTGACGCGCCGGATGCGCGCCGCGCCGTCGGCCGTGAGCAGGAACTCGTACCGGCTCTCCCTGGACTCCTGGTCGGCCCGGCAGAACAGCCCATACTCACCCGAGCCCTTGGACTCCCTGACGGCCACGTCCACGGTGAGAAGCAGGCGCTTGGGCGTCGTCGGGGTCGGGGTCGCGGACGGGTCAGGGGTGGCCGGCTGCTGCGCGACGAAGGGGATGGGGGCCTTCTCGATCCGCTCGGATCCGTCGTCGTTCACGTCTATGCCGTAGAACCCACTGGGCGCGTACCCGTACGTGCCGTACTGCTGGCCGGTGTACTCGCTACCGCCCCAGCCGGTGCCGCTCTCGTTGAAGTCGTCGCGGTAGAGGTAGTTCAGGTCCGTCGGCGGCCCGGAAGGCGCCAGCAGGGCACGGGCGCCGAGCACCGCCGCCACGATCACTCCGGCGACGCCGAGCCCGATGAGGCGCTTGCGCCGGGCCACCAGGTTCGCCGGTCCACCCCCGCGCTGGTCGGGCACGGGGCCGTGCTGGTGCTGCGCCCCGGCCTGAGCGGGCATGGTCGGCGGCACGCCCTGGTAGGCCGGAGCCTGCCCCGTGACGGTCGGTGGCGCGCCCTGGTGGGTCGGTGCCTGCCCGGGAACGGTGGGTGGCGCGCCGTGGCCGGTGGGTGCCTGGCCGGGAACGGTAGGGGCCGGGCCATGGGCGGTCGGAGCCGGACCCTGGAGGGTCGGGGCCTGTCCCTGGTAGGTCGGCACCTGGCCGGGAACGGTCGGTGTCAGGCCCTGGAAGGCCGGAGACCGCTGCCAGGCCTGGACGACGGAGTGCTCGGCCCGTTCGGGAGTGGTGCGGCCGACCATCTCGTCGAGGATCTGCTGGGCCGAGGGCCTGCGGCCCGGGTCCTTCTCCAGCGTCCTGGTCACCAGCCCGCGGAGCGAGGGTTCCATGCCCTCCAGCGAGGGTTCGGTGTTGAGCACCTGGTAGACGATCGAGGGAAGCGCCTCACCGCCGAAGGGGGCGCGCCCGCTGGCCGCGAAGGCGACCAGGCAACCCCAAGAGAACACGTCACAGGCCGGTGAGACGGGGGCGCCGCGCAGCACCTCGGGCGCCATGTACCGGGGCGTGCCCATGAGCTCGCCGGTGCCGGTGATCCCGCTGAGCGTGTCCAGCGCCCGGGCGATCCCGAAGTCGATGACGCGGGGGCCGACCGAGGAGAGCAGCACGTTGGACGGTTTGAGGTCGCGGTGGACGATGCCCGCGCTGTGGATCGCGGTGAGCGCGGTGGCGACGCCGACGGCGAGCGCGTCCAGGCTGGAGCCGCGCAGCGGCCCGGTGGCCTGGACGGCCTCGTACAGGTTGGGGCCCTCGACGAACTCGGTGACCACGTACAGCAGGTCACCGTCGAGGTCGGCGTCCAGGACCGCCGCCGTGCAGAAGCGGCGGACCCGGCGAGCGGACTCGGCCTCGCGGCGGAAGCGGACCCGGAACTGCTCGTGCTGGCTGTACTCCGCGTTGATCACCTTGACGGCGACCCGCTGCCCGGTGTCGTCCTGACCGAGATAGACCGTGCCCATCCCGCCACGGCCCAGCCGGCCCAGCAACCGGTAACGACCGATCTGAGATGGTTCGCTCGGACTTAGGTTGTTCACCACGCTGCCTTACCGCTATGCATCTGTTCGCGAGTGTCACCTTATCCAGATCGGCCAGGGCGGAGCCGCGATCGCCGCCATGGCCGGTGACATCGTTCAGTCGCCCGCCAGAACGACCTCCGCGGGAGCCGCCGCCCGTGCGGCCACCAGAACCGGCCGCTCGACCAGCCGCACGCCGGCCCGGTCGCCCGGTGCGAGCCGTACGGCGTCGTGTCCGGGCAGGTCGGCGAGGACTTCCGTGCCGTCGCCGAGGCGCAGCCGCAGCCGTACGGACGCTCCGCGGAACGACGAGGTGATGACGACCGCCTCCCCGTCCTCGGCCGGAGTGACCAGCACGGTCTCGGGACGGACCAGCACGTCGACGTCGGCGGAGCCGGGCTTCGGGCCGTGCACGGGCAGCCGCTGGCCGACGACCTCGACCTCGTCCCCGCTGAGCACGCCGGGCAGGTGGTTCATCGTCCCGACGAACTCGGCCACGAACGGCGTCGCCGGCCTGTCGTAGACCTCGGCGGGGGCCCCGGACTGCTCCAGCCGCCCGTCCTTCAGCACCGCGACATGGTCGGCGATCGACAGCGCCTCCTCCTGGTCGTGGGTCACGAAGATCGTGGTGATGCCCAGCGACAGCTGCAGCCGCCGGATCTCCTCACGCAGCGCGACCCGGACCTTGGCGTCGAGCGCGGACAGCGGCTCGTCGAGCAGCAGGACCCGTGGCTCCAGTGCCAGCGCGCGGGCCAGCGCGACCCGCTGCTGCTGCCCGCCGGAGAGTTGGTGCGGGTAGCGGTCGCCCTGGGACGGCAGGCCGACCAGGTCCAGCAACTCGGCGGCACGGGCGTGCCGCTTGGCGGCGGGAACCTTGCGCACCCGCATCCCGAACGCCACGTTGTCGCGGGCGTTGAGGTTGGGGAAGAGGCTGTAGGACTGGAAGACCATCCCTGCGTCGCGGCGGTTGGCCGGAACGCGGGTGATGTCCTCCTCGTCGACCAGCACCGCTCCCGCGTCCGGGCTCTCGAAGCCCGCCACGCAGCGCAGCGCGGTCGTCTTGCCGCAGCCCGACGGGCCGAGCAGGGCGATGAGCTCGCCCGGCTCGACGGTCAGGTCCAGGCCGTCGAGGGCGACGGTGGTGCCGAAGGTACGGCGAAGCCCCCGGAACTCCACCCGAGCCCCGTTCACGAACCACTCCTTTGCCTGGTGCCGGCGGTGGAAAGGACAAGCAGCAACAGCCAGGTGAGCAGCAGGCTGAAGATCGATACGGCGACCGACAGGGCGGCGTTCGCACCGGAGATCGTGACGATCCACACGGAGAACGGCTGGAAGCCGAGCAGTCGCGCGACGGTGTACTCCCCGAGCACGAGCGCCAGGGTGAGGAAGGACGCGCTCGCCAGGCCGGACTTCAGGTTGGGGATGACGACCCGGAACATCACGTGCGGCCACGAGGCCCCGCAGTTCCTCGCGGCCTCCACCAGCGTGCGGACGTCCATCGCGCCCAGCCCGGAGTCCAGCGCCCGGTAGACGAACGGCAGGGCCAGCACGACGTCCGCGATGACCAGCACCACGGGAAACGCCGGGTTCTGGATGGCGATGATCGTCTGGTAGAACGGCGTGGTGGCGAGGTAGTCGGGCCCCCAGCGCAGCACCGTGCTGATCCCGGCCACGAAGGTGATGGGCGGGACCACCAGCGGCAGCGTGCACACCACCTCCATCACCGGTCGAAGCCGCGGCGCGCTGAGCCGTACGGCCAGCATCGCCGGGAGCGTGAGGGCCAGCACCACGACGATCGTCGCGACGGCCAGCCCCAGCGAGAGCAGCAGGCTCTGGACGAAGCCCTCGGCGGAGAAGATCTCGCCGTAGGCGTCGAGCGTGAAGCCCTCGGCCGGATCGTTGACGGTGAACACGAACGACGCCAGCAACGGCGTGATGAAGTACAGCGCGGCCACGACCAGCACCACGCCGCGCCAGACCCGTACCCGTCTTGGACGGCCGGCGGGTGCGGCGGGCGCGCTGACATCGGGGAGCACCGTGGGCGTCAGCGCGGCCATGACACGCTCCTCCGTGAGTTCACCGCGGGGGTCAGCGCAACCATCGGGCACTCCTGCGCTGGAGGGGAAGGTAGACCGCCATGACCAGGCCGGCCACCACGACCATGTCGAAGCTGAGCGCCAGCGCCACGTTCTCGTGGCCGATCAGCACGTTGCCGGTGAGGGCGTCGGCGATCTGGAGGGTGACCAGCGGGACCACCGTGCCGACCATGGCGGCCGCGGTCGCGTAGGCCGCGAAGGCGCCGCCGAACAGCAGCACCACCCCGCCGAGCAGGCTGGGAGTGAGCACCGGGATTCCGACGTACCGCCAGAACTGCCAGGCGCTCGCGCCGTTGTTCTGCGCCGCCTCGCGCCACTGCGGCCGCAGGCCGTCGAGGGCGGGGACGACGACCAGGACCATCAGCGGGACCGAGAAGTAGAGGTACACCAGGGCGAGGCCCCAGAAGCTGTAGAGGCTCCAGCCGTGGTCACCGAGGCCGAGACGGGTGGTCAGCACGCCGGAGTTGCCGAGCGTGGCGATCCAGGCGAAGGCGAGCGGGACGCCGCCGAAGTTGGCGAGCACGCCCGAGGCGGTCAGCACGGCCTCGCGCAGCGCGCGGAACCTGGACGTGACGACGGCCTGGGCGAGGAAGGTGCCGATGACGGCTCCCACCACCGCGACGAACGCGGACAGCTTCACGCTGCCGAGCAGGGCGGTGAGGTAGGCCCCCTGGAGGGATTCGGTGAGGTTCGCGGTGCTCGGCGAGCCGTTCGAGGTGAACGCCCCGCCGAGCAGCGCGACCGCCGGGATTCCGAAGGCGAGGCCCACGAACAGCAGCAGCGGGAGCGCCGCGGTCCAGCCTTTCGAGCGGGTGCGGCCCCCGCCTCCCCGCACCTGGTTCTTCAGGGGGAGGCCGGCGGGAGCCGTGGAGTGGGTTTCGGCCATGTCGGGTGTCGGTCAGCCGGAGACCGCGGCGCCCCAGCCGGTGGCCAGGACTTCCTTGGCCTTGGTGACCTGGGCGTCGGTGGGGAACTCGGGAGTCCCCTCGACCTTGGGCAGCTTCTCGACCAGGGCCGCGTCGGCCGTGCCGTCGGTCTGCATGGCGGGCAGCAGGACCGCGCGGGCGTACCCCTTCAGGTAGAGGTTCTGGCCCTCGGGGCTGTAGAGGAACTCCTGCCACAGCCGCGCGGCGGCCGGGTGCGGGGCGTCCTTGTTGATCGCCTGGGCGTAGTACTGCGCGTACTTGCCGTCCGAGGGGACGGTGACCTTCCAGTCGACGCCCTTGGCGGCGAACTGCTCGGTGTACCCGGCGTTGAGGTAGTCCCAGTCGATGCTGATCGGCGTCTCGCCGTTCTGCACGGTCGCGGGGGTGGACTCGACCGGGTTGAAGTTGCCGGCGGCCTTGAGCTTCTTGAAGAACTCCAGGCCGGGCTGGATGTCGTCGAAGGAGCCGCCGTTGGCCAGCGAGGCGGCGTACACGCCGGCGAACGCGGAGCCCGCCTTGGTGGGGTTGCCGTTCAGCGCGACCTTGCCCTTGTACTCGGGCTTCAGCAGGTCGGCGAAGGTCTGCGGGCACTCCTTGATGCGCTTGGCGTCACAGCCGATGGAGACGTAGCCGCCGTAGTCGTTGTACCAGGCGCCGTTCGCGTCCTTCTGACCCTCGGGGATCTTGTCCCAGGTCTGGACCTTGTACGGGGCGAACAGGCCCTCCTGCGCGCCGCTGAGCGCGAAGGCGGTGCCGAGGTCGAGCACGTCGGGAGCGCGGTCCTGGCCCTTGCGGGTCTTGACGGCGTTGATCTCGTCGGCGCTGGATCCGTCGGGGTTCTCGCTGTTGACCTTGATGCCGTACTTGGCGGTGAAGGCCGCGATGATCTCGCCGTAGTTCGCCCAGTCCGGGGGCAGGGCGATGACGTTGAGCCGGCCTTCCTTCTTGGCCGCCTCGACGAGCTTGTCGAGGCCGCCGAGGTCGGCGGCCGAGGCCGCGGTCTTGGCGGCGCTTGCGGTGGAGGAACCGCCCTGGGAGGTGGTCGTGGGTGCGGCACCACACGCCGCGCCCAGGGAAGTAGCAACGGTAAGGGCGGCGGCGAAGCCGACGATACGCGTTCGGGGTGAATGCACGCTTTGCTCCCACTTTCGGAGGTGTGAGATGAAGCTATGCCAAGTCGGACAACAACTCGCATCTACTCCGCTGCGTTCCGGTGTAGTTATGTGAACAAACGGTGATCGAAGGTGGTCCTTCCCGGAAGTACCCCTGGTGAGCGGCCGTTCCTCCGGCTCGCGGGTGGCGGCACGCGCAGGCTGTGGGGATTTGCCCTTCGGGCTCTGAGAACATATGTTCGAGGTAGCACCACCCGTCTTCCCCCGGGTGCTCACAAGTTCCAGAGGCCCAGGGAGAAGAAGCGCCTTGAGCAGAATCTATGGCGATCCCATCGAGGTGTGGACGCGAGATGGCGAGCCCGCCCGTTTCGTCTGGCGTGACCGGCTCTATGTCGTCCACCGGGTCCTCGATCACTGGGTGACCTCCCGCGAGTGGTGGAAGATCTCGGAGAACGACCCGGGCGAACGCCGGTTCTGGCGGGTCGAGGCGAGTCCCGCCAAGGAGATCGGCACCTACGAGCTGCGGTTCGACACCGCCAGCGGCGGCTGGCTGATGCTCAGGGCGTGGGACTGATGTTCCCTCACCTGCACGTCGCCTCCGCCTACTCCCTGCGGTACGGCTCGGCCTTCCCCGGGGAGCTGGTGCAGCGCGCGGCCGAGCACGAGATGGACATCCTCGCGCTGACCGACCGCGACGGTATGTACGGCGCGGTGAAGCACGTCCAGGCGTGCGCCGACGCCGGCATCCGGCCCGTCGTCGGCGTCGACCTGGCGCTTCGGGGCTCCGGTGACGATCCGGCGCTCCAGGGTGCCGGCCGGACGGCCCGGGGTTCCCGCGCCGGCCGGGCGGCCCGCGGCGCCGGCCACGCGGTCCAGGGTTCCGGCGAGGACGACGATCGCGTCACCGTGCTGGCCCGGACCGGCGGATGGGCGCACCTGTGCCGGCTCACCACCGCCGCCCACTACGCGGGGGAGCGTGGCGAGCCCCGCGTGACCCGTGACCTGGTCGCCGAGCACGCGGACGAGTTGCTGGTCGTGCTCGGCCCCCGATCCGACGTCGGCCGCGCGGTGGCCGCTCGCCGTGACGAGTACGCCCGCGGGCTGCTCGCCGCGTGGCGGGCGGCGGTCACCGACCTGGTCGTCGAGGTCGTCGACCAGTACGGCTACCGGGAGTCGAGCACCGCCCTGCGCATGCTCACCCTGGCCGAGTCGATGGGCGTGCCCGTCGTGCTGACCAACGCCGTGCGCCATCTCGACCCGGGGGACTACCGCGTCGGCAACGTCCTCGACGCCGCGCGCAAGCTCGTACCTCTCCACCCCCGGCACCTGGAGCACTCCGCCTCGCACGCCTATCTCAAGAGCGGCAAGGACATGTGGCAGGTGGCCTCGCGGATCTGCGCGGGCGACGGTGACCGGGCGCGCAGGCTGTTCGCCCGCACCAGGGAGGTCGCCGAGCGGTGCGTGCTCGAACCGCTGGAGATCCTCGCGCTGCGCGGTCAACCGGAGCGGCTCCACCTGCCCGAGGTGGACGCCGATCCGGTTCCCCTGCTGCGCCGCAAGTGCGACGAGGGGCTGAGTGATCGAGGGCTGGAACGATCCAGGCAGGCCAGGGATCGGCTGGCCGCTGAGCTGCAGATCATCGAGCGGAAACAGCTATCCGGATATTTCATAGTCGTCTCCGGCATAACCGACATGATCCGCGAGATGGGCGTGCGCTGCGCGATCAGGGGCTCGGGAGCGGGCAGCCTGGTCAACTACCTCATCCGCATCGGCGAGGTGAACCCCCTCGACCACGGCCTGCTCATGGAACGCTTCCTGTCCGAAGGACGGAAGGGCCTTCCTGACATCGACGTGGACGTGGAGTCGGCGCGCCGGCTCGACTGCTACCGGGCGATCCTCGAACGGTACGGCGAGAGCCGCGTGGCCTGCGTGTCCATGATGGAGACCTACCGGGCGCGCAGCGCCATCCGCGACGTCGGGGCGGCCATGGGGCTGCCGCCGCACGAGATCGACGTCATCGCCAAGGCGTTCCCGCACATCAGGGCGCGGCAGATCCGCACCGCCCTGTCCGACCTGCCGGAGCTGCGCGACAGCGGCCTCAACGACCGTGCCCTGGAGACGATGTTCCGGCTCGCGGAGAAGCTCGACGGGCTGCCCCGCCACATCGCCCTGCACCCCTGCGGCGTGCTCGTCGGCAACTCCGGGCTGCGCGACCGCACTCCCGTCGAGCGCAGCCTGCTGGAGTTCCCGATGAGCCAGTTCGACAAGGAGGACGTCGAGGAGGCCGGGCTGCTCAAGCTCGACGTGCTCGGCGTGCGGATGCAGTCGGCGTTGGCGTACGCGCTGAGCGAGATCAAGCGGGTCGACGGGCAGGACATCGACCTCGACCGGGGCGTTCCCCAGGACGACCGGGCGACGTACGACATGATCTGCACCGGCCGCACGCTCGGCTGCTTCCAGATCGAGTCGCCCGGCCAGCGCGAGCTGGTGGCGAAGCTGGAGCCCCGCACGATGCACGACCTGATCGTCGACATCTCGCTGTTCCGGCCGGGCCCGGTCAACTCCGACATGGTCACCCCCTACCTCGAGGCCCGGCACGGCTGGCGTGAGGCGCGCTATCCCCACCCGAAGCTCAGGGCGCCGCTGGCGGAGACCCACGGCGTCGTCGTCTTCCACGAGCAGGTGCTGAGGGTCGTCGACATCATGACCGGCTGCGGGCTGTCGAAGGCCGAGGAGATCCGTCGCGATCTCAGCGCCCACGAGGGCCGTGGCCGGGTCCTTGTGTGGTGGGAGGGCGAGGTGCTGCCCGAGTTCGACAGGGAGACGACCGACCGGACATGGAAGGTCCTCGACGCGTTCGGCTCGTTCGGGTTCTGCAAGGCCCACGCGGCGGCGTTCGCGCTGCCCACCTACCAGTCGGCCTGGCTGAAACGGCACCACGCCGCCGCCTTCTTCGCCGGAGTCCTCACGCATGAGCCCGGCATGTATCCCAACCGGGTGATCCTCGACGAGGCCCGCCAGTGCGGGGTCGAGGTCCTGCCGCTGGACGTCAACCACTCCGGCAGGAACTGGCTGGTCGAACCGTGCCCGCCCGGGCCCTCGGAAGACTCCGGTGACGAGGGTCCCTCCCCGCGGCGGATCGGCGCGGGGTACGGCCTGCGGGTGCCGTTCTCGTCGGTCAAGGGGATCAGCGAGGCCGAGGTCGAACGCATGGTCGCGGGCGCGCCGTACACCTCGCTGGCCGACTTCTGGGAGCGTGCCCGGCCGTCCCGGCCGGTCGCCGAGCGCATCGTGCAGGTCGGCGGCGTCGACGCGCTGTACGGGCTGCACACCGGCGGCCCGCGCTGGCGTCCGGGGGAGCTGACCAGGCGCGACCTGCTCGCCCAGGTCGGCGCCCTGGACCGGGCGTCCTCCACCGGCGTGACGGCGGGGAGGACGGCCCGCACCGGTTCCCGGTACGGCCGGTCGCGCCCCGGCTCGGGCCGATCCGGCCCGCCGGCCGTCGAGTCCCAGATCCCGATGGGGTTCACCGAGCACATCGCGCCCGGCGAGCTGCCGGAGATGACCGAGGCCGAGGCCGTGGAGGCCGAGCTGGAGATCCTCGGCATGGACGTCAGCCGCCACGTGATCGGCTTCCACGACGAGTTGCTCGACGCGATCGGCATCGTCAGGTCCAAGGAACTGCTCACCATGCGGAACGGCGCGGAGATCCTCGTCGCGGGGGTGAAGGTCGCCACGCAGACCCCGGCGGTGCGCTCGGGGCAGCGGGTCATCTTCACCACCCTGGACGACTCGACCGGCCCCATCGACCTGACCTTCTTCGAGTCGGTGCAGGGGCACTGCGCCGCGACCGTCTTCGGGTCGTGGCTGATGGTCGCCAAGGGGGTCGTCCGGCGGGTCGGCGCGCGGGCCGTGTCGCTGCGTGCCCTGGACTGCTGGAACCTCGTCGACCTCGACGAGGCCTGGCGCACCGAGGGCATCGGCAAGGTGCTCGACATGCTGGGCATCGTCCGCGAGCGGATGGAAGGCGTCGGCGGGCGTCCCATCGAGTACGGCAACGGCTTCCGGCTCTCGCCCTATGCCGACAACGGCGCCCCGCCCGGCTCGAGGATCCCCCCGCGCAAGCTCTGGCACGCCAGTCCGGGCAGCTCGGGCCCGATGGCGTTCACACCCCGCAGGGAGACGATGGACGTCACCCCCGCGAAGGAAGCGAGGGAGGTCAGTCCCTGGCGGGGTACGAGTGCCGGGGAAGCGACCGCAGCGCCGGCAGCAGCTTCAGACGAGGCGCGATCCCCGAAGGCCGCGCGCTCATCCGAGCCTCGGTGACCTCCCGGACGGTCGCCGCGCACAGCAGGGCGGCGATCACCGCGACCGCCAGTTCGGACGGCCCGAGCCCGGTCAGGTCCCTGCCCTGGGGCGAGTGCGTCACCGGCAGGCGTATCAGGATCAGGAACACCATGGCCAGCCAGCACGCCCACCAGGCGGCGATCATCGCGAGCCAGGTCCGGCGGCGGCTCTCGCGCAGGCCCGCCTCCTGCCGGAGGGCGTGGAGGAGCAGCGCGGGCGCGGCCAGGTTCAGCACGGGCACGAACCACGCGATGGCGATCATGCGGGGGGTGGCCCCGGCCTGGCGGAGCCACGCGAAGTAGGAGCAGCCCGCAGCGATCGTGGCGGAGACGACCAGGAGGATGAGCACGGCGAACCACGTCACCGCGCCGACCACGGCCTCGGCGCCCGGCGCGTCGGGGTTGTCGCCCAGCATCGCGACCTGCTGCGCGAGCAGCTTGCCCCGGGCTTCCTCGAAGACGACCAGGCAGGTCAGGGTGGCGATCTGGGCGGCGAGCGCCAAGTAGACGCCGATCGCCGACCTGCCCACTGCGGATCGGGCAAAGCGCATGATGTCTCCCCCCGGCATGCGCTGATAAGTCGTGTTTCGTCTGCGACGTAGCGCGACGCCTGACTCAGTCCTATCCAGTGGGCCTCTCCGCTAATCGGCGAGGCGACGGAGAAGATCCTGGATATACACGAGATGATCCAGGGTTTACGCGCGCTCAGACGGTGCGCGTGAAAAGGGCCGCCAAGCTTGATCAATGCGTCGGTCTGGAGGCCGTGTCCGGAAACCCAGGGGAAGGCGTCCGGACAGTGTGTCGATCAGGGCCGGCCGTCAGCGGACGATGCCCGACTCCCACGCCCACGCCGCTATCTCGACACGGTTGCGGACGCCCAGTTTGGCCTGGATGCTGCCGAGATGGGTCTTCACCGTGGAGAGGGAGACGAACAGCTCCGCGGCCACTTCCTGGTTCGTACGGCCCCGCGCGACCAGGCGTACGACGTCCATCTCGCGCCCGGTCAGCGGATCCCGCGGCGGTCGCGCCTGGACGGCGACGGGCTTGGCGAGATGCCTCAGCAGCCGCACCGTCACCGACGGTGAGACCAGCGCGTCCCCGTTCGCGGCGGCGCGCACGGCCTCGACCAGCAGCGTGGGCCCGCTGTCCTTGAGCAGGAACCCGCAGGCGCCCGCGCGCAGCGCCCCGTAGACGTACTCGTCCAGGTCGAAGGTCGTGACGATCACCACCCGCATGGGGTCGGGCACGCCGGGGCCGCACAGGATCCTGGTGACCTCCAGGCCGTCGAGCCGGGGCATTCGGATGTCGAGCAGGCACACGTCGGGACGGAGCAGGCGCGCCTGCTCGACGGCCTGGGCCCCGTCGGCCACGGCCGCGACCACCTCGATGTCCGGCTGAGCGTCGAGGATCATCCGGAATCCGGTCCGCACGAGCTCCTGGTCATCCGCGACGAGTACTTTCACCCGCCCGATTCTGCCAGTTAACGGACGTCCGCCTCCGGGTCCGCTCGATCCCGTTTTGAGTAGGGGGCTACTCATGTCGAATCGCCCCGTACGGAGCAGGATCGAAGGTGTCCGGGGGGTCGTATTCGCAGGCGAGGGTGACCGTGTCAGCGGCTGCCAGGACGGGGCATGTGGTGGGTGTCGTCATCGTGATCGCTGGTCTGACCATCCTTCTCTTGTTGGTCACCAAATGGTTGCTCAACAAGCGGGTCCACAAGCCGCTGGTCGTGGAGAGCGAGACCCCGACGTTCCGCATCGTGGCGCTCGGGCTGCAGGGATCGGGCAAGACCCTGCTGCTGGCGAGCATGTACCACCGGCTCAAGGCGCCCACGGACCAGTGCTACTTCCTCACCGCGCCGTACGACGACGTGCTCCTGCTCAACCAGTGGTACGTGCAGATGGCCAGCACGGCGTCGTCCGGCGCCTGGCCCCGCGGCACGGCCAAAGGGGAGACGCGGCACTTCAACTTCACCGTGAAGACCTCCACCGGCGGGACGGCGCTGCCGATCCTCAAGCTGAACTACCTGGAATACGCGGGAGAGTTGCTCACCGAGATCCAGGAAGCCGGCACCAGGCAGAAGGAGCTCTTCGAGCACATCGGTTCGGCGGACGCGCTGATCGGGGTCATCGACGGCTTCCGGGTGAAGCGGCACCTGGACGGCCATCCCGACGGGCACGTCCACCTGGAGCGCACCCTCAACGCGCTGCTGCCGGTCATGATCGAGGCATCGGCGCCGATCAGCTTCATCATCACCAAATGGGACCTGCTCGCCGATCTGCACCCCGACGAGAGCACGCGGCTGAGCATCGTGCACAACCTGCTGATGTCCAACGGCCACTTCCGGTCGCTGGTGAACCTGCACAGCGCCGACCGGGTGGTCCGCCTGATCCCGGTGAGCGCGGTCGGCCCCGGCTTCGCCAAGATCGGATCCACCGGGGAGATCGTCAAGGTGGGCCAGGGCGCGGTCCACCCCACCAACGTGGACGTCCCGCTGTCCGCCGTGGTCCCCGACATGTTCGAGCAGATCGAGAGCCGGCTCAACAGCGAGGCCCTCGCGGCCCTCGGTGCCGAGATCCGCAAACGGAAGCAGCAGGGCGCGCTGGAGGCGCTCGCCTCTCTGGGGACCTTCGCCGGCCAGGTGGCCGGACGCGCGCTCATGGCCGCGTTCGGCCCGTCGGCCGCGATCGCGGGAGAGGTGATGCTCGGCATGTTCCTGGACTCCCGCATGGGCGGGCCCGGCGCGGAGCAGATGCGCCTCCACCAGGAGCTGAGCGAGGCCGAGCGCCGCATCGAGATGTTCCGCAGGGCACGCCGGCGGGTGCTGTACGACATGCGCCGCAAGGTGGACATGCTGGAAGGCCGGCTGCCGCACTCCCGCCTGTCGGGTGGGCGCTGACATGAGCGATCATCCCTCCTCCGCACGAGCCTGGCCGTTCCTCGTCGCCCGTGGCCGCCGCCGCGGGTACCGCACGCTCCTCGCCCCCGACTTCCTGCTCCGCGACCGCGACTACGGCGTGCTGGACGACGAGGTGGCGCCGAGCGTCCACGAGGACCGGCCCAGCGTCATCGAGGTCGTCACCGAGGCCGGACGCCCACTGACCGTCGTGCACGCCACTCACCTGGTCACCCCGGCGGACATCGCCGAGCCGGGAACCGAGCCGGCCGCCGAGGCGCCACGAGACGAGCACAGCCGCCCCCTCCAGCTCATGTACGGATTCGTGTGCTCGGGCGGGGCGGTCCACGAGCCTGACGAGGGGGATCTGAGAGCGTGCCGCGAGAGCGCGCTGGCCACCTACCGGCGGTTCCTCGGCGACGAGGACGGGTTCGCCGTGGAACCCGGCCGGGAGTTCCCGCTGCGTTCGGCCGCCGCCCACCGTCCGGCCCCGGCCCGGCGACCCGTGCAGGCGTTCTCGATGACCACCCCCGGCGCCACGCCCGGCCGCGACGACAGGTCCGGGTACCACCTCCTCGTCCGGCAGGTGACCAAGCGCAGGTATGTCGTCTCCGCGGTCGTCGGCCTGCTCGTCATCGTGATCGTGACGATGATGTGGCCCGGCCGTCCCAAGGAGCCGGTGAAGTGCGACCCCGTCGCCCGTACGAGTGTGTCCCAGCTCCAGCGGCCGCCCGGCTCGCCGACTCCTACTCCTACTCCTACTCCGACCGCGAAGTGTCCGACTGCCGGGAAGGGAGCAGGAGGTCGCAAAGAGCCTCGGTGATGGGCATCCCGGTGATCTGCCGCGTCCCTGGCGGCCTGGTCCTGCGCCGGGCTGGTGCCGTGCGGGGTTCCGTACGCGGGCCAGGACCGTGATCACCGAGGCGAGTGCCGCGAGGTCGCCCTCTTCGCGTCGGGGTGAGGGCTCATGCGCTCTCTCCTTTCAGCAGGATCAGCAGGTGCTCGACGGCCGCGGCGACCGCGTCGCGGCCCGCGCCGAGATAGCCGCGCGGGTCGACCTTCTCGGGGCCGGCCGCCAGGCGGTCACGGACGGCGCGGGTGAACGCCTGGTTGAGATGCGTGGCAATGTTGATCTTCGTCATGCCGTGCCGCACGGCCTCGGCCAGCCCATGGTCGGGCACGCCGGAGGAGCCGTGCAGGACGAGCGGGACCGGTACGCCGGCGCGCAGCCGGGCGATCAGGTCCAGGTCGAGCATGGCGTCGCGGGTCAGCATGGCGTGGGAGGTCCCCACGGCGACCGCGAGGGCGTCCACGCCGGTGGCGGCCACGTAGGCGGCGGCCTCCACGGGGTCGGTGCGGGCCCCCGGCGCGTGCACGCCGTCCTTGCCGCCGACCTCGCCGAGCTCGGCCTCGATGTGGATCCCGCGGGCATGGACCCGCGCGGCCACCCGAGCGGTGGCCGCCACGTTCTCGTCGTACGGGAGGGCCGAGGCGTCGAACATGACCGAACCGAAGCCCAGCTCGACGGCCTCGGTCACCAGCTCCGGCCTGGTGGCGTGGTCCAGGTGGAGCGCGACGGGTACGGCCGCGGCCTCGGCGATGGCCCGGCACGCGGCGGCGATCGGGGCCAGGGCGCCGTGGTAGGCGGCGGTGTTCTCGCTCACCTGAAGGATCACCGGCAGCCCGGCGGCCGTGGCCCCGGCGGTGATCCCTTCGGCGTGCTCGATCTGGATCACGTTGAACGCCCCGACGCCGTGCCCGGCCCTGCGGGCCTCGGCGAGGATGTCGGCGGCGGGTGTCAGCGGCATGGTGGTTCCTCACTCGTCTGGTCGGTACCCACCGAGCCTCGGACGGTACCGGCGCCGGGCGAGTGCTCAGTACGAGACCCGCCCCCACGCCGGGCGGGTGGGTGCGTGGTGCGGGGGCCTTCCACCCCGTCCCCGGGGGGATATTCGGGGGAACCGGGGGAGACGTCCACCGGGACGGCGCGTGTCCGGTCGATCGCGGCGAGGTAGACCCCGGTGTCCACCTGCCCGGCCAGCGGTGCGCGGACGGCGGCGGCGGACAGCGCGGTGGCATGCACCAGCATGCGCGGCCAGTCCCAGCCGGCCGCCAGCCCGGCCGCGAGTGCCGCGACGGCCGCGTCTCCGGCGCCGGTCGGGTTCCCGGTGTGGACCTGGTGCGGTACGACCTGCCAGCGCCCCTCGCCGGTGTCGGCGTACAGCCCGCGCGGCCCGTCGGAGGCGACCACGGCTCTCGCGCCCGCTCGACGCAGCGCGGCGGCCTGCCCTTCCAGACCACCGGGGTTCCGGCTCTCGCCGGCGTCCGGGTGGGCGGCGCCCGTCAGGGTCTCCAGGGCGGTGATGGCGCCGGCGAGCTCGGCGGTGTTGGGCTTGACGAGCTCGGGACGCGCGGCGACGGCCGGAGCGAGCGCGCTCGCGTGGGTGTCGACGATGACAGGGACGCCGTGCCGGTCGGCCTGCCGGACCAGCTCGGCATAGGCGAGGGACGGCACGCCGGGGGGCAGGCTGCCCGACAGCACCAGCACGGAGGCGGCGGGCAGCAGCGCCTCCACACGCGCACGCAGACCGGCCCACTCGGCGGGGGTGACCTCCGGGCCGGGCTCGTTGAGCATCGTGACGGCCCCGGTCACGGTGTCGACCACGGCGACGGTCCTGCGGGTCGGCGCGGCGACCGGCGCGAAGTCGTACGCGACACCGGCGGCGTCCAGGTCGGCGAGCAGCGTCGTCCCTTCGACGCCTCCCCGCAGCCCGACCGCCACGACCGGGGGAACCCACGGAACGTGACCGGCCAGCTGGCCGAGCACGCGGGCGACGTTGACGCCCTTGCCGCCCGCGCGGACGGACACCTCGCTCACCCGGTTGGTGGCGTCGATCGTCAGTCCCGCCAGGCGGTAGGTCACGTCGAGAGCGGGGTTCGCGGTAACGGTGACGATCATGGCAGGGCGCCCTGCCCGGTGGCCGGTTCGGCCGGCAGTTCCGGCGGGACCGGACGGGCTGTGGTGAGCTGCGGGAATGGCATGGGGTCAGTCGACCACGACCGAGCGGGACAGGTGCTCGGGGGTGTCGCAGTCGAGGCCACGGTGGCGGGCGTAGGCGAGCGCGAGGGCGCATCAGCCGAGGACGAGTACCCTCACCCGACCGATTCTGCCAGCAAGCGGGCGCTCGTCCCGCCCGGAAGATCAGACTTTCGGCCGATGGGTCCGGCGTACGGATCGGGCGGTCGGCCGATCCGCCGCACCTGGGCGCAGCGCGAGGCTTCTCACCATGTCGCAAATCGTTCTCCAAGGACGGGACCTGAAGAAGAGCTTCGGGCCGGCCGTCGCCCTCGCCGGCGTGGACTTCGTGGTCCACCGCGGCGAGGCCGTAGCCATCATGGGCCCGAGCGGCTCCGGCAAGTCGACCTTGCTGCACTGCCTGGCAGGGATCATGAGACCGGACTCCGGCGAGGTCCACCTGCTCGAGCAGCGGATCGACACGCTCGGGGAGCGCAAGCGCAGCGCGCTGCGGCGCACCCGCTTCGGGTTCGTCTTCCAGTTCGGCCAGCTCCTGCCCGAGTTGCCCGCCGACGAGAACGTCGCGCTGCCGCTCATGCTCGGCGACGTCCCGCGCGCCCAGGCCGTACAGCAGGCCAGGTCCTGGTTCGGGCCGCTCGGGCTCGCGGGCATGGAGGGAAGGCGGCCGGGCGAGCTATCGGGGGGACAGGCGCAGCGGGTCGCGATCGCCCGGGCGCTCGCGACCCGGCCTGCGGTGGTGTTCGCCGACGAGCCCACCGGTGCCCTGGACCAAGCCACCGGGCACGACACGATGCGCCTGCTGGTCGATGCGACCAGGCAGAACGATGCCTCCCTGGTCGTCGTGACCCATGATCCCGAGGTGGCACGCTGGTGCGACCGTGTGGTCGAGGTCCGCGACGGCCGCATCCTGACCGGTCCGCCGCACACCGGCTACGTGACCACCCCGGCCGGCTTGCCCAACGCCGGGCACGCGACCATGGTCGCCCCGTCCTACACCGGGCACGTGCCGGTGCCGCACGGACCTCAGGAGTCCCCGCGGGGATGGCGGCCCGAGGCGGGCGAAGCCGCTGCTCGTTTTCGGGGGCGCGGCGGCACGGCTCACGGTCGCCCGGCGCGACCGGCGTCTGGCTTCGCTGCGCCTCGTCGGCGCGACCCCCGGCCAGGTGGTCGCGATGACCGTCGCGGAGGCGGTGATCACCGCGTTCGCCGGAGCGGTGCTCGGGCTGGCGCTGTACGCGGTGGCGATCCCGCCGCTCACCCAGGTCGAGATCACCGGAGGCACGTGGTTCACCTCCGACATGTGGCCGGGGGTGCTTCCCGTAGCCGCCGTGCTGCTCGCGGTGCCGTTGCTCGTCGGCCTTTCGGCGGTGGTCGGCCTGCGCCGGGTCGTGGTCAGTCCCCTGGGCGTGGCCAGGCGCGAGACGCCTCCCGGGATGCGCTTCATCCGGGTGGTCGTCCTCTTGGCGATCCTCGCCGTGGTGCCGGCCATGGGCATGGGGGTGAGCGTGGGAGTGGTCGCGGTGGTGCTCGGGTCGGCGTTCCTGGCCCTGAACCTCGTCGGACCCTGGGTGGTCGGCGTGATCGGCCGCGTCACCGCCCGTACCGCGCGGGGGCCCGCCCGCCTGCTGGCCGGACGGCGTCTCGTCGACGACCCGAGGTCCGCCTGGCGCACGGTCAGCGGGGTGGCGCTCACCGGGTTCGTCGCGGGATTCATCGGCCTGCTCACCCCGCCCACAGACCTCGACGTCGGCAGCGACAGGGCGACGGCCTTGCTCGTGCAGGACATCCGGACCGGCACGGTCGTCGTGCTGGCGGTCTCCTTCCTGGTCGCCATCGTCAGCTCGGGCATCACCGCCGCCTCCTCGGTCCTGGACCGGCGGCAGACCTACGCGCTGCTCCGGCTGGCGGGCACCGACCTTGAGGTGCTGGACAAGGCCAGGCGCCTGGAGACGCTCATCCCACTGATCGTCATGGGCGGTGGGTCGATCGCGACCGGCATGTTCTGCGCGGCCCCGTTCGCCAGGCTCGGCGTGAGCGCGGCCGGAGCGCTCACGCTCCTGATCTGCGTCGCCGCCGGCTTCGCTGGAGTGATCGCCGCCGGCGCCCTCAGCCGCCCCCTCCTCCGCTCCGTCACCACCGACCCGGCCCCCCGCCCCGACTAGCCTTCCGGCCGAGAATCAGCCCAGCACCAGGTCGCGGATGGTGCGGAGGCTGGGTTCGTCGCGGGGGCCCATGACGAGGAGGTTGGTCACGGGGCTGTTCCGCCACAGTTCGAGGCGCTCGCGGATGCGGCCGGCCGGGCCGACCAAGGAGATGCCGTCCGCCAGTTCGTCGGGGATCGCGTGGAAGGCCTCGTCCTTGCGCCCCGCCAGGTACAGCTCCTGGATCTTGTGCGCGGCGTCGGCGAAGCCCATGCGGCCGACGATGTCGGAGTGGAAGTTCCGGCTCTTGGCGCCCATGCCGCCGATGTACAGCGTGAGCATCATCTTCACGCCGTCCAGCGCCGCCTGGACGTCATCGGTGATCATGACCAGGACCATCGCCGCGATGTCGAAACCAGGTTCGGCCCCGGCCAGCGCCTCGCCGTACATGGTCTGGATCTTCTCGGGGAAGACGAACAGCGGCAGCCAGCCATCGGTGATCTCGGCGGCCAGGGCGACGTTCTTCGGTCCCTCGGCGCCGAGGTAGATCGGGATCTCCGGCCGCAGCGGGTGTGTGATCAGCTTGAGCGGCTTGCCGAGCTCGGTGCCGCCGGGATAGGGCAGCGGGTAGTGCGGGCCGTCGTTGGTGACCGGTTCCTCGCGGCGCCACACCTTGCGCATGATGTCGACGTACTCGCGGGTGCGGGCGAGCGGCTTGGGGAACGGCCGGCCGTACCAGCCCTCGACGACCTGCGGCCCGGACGCTCCGATGCCGAGCAGCAGCCGTCCGCCGGTGAGATGGTCGAGCGTCATCGCCGTCATGGCGGTGGTGACCGGGGCGCGCGCCGAGATCTGCGCGACGCTGGTGCCCAGTTTGATCCTGCTGGTCCGTGCGCCGTACCAGGCCAGTGGGGTGAAGGCGTCCGACCCGTACGCCTCGGCCGTCCACACCGAGTCGTAGCCGAGGCGCTCGGCCGTCTGCACCACCTCGGTGGCGTCGTCGGCGTTCCGCTGCCAGTAACCGACGTTCAGTCCGAGCTTCAGCTCACCGCTCACGTCCAGCCTCCACTAAAGTACGGCCACGCCCGGGCAATTAGAACACGTTCTACCTTCGTCGGTCGAGCGCTTCCGGCGTCAGGGAGTCCCTCTGGAGAAGAGTTCGGGATAGGCGTGGGCGAGGTGGGTCGTCACGGCGTCCATCGCGCCGGCCGCGTCGCCGGAGATGATCGCGTCGTGGATCCTCCGGTGGTCCTCCCGCAGGACGCCGGTGTCACCGAGGCGCTCGACCGCCTCGATGGCGTACCGGCGCATGGCGTCACGCAGGGCGCGCATCACGGCCGCGACGAGCCTGTTGCCGGAGGCCTCGGCGATGGCCACGTGGAAGGCGATGTCGTGCTCCACGAACTCCTCGGCGGACACCGACGCCTCCATGGCCCGCATCGCCTCGGCCATGGCGGCAGGCTCGGGCTCCGGCATGCGGGCGGCGTGCTGGGCGGACCACTGTTCGATCATCAGCCGGGTGTCGATGACCTCGCGCAGGGACAGGCTGGACAGGCCGAGGCTGAGGCGGAGCAGGTCGCTCAGCGCGCTGTCGGGGCGTGAGGTGAGGATCGCGCCCGCGTCGGGACCCCGGCCCACCTGCGAGGAGACCACGCCCAGCGTTTCGAGGACGCGAAGCGCCTCCCGCACCGACGCACGGCTCACCTGAAGCTGCTCGGCGAGTTGCCGCTCGCCCGGGAGGCGGTCTCCCACCCTCAACCCGTCGTCGGCGATGCGCCGCTCGACCTGGAGGAGCACCTGCTCGAACGCGCGTGTCCGCCGCGGCTTGTCCGCCACGTGACGCCCCTTCCCGTCTGGAGTATGGTCTGACCATACTTGGCCGTCTGGCTGATGTAACTCGACAACCTCCAGGAAGGGGGTGCGATGCGGGTCGCCCTGTTCATCACGTGTGTCAACGACACGCTGTTTCCCGGCACGGGGAAGGCGGTCGTGACGCTGCTGCGCCGCCTCGGCTGCGAGGTGGAGTTCCCGTCGGCCCAGACCTGCTGTGGCCAGATGCACGTCAACACCGGATACCGGGACGAGGGGGTGCGGCTGGCGCGGCACTTCCTCGACGTCTTCCAGGGGTACGACGCCGTGGTGGCCCCGTCGGGCTCGTGTGCCGCGATGGTCCGCGAGCAGTATCCCAAGCTGGCGGCGGGGATGGGCGCGACGCGGGCGGGGGCCTTCGCGAGCGTTCACGGCGGGCACTCGCCGTTCGCCGAGGCGGTCGCGGAGGTGACGCCGAAGGTGTACGACCTGTCGGAGTTCCTGGTCGATGTCCTAGGCGTCACCGACGTAGGCGCATATTTCCCACACCGGGTGACATATCACCCGACGTGTCACTCGCTCCGCGGGCTGCGCGTCGGAGACAAGCCCACCCGCCTCCTCCAGGGCGTACGAGGCCTGGAGCTCACGCCCCTGCCCGGAGCGGAGGAGTGCTGCGGGTTCGGTGGCACCTTCGCCGTGAAGAACGCCGCCGTCTCGGCCGCGATGTGTGCCGACAAAGTCGGAAATATCATCTCAACCGGGGCTGAGGTGCTCTGCGCCGCCGACAACTCCTGCCTGATGCACATCGGCGGCACGCTCAACCGCATGCGCACCGGTGTCCGGATCATGCATCTGGCGGAGATCCTCGCCGCCACGGAGGCCGACCTGTGACGCCCGCACCGGTCACCGGCGGCCGAGCGCCGGCACCCTGCGAAGGAGAGGCACGATGAGCGGGCCCGGCGCCTTCCTGGGGATGCCCTCCTTCCCGAAGAACGCCGAGAAGGAGCTGCAGGACTCCCAGCTCAGGTACAACCTCAGGAAAGCCACCCACACGATCCGCGGCAAGCGCGCGGCCGTCGTGGGGGAGCTGCCCGACTGGCAGGAGCTGCGCGCGGCGGCCAAGGCCATCAAGGACGAGACGCTGCGCAACCTCGACCGCTACCTGATCCAGGTCGAGGAGGCCGTCACCAAGGCGGGCGGCCACGTCCACTGGGCGTCGGACGCCGCCGAGGCCAACCAGATCGTCACCGAGCTGGTCAAGGCCACGGGCCAGGCCGAGGTCGTGAAGGTCAAGTCGATGGCCACCCAGGAGATCGGCCTCAACGAGGCACTGGCCGGCGCGGGCATCACCGCCTACGAGACCGACCTGGCCGAGCTCATCGTGCAGCTCGGCGACGACTGGCCGTCGCACATCCTGGTGCCGGCCATCCACCGCAACCGCTCGGAGATCCGGGAGATCTTCCGCGAGCACATGGCCGAGTGGGGCCGTCCCGCCCCCGAGAACCTGAGCGACGATCCGAGGATGCTGGCCGAGGCCGCGCGCCTGCACCTGCGCGAGCGCTTCCTGGCCACCAAGGTCGGCATCTCCGGCGCCAACTTCGTGGTCGCCGAGTCCGGCACCCTGGTGGTGCTGGAGTCCGAGGGCAACGGCCGCATGTGCCTGACCCTGCCGGAGACGCTGATCAGCGTGGTCGGCATCGAGAAGGTGCTGCCCACCTGGCGCGACCTGGAGGTGTTCCTGCAACTGCTGCCGAGGAGCTCCACCGGCGAGCGCATGAACCCCTACACCTCCATGTGGACCGGCGCCGTCGAGGGCCAGGAGTTCCACCTGGTGCTGCTGGACAACGGCCGTACCAAGGTGATGGCCGACGAGATCGGGCGTCAGGCGCTGCGCTGCATCCGCTGCTCGGCCTGCCTCAACGTCTGCCCCGTGTACGAACGCGCCGGCGGCCACGCGTACGGGTCTGTCTACCCGGGGCCGATCGGGGCCATCCTCACCCCGCAGCTACGCGGGATGGACTCCCCGCTGGACGCGTCGCTGCCGTACGCCTCCAGCCTCTGCGGCGCGTGTTACGACGTGTGCCCGGTCGCCATCGACATCCCGGAGGTGCTGGTCCACCTGCGGTCCAAGGCTCCGCACGGCCCGGTGGAACGGCTCGGGCTGAAGGCCGCCGGCTGGGTGCTCGACAAGCCGGTACGGCTGGAGCGTGCCCAGCGCCTGGCCACCAGGTTCCGCGGGCTGGTGCCGAAGAGGCGCCTGCCCGGCCCCGGCGCGGCCTGGACCGACACAAGGGATGTCCCGGCGGTGCCGGAGGAGTCGTTCCGCGACTGGTGGGACCGCACCGAGGGAGGCAGCCGATGAGCCGGTCGTTCCGGGCCAGAGGAGGTGCCCGATGAGCTCACGAGACCGGATCCTGTCGCGGATCCGCTCCGCCGTGGCGGGCGCGCCCGAGGTGGAGATCCCCCGCGGGTACCGCACATCGGGCCCACAGGCAGGACGGGTGGAGTTGTTCGCCGAGCGGGTCCGTGACTACCGTGCGATCGTCCATGTCGTGCCCGAGTCGGAGGTGGCCGCCACCGTCGCCATGGCGCTGTCCGGCCGGGGCGCGCGCCGGGTGGTCGTACCCGACGGGCTGCCGGAGGAGTGGCTGGCCGCGTCCGATCTGGACCGGCTGCGGGACGACCCGCCGCTGGGCCCCGCCGACCTGGACGCCGCCGACGGCGTGATCACCGGCTGCGCCGTGGGGATCGCCGAGACCGGGACCATCGTGCTGGACGCCGGGCCCGGCCAGGGGCGCAGAGGGCTGACCCTTCTCCCCGACTACCACCTGTGCGTGGTGGGGGCCGGGCAAGTGGCGTCGAGCGTGCCCGAGGCCGTGGCCCGTCTCGATCCGGCACGTCCCCTGACATGGATCAGCGGGCCTTCGGCGACCAGCGACATCGAGTTGAACCGCGTCGAAGGCGTGCACGGCCCCCGCACGCTCGAAGTGGTCATCGCGGAACCCGCTTCCTGACGCGTCCCGGCACCCCGGCATGGCTCTGAGGGCTGTGCCGGGTTCGTCATGTCTGGAGGGATAGGAAAGTACTTGAACGGGAGTTGAGTACTTGCTACATTTGCGAGTGCATGAAGGGCAGGGAAGCGAATGAACGCCAGTGAGGAACTGAGCCCGGGTGACGCGCTCCAGGAGATCGACAGGATGCGCCGGCACGTCGGGCGGTCCACGAGGTGGACGGGATGGCTGTTCCTCATCTGGGGTTTCTCCGCGGTGACCTACTGGTCGGCGATGTTCTTCGTTCCCGCGTGGCGCGCGTTCGCGGGGGTCGCCTGGCTGATCATGACCATCCTGTCCACGGTGTACGTCTACCGGCAGGGCGTCTACGGCCATGGCTACACCCGCCTGCAGGGCACGGTCACCATCGCCTGGGTCATCACCATGGCCGGCGCGGCGCTCACCGGCATGTACGTCCTGCCCGGGGACCCATCCGGCTGGTGGATCGCCCTCGGCGTGACCGTCGCCGTGGTGGCCGCGCTGCCCGTCCTGTACGCCGGATGGCGGTTGCGCCCCTGGGAAGGCGCGCGGTGAGCGGAAACGGAGCCCACCCTCGTCACGGTCTCGACCAGGTCATCCACACCCCGGTCCGGCTGTCGATCATGGCGGCGCTGGCCGCCGCCGAGAAGGTCGAGTTCCGGTTCCTGCGCGACACGATCGAGGTCAGCGACTCCCTGCTGTCCAAGCACATGCTCGTCCTGGAGGAGGCCGGTTACGTGAAGGTCGAGAAGGCCTTCGTCAGCAAGAAACCCGGCACCTGGCTCTCGCTCACCCCCAAAGGCCGAGGCGCGTTCCAGGCGTACGTCTCAGTGCTCGAGAAGATCACGAAGGGAACCCCCCATGCTTGAGGCCGACGGGCTCAGGAAACGGTACGGCGACACGGTGGCCCTCGATGGGGTGAGCCTGAAGGTGGGTCCCGGCGAGATGTTCGGCTTCGTCGGTGCCAACGGCGCCGGCAAGACGACGACGATGCGCATCATCATGGGCGTGCTCAGCGCCGACGGCGGCGAGGTCCGGTGGAACGGCAAGCAGGCCGGCCACGAGATCCGGCGCCGCTTCGGCTACATGCCGGAGGAGCGAGGGCTGTACGCCAAGATGCGCGTCGCCGAGCAGATCGAGTACTTCGGCACCCTCGCCGGCATGAGTGCTCAGGCGGCGCACCGGTCCTCCGACGCCCTCATCGAGCGGCTCGGGCTCACCGAGCGGCGCGACGACCACGTCGACACCCTGTCGCTGGGCAACCAGCAGCGCGTGCAGCTCGCCGTGGCCCTCATCCACGAACCCGAGGTGCTGGTGCTGGACGAGCCCTTCTCCGGCCTCGACCCCATCGCGGTCGACGCGCTGGCCGGTGTGCTCGCCGAGCGTGTGTCCGCGGGAGTGCCGGTCGTGTTCTCCAGCCACCAGCTCGACCTGGTGGAGCAGTTGTGCGACTCGGTGGGCATCATCAAGGGCGGCCGCATGATCGCCGGAGGAACCGTCGCGGAACTGCGCGCTCGGGAGTCGCGCAAGCGCCTGCGCATGGTGGTGACCGGCGCCGCACCGGGCTGGATCGACCGGCTGCCCGGAGAGATCATCGCCAAGACCGACCGGCCCCCACAGGGGGATCCGGCCGTCGAAGACCACGACAGCTACGACGAGGTGATCCTGGCGCCTTCCGATGACCAGGAGGCGCTGCGCGTTGCGGCCCAGGCGGGCCGGGTCCGGCACTTCGCATGGCAGGAACCCTCGCTCGCCGAGATCTTCCGTGAGGTGGTCGCATGAACGCCGTAGCCCTGGTGGCCCGTCGCGAGATCAACGTACGGAGCCGCACCAAGGGTTACCGGTACGGTCTCCTGGTCACGGCCGTGCTCGTGGCCGTGCTGGCGGCCCTGCCCAAGCTGCTCGGCGGTGGCTCCGACTACACCGTGGGCCTGGTGGGCCAGCATGCCGATCGGCTCCAGGCGGCGCTGACCGCGCAGGCCGCGCACGAGACCGACCTCAACCTGGAGATCAAGCGCTACCCCGACGAGGCGGCGGCGCGCAAGGCCGTCGCGGACGGCGACGTCGAGGCGGTGATCGCGGAGAACGCGACGGTGATCTCGAAGACCGTCGTGGGCTCAGGGCTCTCGGTGTTCCTCGACACCGCCCACCGCATGGTGGCCACCGAGGTCAACCTCGCCTCCGCCGGCCTCGATCCGGCCAAGGTCGGGCAGGCGCAGCAGGTCCCGCCCATGAAAGAGGTGACGCTCAACGGCAGCGGCGAGGACGCGACGATCCGCAGCGCGATCGCGATGACCATCGTCGTCATCCTGTTCATGCTGCTCATCCAGGTCTGCACCTGGGTCGCGATGGGAGTGGTGGAGGAGAAGGGCAGCAGGATCGTGGAGATCCTCCTGACCGCCGTACGTCCGTGGCAGCTCCTCGCCGGCAAGACGATCGGCCTCGGCCTGCTCGGGCTGTCGCAGATCGTGGTGATCGCCGTGGTCGGCCTGGCGGCGGCGCAGATCACCGGCGCGGTGCCTCGTCTCCCCGACGGCACGTACGGCGTCGTGGCGAGCGCGATCGTGTGGTTCCTGCTCGGCTACGCCTTCTACTCGGCGATGTTCGCGGCGATCGCCTCGCTGGTGACCCGGCAGGAGGAGCTCAGCGGGGTGCTCACCCCCGCCACGATGCTGCTCATGGCGAGCTACCTGATCGGGTTCGTCGCGGTCCAGAGCCCGGACAGCACGCTGACCCACGTGTTGTCGATCGTCCCGCCGTTCTCGGCGATGGTCATGCCGGTGCGCTCGGCCGTCATCGATGTCCCCCTCTGGGAGACCGGGCTGGCGATGGGCCTGATGCTCCTCGCCGCGGTGGTCGTCCTGCTCATCGGCGGCCGGATCTACGAGCGGGCGGTGCTGCGTACGGGCGCCCGGGTGCGGTTGCGTGAGGCGCTGAAGACGGCCTGACGGAGAGCTGCGGCACCAGCGTGACCAGACGACTCCCGGGAACGGTGTGACCAGAGAAGAACGGGCCCTTGACGGCCGGGTTCACTTGCCCGGCCGTCAAGGGCCCGTCAAGTTGCGGACGACCCCCAATGTGCGGTGAGCTGATATGTCCGCACAGGGGAGATGGCATTGACCGGTTTCGATCAGCACCTGACGATCACGACGAGGCGACTGGTCCTTCGACCCTTCGGCCCCCGCGACGCCGACCGGGTCCGCGCGATCGTCGAGTCCGGTGCGCGGTTCCTCCCGCCCGGCGTGCCCGGCCACGTGTCGGGCGTGGCCCAGTGGCTGTCGTACGGCGCGCACGAGCTGTGGCGATCCGGCCAGGGCATCCACCTCGCGATGGTCACCGAAGGCACGATCGTCGGAGCCATCAGCCTCTTCAGGACCGTCTGGGGCGCCGCCACCGCCGAGATCGGGTACGGCGTCCACCCCGCGCACCGAGGCCGCGGCTACGCCCCGGAAGCGGTCAGCGCGCTGACCGAATGGGTGCTCACCAAGGGCGGCCTGCGCCGCGTCGAGCTCCGCGCCAACCTCGACAACACCGCCTCGCTCAGGGTCGCCGAGAAGGCCGGCTACACCCGGGAGGGCGTGCTGCGCGGCGCGGGGTACGAGGACGACGGCCCGCACGACCTGGTCATCTTCGGGATGCTCTCGCGCGACATCGTCATGGGCCCGCCCACGATGAACGGCCGCGGCTTCGGCAGCGGCATACGGCTCGAGAGCGAACGCCTCATCCTCCGCCCCTTCACCGGCACCGACGCCAGAGACGTCCACGCCGCCGTCGAGCGCGACCCGGAGATCCACCGCTGGATGCCCTGGGCCGAGGGGTACGACCTCCAGCGCGCCTACGACTGGTGCACCAGGTTCGCGCACGCCGACTCCGTCAACGGCGTGCAGTTCGCCATCGAGCCCAAGGCCGGAGGCCGCCTCGCCGGATCGGCCGGCGTCCAGCGGGCCGACTGGGAACGCGGCGACGTTGAGATCGGCTACTGGATCTCGCCCTGGGCCCGGCGCCAGGGTTACGCCTGCGAGGCGACGCGGGCGGTGACCACGTTCCTCATGATGCGGGGATTCCACCGCGTCACCCTGCTCGCCGCCGTCGGCAACGTCGCCAGCCAGGGCGTCGCGCGGAAGGCCGGCTTCGTCGAGGAGGGGATCCTCCGGCGGGCACTGCCCGTGACGGGCGGCATCTCGGACGCCGTGCTCTTCAGTTTGCTCAAGGGTGAGATGGACTGAGGTAAGGCCCGTGCCGGGAGGTTCGCGCCAGGCGTCCCGTCAGCCAGATCACGATGAACGGTCGGTCTTGCTTTTACCAAATGCGGCGCAAAGCGATGTCCATGGATTGACAGATTCGTATATCCTCGCGACCCGACCAACATATCCGCAGGTCAAAGTATCGGAGATCCACATGAAGCCGCCGCTCCTGCTCATAGGGCACGGCGCCCACGACGACACCGGTGCGGCAGAGTTCGGCCGTTTCGTCCACCGGTTGCGGTGCCGACTCGACCAGTTGGTGGCGGATGTGTCAGGTGGGTTCGTCGCCAAGGGACGACCGTCACTGGGCGAATCGGTCGCCTCGCTGGTCGCCCGAGGCCACCATCGCCTGGTGGCCGTACCCCTCGCGCTCGGCGACCGCGGCGACATCCCCGACGCGATCGCCCGGGCACAGGCGGTCCATCCGACGCTCACCTGCGACTTCGGCAGGGCGCTCGACGCGTCCCCCCAGGTGCTGGCGCTGATGGCCGAGCGGCTCGCCGACGCGCTCGCCGAGATGCCCCGCCTCGCCGCGGTCTCCCTGGCCGACGAGCACGGCGACGCGTCCTGGGAGCCGGTGTCGCCCGCGGAGACCGCCGTGGTCCTGGTGGGCCACGGATCCGCCGAGACAGCGGCCAACGCCGAGGTGCACCGGGTCTCGCGGCTGTTCTGGGAGACGCACGCGCCCGAGTTGCTGACCGTCGAGACGGCCTACGTCGCGGACGCCCCGCCGTCGGTCGCCCAGGGCATCGAGCGCTGCCGCCGCCTGGGCGCGAAGCGGGTCGTCGTCCTTCCCTACCTGCTGTTCGCCGGAGGCGTGCTCGAACGCATCTGGGCCGAGGCCCTGGCGTACGCCGCCGGGCACATCGATCTCGACGTGCGCTGCGCGGAGGTGATCGGCGACTGCGAGGGACTCGCCGACCTGATCATCGACCGCTACGAAGAGACCCTCACCACCGCCGACCCCCCCACCCCGCCATTGAATGGTGCCGAGCCTTTGGCCGGTGCCGAGCCTTTGGTCGATGTCGAATCTTTGGGCGGTACCGGGTCACTGGACGGCACCGCGCTCCTGACAGGCGTCCAGTCTTTGGAAAGCGCCGAGACCTTGAATGATGTCGAGATCTTGAGTGGTGTCCAAGCCCTGGAAGAGGACGGGCAGGAGGGCACGCGTGTAGGTCAGCCGCCTGTGCGGAGGCTGCCCAGTGACGAGGCCGCCATGGCAGACGGGCTCGTCTGACCCATGAGTGCCGACGGGCTCGTCTGACCCATGAGTATGGAAATCATCGAGCAGACCCTGGCGGCGATCCGGCCCGCCGACCAGCAGGCCATGGCGGAAGCGCGCGCGCATCAGGATCGCCTGACCAAGCCCCGGGGCGCACTCGGCGTGCTGGAGGACGTCGCCGTGCGGCTCGCCGGGGTCGCGAGAGCCTGCCCGCCCCCGCTTCCCACGCCCGCCGCCCTCGCCATTTTCGCCGCCGACCACGGCGTGCACGCCCAAGGGGTGACCCCCTGGCCGCAGGAGGTCACCACCCAGATGGTGATGAACTTCCTCACGGGTGGCGCCGTGGCCAACGCCTTCGCCGCCCAGGTCGGCACGTCCGTGACCGTGGTGGACGTCGGCGTCGCCTCCGATCTGCCCGACGTCCCCGGGCTGCTCTCCCGCAAGGTCGCGTACGGCACCGCCGACATGACGAACGGCCCTGCCATGACCCTCACCCAGGCCGTGGCCGCGGTCGAGACAGGGATCTCGGTAGCCCGTGAGCTGATCGACGCAGGAGCGGCCTGTCTGATCACCGGCGACATGGGCATCGCCAACACCACCGCATCGGCCGCTCTCATCTGCGCCTTCACGGGAAGGGACGCTGCGGAGACCACCGGCAGAGGCACCGGCATCGACCCGGCCACCCTCGACCACAAGGTCGACATAGTCCGCCGCAGCCTCCGAACCAACGGCCTCCCCACCCCCACCAACACCCCCCACGCCCCGCAACCGGGATCAACCGACGGTCCCCTTTCTCAGACCACGACCGGACCGGCCTCCACCGGCCCGATCAACGGTCCTTCGTCCCAGACGGTTACCACCGGCCCGATCGACGGTCCTTGGTCCCAGACGGTTACCGCCGGCCCGATCGACGGTCCTTCGTCCCAGACGGTTACCGCGTCGACAGATACCGGTCCGGTCGATGCTTTCCCGTCTCAGACCGCGACCGAGCCATCGGGTGCCGGTCCGATCGGCGGTTCCTCGTCCGAGGCGGTGGCCATTGCGGTGCGGACACTCGCTGCGGTCGGGGGTCTAGAGCATGCCGCCATCGCCGGGTTCGTACTCGGGGCCGCCGCTGCGGGTGTGCCGGTGATCCTCGATGGAGTCATCGCCGGATCGGCTGCGCTGGCCGCCGCCGCGCTCGCACCCGATGCCATCGACTACTGCGTGGCAGGACACCGCTCGGCCGAGCCAGGACATGCCATCGCGCTCGACCATCTCGGCCTCCGCGCCTTGGTCGATCTGGAGCTCCGGCTCGGCGAGGGCACGGGAGCCCTCCTCTCGTACCCCCTGGTGAGCGCCGCCGTACGCGTCATGCACGACGTCGCCACCTTCGACTCCGCCGGCGTAACCGACAAGAACCCCGAACCCGCCCTCGACCAGAACTCCTGAGCGCCAGGGTCGTTACCCTCCGGTGCCATGGTGCTTCGATTCAGGCGCATGGAATGTTCCTCGGCGGACGTTTCCCGGCAATGCGGTTAAATGGTGACATTCTGCTATAGAGCCTGATTGGACCCATATGCGCTACGGCCCGATGTTCGGACCCGACATCACCTTCCTCGGCGTGGAGCGCTGCGATCTGAGCGATCCGGAGAGCTTCGCCGGCGCGGACGTCGTGATCGTCGGTGCCCCGTTCGACGGGGGCACCAGCAACCGCCCCGGTGCGCGCTTCGGCCCGATGGCCCTGCGGCAGGCCTGCTACCTCCCCCATGACGGGTCCCGTCCCAGCCTCGCCCTGCGCGTCGACCCGCTTCAGGATCTCAAGGTCCTCGACGCCGGAGACGTGGAGTGCTACTCGGGCGACATCGAGAGCTCGATCCGGGACATCGAGAACGCCGTTCACACGATCTCCGCGTCCGGCGCCATTCCGCTCGTCCTCGGGGGCGACCACACGATCGCCCTGCCCGACGCGCGCGGTGTCGCCCGCCACCACGGGTTCGGACGAGTGTCCATGATCCACTTTGACGCCCACGCGGACACCGGCGACATCGAGTTCGGGCACCTCTACGGGCACGGCCAGCCGATGCGGCGGCTCATCGAGTCCGAGGCGATCCGCGGGGACAGGTTCCTGCAGATCGGCCTGCGCGGCTACTGGCCGGGTCCGGAGACCTTGAGCTGGATGGCCCAGCAGAACATGCGCTCGTACGAAATGACCGAGATCGTGGAGCGTGGACTCACCGAATGCCTTACCGAGGCGTTCGTCATCGCGACCGACGACTGCGACGGCGTGTTCCTGTCGGTGGACGTCGACGTGTGCGACCCCGCACACGCGCCCGGCACCGGGACTCCCGAGCCCGGCGGACTGTCCGCGCGGCAACTTCTCGACTCCGTCCGGCGCATCTGTTACGAGCTGCCCGTGGTCGGCATCGAAGTGGTCGAAGTGGCCCCGCCGTACGACCACGCGGAGATCACCGCGTACCTCGGGAACCGAGTGATCCTCGAGGCGTTGTCCGCCATCGCACGTAAGCGCGAGGTGGAATCGGGCGGCGAAGCCTGGGATCCTCGCAAGCCCCTTCTGGAGGGAAGGCAAGCTGTGCCTCCCACCACACAGGGCCTGTAGGTTTACCTCACGTACAACGGGTTTTGCCTCTTTCCGGGAAAGGGATCACCGTCCCATGTCGTCGCCCTACCTGCTGGGTCTGCGCCTCAACGGCAGGCGTGTGCTCGTCGTCGGCGGCGGGCGCGTGGCCCAACGCAGGGTGCCCACCCTGCTCGAAGCAGGTGCGTCGGTCACCCTCGTGTCCCCGAGCGTGACACCGGCTCTCGACGACCTCATCGCCGACGGCCTGATCACCTGGGAGCGCCGGTCCTACCAGGTCGGTGACTGCGACGGATCATGGCTGGTCCAGGCGTGCACCGACAACCGATCCGTCAACGCCGCCATCGCGGCCGAGGCCGAGGCCAAGCGCATCTGGTGCGTACGTGCGGACGACCGCGACGCCTCCGCCGCCTGGACCCCCGCCAGCGGGCGCGTCGACGAGATCAGCGTGGCCGTCACCGCTGGAGGCGACCCGCGCCGGGCGGCGGGCATCCGTGACGCCGTGGTGGACGCCCTGCGCGACGGCACGGTGGACGCCCGGCGCAACCGCACCAAGCCCGTCGGCGTCGCGCTGGTCGGCGGTGGCCCAGGTGACCCTGGCCTGATCACCGTCCGTGGACGCCGGCTCCTGGCCCAGGCGGACGTGGTCGTCGCCGACCGCCTCGCGCCACGTGCACTTCTGGACGAGCTGGCGCCCGACGTCGAGCTCATCGACGCGGCCAAGATCCCGTACGGCCGCTACCTCGCCCAAGAGAAGATCAACGAGCTGCTGATCGACCACGCGCGCCAGGGCAAGTTCGTCGTACGGCTGAAGGGCGGTGACCCTTTCGTCTTCGGCCGAGGCGGCGAGGAGATGCTGGCCTGCGCGCGCGCCGGGATCCCCGTCGTGGTGGTGCCGGGGGTCACGAGCGCCGTCGCCGTGCCCGCCGCCGCCGGGGTGCCTGTCACCCACCGGGGAGTGAGCCAGGAGTTTCACGTGATCTCGGTTCACGTGGCGCCAGACGATCCGAAATCAACTGTTGACTGGGCGGGACTGGCGAGATCACCGGGAACCCTGGTACTTCTGATGGCTGTTGAACGAATAGCCATGATCGCTGACACACTTATACGAGATGGACGTTCGCCGGAAACCCCCGTGATGGTGGTACAGGACGGTACTCTTCCGACCCAGCGAGCTCTTTATGCCAGCCTTTCCACGGTGGCGGAGCGCGTGATCGCCGCTGGGACGCGGCCGCCGGCGATCGTGATCGTCGGTGACGTCGTCAGGGTCGGCCAGGAGATCGAGATGGTTCGAGCGGAGCGGGTTCCGTGAAGTCGGCTGCCAAGAAGACGGAGCGCGCCGATGAGCACACCGAGCAGTCGGGTGACGCGGTGATCGAGGGGAAGGACAACGTCCCGGAGACTCCGGGAGAGCGGACGGTAACGTTCCAGGCGATACAGCCTGGCGACGCAGACCCACGCCTCCCTCAGCCTGCCGGGACATCGGACACGGCTGCCCCGGACCAGGAGATATCGGGGAAAGACGACACGTCTGCTCCTGAGCAGGAGCCAACCGGGAAAGACGACACGGCCGCCCCTGGCCAGGAGCCCACCGGGAAAGACGACACGGCCGCCTCCGATCGAGAGCCCGTCCCCAACCCGTTCCTCCGTACCGGTGACGCCGAGACCGGCGACGTGGAAGCCGCTGGCACCGGAGCCGCTGCCGCCGCAGCCACTGGCACGTCCTCCACCGGCGCGACCCCGACCGACGAGGCGGCGACGAACGCCACGACCAGCGACGCCGACACCGGTCACGCCGACACCGGTCACGCTGAGTCCGGTGACGTATCTACCGATCACGTTGAGACCGGTGACGCCGAGATCCGCGACGCGGACACGGCCGGCACCGAAACCAGCGCTGCTGTTACGGGCAAGCCCGACTCCGGCCAGGCCGAGACCGGCGCCCCTGAGGACGATTCACCCGCAGCCGATGACTTTTCTTCTGACCAATCCGATTCGACGCCTGTGCAGGCGGAAGTTTCCGCTGGAACGCGGGACATCTGGCCCGTAAAGGAGGACCTCCCGTCCCACAGAGAGGACGTCTTTCCGGACCGTAAGGACGTCTCATCCGTGGCGGAGGACGTCTCGGCCAGGGCGCAGGACATTTGGTCGGTAAAGGAAGACGTCCCATCCGACGGCGAGGACCTTTCTTCCGACCGTCAGGACGCCTCTCCCACGCCGGGCGACGTCCCCGCTGGAGTCCAGGACATCTGGTCGGTGAAGGAGGATGTCCCTTCTGATGGTGAGGACGTTTCTCCGGACCGTCAGGACGTCTCCTCCGTAGCAGGGGACGTCTCCGCTCCGGTCCAGGACATCTGGTCCGTGAGGGAGGACGTCCCTGCGGGCCCGCGGGACGTCTCCTCCGTGCCGGGGGACGTCTCCGCCGGCGTGCAGGACATCTGGTCGGTGAAGGAGAACGTCCCGGCCGGTGGTCAGGACGTCTCGGCGGGTGGTCAGGACGTCTCGGATGGCTCTGATGACGGGCCCGGTGAGTTGCCGGACGTTTCGCCCGCGCCCGCCGGCGTCCCTCTTGACCTCTTCCAGGAAACGAAGCGGCCCAGGGACATCGAAGCGCGCAGCGTGTGGGAGCCGGCCGGTCCGGTTCACCAGACGGGTGACGCCGTACCTCCCAATGACGCTGTCCCTGCCAAGGACTCCGCCGCGTCGGACGACTCCGGGACTCCCGACGACGCCGACAGCGGCTCGTCCCATGCGCCCGAGCGCGTTCGCGAGGTGCCGCTGCCCAAACCGGTCTCACGCGTGCTGACGGCCGCGCTCTCCGGGCTGAGGGACAGCGTCACCGGGCTCCGGCTCGGTCTCGACGTTCCCGGGGTCGACGAGGCGCGCAAGGCGCAGGCCGAGATCCTCGCCCAGATCGAGGACTACGTCATCCCGCGCGTCCACATGAGCACCGCGCCCGCGCTCATCGTCGTCGTCGGCTCCACGGGCGCCGGCAAGTCGACCCTGGTCAACACCCTCGCCGCCGCGAAGGTCAGTGCCACGGGAGTGCGCCGTCCCACCACCGGCACCCCCGTGCTGGCCTGCCACCCCGACGACCGCGAGTGGTTCGCCAAGGGGGACGTGCTCGGCGGCATGACGCGGGTCGACAGGGCCGGCTCCGACGGGGGCCTCGACCGCCTCGTCCTCGCCTCCACCGAACGGCTTCCCCAAGGCGTGGCGCTGCTCGACACCCCCGACATCGACTCGGTGGTGGAGAGCCATCACGAGGTCGCCCACCGCATGCTCGACGCGGCCGACCTGTGGGTCTTCGTCACGACCGCGACCCGTTACGCCGACGCGCCCGCGTGGAACCTGTTACGCCTCGCCAAGGAGCGCGGTGCCCGCCTCGCCATCGTGCTCTCGCGAGTGCCGGTGAAGTCTCGCGAGGTGATCGACAAGCACTTCGCCCGGATGCTCCAGGAGTACGGCCTCGGCGACATCGAGCGGTTCGTCATCAACGAGTCCAAGGTCACCGCGGGACGCCTGCCGGACGAGGACGTCGCCGAGTTACGCATGTGGCTGACCGAGCTGTCCGTGGACGAGCAGCGCCGCACGCAGGCCGTCCAGGCGACCCTCGACGGCGTCCTCGACAGCTTCCGCAGCCGTATCCCCGCGCTGGCACGGCACCTGGAGGCGCAGGTCGCCTTCAGGGCGGAGCTGCGTACCGACGTGGACGCCTCTTACATGAGCGCGCTCGCGGAGATCGACGAGGCGACGACCGACGGCTCGCTGCTTCGCGGCGAGGTCCTCGCCCGCTGGCAGGATTTCGCCGGCTCCGGCGACCTGATGAAGACCCTGCACCTGCGCCGTCCTGGCCGTGTGGCCACCAAGACGAGCCAGCAGGCTCCCGTACGGCTGCGCGCCTTCAAGGCGGCGCTCCGTTCCGGGCTCGAATCCGTGATCGTCTCGGCGGGGCAGCGTGCCGCCGAGGAGGTCGTCGCCAGATGGCGGCAGCGTGACGGGGTGGGCGACCGCCTCACCTCCGGTCAGGGCCTCGGGCGCCCTTCCGACGAGTTCGTGCGCCGGGTCAGCCGTACGATCGGCGCCTGGCAGGAGCATGTCGTGGCGCTGATCCGCTCAGGCGGCGTGACCAAGCGATCGGTGGCCAAGCTGCTCGCCTTCGACGAGGAGTCGCTGGCTCTGGTGTTCATGGTGGGCCTGCTCGGATATGGCAGCTCCGACGTCGCGACGTCCTCCGGCACCGGCACCCTGCCCGAGCGCCTGCTGCGCGGGCTGCTCGGCGCCGAGTCACTGCGTAGCATCGGGATGAAGGCGCGCAGTGACCTGCGTGCCCGTATCAGCGTGCTCTTCGACGAGGAGACGCTGAGGTACGTCCAGGTGCTCGATGAGGCGGGGATCCCCGACGAGGCCGCGGCCAAGCGGCTCTACCAGGCAACGTACAACCTAGAGGTCGCCCGATGAGTGTCAGCGGCGCACGTGCCGGGAGCATGGAAACTCGGCATGACGTGGGCTATCGGCTCTCGGCTCTGGCAAGGGTCGTCGAGCTCGGTCCGGGCCGGGTCGATCCCGCGTTGATCGCAGAAGCCGGCAAGCTTCTGCTCCGCGCCGGTGACCGTCTCAAGCTCTCCGGCGACCACACCGTGGTGGCCCTCGCCGGCGGTACGGGGAGCGGCAAGTCCTCGCTGTTCAACCGCATCTCCGGGCTGGAGCTGTCCCCGACGGGCGTACGCCGGCCGACCACCGCGCGCACCCACGCCTGCGTGTGGGGCCTGGACGGCGCCGGGCCGTTGCTCGACTGGCTGCAGATCCAGTGGCGGCACCGTTTCGCCCGTGCGAGCGCCCTCGACCGGGGGGAGAGCCAGCTCCACGGCCTGATCCTGCTCGACCTGCCCGACCACGACTCGATCCGGGCCCTCACAGACCACGAGGCCGACCGCCTGATCCAGGTGGTCGACGTGATCGTCTGGGTGCTCGACCCCCAGAAGTACGCCGACGCCGCCACGCACACCAAGTACGTCGCCGAACTGGCGGGGCACGAGGCGGTCACCGTGTTCGCGCTCAACCAGGCCGACCGGCTGGCCCCCGAGGAACTGGCCGAGTGCGTCGTCGACCTGTCCGACCTGCTGAAGCGGGAGGGTGTGCAGCACCCGCGCATCGTGCCGACGTCGGCGACCACGGGCAGGGGAGTGAACAGCCTCAAGAGCGTGCTCGCCGAGTCCGTCGCCAACCGGCGGGCCGCGATCCAGCGCCTGGAGGCCGACGTCGACCGCATCATGGACCGGCTGACCAAGGTCATGCCCGCGCCCGAGGCCATGGCCGTGCAGCCCACCGTCGACCTCGCCAGGCAGGAAGGGCTGACCGACGCGCTCTGCGATGCGGTCGGCGTTCCGGCCGTGGGGGAGGCGATGGAGAACGTCTACGGTGTGCGCTCCATCGACTGGGTCGGCTGGCCGTACGCCCGGTGGGCCGCGCGTCTGCGGCCCGACCCGCTGAACAGCCTTCGCCTCGGCAACCTGCGCGAGGAGATCAAGTCCGTGACCGCCGCCTCGGTCAGCGCACAGCCCGCCGAGGTGGAGAACGCCGTACAGGCTCTTGCCGACGGCCTGAGCTCCGGGATGCCCGAGGCCTGGCAGAACGGGGTCAGGGACGCCGCGCGTTCGCAGCTCAACAGGCTGCCGCAGGCCCTCTCCGAGGAGCTGACCGAGATCGCTCCGCGCCTCGACAGGGTGCCGGGATGGTGGTGGCTGTTGAAGATCTGGCAGTACTTCCTGGTCGTGCTGTTCGTCGCCGGTGTCGGCTGGGCGGGCGCGATCATGTTGTACGGGGTCTTCGATATCGGCCGGGCGCCTGCCGAGCTGCTCGGCGATGTATCGGCACTGCCATGGCTGGTACTGATGATCGTGAGTGTGCTGGGGCTGGGCCTGTTGTCCGCCATCGCCAGCCGCAACTTCGTGGTGCTGGGGGCGGGCAAGGAGCGCGACCAGCTCGAACGGGAGATGCGTCGGCGGATCGGCACGGTGGCCAAGGACATGGTCATCAAGCCTGTGGAGCAGGAGCTCCGCCGCTACAACGAATTCTTCGCCTCCCTGACCTCCGCCCGCCACTGACCGCCCACCTCGGCCTCCCTGTTTCCACAGGTCGGGCGTGCGGTGTGCCTGCTTCTACAGGCGGCCGTGCGGTGTGCTGTTTTCCCCAGGCCGGCGTGGTGCCTGTTTCCACAGGAGGGCGTACGGCGTGGCGGACTGTCCACAGAACGTGGTTCGGCGATCATTGTGAGTGACGGGCCGGGACAAGCTGGCTCCCATGTCGGCGGAGACCGTCCGCCGGCCCGCCATGGGAGGCACGATGAACGACATCTACATCACGCTGCACGGCAACGTCGCCGCCGACCCCCGGCAGTACCACTTCGACGACGGCTCCCTCGTCACGTCGCTGCGGCTCGCCTCGACACGACGTGTGTTCGACAAGGCGTCCCAGTCATGGCACGACGGTGAGACCACCTTCTATGCCGTCCGGTGCTATCGGGCCCTGGCCGACAACGTCGTACAGTCGATCAAGGTTGGGCACCCGATCGTCGTCCACGGCAAGCTGCGCATCCGGTCGTACGAGCGCGACGGCCAGCGTCGTTTCCTCGCCGAGGTCGAGGCCCTTTCGGTCGGTCACGACCTGAGGCGTGGCGTGAGCACCTTCGAGAGGTCGCAGCGGGGCGTGTCCACGCCCGCGTTCGATGAGTTCGCGCGCCAAGGGCTGGCCCTCAGCACCCAAGACTGGGAGCTCAGCGGCCCGGTCCGAGCCGTCGCGGGGCCGGGTGAGGCCGGCCTGGCCTTCGGCGGGTCAGCCGGGGATGGCGATGGCGGGCCGGCCACCCGCGTGGAATCGAGGGCCGATCCGGCCTTCAACGGGTCCGGGAACGCCGATTCCAGCGCTGACGGGGTGGAGCCTGGGGTCGGCCCGGGCGTTGACCGATCAGCCGGAGACGATGATTCCGGGCTCGCCCGCGTGGAGCCCGGGGCCGACACGGTGGAAGACCCGGCCGGCTCGTGGCCGGAGGGAGAGGCCGTCGACCGCCTCGCCGCCTGAGGTCTGCCCTGGCAGGGATGTGTCGGCTGTGCCCCACCCGAAGCACGGCCGACGCACCCCACCTTGGCAGCCTCTCGCGAGGATCCATCTCCGTACCGATCGCCACACGGCCACCGTGGATCCACCGGGTGGGGACCTGTCACCGGCAATGGGACGCGCGAAGGTCTGTCGCCGGTGGTGGTGCGAGGGGAGCTGTCTCGGTGGTGGGGCGTGCGATGGGCTGTCCTTGGCGGTGGGACGCGCGGAAGCCTGTCTCCTAGTGGTGCGAGGGAGGTCTCTTCCGGTAGTGGGGTGCGCTGAGGTCTGTCCTCGGTGGTGGTGCGTGCGGGGGTGTTGGAGTACGTGATCAGGTCCAGATGACGCCTCGCGCCATGGCTGCTCCTTTCCCGCGGGGGCCGCTCGAAGCCGAGCAAGCAAGGCGAGACCAACGGACGGAGATGGCCTCAGTGCTCAACGTAGCGGTTCCCATCGCGGGTCGCACACTCCGCGACTATTGTGTTACACATCGTGAGACGTAGAGTCGAGAGAACGAACCGGTCCGGATGGATGTGAGCGTTGGGGGATGTGATGACGGCGTCCGGTCAAATCTCGGTCGAGTCACGTGGCGGCATGCTTTCGCTGGCCCACCGCTGGCCGTTGCTGGCACAGCCCGCCGCTCTTGTCGCCTATCTGTGCGCGACAGTGGGGCTCGCCGCAGGCGCGGTGTGGTTCCTCGCCGCATCCACCGAGTTCCGGTGGTCGCACCTTGTGACCTTCGTGGCGTTGATGGCCTGTGGAGCGGTCTGCATCGAGGCGACCCGCCGCCTCGGCATGCCGGCAGGTGTCTCCCGCGACCTGCTCTCCGCGTGGTGGCTTCCGGTCGCGCTGCTGCTCCCGCCGGTGTACGCCCTGTTGGCGCCTCTGCCTTTGCAGTTCCTGCTGCAGATCCGGGTCCGGGCCACCGTGCTCTACCGGCGCGTGTTCAGCGCGGCGGCGATCGGCCTCGCGGCCTGTGTGGCCTCCGTGGTCTTCCACTCCGTGGTCCCCGATCCGACGAGCAGGTCACTGGGGTCGGGTGGTCCGATGGCACTGGCCGTGGGGTGCGCGGCGCTCTTCACGGTGCTGAACACCGCGTTGATCGCCATCGCGCTCCACATGGCCGATCCCGACACCCGCTGGCGCGACGTCCTGTGGGACCGTGAGCGCGTTCTGCTCGATGTCGTCGAGTTGTGCCTTGGCGTGCTGGTCGCGATCGCGTGCGGTCTGAGCCCGGTCCTGCTGGTGCTGACGCTGCCTCCGGTGGTGCTCCTGCAACGCAGCCTGCTTCACGCGCAGCTGAAAGCGGCCGCCCGCACCGACGCCAAGACCGGGTTGCTCAACGCGACGGCCTGGCAGCGGGAGGCCGACACCGAGATCGTCCGAGCCCGACGCACGGGTGAGACGCTCGCGCTCCTGATCGTCGACATCGACCACTTCAAACGCGTCAACGACACCTATGGTCACCTGGTGGGCGACCAGGTCCTCGCGGGCGTCGCCACCGCCCTGCGCAGCCAGCTTCGTGACTACGACGTCGTCGGCAGGTTCGGCGGCGAGGAGTTCGTGGTCCTGCTGCCCCGCGCTGATGTCACGGAGGCGCGCAGGGTCGCCGAGCGCCTGCGGTCCCGGGTCGGCCGTATGGCCATTCCCGTCGACGACGCGATGATCACGGTCACGGTCTCCGCCGGTGTCGCGATCATGACCGTTCACGGTGACGATCTGATCGAGCTGCTGGCCGCTGCCGACCTCGCTCTCTACCGCGCCAAGGAGCTCGGGCGCGACCGTATCTGCCTTCCGGTGGCCCCCGCGCCTCCCCCTCGCGCGCGAGCGGACAACTCCGACGGTGGAATCCCCTAGTCTTAGGAGCATGCCCGAGTACATCTATGCGATGCAGCGCGTGCGCAAGGCGCATGGCGACAAAGTCGTCCTCGACAACGTCACGCTGCATTTCCTGCCCGGAGCCAAGATCGGTGTGCTGGGCCCCAATGGCACTGGTAAGTCCACTCTTCTCAAAATGATGGCCGGCCTGGAGCAGCCGTCCAACGGTGACGCCCGGCTGATGCCCGGCTTCACCGTCGGCATGCTGCAGCAGGAGCCGCCGCTCAACGAGTCCAAGACCGTGCTGGGAAACGTCCAGGAAGGCGTCGCCGAGACCCTCGCCATGCGTGCCCGGTACGAGGAGATCGCCGAGCTGATGGCGACCGACTACAGCGACGAGCTGCTCGCCGAGATGGGCAAGCTGCAGGACGCTCTCGAGCACCGCAACGGGTGGGATGTCGACAGCCAGCTCGAGCAGGCGATGGACGCCCTCCGCTGCCCCCCGCCGGACGCCGACGTGACCAAGCTCTCGGGTGGTGAGCGTCGCCGCGTCGCGCTGTGCAAGCTGCTGCTCGAGCAGCCCGACCTACTCCTCCTCGACGAGCCCACCAACCACCTCGACGCCGAGAGCGTCCAGTGGCTGGAGCAGCACCTGGAGAAGTATCCCGGCACCGTCCTGGCCGTCACGCACGACCGGTACTTCCTCGACCGGGTGGCGACCTGGATCCTCGAGCTCGACCGGGGCCGCTGCTATCCCTACGAGGGCAACTACTCCACCTACCTCGAGCAGAAGGCGGCCCGCCTCAAGGTCGAGGGCCAAAAGGACGCCAAGCGCAAGAAGCGCCTGGAAGACGAGCTCGAGTGGGTGCGCTCCAACGCCAGGGCGCGCCAGACCAAGAGCCGGGCACGTCTCCAGCGTTACGAGGAGATGGCCGCCGAAGCCGATAAATACCGCAAGCTCGACTTCGAGGAGATCCAGATCCCGCCGGGTCCCCGTCTCGGCACCACGGTCATCCGGTCCACCGGTCTGACCAAGGGGTTCGGCGACCGGCTGCTCATGGAAGATCTGTCCTTCGACCTTCCCCGTAACGGCATCGTCGGCATCATCGGCCCGAACGGCGTCGGCAAGACCACGATGTTCCGCATGATCATGTCGGACGAGTCGCCCGACTCGGGTGACATCACCATCGGCGACACCGTCAAGATCTCCTATGTCGACCAGGGCCGGGGCAACATCGACCCGGCGAAGAACGTGTGGGAGGTCGTCTCCGACGGGCTCGACCACATCAAGGTCGGCCACGTCGAGATGCCGTCCCGCGCCTACATCGCGGCGTTCGGGTTCAAGGGCCCCGACCAGCAGAAGCCCGCGGGCATCCTGTCGGGAGGGGAGCGCAACCGCCTCAACCTGGCGCTCACGCTCAAGCAGGGCGGCAACGTCCTCCTGCTCGACGAGCCCACCAACGACCTCGACACCGAGACGCTGTCGAGCCTGGAGAACGCCCTGCTCGACTTCCCGGGCTGCGCGGTGATCACGTCCCACGACCGCTGGTTCCTCGACCGCATCGCGACGCACATTCTCGCATGGGAGGGCGGCTCGAACTGGTTCTGGTACGAGGGCAACTTCGCCGACTACGAGAAGAACAAGATCGAGCGACTGGGCGCCGACGCGGCGCGTCCGCATCGGGTCACCTACCGCAAGCTCACCCGCGACTGATCAAGCACGACGGCGGGGCGGGTGCGCAGTCGCGCCCGCCCCGCCGTTGGTGGTGGAGTCCGACCCCCGGGCGCCGCCGTACGGCCCGGGCGCGGTCCTGAGCATGCGGGGCCGTGATCTAGGCGGATGCCCTGGTGCGGTCATTAGCCGGCAGGGCTGTGGTCTAAGTGGACGCCCTGGTGTAGTCCTGAGCGTGCGGGGCCGTGGCTTAGATGGCGGTTTTGAGCCAGGTGGTGGTGTCGGGGGGGAGGGTGGTCTCGTTCGGCTCGCCGCTGGAGATGAGGACGCCCTTGTGGGGCGGCAGCGCCACGGGCTCCTCGCCACAGTTGATCGCGCAGGTCAGATCGCCGCGTGAGAAGACGAGCGCGTCGCCGGGGCAGTCGAGCCAGGCGATCGAGTCCGGCAGGGAGTCCCGCAGCGAGCGCCGCAGCGCCAGCGCCTGGCGGTAGAACGCCAGCGTCGAGCCGGGGTCGCCGGCCTGGCGCTCGGCGGTCAGCGACGCCCACTCGGGCGGCTGCGGCAGCCAGGGGCGCGCGCCGTCCGGGGAGAATCCGTACGGCTCCGCGGTGCCCGACCAGGGGATCGGCACCCGGCACCCGTCCCGCCCGGGAAGCTCGCCGTTCGAGCGCTTGAAGATGGGATCCTGCCGTGCCTCCGGGGGAAGATTCTTCACCTCCGGGAGACCCAGTTCCTCCCCTTGGTACAGATAGGCCGACCCCGGCAGGGCGAGCATGGCCAGCAGAGCGGCCCGCCCGCGCGCGAGCCCGGCCCGCGGCTCGAGGGAGCCCTCACCGTAACGGGTGATGTGGCGGATCACGTCGTGGTTGGACAGCACCCAGGTCGGCGCCGTGACGGCGGCGAGCGTGTCCTCGATGATCTTACGGAAGGCCGTCGCCGACCACGGAGCCTCCAGCCAGGCGAAGTTGAAGCTCTGATGCAGCTCATCCGGGCGGACGTAAAGCGCCAGGTCCTCGGCGGTGTCGGTCCACACCTCTCCGACGGCGGCGCGGTCGCCGGGGTAGGAGTCGAGGACCTTCCGCCACTCGCGGTAGACCTCGTGCACCTCAGGCTGGCTCCAGATCGGCGACCGGGACTGGAAGCCCTCCCGGGAGGGCGGCACGTCCGCCAGGTCGGCGTCCTTGTAGAGGCCCATCGCGACGTCGATGCGGAAGCCGTCCACACCCCGGTCGAGCCAGAACCGCAGGACGTCGAGGAACTCCTCGTGGACGGCGGGGTTGCGCCAGTTGAAGTCCGGCTGCTCCGGGGCGAACAGGTGGAGGTACCACTGCCCGTCGGGCAGGCGGCTCCACGCCGGTCCGCTGAACACCGACGTCCAGTTGTTGGGCGGCGCATCGCCGTCCCGGAAGATATAGCGGTCACGCTCGGGGCTGCCGGGCGGCGAGGCCAGGGCCGCCTTGAACCACGCGTGGTCCGACGAACTGTGGTTCGGCACGATGTCGACGATCAGCCGCAGGCCGTGGGCATGGGCGTCGGCGACCAGCGCGTCGAAGTCGGCGAGCGTGCCGAACAGCGGGTCCACGCCTCGGTAGTCGGCCACGTCGTACCCGCCGTCGGCCATGGGGGAGGGCTGGAAAGGGGTCAGCCAGACCGCGTCCACGCCCAGCTCCGCGAGGTAGGGCAGGCGGGAACGGATCCCCTGAAGGTCGCCGACGCCGTCTCCCGAGGCGTCGGCGAAGCTGCGAACGTAGATCTCGTAAACGACGGCGTCACGCCACCAAGGGGAGTTATTCACAAATCCTTGGCTGCCCCCTGATCCGGGCACTTATGCGTTCACGAGGCTCTGGGCCGCGTACAGCAGGTAGTTCCAGAGCTTGGTCTCCAGCTCCTCGGGCAGCTCCAGCGACTCCACGGCGTCACGCATGTGCTTCAGCCATGCGTCGCGCTCGGGCTCGCCGATCACGAACGGCGCGTGCCGCATGCGCAGCCGGGGATGCCCGCGCTGCTGGCCGTAGGTGTTCGGGCCACCCCAGTACTGGATGAGGAACATGCGCAGCCGTTCCTCGGCCCCGTGGAGGTCCTCCTCGGGGTAGAGCGGGCGCAGCAGTGGATCCTCGGCGACGCCCTGGTAGAAGCGGTGCACGAGGCGCTGGAAGGCCTCTGAGCCGCCCACGGCGTCGTAGAGGGACATGGATTCCGGAGGAGTAGCGGACACGCTCACCAGCCTACTCAGACACCGGCGAGCATGACGCCGACGCGGTCCAGTGCCGACTTGACCCGCATGCGCAGCTCCCGGGCGACGTCGGCCTGGTGCGCGGGGACGGTCTTCACCGAGATCCTGAAGATCATCGCCTTGTCGGAGATCTGCTCCAGTCCGTACACCTGGGGCTCCTCGACGATGGCGACGTCCCGGAAATCGGCATCCTCCCAGATGCTGTCGGCGACCTTCTTGAGCAGGTCGCGAATGGCCGAGATGTCGGCGTCGTAGGCCACCGGGACGTCGACCAGGGCCCTGGACCAGCCCTGCGACTCGTTGCCGATGCGCGTGATGGTGCCATTGCGGACGTACCAGACCTTGCCGTCGGCGTCGCGCAGGCGGGTGATGCGGAGCGTGACGGCCTCGACGGTGCCGACGGCCGCGCCGGTGTCGATCAGGTCGCCAACGCCGTACTGGTCCTCCATGAGCATGAACATGCCCGCGATGAAGTCCTTGACCAGCTCCTGGGCGCCGAAGCCCACGGCCACGCCGAGGATGCCGACGCTCGTCAGGACGGGCGCGATGTCCATGCCCATCCGCCCGAAGATCATGAGCGCGGCGGTGCCGAAGATCACCACGGAGGTGAGGCTGCTCAGCACGGAGCCGAGCGTCTCGGCACGCTGGCGCCGGCGCTCGCTGAGCACGGCGGTGGTGCCGTCGAAGATCGTGACCGTCCTGACCCGGAGGCGCTCGGGCATGACGCCCTCGGCCGCCCGCCGGATCACCCGTTTGATCAACCGGTGCAGGATGGTCCGCACGATGAGCGCGGCGACCACGATGAGGACCAGGCTGATGACCCAGGCCAGCGGTGACGCCCAGGTCGGCGCCAGCACGTTCGACAGCAGTGTGCAGATGACGTCGTCGCTGCCGCCGCTGCCCCCGCACGTGTTCATCACGGTGTCGGCGGCCTGCACGGCGATGTCACCGATGCCGGTGGGGGTGGGGGTGGGTGACGGATCTAGAACGGACAACAACACGCGGTTGATCCCCTTCGGATCGGGTCGGTCGGCGGAGACGATCACGGTACTTGACCTAGATGGAACGGTACTTGACCGAATTGAATCCGCCGACCGGCCCGGCCGCCGTCACGTGACGCCGGGGAAGACGGGAGTGCCCGGGCCCGGGGCCGCGGAGGGCGGAACCGGACACCCCGGTGACAAGCGGCCCGGAGCGGGACACGCACCCGGAAGCGTGTCCCACACCGTTCCCGATCGGGGAGATCCCCGATCACCACCGGACCTGGATGGAGGTCCTGACCCGGTGGCTGTTCGATGCGGAGCCGGCGGGGTGCCCAGCGCCCAGGCGCCTGTGTCGCCACAGGCCTGAGCGCTCCGCACCGGGCATCCCGCCGACTCCGGAGAGCCGCGGTGGACACGATGGACACGGTGACTGCGCTGCACCGGGTCCCTCTCGTGTCTTACTCGCTCACCGCGGCCAGTACGCGGGCGACCTTGGTCGCCGCTCCCGCCGGATCGTCGACCTGGTGCATGCGCTCGCCCCACGACCACCAGTAGTAGGCGGGGGTGGCCTGCGGCCGGCAGGTGACGTTCTCGGCGAGGCTGGTGGCGTTCGGGTTGATCACGCGGACGAACGTCCGGCCAGACTGTGTCCGCACCACCCGTGCGAGCAGCCCTCGAGCGTCAAGCTCGTCGACCAGTCGTTCCAGATGTTGGAAGCTGTCGTCCACTTCGAGCCTTCCTCTAGTCCGATCTTTCGGCGATGGCGCCGGTGAATCGGGGCTGGTTGGCCAAATCTGACTCACCTGTGGCCGATGGGTCAACGAAGGTTCGTTGGCTGCTGGGTGCGGGGATATTTCAAGTGGGTTGAAAGAACGCCCCCGGCGGGGGACGATCCTATGTCAGTAGCTTCTGCAGGCCATTCACCCCTGGTCATAACTGGTCCATCATTCTCAATAGACATCGCGCGGCCCTGGTGCTTGCGGTGTCAGCGCAGGTGGGACCGGTCGGACAGCCGACCAGGACGAGCGGCTGGCCACGAGAGAGGGGCCGGTATGTCCGGCAGACAGCACAAGGAAACGGAGTTAGCGCGGCGAACTCGGGCGCGCGGCCTGGCGGTCGGGCGCAGTACTGCCCGAATCGCCGAAGAGATTCATGAAGAGTGTGCTCCGCAATTCGGGACAACACGAATCAAATCTCATCGTCTCGCCCATGGCATCGCTCTTGCCGACGTCGTCGAACAGGTGCGCGCCTTGTTCGAGCGGGACGGCAAACCGGTGCCCGGCATCGGGGAAACGCTTCTCAGCGCCTACGAGAGCGGTCTTAAGCGACCCGGGCCCGAGTACCTCCATTACCTCTGTTCTGTCTACCGGGTCGAGCCGGTCGCCCTTGGATACGACGGCCCGTGCATCTGTGGCCACGGCCACCGCATGCCGGGTGTCGTACGGGGCGGCCTCCAGGAGGGCCAGGCCGACAGTCCCCCCGATTCGCGCGAGCTGTGGATCAAGCCGCTCAGCGACCCCTCTGTGGACGGGGGTGAGGAGGACGAGAACGTGTTACGAAGGACGCTGCTGCAACTCATAGCGGGCTCCACCGTGCCGATGAACGAGTCGGTGCTCGGCGCGGCCGACAACATCCGCCGGCGCATGGACGACACCCTTGTGTCGACCACCGTTTCACCGGCCATGCTCGATCACTGGGAAGAAGCGGCGGCTTCTTTCGGCCGGCAGTACATGAACACCCCGCCGATGCGGCAACTGTGCGACGTGCTGCTGGAGTTCAGCACGGTTCGCCAGGCGATGGAACGCCATCAGCCGATGGATCTGCAGGAACGTCTCTGCGCCCTCGCCGCGAGACTCTCCGGCCTGGCCGGCATCATCATGATCGACCTTGGGGACCAGCGGCTGGCCCGGTCGTTCTTCCGTACCTCGCGCACGGCCGCCGACGAGACCGGCGACCGCGCGCTGCGCGCCTGGGTGACGGCCCGGGAAGCGCTCGTCCCGCTGTTCTACGGCGATCCCCGTGAGGCGCTCAACCTCGCCAAGAAGAGCCGCGACATGGCCGGGCAGACGCCGTGCGCGGCCAAGGCCATGGCCCCGGTCGTGGAGGCCCGGGCGCTGTCGATGCTCGCGAACTCGGGCGGCAAGAAGGACGTCGTCGACCAGGCCAAGCGGGCGCTGTCGCGCGCACGGGCCGCGTTCGCCCAGATGACCCCCGCCCAGCAGGAGGACACGGTCTTCGGCTACACCGAGCGCCAGCTGTACTTTCACCAGGGCGACGCTCTGACCCGGCTGGGCCAGACCATCGAGGCCGACCTGATCCTCGAGCAGGCGCTGGAGAAGTACGACGGCGACCTGCTCGACCAGACGCTCATCCGGTTCGACCAGGCCCAGTGCCGGCTGCTGGAGGGTGACGGCGAAGAGGCGCTGAGGCTGGGCGTGGACGCGGTCAGGCGGGTCGGCGAAGGCTTCCGCACGGACATCGTCCTGCGCCGTGCCACCGATCTCGCGAAGGCGATCCAGGCGAAGTGCGGTGACCTTCCCGGGCTGCAGACGTTCAACGACATCTTGCTCTCGCCGGCTCCCTCAGCGGCGGAGGCCGATGCATGACGCTCCTGCTCAGGCGGTATCGCTGGTCGGATCGGGAAGCCGTCTGGGAGCTGCACCGCACATGCCTCGCGCAGGTCGGCATCACCGATGGAGACGGGGTCTACTACGAGGACGACATGCCTCGTATCACCCAGATCTATCTCGCTGATCGGGGCGAGTTCCTCGTCGGAGAGATAGAGGGTCACGGGGTCGTGGCGATGGGCGGCCTGCGGCGCATCGACGATGAGACCGCCGAGATGTGCCGGTTGCGGGTGCATCCGGACTTTCAGCGGCGAGGGTTCGGCGCCCGGCTCATCGAGGCCCTGGAGGAGTCCGCGAGGAAACTCGGGTATCGGCTGCTCCGCGGGGACACGACCATGCGGCAGGGCGCGGCTCTTGAGCTCTACCGTAAGTACGGCTGGCGGGAAGTCCGCAGGGAGGAGAGAGGAGGGCTTGTCGTCGTTTACGGTGAGAAGTCGTTGATCGCGCAACCCGTCGCCGTGACTCACCCGGTAGAGACAATATAACAACAGCAAATGGGGCAATCTACTCTGAATGCTTGCGGTTTATAGATTTGTCCGAATAATTAGGTCCTTGTAGCTGAAGACCTGAGGAGGACAAGCGATGAAGAAGATCATCGTCCGCAAGCCTGGCATGGTGCACCTCACCGGTACGGCGAGCGCCATTCACAAGGGGTGACAGCTCCCCCCGGCCACCTCTGGGTCTACGGAGAACGTTCGAAGGACCGCCTGGACATGCTCTCCGGGCTGCGCCTACCCTCGTGGCCGGCCCCGGTCTTCGACGCTCATCGTCGCCTGCGGGGACCGTACACCTTTGGCGGATCCCTCCTGCGCGTCCTGGTCCCGGTGGCGTTGGAGCGATCTCCCGACGTGGTCGCAGAGCATGACATCGAGATCAGAGCGGCGGCACCCGATCTTCACGATCGGGTGCCCGCCCGCCGCCAACTTCTCGACACGCGGCTTTCCGAGGAAGAGCGCATCCTCGTGCCGGCGCCTCGTCGCACCCTGCGGATCGCCAATGGAATCACCGAATTCATCCGCGACTGCGGGGTGATCTCCGCGACCATCGTGGTCGACAACGTTCATGAGGCCGACGAGACAGATCGCGAACTTCTGGCCACGCTTGTGCGCCGTTTCGACCCCCGGCGATTGACAATTGTGGCGTGTTCTAGTAAAGCGCCAGATGATTTATTTCATGGTCGTCGAATTGTGTCCGAATTATCAACTTTGGGGGAACCGGAAAACCTTGCCGCCCGTTATGTCGTTTCCGACGGCACCCTCGACGACCCCCGGGCGATGGCCGCGTACCGTGCGGTTCCTCCGGCCGAGCGCGCCCGCATGCACGACCGGCGGGCCGACGAGCTGGCGGCCACCGGCGAGCCGTCCTGGTCCCTCGGGGCCATTCCGTACCACCGCGAGCACGGGAGCGACCCCTCGGGCGCGGGGGTGGAAGCGCTCTGGACCGCGCTCGACCACTGCATGCGTGAGGGGTTCCTGGAGGCGGCGGCCGATCTCGGGCTGCGCGGCCTGCGGCTGGCCCATCCGGGCGCACGCCGATGGTGGAACCTCATCCAGGGGACGGCGACCGCCCTGGCGGGGCTCGGCCGCAGGGACGAGGCACGCGAGCTCTACGAGCGGGCCCGCCGGTCCAGCCTGGACGCGGAGGTGCACTCCGCCTCGGCCTACGGAACCGCGATGCTCGACGCGCGCCACCCCGATCCCGCCCGGCGGGACCTCGGCCGGGCCCAGGGCTGGATCAACGAGGCCATCGCCATCTCCGGCCTGCTGCCCGATCGTCCCGTTCGCGCCTTCAAGCTGGGGTTCGACCTCAACGGCAAGGCCCTCATCGAGATGCGCGGCGGCCACGCCGATCGGGCGCTCACGCTGGTCGAGGCGGCGATCAAACTCGCGGAGACCGACCTTCCCCCCGAGCGGCACCTGATCCATCGCATGGTCCTTCGGGCCAACCGCGCGCAGCTCCTCGGGATGCTGGGCGATCCCGCAGAGGCGCTGGCCGATCTGGACACCGCCATCGAGATCGATCCCGCCTATCCGGACTACTACCTCGACCGGGGCAACCTGCTCTTCCAGATGGGACGGCCGGACGCGGCGCTCGCCGACTACGAGAGGGCGATCCGGCTCAGCCCGCCGCTCCCCGAGGGCTACTACAACCGCGCCCAGCTCCTGCTCGCGACGGGCGACCTCGACGGGGCCAGGGCCGACCTCGACCACGTCCTGGAACTCGACCCGGAATACCTGGACGCCTACATCAACCGGGCGGGCCTGCTCGTCCAGCTCGGCCTGGATGAGCAGGCCCGTGCGGACGTGGTGGCCGGGCTGGCCCTTGCGCCCGGCAACCCGCACCTCTCGTGCGTGCTCGGCCAGGTCGAGGCGGCGGCGGGACACCTGCCGGAGGCGCGAGCGGCGTTCGACGTGGCCCTGACCGGCGCGCCCACCCTCGTGCCGGCCTGGGCGAACCGCGCGATGCTGCGTTACGAGGCCGGCGACCTCCAGGGGGCCGTCTCGGACCTGACGCAGGCGATCGAACTCCAGGAGGACGCCGCGCTGTACTTCAACCGGGCGATCGCGCTCAGGGATCTCGGCAGGACGGCGGAGACCGTACGCGACCTGCGCCGCGCCCATGAGCTCGACCCGGAGGACCCGGACATCGACACGGCGCTGCGCGAAGCCACCTGATCACACCTGGCCGAGAAGGGCGATCACCTCGGTCAGGGTGGGCGGCTCAACAGGCTCGGTCAGGGCCCCCAGCTCGGCGGGGGTGAACCAGCCGTGACCGAGATAGGTGTCCTGCTCCTCACCGGTCAGCGTGACGGGCCGGACATCGGGGATCCCCGCGAAGCGGGCGAGGTAGAACGGCTCCACCTTCACGTAGTGGACGCCCAGCCAGTGGTAGTCGCGCTCCACCGGCACCCATGTGTCGGCCACCGCGTCGCCCGGCAGGCCCGTCTCTTCGTACAGTTCCCGGCGCGCGGCCTCCAGCGGGGTCTCCCCGCCGTCGATGCCACCGCCCGGCGGCTCCCAGAACACGACGCCGCTGACGGGATCTCGCCAGTGCAGCAGCAGGACGCGGCCCTCACCGTCCATGCAGACGACCCGGGCCGCCGGCCGGTTACTGATCATCATCACCGATATTCTCGTATGCCCCGCGAACGCTACGGCGCGGCCGGCTACGCCTCGGGCTTCCTCGGCTCCTCGGGGGGCTCCCGGTGCCCGGAGGCGTCCGGGGCCGGGGAGCCTTCCTGGCCGGGACCCAGGTCCTGTGGCTTCTCGGCGGGGCCGGGTTCCTCGAAGTCCTCGGGCCAGGTGTTGGCGTTGACGATCTTCCAGAACTCGTCGGGGTCGCGGGAGCTCTGGTGCATGGTCTCACTCTGCAACTCGGCGGCGATGGCCCGCTGCTCCTCGTAGGCGCCCTTCATCGCGTCGAGCCACTGCACCGGATCGATGCCGGCCTCCTCCGCCGACCGGAGCGCCATGTCGGCGTACTGCTCCGGTGTGGCGTTGAGCGTCCAGCCGGTACGCGCCATCAACTGCTCGTCGGTGAGCTCACCCCGCTGCCAGGCGATCGCCTCGGCCAGGTGCTCCGCCACGAAGACGGCGTTGACGTAGCCAGGGAGCATCGCCGCCAGCGCGACCGCCGCCCGCTTCTCTCCCGGTGACAATGTGTCCCATTTCAGCACCCGTCGGCTCCTCTCCGCTCATCCGGGCGCCACTGTACTTCCCGTCCCGGCGCTCAGGGTACGAGCACCGCCGCGACGACGGTGATCAGTCGGTCACTTCGAGATCGGTCAGGTCCAGATGCCGGGACAGCTCGGTGACATCCGTGTAGTAGGCCACGTACTGGTGGCCCCTTCGCACGCGTAGGCATGGTCGGTTGCCGAGCACGAGAGCCTCAACCTCAAATCCCTTGCTGTCCACCCATTTCACGTCATAGAGGCTACGAACTCCCAGGTCAAACGGGGGCAACCAGGGCAGCCCGGTCGGGTCTTGGTACGGTCGGCCGACCGTAATGAAGCTCGACGTCCCTTACGCGAACACCACATGTCCCGCCATCACGGACCTGAGCCCGATGGGCGGGAAATCGTCGGATCGACCTGGGCCGGCAAGGAGGCGCGGGCCCCGCGTGGAGCGGTAATCTGCCTCAACGCGAGCGAAGAGGTGAGTAGCCGGTGGGCTCCGAATACGTGCTGACCTTGTCCTGCCCGGACAGGCCCGGAGTGGTCGCGGCCGTCTCGGGTCTGCTGGCCGCGCGAGGGTGCAACATCACCGAGAGCCAGCAGTTCGGCGACCCGGTCGCGAGGCGCTTCTTCATGCGCGTGCAGTTCACCGCGGAGATCGGCGAGGACGAGCTTCGGGGGGCCTTCAGCGCGCTGGCCCCGGAGTTCGCCATGGACCTCCGGCTCCACGACCTCGCGGTGAGGCCCAGGGTGCTGGTGATGGTCAGCAGGCTGGGTCACTGCCTCAACGACCTGCTTTACCGGGTGCGCTCCGGCCTGCTCGACATCGAGATCGTGGCCGTCGTGTCCAACCACCCCGACCTGCGGCCCCTCACCCAGTCGTACGGCATCGACTACCACCACCTGCCGGTGACCCCGGAGACCAAGCCGCGCCAGGAGGCGGAGGTCCTGACGCTGGTGGAGCACTATCGCGTCGAGCTGGTCGTGCTGGCCCGCTACATGCAGGTGCTCTCGGAGGACCTGTGCTCCAAGCTGTCCGGCAAGGTGATCAACATCCACCACTCGTTCCTGCCGTCCTTCAAAGGGGCCAAGCCGTACCACCAGGCGTACTCACGCGGCGTGAAGCTGATCGGCGCCACCGCGCACTACGTGACGGCCGACCTCGACGAGGGCCCGATCATCGAGCAGGAGGTCGCCCGGGTCGACCACACCCACTCACCCGAGGACCTGGCCGCGATGGGACGCGACGTGGAGCGGCTGGCACTGTCGCGAGCCGTGCGATGGCACGCCGAGCAGCGTGTGCTGCTCGACGGCCACAAGACCATCGTCTTCCCCCGCTGAAGCGGGCTTCAGCGGGCGAGACCCGTGTGTTCGGCGAGGAACGCGAGCTGGTCGGCCATCAGATCGATCGAACGGCTCACCGCGCGCGCCCCGTGGCCGACCGCGCTCTCGTTGCGCAGGAGGATCGGCCGGTCCTCCGCCGCCTGGGCGTGCTGGAGGGCGGCGCACATCTTCCAGGCGTGCATCGGATGCACCCGGGTGTCGGAGCCGAAGACCATGAACAGCGTCGCGGGGTAGCGGACTCCCTCACGGACGTGGTGGTACGGGGAGTAACCCCACAGCCAGGCGAACTCCTCGGGGTCGGCCGCCGAGCCGTATTCGACGTTCCAGGTGGCACCGAGGCCGAACTTCTCGTAGCGGATCATGTCGAGGAGCGGAGCCATGCAGGCCACGGCGGCGTACAGATCGGGCCGCTGGGTGAGCGCGGCGCCGACCAGCAGGCCGCCGTTGGAGCCGCCCGAGATCGCGAGCTGCTCCGGCGTGGTGACCCCCGTGGCGATCAGGTGCTCGGCGGCGGCGTGCAGGTCGTCGAAGACGTTCTGCTTGCTGCCGAGCATGCCCGCGCGGTGCCACTCTTCGCCCTGCTCACCGCCGCCGCGTAGCTGCGCGACGGCGTAGACCCCGCCGGCCTCCACCCACGACAGGATGGTGGCGGAGAACCCCGGGGTCATGGACACGCCGAAGCCGCCGTAGCCGTACAGGATGGTGGGCCGGGGGCCGTCGCCGGGCCGGGAGACCACGAGCATGTGGACCTCGGTGCCGTCGGCGGAGCGGTAGACCACCTGCTCGGTGTTCACCTCGGGCACCTCCACGGCGCCGGGCGAGGCCGCCCAGAGCGTGGTCTGCCCGGTGCGGGCGTCGTAACGCTGGATGCTCGACGGGGTGGTGTTGTCGGTGTAGCCGAACCAGGCTTCGTGGCCGCCCTCGGGACGCTCGGTGATGCCGCCGATCGTGCCGAGCCCGGGGGTCGGCACCTCACCGATCTTCTCACCGCCGGCCAGGTCGTGGACGGAGATCTCGCTGATGGCGTGCCGTGTCCAGCCGACGAGCATCACCGGACGCTCCAGGTCGTCGAGGATCGCGAAGTCGGACAGCACCGCCTCGGGGTCCTCCGGGATGAGGTCGCGCCAGTTCTCGTACTGCGGGCGATCCGGCGAGGTCACGCAGACGCGGCAGCGCGGAGCGTCACGGTCGGTGAAGACGTACAGGCGCCCGTCACGGCCGAACAGGAGCATGGTCTGGGCGTCCACGCCCTCCTGGACGGTGACGAGCTCGGGGGCGTCCAGGGACGAGGCGGACAGGTCGGCCACCCACAGGTCGTTGCGCGGAGCGGTGCCGCGGGAGGCGGAGATCGAGAGCCACCGGCCGTCTCTGGAGACCGAGACGCCGTAGTAGTTGGTCTTCTCCAGCCCTTCGCCGAAGATCATGACGTCCTGCTCGGTGGGCGTGCCGAGGCGGTGGAGGTAGACGCGGCGGTGATACTGGTCCTCGCCGTCGGGCACCTCGGAGGGCGGGAGCCTGCGCACGTAGTAGAACGCCTCGCCGCCGGGGAGCCAGCCGATGGGGGAGTAGCGGCACCGGTCGATCGGCCCGTCGACCCGCTCGCCGCTGACGACGTCGATGACGTGGAGCTGCGACTCCTCGTCGCCGCCGACCGAGATCTGGTAGGCGAGCCGCCGGCCTTCCTTGTCGGGCTGCCAGGAGTCGATGGTCGTCAGGCCCGAGGGGTCCATCGCCATGGGATCGAGCAGGACATGCTCGGTCTCGTCGGCGTCGGTGGTGTAGAGCACGGCGTGCTCCTGGTCGGGGGTGCGGCGCATATGGAATCGCCGGTCTCCCCGCCATGCCGGAGCGCCGACCGTGCCCGATCGCACCAGATCGGTGATGCGGTCGCGGAAGCCCTCTCGCATGGATGACGCGGCCATGGCCTTGGTGAACAGGTCGCCCTGAGCGTCGAGCCACTCGTCGACGGCGGGCTGCTCGGTCTCCTCAAGCCAGCGGTACGGATCGGGCACCGGCGTGCCGTGGTAGTCGTCCACCACGTCGTCACGGCGTGTGTTCGGGTACGGCTCTCGCGTCATGTATGCGAGCTTATGGCACCCCCGTTACCAGCCGCGAGACATCGTTTTGGCCGGGCCTTCGCTTGTGGCGTACGAGGCAGATCATCACGGCTTAGTAGTGATCTTTCCCCAATAGGTTTGCTTAGCGGGGTGAACCGGACATAAAACGGAAGGCGGGGTCTGGAAGACACGACCGTTAATTGGGGTGGCGGGAGAGTCGACCGAGAGGCCACACTTGCTGAAGGGCGGTGCCGTGGAACCCATCCGCTGGGCCGTCCGGCGGAGGTCCACGTGACGGAAGCATCTGGAGCCCAAGACGACGGGCCGCAAGCCGGGGTGCGCCACGGCGCATCCCCTGTGACGGCGCCCATGGCGGGGAAGGCCCGCTGATGCGCCAGGTCCTGCTGCTGAACGCCACATTCGAACCGCTCACCACTCTCAACCTGCATCGTGCCGTCGTGCTCGTGATCAGAGAGAAGGCGGATGTCGTTCACCGCGACGGCCGGGGTGCGGTGCTGCGGTCGGCCTCGTGCACGGTCGACGTGCCGTCGGTCATCCGGCTGCGGCGTTATGTACGTATCCCCTACCGCTCCCGGATCCCGTTGACCCGGGCCGCGCTCATGCGTCGGGACGACTACCGCTGCGCCTACTGCGGGCAGCGCGCCGAGACCATCGACCACGTGCTGCCGCGTTCCCGCGGCGGGCAGCACACCTGGGAGAACTGCGTCGCCTCCTGCATGCCCTGCAACCATCGCAAGGCGGACCGGCTGCTGGACGAGCTGGGATGGACGCTGCGCGTCGCCCCGGTGGTGCCACGAGGCGTCCACTGGCGACTCATCGGCGCCCAGTTCGACGGCGACCCCCAATGGGCCCCCTACCTCGCCGAAACAGCCGCCTGACCCCCACCTCCCGGCACCCACCCGACCCAGTGACCCCACGGCCCCGTACCGACCATGACCCGAGGTTTCCGTACGCGGTCACCTGCTGCGCGGTTCCGCGGTTACTACATGGCCGTGTGATCTGTGCGTACACGGCCGTGTGACCGGTGTGTACACGGTCGCGTGACCCGTGGTTCTGCGGTCTCGTACGCCGTTTCCCGGCCTGTCACGTCGTACCCTGATGGCATGCCCCGTTATGACTACCGCTGCCGCGCCTGCGGATCCACTTTCGAGCTGTCCCGGCCCATGGCCGCCTCCGGCGAGGCCGCCGTCTGCCCGGAGGGTCACGACGACACGGTCAAGCTGCTGTCCACGGTCGCCGTCACGGGCGGCGCGACGGCACCGCGCCCCACCGGCGGAGGCGGCGGTGGCTGCTGCGGAGGCGGCTGCTGCGGCTGACGCCCGGCCTCATCGGCGGAGGCGGCCGGCTACGGACGGCACGCGGCATCGCCGGTGGAGCCGGTGGAGCCGGTGCCCGCTGCGGCGGTTGACGCCGATGGTGGAGGCGGTGGCCGGCCACCGCCTCCATGTCGGGCAAGGCTGGGAGGCTAGGCCGTTCTGCGGTCTGCTACGTGGCCAGGTGTGTGGGCGCTGTGCAGGTCGGGGGCCTTCCTTCGCTGGAAGGGGAGGTAGCGCTCGGCGCGGTGGGGCCGGGCGGGCACCAGCGTCGGCTCGACCGCGACGATGCGATCGAACCGGAACGCGCGAATGCCGACCTTGGTGCGGCACCACCCCACGAGATACCAATGGTCACGGTGGACGAGGCAGGTGACGGGCTCGACGTCACGGGAGGTGACCCGCCCGCCGGCGTCGCGGTAGTGAAGGCGCACCACCTGGCGGCCGGTCACCGCACCCGCGATCGTGCGCGCGCGACGGGCCACCTCGGGCGGCAGCGGCGTCGTGAGGGTGTCGAGGGTCTCGGCGACGACGTCGTCACCGGGATCGAGGGTGTCGAACACGGTTCGCAGGCCGCGGCGGGCGGTCACTGCTTGGGGACCCTCGCCCAGGTGGGCGAGAGACAGGGCGAGCGCGGCGATTTCGGCGGTCGTCAGGAGCGGCGTGGTGACGTTTGCCATACGTCAACACTACCGCCGAGCACCGACATTTTTCGAACACCAGATCCTAGAACGGCCTACTCCGAGGCGACTGTTCTTTACCTTGGAGTGACGACGTACTGTCCTCAGCGCCGGCGGCCGGGGTGCCGGATCAGTGGGAGAGCTGGGACAGGTCGCGTGAGGCGCCCGTGGAGGCGGAGGTCGTCAGGGCGGCGTAGGCCTGCAGGGCCGCGCTTACCGGACGGTCGCGGTCGCGCGGGCGGTAGCGGCCGAGTTCGGCCAGCAGGCGCTCGCGGCGCTCGGCCAGGTCGGCCTCGGAGACCTTGAGCTCGATGCTCCGGCCAGGGATGTCGATCTCGACGAGGTCGCCGTTCTCGACCAGGGCGATGATGCCGCCCTCGGCCGCCTCGGGGGAGGCGTGCCCGATGGACAGACCGGAGGTGCCGCCGGAGAACCGGCCATCGGTGACCAGCGCGCAGGCCTTGCCCAGCCCTCTGCCCTTGAGGAAGCTCGTGGGGTAGAGCATCTCCTGCATGCCCGGCCCGCCCTTGGGGCCTTCGTAGCGGATGACCACGACGTCGCCGGCCGAGATCTTGCCGCCGAGGATGCCCTCGACCGCGTCGTCCTGCGATTCGAACACGACGGCCGGCCCGCTGAACTTCCACACCGACTCGTCGACGCCCGCCGTCTTGACGATGCAGCCCTCGGGCGCGATGTTGCCGTAGAGCACGGCCAGGCCGCCGTCACGGGTGTAGGCGTGCTCCAGGTCGCGGATGCAGCCATCGGCGCGGTCGAGGTCGAGGGACTCCCACCGGGCGTCCTGCGAGTAGGCCTTCACCGTGCGGACGTTGCCCGGTGCGGCGTGCCAGAGCTCCATCGCCTCCTCGGTCACATCGGGAGACTTCGGGTCCCACGCGCTGATGAACTCGGTGAGGGACGCCGCGTGCACGCTGTGGGTGTCGCGGTTGAGCAGCCCGGCCCGGTCGAGCTCACCGAGGATGGCCGGGATGCCGCCCGCGCGGTGGACGTCCTCCACGTGGTACTTCGCCGTGGCCGGCGCCACCTTGCACAGGCACGGCACGCGCAGGGAGACCTCGTTGATCTCCTTCAGGCCGAAGTCGACACCGGCCTCGCGGGCGGCCGCCAGCAGGTGGAGGATCGTGTTCGTCGAGCCGCCCATGGACACGTCGAGGGCCATGGCGTTCTCGAAGGCGTCGCGGGTGGCGATGTTGCGCGGCAGCACGGACTCGTCGTCCTGCTCGTAGTAGCGCTTGGTGATCTCGACGATCTGCCGTCCGGCCTTCTCGAACAGGCCCTTGCGCGCCTTGTGGGTGGCCAGCGTGGTGCCGTTGCCAGGCAGCCCGAGACCGATCGCCTCGACGAGGCAGTTCATCGAGTTGGCGGTGAACATGCCGCTGCACGACCCGCAGGTGGGACAGGCGTTCTCCTCCATCTCGAGCAGCTCGGCGTCGGAGACGCTCTCGTCCGCGGCGGCGATCATGGGGTCGATCAGGTCGAGCTTGCGTCCCTGGGGCGACTTGCCCGCCTCCATGGGCCCGCCCGAGACGAACAGGGTCGGGATGTTGAGCCGGAAGGCGGCCAGCAACATGCCCGGTGTGATCTTGTCGCAGTTGGAGATGCAGATCAGCGCGTCGGCGCAGTGGGCATTGACCATGTATTCGACCGCGTCGGCGATCAGCTCGCGCGAGGGCAGCGAGTAGAGCATGCCGCCGTGGCCCATGGCGATGCCGTCGTCGACGGCGATGGTGTTGAACTCGCGAGGAATGGCCCCCGCCTCGCGGACGCCGCTCGCCACCACCTCGGCCACCTCGCGCAGGTGGACATGGCCCGGGACGAACTGGGTGAAGCTGTTTGCCACCGCGATGATCGGCTTGCCGAAGTCGCCGCCGGCTACGCCCGTGGCGCGGAGGAGGGCGCGGGCCCCGACCATGTTCCTGCCATGAGTGACCGTACGAGACCTGAGGGCCGGCATGACCGTTCTCCCATCCGACGACGCTGAGTCTTCAAATGGTACGGCCACCGCTCGCCTGGCGAGACATGCGGTCCACAGCCTGGACACGCCGATGGGCCGCCGCGAAGGCGAGGAGACCCGGCGGATGCCGCGGCGTCAGGGCGATCCGGCGGTGCCGGGAAAAGGAAAGATCCTTCGGGATTCCCGGGGGCAGTGGTGACAATGACGGGAACCCCGAAGGACCTCCTCGACGGTCAGTTCTCGGGGTAGCGCGGGGGGAGGACCTGCTCCGCGGCGGTGTAGATCTCGTCGACTTCCTCGCTGGTCAGGGAGCGTTCCCGGTTGGTGATCCACTTGCGCACGCGGCCTCCGTCGAAGACGTCGACCTCGCGGATGTTGAGGATCTTCCAGGGGATCGCCGGGCCGTAGATCGCGAGGGACGGCACGACGGTGACCTCGCGGTCGAGCGCCCTGGTGATCAGCTCGCTCGCCTGGGACGCCTCCCAGCGCGCCTCGTCGAGGCGTGGCTTCTGGTTGAACGGCCCGTGGAAGAGCTTGCGGTGGGACTGGACGCGGACCGGAAGCCGTTTGTCCCACTTCTCCGAGTCGACGGCGTACACCCCGGTCGGCCCGACGACCAGGTGGTCGATCTGGGCGTCACTGTCAGGGATGGCCCGCGCGTGCAGCGTAAGGTAGCCGTTTCGCTCCAGCTTCCTCAATTGTGCTTCGGTGCGACGCTCGGCGGCCGACGCGCGGCGCCAGGGAGCGACGGAGGAGGCGGTGCGGGCACGGTACACGGTGTCGGCGATGGCGGCGATGATCGCCGCGACCAGGCCGAGCCGCCAGCTCCACAGGGGGATGCCCACGATCAGCCCGGACCCCACGGCGATCAGCGCGCGGAGCCGCAGATGCCGGTATTTGGGCTGCTGAAGCAGGCCGAGCAGGGAGGCACGCCCTACGGGCGCGTAGGTCGCCTCGGGAGCTGCGGGCCGAGATTTCGGCGCCGAGGGGCGGTCACTCACCCATATGGGTGACGTATTGTGACCGTCATCAGGTTCTAGACCGGAATCCACGTAACTCACGGTAGTTGACGCCCAAGGGTGTGCCTAGTGTTGGCTAGTTCACATTTTTGTGGCCGTCTGTTCCCGCATCGTAGGACGAAAAGCCGGGTATCTAACCCTTTTCTCTCTAGATAACTAGCGGTCGTAAGCCCTACTGTGCGGAAGCGTGGCGCACATACATGATCTTACAGCCCTGGAGCAGGCCGCCGCCGTGCGATCCAGGCAACTGTCGCCGGTAGAGATCACCAAGCACTATCTCGAACGCATCGAAAGGCTCGACCCCGAAGTCGGGGCCTTCGTGACGCTGACGGCCGACCGTGCCCTCGACGAGGCGCGGAAGGCGGAGGCCCTCGCCCTGGAGGGCACGGAGCTTCCCCCGCTCCTCGGGGTGCCGATCCCGATCAAGGATCTCAACCTCGTCAAGGACGTTCCGATCCTGTTCGGTTCCGCGAGCTACGAGGGCTTCGTCGCTCCCGTCGACGACAGCATGGTCGAGCGGCTGCGGGACGCCGGCACGATCATGCTCGGCAAGACCGCGACTCCCGAGTTCGGCCTGCCCTGCTACACCGAGACCTACGTGTCGCCCCCCTCGCGTACGCCCTGGGACCTGACACGGTCGGCGGGCGGATCGAGCGGAGGAGCGGCGGCCGCGGTGGCGGCCGGCCTCGCCCCGGCCGCCCAGGGAAGCGACGGAGCCGGCTCCATCCGGATCCCCGCCTCGCTCTGCGGCCTGTACGGCATCAAGCCCACCCGGGGACGCATCTCGTTCGCCCCGATCATCCCCGACCTGGCCGGCCTGTCGACCAACGGCCCCATCACCCGCACCGTGGCCGACGCGGCGGCGCTGCTGGAGGCGATGGCGCACAACCAGCCCGGCGACCTGTACCACGCGCCGCCGTCCCCGGTGAGCTTCACCGAGGCCGTGACACGCGAGCCGGGCCGCCTGAGGATCGGCAGGAACGCCACGCCCGTCGTGCCGGGCGCCGAGGTGCATCCCGACGTCCTGGCGGCGTACGAGGAGGCGTCGGCGCTGCTGGAGTCGCTCGGTCACGAGGTCGTCGACATGTCGCCGCCGTTCGACCCCGCCATCGTGCGCGAGTTCGAGAAGCTGTGGTTCTGCTTCGCGTGCATGCATCCGGTCGATCCGTCGCTGGAGCCGAAGCTGCGCCCCCTCACCAGGTGGCTGCGCGAGCGGGGCTTCGCGACCACGGCGCCGGCCTTCCTGCAGGCCCAGGCCACGCTGCAGACGGCGACCCGCTTCGGGTACCTGGTGATGAACGAGTACGACGCGATCCTGAGCCCCACCGTCACCCAGCCGCCCGTCCCCGTGGGCTGGTTCGAGGACGTGGAGGATCCGGAGGAGACCTTCCGGCGGATGGAGCGGTTCGCGCCGTTCGCCGCGATCTACAACGTCAGCGGCCAGCCCGCCGTCAACCTTCCCCTGCACTGGACCGATGAGGGCCTGCCCATCGGAGTGATGCTCGCCGGACGGTTCGGCGACGAGGCCACGCTCATCTCGGTCTCCGCGCAGATCGAGGCGGCAGTCGGCGGATTCTGGGGTGACCGCCGCCCCGCCCTGTGGTGAGCCGTGCCGCCCTCCAGTGAGCCGCCGACGCTCCGGTGAGCCGCCCGCCCACTGGTGAGTCACCCGCCACCGGTCAGACGCCGGCGCCGCGCATCGCCGCCTTGCCGATCAACGCGACCAGGTGGGCGGCGACGTCGGCAAGGAGCGTCGCGGGGCTGATCGGCGAGCCCGCGATCGCCGAGAACAGGCTCGGCAGGCCCGGCAGGGGGAACCCGTCGTCGCGGCAGGATTGGCGCCCCACGTCGTTCTTGTCGAGATGCGACCGGCTTCGCGTCCACGCGTCGAGCACCTCCTCGGGCGAGGGCACGCCGAAACCGTGACCTACGGGCGCGGCGTGCCGGAGCCGTACCAGCGGGGTGTCGGCGAACGTCAGCGCGACCTTGCAGCGCAGGGCCAGGTCGTCACGGGCGTCGGCGGCGATCCAGTCCATGGCCGTGCAGGGCCTGCGGCACTTGGCGACGCAGGTGGCCATCGCCCCGGAGAGCTGGCTGTGCTGGCGGTCGAAGTAGGCCCGCCAGCCCTCCGGCGGCTCCAGGGCGACCCGCAGGGTGCGCTCCGCGGCCGACTTCTCGGGCTTGGTGTGGTCGCATTCCCGGTCGCCGATGACGCCGAAGCGGCTGCCCTCGGCGCGCAACCCCTCCGGCCAGCGCGCCGGGTCGCCCGCGTGCCCGAGCACCGGCTCGAAGGCGAGCAGCGGCAGGTATTCGGCGGCGATGTGCACGGCCGCCATCATCGAGCTGAGCTCGCGCCGCTCCCAGCGGATCTGGATCACTTCGAGCAGCAGCCCGTACGCGGGCCTGAGCGAGGTGAGGGCGCCGCGTGGCTGCTCGCGGGCCGTCTGCGGCATGTGGCAGTCACGCGCGCGGCGTCTGAGGGCGCTCGGGACGGTCTTCGCGTCCACCTCGGTGGCGAAGTCCTCCGCGTCCAGCGTGAGCAACCGCTGGCCGAACTCGCACAGCGCCGGGATCAGAACCGCCTCCGGAACGACCATGGGAGCAAGGGCCCCCAAATCGGCGAAGGCGTACCGCCGGGCGAGCTCGGTGAGAAGATCGAGGGGCGATTCCACCTGGACACCCTCTCACGCCACCGGCGACCTTCCTTCCATACGTTCGGCGGCCGTATGGGCCAGGGCGATGAGCGCGTCCGGAGGCGGCGGTCCGGCGGGTGAGTGCACATGGATCGCGAAGGTGCCCTCGCTGGTCCGTGCGGAGATCACGCCGGGGTACAGCATGGCGCCGCCGCCCACCCCGGAGACCTCGCGTCCCTCCACTCGGGTCAGCAGATGCCCGAGGACCATCAGATAGCCGCCCCGCGCTCCGGACGCGGCGTGCACGTCGACGGTCACCGGGGTGCCGGCGGTCGTCTCGTAGCGGCAGGAGCTCACGGCCAGCCACGCGGGCGTGGGCAGCGCGCCGGGGCACGGCCCGGCGTGGCCGACCTCGATGCCGAGCGTGCGCCGCAGGTCTGCGGGCGTCACCAGAGCGGCCGGACGGCCGTCGGCGCCCTGACCGCCCGTGCCGCCGCCATCCATGCCGCCGCCATCCATGCCGCCGCCATCCATGCCGCGGCCATCCGTGCCGCGGCCATCCGTGCCGCGGCCATCCGTGCCGCGGCCATCCGTGCCGCGGCCATCCGTGCCGCGGCCATCCGTGCCGCGGCCATCCGTTCCGCCGCCGGGGACACCGCCGTCGCCGGCCGGACCCCGGCGGGGGCCGAGGACCGGTACCTCGCCGAGGTTCTCCGGTAGGTCCAGGAGATGCTCGCCGGTGTCGTCGTACAACGACGCCCCCCGGTGCCGGGAGTGGCTCAGCACCTCGATCTCCTGGATCCAGCCGACCCTGCGCCCGATGCGGGCCCTGACCCGATCTCCCTCGACCAGGGGCCGCCACTTGTCCTCGTCGATGCCGAGGGCCTTGACCTCTCGCAGGCGACCGTCGTCGAGCGCGACCCAGTAGGCGTACTTGGGCCGGTTGTTGCCGTTCGAGCCGACCTGGAAGGCGCGCAGCCGTACGATCTGGCCCTCGACCTCGGTCTTCGTGGTGAGGTCGGCGATGGCGAACGCGATGGGCACGGCCGCCGCGACGGCGGCGCCGAGGTAGGCCACCGGCATGACAAGTGAGTCGGGCCAGTCGATCAAGGCGCTTGCGACGATGCCGAACATCCAGAGCCAGAATCCGGTCGCGAGCCCGGCGACCAGGCCGCGCAGGATCATCTGCAAGGGCGGGCGGCCCCACAGGATGCGCCGGGGATAGCGGACGTCGACGACGTGCCACATGCCGCCGTAGTCCGACCAGGCCCGCTTGTCGTCGGCGGGGGTGCTGATCGGCAGGCTGGTCACCGCACGCCTGGCCAGGCCGAGAGCGGCGGCGTAGGCGAGGTGCCGTCCCCAGATCGTCACGGCCGCGGCGGGCTGCTCGGCGAACCCCTGGTTGGCGGCCAGGTGCGCTCGCACGCCCATCCAGTAGCCGGCGACCTTGGCGCCCTCGGCCGTGCCGCGCTCGCCGTTCAGCTTGCCCAGCAGCCCGATCAGCAGCGCGAACCCGACGAAGGCCGCGCCGATGCCTCCATCCTTGTCGTCGCCGTCCGCCGTCGCGGCCACCGCGATGCCGGCCGCGATGGCGGGCACGGCGGCGGCGGCCGTGAGCAGAGCCGCCTGGGCCCGGCTCCAGCGGGCGCGCGACAGGCCCTTCTCGCGGGCCTCCACGATGACCTTCCTGCGAAAGCTCTTCCACCAGCGGCCGAGGTTCCTGGCACCTTCGGCGAGGGCACCGGTTGCGACGACCCCGTCGGTGGCGAGGGACCGCACGTGGTCGTGGACCAGCTTCTCGTACGCCGAGAGCGGGGTCCGGGGCTCGCGGAGCCGTACGAGGGACAGCTCGGGACCGATCTCCTCGATCTGGACGGCGCCCTTGGCGGCCAGGTCGAGGAGCGTGGCCGAGGCGGCCTCGTCGCAGAGGCGCCAGTTGCCGGTGATCAGGTCGACGAGCGCGGGGGACTCGTCGCGCAGCTCGCTGGTGGGCGGTCCCGGATCGATGTCGGGGTTGCGCGTGGCGAAGGCCAGCGCGGCCAGGAGGAGCAGCCACAGGCCAAGGGCGGCCACCGCGATGAGTACGAAGATCATCGCAGCGGCGGGTCAGAACCGGACCTGGACGGGACCACGCTCCTCGCCGGGCGCCTGGAAGTACTCGCGCTGCTGGAAGCCGGTCATCCCCGCCACGATGTTCGACGGGACGGTCTGGATGCCGTTGTTGTAGGCGAGCACGGCGTCGTTGTAGTACTGCCGGGAGTAGGCGATGCGGTTCTCGCTGCTCGCGAGCTCGTCCTGGAGCGCGGCGAAGTTCTGGTTGGCCTTCAGGTCGGGGTAGGCCTCAGAGAGGGCGAACAGGTTCTTCAGCGCGCCCGAGAGGATGTTCTCCGCGGCGGCCTGGTCCTGCGGGCCCTGCGCCGAGACGGCCTGCTGCCGGGCGGCGATCACGGCCTCCAGGGTCTGGCGCTCATGCGAGGCGTATCCCTTGACGGTCTCGACCAGGTTGGGGATCAGGTCGTGGCGGCGCTTGAGCTGCACATCGATCTGGGCCCAGGCGTTGTCCACCGCCCCGCGCTTGCGGACGAGCCCGTTGTAAGTCGTGACGGCGACGAAGATGAGGACGAGGGCGAGGATGCCGACGACGACGAGGGTGATCAAGGAGGGCCTCCCGGACGTACGGTGACAGCGCGCACAGTAGACCAGCTGTGGCACGCTGTAAACGGATGCGCTGCCCAATATCAGCGTGAGGCGCTTGCAACCCGCTTTCAGCGCGCTGGGAGACCGGCCCGTGAAAGCCGACCGGCCCGCCTGACGTTCAACCGGACTTGAACGTCAGGCGGGCCGGGCCTGAAGGAGGGCGTATCTCGGGGCCGGTGGACCGGGAGGAAGGGCCCGGCCGTGCCGTGGGCCTCAGGCGGCCGAGGCGTCCTTGGCCCTTGCACGCAGCGCCCGGCTGATGCCGTCCGCGCCCTCCAGCAGCATGCGGCGCAGCGCGGGCGACGGCGCGGAGGAGGAGATGTAGTCCTGCGTCCTCGCCACCGTGGCCGAGTCGATCAGCAGCGCAGGGAAGCACCCCATCGCGAAGCGCTGGGCGCTGTCGGAGGTCCAGCTCTTGTAGATGCGGCCGACCTCCTCGAAGAACCGCTCGCCGTAGGGCTGGAGCAGGTCGACGTGGTGGGGGTCCATGAACCCGACCACGGTCGAGCGCAGGACGGCGCCGCTCAGCTCGCCGCCGACGATCGCCGACCACGCATGGGCCTTGCCCTCGGCGGTGGGGATCGACGCCTTGCACAGGGCCGCGGACCGCTCGCCGGTGGCGGTCGGGTCGCGCTGGAGCTCCGCCGCGATGTCGTCGGCCGAGAAGACGCCGCCCGACACCAGCGCGTGGATCAGCGTCCAGCGCAGGTCCGCGTCCACCGTCAGGCCCTCGGGAACCGTCGTGCCGTCGAGGATGGCCTTGACGAAGGCCAGGTCGTCGGCCGAGGTGGCGCCCGCGGTGAAGGCGTTGACGTAGGCGAGCTGGTGGTCGGAGCCGGGCTCCGCGGAGGCGATCAGTCCGCGCAGGGCGGCCGACAGCTCGGCGAGACCGGTGTCGCGCCAGGCCGGGTCGGCGTACTGCTGGGCGGAGACGCGCGCCTGACGAAGCACGGTCTGCAGGACCGTCATGTCCTTGACGGAGTGGACCCCGGAGATGACCAGCCGGACGTAGTCGCGTGTCGCCATCTCGGCGTCGCGCGTCATGTCCCAGGCGGCCGCCCAGCACAGGGCCCGCGGCAGCGACTCGGTGAAGCGGGCGATGCCACCGTCCACCAGCGTGCGCAGCGAGCGCTCGTCGAGCCTGATCTTGGAGTACGTCAGGTCGTCGTCGTTGATCAGGATCAGGTCGGGCTGGGTCTCGCCGATCAGCTCCTGCACCGCCGTGCGGGCGCCGACGATGTCGAGCTCGGCCCGCTTCACACGGACCAGGGCGCCGTCCACGTAGGAGTAGAGGCCGATGGCGACGCGGTGGGACCGCAGCGTCGGGTAGTCGGCGGGAGCCTCCTGCAGGACCTCGAAGTTCAGGAAGCGGCCTTCGGGGTCCACCGTGAACGAGGGGCGCAGCGTGTTGACCCAGGCGGTCTCCAGCCACTCCTTCGACCAGGACGACAGGTCGCGGCCTGAGGTGCGCTCCAGGGCCGTCAGCAGGTCCTTCAGCTCGGTGTTGCCCCAGGCGTGCTCGCCGAAGTAGTCACGGACGCCCGCGAGGAAGTTGTCGAGGCCGACGTAGGCCACGAGCTGCTTGAGTACCGCGGCGCCCTTGGCGTAGGTGATGCCGTCGAAGTTGACCTCGACGGCCTGCATGTCGGCGATGTCCGCGGCGATCGGGTGGGTGGAGGGAAGCTGGTCCTGCCGGTAGGCCCAGGACTTCTCCACGTTGGCGAACGTGGTCCACGACGCCTGGCCCCAGCGGGTGGCCTCGGCCTGGCACAGGATCGACATGTAGGTGGCGAACGACTCGTTCAGCCACAGGTCGTCCCACCAGCGCATGGTGACCAGGTCACCGAACCACATGTGGGCCATCTCGTGCAGGATCGTCTCGGCACGGCGCTCCACCATGGCGTCGGTGACGCGGGAGCGGAAGATGTAGTCCTCCAGGAACGTCACCGCGCCGGCGTTCTCCATCGCGCCCGCGTTGAACTCCGGGACGAACAGCTGGTCGTACTTCCCGAACGGGTAGCGGATGCCGAAGACCTGGTGGAAGAAGTCGAAGCCCTGCCTGGTGACCTCGAAGACGTTGTCGGCGTCCAGGTGCTCCGCGAGGGAGGCGCGGCAGTAGACCCCCAGAGGGATGCCGTCGTGCTCGTCGCGCACCACGGCGTACGGCCCGGCGATGAGGGCCGTGATGTAGGTGGACATCACCGGCGTGGGCGGGAAGTGCCAGCGCTTGGCGGTCTGCAGCGTGCCGTGGCGCCCGTGGTGCTCCTCGAGCTCCTCGACGGCGTCCGGGGCCGCGTTGGAGACGACCTCCCAGTCGGAGGGCACGAGCACGGTGAGCTCGAAGGACGCCTTGAGGTCGGGCTGGTCGAAGCAGGCGTACATGCGGTGCGCGTCGGCCGTCTCGAACTGCGAGTGCAGGTAGACCTTCTGGTCCACGGGGTCGACGAACCGGTGGAGCCCCTCGCCGGAGCGCATGTAGCTGCAGTCGGCGTCGATCTGCAGCTTGTTGCTCGCCGCCAGGCCCGTAAGCGGAAGACGGCCCGCTTCGAGGTCATAGTCGTTCAGGTCGATCTCCGCGCCGTTCAGGACGGCCTTGCGAACCTTGGCCTCCGCCAGTTCGATGAACGTGGTCGCGCCGGGCTCGGTGCAGGAGAACCGGACCGTAGTGATGCTTTCGAACCGCTCGTCACCCTCGGTGAGATCAAGCTCAACTGCGTAGGAATCCACATTCAGCAGTCGAGCCCGTTCCCGGGCTTCATCACGGGTCAGGTTGCCTGCCACATCCGCTCCTCGTCACAACGCTTCCCCCGCCCCGTCGCAGAGGGATGCATGAATCCTGCCACGTCGGGCGCCCTGATGCCGCACTGGTAGGGAGGCACGCCCGGCCACGAAGGGGTTGCGATCCGGGGAGGGGATGACAGAGGTGGTACCCAGACGAGCCCCCGGCTCTCATTGTTCCTATCGGGACAGAGAGGAATAAATCATCACGGACCCGGTTGTGGCTGCGTGGAGGAAAGCAATCGGAACCGCTACCTAGAAAGCTGGCGCCATGACTGAGCGAACCCCCGTGGACTTCTGGTTCGATCCGTTCTGCCCGTGGGCGTGGATGACGTCCCGCTGGCTGCTGGAAGTGCAGGCCATACGCCCCGTCGAACCGCGCTGGCACATCATGAGCCTCGCCGTCCTCAACGAGGACAAGGACATCGCCGCCGAATACCGCGAGATGCTCAAGAACGCGATCGGGCCGGTCCGCGTGCTCCAGGCCGCCGCCGAGAAGTACGGCGAGGACATCCTGGGCGGTCTTTACACCGAGATGGGGGTCAGGATCCACAACCAGGGCCGCCTCAAGCCGGGGGACTCCGAGCAGGAGTTCGACCAGGCGGCGGCGATCCGCGAAGTGATCGCGGACGCTCTGGAGGCGGCCGGGCTCGACCGCGCGCTGGTCGCCGCCGCCGACTCCACCGAGTTCGACGAGGCCGTACGCCGATCGCACAACAAGGGCATCGAGCTCGTCGGCCAGGAGGTCGGCACGCCGGTCATCGCTGTCGAGGGCGTGGCGTTCTTCGGCCCGGTCGTCTCCCCGACCCCCAAGGGCGAGGACGCCGGAAAGCTCTGGGACGGTGTGCTCCTGGTCGCCGGTACCGACGGGTTCTTCGAACTGAAGCGCTCGCGCACCCGCGACCCGATCTTCGACTGATCGGCTGAGCTGCGCCTCGTCACCGGAGGAGCGCCCGCCGAAGGTTGCGACTTGTTGTCAAACCGTGGTCAACTCAAGCCGTTCCCCTAGCTTGACCGTACTGTCAATCGGGAAGGCGACAGGATGTTGGCGACCGCGCGGGACCACATCCGCTGGACGCGCTCCCGCCGGGCGGTGGACGGACACCGCCCGGCGGCGCGACTCCTCGCAGAACGGCACTCCGCGCGCAAGGATTGAGGGCATGCGTCACCTTTACGTGCAAGGAGCCTGGGTCCCGTCCTCCTCAGGTGAGGGCATCGACGTCGTCAACCCCGCGACCGAGGAGGTCGTCGACCGGGTGCCGGCCGGCCCGGCCGAGGACGTCGACAGGGCCGTCTCCGCTGCGCGTGCGGCCTTCCCCGCATGGGCGGCCACCGCGCCCGCCGAGCGGAGCAAGATCCTCAAATTGGCCGCCGACCTGCTCAAGGACCGTGCCGAGCAGGTCGCGCGCACCATCGCCGTCGACATGGGCGCCCCGTACGCGCTGGCGCTGAAGGTGCAGACCCTGATGCCCGCCGGGGTGCTCGCCGACTACGCGCGGCTGGCCGAGGAGCAGGGCGAGCCCGAGAGACGCATCGGCAACTCCCTGATCGTGCGCGAGCCGGTCGGCGTCGTCGGGGCGATCACCCCATGGAACTACCCGCTGCACCAGGTCGTGTGCAAGGTGGCCCCGGCGCTGGCCGCCGGCTGCACCATCGTTCTCAAGCCGAGCGAGGTCGCGCCTCTCGCGGCCTACGCGCTCGCCGAGATCTTCCACGAGGTGGGCCTTCCCGCCGGCGTCTTCAACATGGTGAGCGGTCACGGTCCGGTGGTGGGGGAGGCGATCGCGGCGCATCCCGACGTCGACATGGTCTCCTTCACCGGGTCCACCAGGGCGGGCCGGCGCGTGTCGGCGCTGGCGTCCCACACGGTGAAGCGCGTCGCGCTGGAGCTGGGGGGCAAGTCGGCGAACCTCATCCTGCCCGACGCCGACCTCGGCACGGCGGTGAAGGTGGGGGTGGCCAACGCCTTCATCAACTCCGGCCAGACCTGCTCCGCCTGGACCCGCATGCTCGTCCACCGAGACCAGTACGACGACGCCGTCAAGCGCTCGGTGGCCGCCGCGTCCACGTACACACTCGGCGACCCCTTCGACGAGGCCACGCGTCTCGGCCCGCTGGTGTCGGCCGCCCAGCGCGACCGGGTCGTCCACTACATCAACCGGGGCCAGGAGGAAGGCGCGCGCCTGGTGGCGGGCGGCGGTGACCGGCCGCTCGACCGTGGTTACTACGTCGAGCCGACCGTCTTCGCCGGGGTGGCGCCCGGCATGGTGATCGAGCAGGAGGAGATCTTCGGTCCCGTGCTCGCGCTCATTCCCTACACCTCGGTCGACGAGGCGGTGGAGATCGCCAACGGCACCCCGTACGGCCTGGCCGGCGCGGTGTGGGCGGCCACCGAGGAGGCCGCCGTGGCGGTGGCCCGCAGGCTGCGCACCGGCCAGGTGGCGGTCAACGGCGGGCGGTTCAACCCCTCGGCCCCGTTCGGCGGCTACAAGCAGTCCGGCAACGGCCGCGAGCTCGGGGAGTTCGGGCTGGAGGAGTACCTCGAGGTCAAGTCCTTGCAGCTATAGCCCGGAGGGCGGTCCTGATGAAGCCGTCGGGCGGTCAGGCCCGCCGCCGGATCGGCGCGTTCGACATCGCGCTGGCACTGGCCGGCGTTCTGCTCATCGTGCTCGCCGCGCAGAACGCCCGTCCCGTCGTCGCGGTCCTTCGCGGAGACGGGGTCCGGGGCACCTTCACCGCCCAGCGGGCCGAATGCGTCCAGCATCCCGGCCACGAACAGTGCTCGTGGATCGGGACGTTCCGGTCAGGTGACGGCAAGGTCGTCCGGGAGGGCATCGCCTTCTACGGCAGTGAGCGCGGGACGTTCACCCCCGGAGCCACGTCCCCCGCCTTCGACGTCGGCCGGCGCGGCTATGTCTACGGCCCCGGCGGCTCCAACGAGTGGGTGGTCGTCGCGGGGCTGATGCTCGCGGGCCTCGGCCTGGCGGCGCGGCCGCTGCTGCGGCTACGCCGGCGGCCCGGGGAGGCCGTGCCGGCGGCTCCTTCGACGGATTGAGGCGGGTCTCTCCGGGGCTGGAGCAGGCCTTGGGCGGCCTGGGAAGGGTCCTGAAGCTCGGCCGGTCGTGAGCGGGGCTCAGGGGGCCTGCAGCAGGATCTTCCGTGCCGCGTCCTTGGCCAGGCGGTCGACGTAGAGCAGGCCCTGAAGGTGGTCGTACTCGTGCTGGAAGCAGCGGGCCAGCAGCCCTCGCGCCTTCATCTTGACCGGCCGCCCGAGCCGGTCGAAGCCGGTGACGGTCACACCCGCGGCGCGGGGGGTCTTCGCGTACAGCGGCTTGCCGGTGTCGCGGCCCGGCACCGACAGGCACCCTTCCTCGTCCACGACCTCCTCGGCGTCGTCGACGACGAGCCGAGGGTTGACGACGTGGCCCTTGCGCCCGCTCGCGTCGTACACGAACAGCGTCTTCGGCACGCCGATCTGGGGCCCTGCCAGGCCGACGCCGTCGGCGGCGTACATCACGTCCATCATCTCGTCGATCAGCCGCCGCAGTTCCCTGTCGAAGTCCGTGACCGGCTCGCTGGGGGTGCGCAGGACGGGGTCACCGATCACGCGGATCTCACGCATGGAACTCTCCTGTAAGGGGCCGTCTGGCTAACCGCCTATTACTGTAACGGAATCCCCGCCGGTGGGGCCCCTGACTCAGGAGATGATCCTTCTCGCGGCGCGGCCCGATGGACCGGTGACGGACGAGGCTGCGACAATGGGTCGCGTGCGCGTCCACATCGCCGCCGACCACGCCGGCTACGAACTCAAGAACCATCTGGTCTCCTGGCTGAAAGATCACGGCCACGAGGTCGTCGACGACGGCCCCTTCGTCTATGACGCCGAGGACGACTATCCGGCCTTCATCCTCCGCGCCGCCGAGGGGGTCTCCCGCGAAGCGGGCAGCTTCGGCGTCGTCATCGGCGGCTCGGGCAACGGCGAGCAGATCGCGGCCAACAAGGTGCGCGGCATCCGCGCGGCGCTTGCCTGGAGCGAGGAGACCGCCTCGCTCGCCCGTAAGCACAACGACGCCAACGTCATCAGCCTCGGCGCGCGCATGCACTCGCTGGAGGACGCCACACGCTTCGTCGAGGTGTTCCTCGGCACGGCGTTCTCCGGGGACGAAAGGCACCGGCGGCGGATCGAGCAGATCCTCGCGTACGAGACCACCGGCGGGATACCGCCCCTGCCGTAGCGGCCGGGCGCTAGCCGTCCTTACGGCGGCGGGGCTCAGGCTTCCGCTGGGCCTCGATCTTCCGCTGCGGCTCGGCCTTTCGTGACGGCTCGGCCCTGCGAGGGGTCTCGTCGCGCAGGGGCCGCCTGTCGGCGGCGTCCTGCTGCTCGGCGGTCGGGCGGGAGACATCGCGCGCCCTCATCGCCGTGATCGAGGTGATCTGCAAGCTCTGCAGTGCCATGCCCAGATCCTAGAACGCGGCCCGCCGATCGCACGAGACCCGTCGCACCCTTCTCAGAAGATGAGACCGCCCCACGGCTTGGTGTCCCACGACATCGCGGCCGACAGGGCTCGCACCGCACCCGGCCGTGCCTCCCGGATGACGCCGGCGGCCTCGTAGGCCCCGAGTGTCCGCCCACCGAGGTAGGCCGCCCCGAGCACGCTGACGGGAAGCTCCAGGTCGGCGGCCTCGGTCGTACGCTCGAAGGTGGCCCCCGAGGTGTCCGCGGACAGCCGCCAGCGTCCCGCGTTCCAGGGGCAGACCGTGTCCTCGAGGTCGATGACCACGTCGACGGGAGCGGCGTAGGCACGGTCCGGCAGCGCCCTGCCGGCGTCCACGACGCGCACCCACATCTCGTCGAGCCAGCCCGCGTTCAGCAGGCGGGGCTCGGCGAGCAGGTGCATGATCGGGTCGTCGGAAGGCCGGTTCCAGGCGTACACCCGCGAGCACAGGTCCCGGTCGAGCACGTGCCGCCACAGGAGGGCGTAGGCCGCGGGGTCCAGGCCGAACAGTTCGCTGAGCAGTAGTTCACCGTCGGGCACGTCGTGGTCGGTGAACGACGGCCTGATCCGGAAGAGGGCGTATCCCCGCGGTCCCGTCTCGTCCTCGGCGATCACGCAGCGCTGGGACGTGGCCCCGCGCCTGGCGATCTCGTCGTCGGCCAGCACCAGGTTCCACCGGGCCTCGCTCCGGGCGTACAGGCCTGGGCGGGTCGTGAGCACGGCGTCGAAGACCTTCTCGATGTCGCCCCTGGCGGCGGAGGGCCGGACGACGCGCAACCTGAGCGAGGGGTCCTCCGGGGCGTGCCGTGCGAACTCCGAGCCCCGCTTGGGAATGCGGAAGAACAGGTTGTCGACGGCCCTGCCGTACCCGAACCGGCCGTAGATGCCCGCCTCGGAGGCGTACAGCACCGCGATGGCCTCGCCGTTCTCGTGCAGGTCGGCGAGTTGCCTGCGCATGAGCCCGGACATGATGCCCTGACGCCGGTGGGAGGGCGCCACCGCGACGACCGTGACGCCGCACACCCGGCGGGGACCACCTGGGACGGTCATGGTGAAGCTCAGCCCGCCGGTGCTGCCGACAAGCCGGTCACCCTCGAAGGCGCCGAGAAATCGGTCGAACTCGACCGTCGCCTTGAATCGATCGGCACGGGGGCCCGAGGAGTCCTCCACGAACGCCTCTTCGTCCATCTCAACCCATTGGGGCCACTCGGATTCCTTGATGGGGCGGATCACCGGGCTCAGCGGCCTGCCTGGTTCCTTGTTCATCCGATTAACGTTATGGCCGGGCAAACCGGATCGGCCACCTAATATCCCCGTTTAATGATCAAGGTCTTGGTCAAGTCGGCTGCCCAAAGTGCAGACGGGCAGATAGAGTCAGGTGCATCATGACTTCCCGTCCGGCGCCGCTGATCCCCCCACGGCTCCGCGCGATCTTGATTCGCATCCCGTTCCTGGTGCCGATCGTGCGCTTCCTGCGTAGGGGACCGCTGGCGCGCGACCGGAATCTCCTCATCACCCTGAGCGTCCTCACCCTGCTTCTCGGCGGGCTGGCCGCGAGGGTCTCCACCGAGTGGTTCTCGCCGAGCCTGTTCATCCTGGTCACCCTGGTGGGGGGCCTCCAGCTCCGCCTGCGCAGCCTGGTCGTCCTGGTGGGCGTGGTCGGCGTCGCCCTCGCGTACGTCGCCGCCGTCCTCGGGGCCCGCTCCGTGGGCGCGGGCCTGCTCGTGACCATCGGTTTCACCACGGTCCTGGCGTTCCTGATGGCCCGCACGCGCGGCAAGCTCGGCGTGCAGGGGCTGCGCGGCGACGCCATGCTGCTGGAACTGCGCGACCGGCTCAAGAGGCAGGGAGAGCTGCCCCAGCTCCCCGCCAAAGACTGGGGCTCCCGCGTCGTGCTCAAGCAGGCCGGCGGCTCGTCGTTCGGCGGCGACTTCCTCGTCTCCATGCGCCACGGCTCCATCCTGGAGATCGCGCTGGTCGACGTGTCCGGCAAGGGCGTCGACGCCGGCACCCGCGCGCTCATGCTCTCGGGCACCTTCGGAGGGCTGCTCGGCTCGGTCGACTCCTTCCTGCCCGCGTGCAACGCCTACCTCCACCGCCAGCCGGAAGGGGAGGGGTTCGTCACCGCCGTCCACCTGCGGCTCGACCTGTCCACCGGGGCGTACGAGATCACCTCGGCGGGTCACCCGCCCGTGGTCAAGTTCGACGCGGGCACCGGCACCTGGCAGGTGTCGGCCGCCAAGGGCGTGGTGCTGGGCGTGGTGCCCGACCTGCATTGCGAGCCCGACAGCGGCGTGCTGCACAAGGGCGACGCGCTCATGCTGTACACCGACGGTCTCATCGAGCAGCCGGGGCGCGACATCGACTCGGGGCTCGACCGCCTCCTCGGCGAGGCCGAGCGGCTCGTGCCCTCCGGTTTCCGCGACGGCGCGCGGCCACTGGTGAACTCCATGTCCGCCGGGCACAACGACGACTGCGCGCTCATCCTCATCTGGCGTCCGTGAACCGTACCGCCGCCAGACCCTTCTGCTAGAGCCACCCGGCCTCGGCCGCGATGCGCACGGCCTCGGTCCGATTGGTCGCTCCGGTCTTGCAGATGATCCGCGACATGTGGTTTCGGACCGTTCCCACGGATAGATAAAGCTTGGCTGCGATCTCCTTGGAGGGCGCACCGTGCGCCGCGATGCGGAGCACGTCGAGCTCCCGAGGGGTCAGCGGATTGTCCGCAGAGGTGAGCGCCGCGATGGCGAGGTCGGAGTCGACGGCCTTGCGCCCGGCGGCCACCCGCCGGATGCCGTCCGCCAGGTGCTCCGGCGCCACGTCGATGCTGAGGAAGCCGAGGGCGTGGGCGGCGAAGGCCCGGCGCACCTGACCCGGATTGGGCTGCCCGGACAGCAGGAGCACCTTGCAGCGAGGCGCCTTCTCGTGCAGGCGGGCGGCGGCGGTGAGCCCGTCGACATCGGGAAGGTCCACGTCGATCACCGCGGCGTCCGGGTCGAGCTCCAGGGCTGCCGGAACGATGTATGCACCAGAGGCGACGTCGGCGACCACCATGAGATCCTTCTCCCCGTTCAGCGATGCCACCAGCCCACGTCGTACCAGCGGGAGATGCTCGGCGACCAGGATGCGTATCAAGGTGCTCCCTTGCATAGCCTAGGAACAGACCCGGCAAATATCTCTTCGCCAGCTCATATCCCACGGTGTCTACATGATTGCTTACCGTCAATGCAGTCTCCCGATTCGGTCCACGCCGCGCAAGTCACTCCTACGGTTGGTCGTTGGTGAGGATTTCGCGGTCGGGCCGGAGTTGTCGCCGAGTTCGGTTACGCTCAGACGGGGCAATGTAAACAGAAGGCATCTTCACCGCAGGTAGGGGTCGCACCTATGAGCTGGCTCATCGTGGCCGGGTTTCTCATCTTCTTCTTCGGGATGATGCTGTCCATCGGCTTGCATGAGATCGGGCATCTCGTACCGGCGAAGATCTTCGGTGTCAAGGTCACGCAGTACATGGTCGGTTTCGGGCCCACCATGTGGTCGCGACGGCGTGGCGAAACCGAATACGGCGTGAAGTGGATTCCGCTGGGCGGCTACATTCGCATGGTCGGCCCGCTGCCGCCCAGGCCGACCGACGATCCGAACAAGCTCCGCACGCTGTCCACCGGCCCATGGCAGGGGCTCATCGAGAGCGCCAGGCAGGCGTCGCTGGAGGAGGTCCGGCCGGGCGAGGAAGACCGCGTCCTGTACCGCAAGAAGTGGTGGCAGAAGGTCATCATCATGTCCGGCGGTCCGGCGATGAACTTCCTGCTCGCCTTCATCCTGTTCGCGATCGTGCTGATGGGGTTCGGCATCCAGGTCGCCCAGCCCGTCGTGGCCGAGGTCTCCAAGTGCGTCATCACCCAGGCCGAGAGGGACAAGGGGCAGGGCTGCACCCCCTCCCACCCCCAGACCCCCGCGGCGCTGGCCGGGCTCCAGGCGAACGACAAGATCGTCTCTCTCGCCGGCACCCCGATCTCCACCTGGGAAGACGCGACGAAGGTCATCCGGACACACGGTGCCGGGCCGGTCGCCATCGTCATCCAGCGTGACGGCAAGCCCATGACGCTGCACACGAACCTGATCGCGCAGGACCGCCCCTCGCTCGACGACCCGACCAAGATCGATAAGGGGGTCGGCTTCCTCGGTGTCACCCCCACCTTCGTGCTTGAGAAGCAGGGCCCCGGTCACGTCGTCGCCGTCATGTGGGACCTGACCAAGCGCACCGCCCAAGCACTCGGAAGGTTCCCCGAGAAGCTCGTCGGGGTCTGGCAGGCGGCGTTCGGCGGGGCCGATCGTGAGCTCGACAGCCCGATGAGCATCGTGGGCGCGGGCAGGATCGGCGGAGAGATCGCCGCGTCCAGCGCCCCGGTGGAGAACAAGATCGTCGGACTGATCCAGCTGCTCGCCGGGGTCAACCTCGCGATGGGCATGTTCAACCTGATCCCCCTGCTGCCCCTCGACGGAGGCCAGATCGCGGGCGCGCTGTGGGAGGGCCTCAAGCGCGGCTACGCCCGGGTCCGCCGCCGCCCGATGCCCGGCCACGTCGACGTCGCCAAGGCGCTTCCCCTGGCGTACGCGATGGCCGCGATACTCCTGGTGATGGGCACCCTGCTCATCTACGCCGACATCGTCAACCCGATCCGCCTCTCGGGCTGATCACCTGAGCGATGCCCTAGGGTGACCCCTGTGGAGAAGCGGGAACCGTCGCAGGCCCTCGAGGAAGTGCGGCGCCTGTGTCTGGCACTGCCCGAGACGAGCGAGCGGCTCAGCCATGGCGAGCCCACCTGGTTCGTCCGCGGCAAGAAGACCTTCGTGATGTTCGCCGACCACCATCATGACGACCGCCTGGCCTTCTGGTGCGCGGCGCCGCCCGGCGTCCAGGAGGCCCTGGTCGCCGAGTCTCCCGACCGGTTCTTCCGCCCTCCGTATGTGGGCCATCGTGGCTGGCTGGGGGTCTACCTCGACGTACCGGCCGACTGGGACGAGATCAGCGAGATCGTCACCGAGGCCTACCGGCTGATCGCCCCCAAGGCCCTCGCCGCCCGGCTCGACTGACCGGTCTCCGGCGTGGCCGGGCCGGTTAGGAAGCTGATCGCCCCCAAGGCCCTCGCCGCCTGGCTCGACTGACTGGTCTCCCGCGTGGCCGGGGGCCGGTCAGGAAGCCCGGCCGCCGAAGGCTCCGCTTGGACGCCCGGCGGCCACGCCGATCCGGCGACTCCGGTCGCGGTAGATTTCCCCCGCAGTGGAGAAATCCCGCCCGTGGTCGAGAAAACCTGCGCCGGCTTGGCGCTGTGAACACGGCCAAATAGTCTGGGTCTTCGATGAGCGACCGGAAACGGATCGGTGTGCATTCACCGCCCTTTCCCGCCGTGGCGAAGCAGGCTTGAGGCCTTCCACGACTCCGCCCGCCGATCGAGGACCGGATCCGCCGTTCGGCGGGCGGGGTCCCGGAATTCAAGCGAGTATTCGGCGGGCCCGAAAACGACGCATCCCTCGCCAGACGCGCGCCCGTCCATCCCGGCCCCACGGGGAGATCTCTTGTCGGATCGAGGGGGCGAGAATGAAACGTTCACATGGCGTCAAGGTGATCATGTTCATGGCGGCGTTCGCGGTGGTCGCCACGCCGGTGGAGGCGTCGTCGACGGCCGGCGCCCACGCGGCCACGACGGCACGAGCGAGGCCGCGGCGTGGAAGACGATCCCGTCCTGGTACTGCATCAGCACCACCGACCGGATCATCGCCCCGTCGTCGGAGCTGTCGATGGCCCGCCGGGCACGCTCGAAGATCACCCGGTTCGAGGGCGGGTCCCACCTGACCTTGATATCGCACCCGGACGCGGTGACGTCGGTGATCGCCTCGGCGATCTGCTCCGTGCGCCAGCTCGCCCGGTGCCTGGATGTGTCCTGAGCCGCTCGTACGGTTCTTGATCCGCTGGCTCTAGTACATCGAGATGTGGACGTGGTCGAAGTGGTTCGCCGTGGTCCCGCCGCGGTTGCTCATGGGACGCCAGCCGGGGAAGCCCAGGTTGTAGATCCGCTGCTTGTAGATCACGTACTTCACGCCCAGCTTGCGGCCGTTCTTGATGGCCCAGGCGGAGATCTGGTCGCCCAGCGCGGCCTGGCCGGCCGAGGGCAGCGCGCCGCCGGAGCTCAGCATGAAGTCGCACGCACGGCCCACCGGATGTTCGCCGCTGTTCTCGGGGCGGTAGCAACCGACCGGGAAGTTCAGCGCGAAGTGGCTTTTGACCTGTGCCCGCATCAGGCGGGTCCTGGGGGTGATGTTCTCGCTCCCCGAAGGCAGTTCGGGGGCCCATGCCCCGTTGGCCCGCTTGCCCGGCGCGGTCGGGATGAGCTGGTCCAGCTTGTTCTTGATCTGGCCGATGAGCTTCTCGGCGTCCTTGCGCTGGCCGGTCACCTCGACGACGTCCTGCCGCAGCTGTTCGGTCAGCTTGGTCGCGTCGTCGGCGGCCTTCTTGCGGGTGTCTCGCGCCGACGTGTACCCGGCGATCTTGGCGGTCTGCTCGGCTTGGAGCTGCTGCAGCATGGCGGCGTCGCCGTATCCGGGGGACATGAGCTCGCCCACCATGCCGAGGCCGCCCGCCTGGTAACGGAGCTGGGCGATGTCACCGACCTGACCCTGCGCGGCCGTGAGCTCCTTCTCGGCGGATCCGAGGCGTTCTCGTGCCGATTTCTCGGCCGACTTGGCCTTGGCCACGGCGACGCGCTTGGCGTTGTACTCGGTGATCAGCTTGTCGACCTTCTTGCCGAGCGAGGCCAACTGCGACTTGAGTTGTTTCTCTGTGGGTTTGGGTGCCGCGTTCACCGCGGGCACGGGGCCGAGCAGGAGGCCGGCCATGGTCAGAACGCCGACGGCCACGGAGGCCTGGCGGCGGGAAGTCGGGGGCAGAGCCCGCTCCTCTCCATCTGCCGACCGGGTTAGCTGACGGGTTCGGGCCGGAGTCGCCCTACCACGATGTGGATTCACCCCAAGAACCAATGGGTCCCCGGTTCCCAGGCGGGGCACCCGGGATTAGGCACACCGGCTGCTACAGCCGGTGTGGGATGGATAGTAGTGGTAAAGGCATGTTTATGGCGACTTGGGGCGCTGTTGACTACCGGATCTGCTGCGCCCTGAGCAGGCGAGCCGCCTCCTCGGGGAGAACGTCGTTCACGAAGGCGCCCATGGCGGACTCCGACCCGGCCAGATACTTCAGCTTCTGCGGCGCCCGCCGGATGCTGAAGAGCTCGAGATGCAGGTAGGAGAGGTCGCGGCCGGTGCGGACCGGGGCCTGGTGCCAGGCCGCGACGTACGGCATGGGCACGCCGAACAGGCCGTCGAGCCGCCGCAGCACATCGGTGTAGAGAGGGCCGAAGGCGGCCCGCTCCTCGTCGTCCAGCGCGTTCAGGTCGGGAACCTGGCGGTTGAGGTAGACATGGACCTCGAACGGCCACCGGGCCGCCGCGGGCACGAACGCCGTCCAGTGGTCGTTCGACGCCACTACGCGGGTCTCGGCCTTCCGCTCGGCCGCCAGCACGTCGGCGAACAGGTTGCTTCCCGTCCGCTCCTGGTACCTCTCGGCCGAGGCCAGCATCTGCCGGGTCCGCGGGGTCACGTAGGGATAGGCGTAGATCTGGCCGTGGGGGTGGGACAACGTGATCCCGATCTCGGCGCCGCGGTTCTCGAAGCAGAACACCTGCTCCACACCGGGAAGCGCCGCGAGCTCCGCCGTGCGGTCGGCCCAAGCCTGAAGGACCAGGTCGACCTGCTCGGGCGAGAGCGCGGAGAAGGACGATCCGTGCTCGGAGGTGAAGCACACCACCTCGCACCGGCCAAGGCCGGGCCGTACCTCGCTCAGACCGCCGACCTGCTCGTAGTCACCGGTGTGGAAGCTGAACGAGGGGAAGCGGTTCTCGAAGACGGCGACGTCGTACTCGGGGGAGGGGATCTCGGTCGCCCGGCCCGGCGCCGAGGGACACAGGGGGCACTCGTTGGCGGGCGGCAGGAACGTACGGCTCTGCCGGTGACCGGCGACGGCGACCCACTCGTCCAACAGCGGGTCGTAGCGGAGCTCGGAGGCCGGCGGGCGCGGGGGCAGCTCGCGGGTGTCGACCGCGCTGCGGTCCGCGTCGTCGCGGCGGTCGAAGTAGATCAGCTCGCGGCCGTCGGCGAGGTGGGTCACCGTGCGCTTCACTGGGCCACCGCCTGTGCGGTCGTGGCGGGGTCGACGAGGAGCAGGGTGCCGACCTGGTCGGACAGCGCCGTTGTCGCCTCTTCGGGCAGACCCGTGTCACTGATCACCACATGGGCCTCCTCGAGTTTGGCGATCGTGCTGATGCCAACGGTGCCCCACTTGGTGTGGTCCGCTAGCACGACGAGCTGCTGCGCCGCCGCGACAAGCTCGCGGTCGGTCTCGGCCTCCAGCAGGTTCGGCGTGGTGAACCCCGCTCTGAGGTTCATGCCGTGCACGCCCAGCATGAGCGTGTCGACGTTGAGCTCGCGGATGGCGGCCACGGCGACGGGGCCGACCAGCGCGTCCGACGGCGTGCGTACGCCTCCGGTGAGCACCACGGTCTGGTCGGGACGCCCGGCCCGGTGGAAGACGTCGGCGACCTGGACGGAGTTGGTGATGACGGTCAGGCCGGGGACGTCCACGAGCTGGTGGGCCAGCGTCCAGGTCGTCGTGCCGGCCGACAGCGCGACGGAGGTGCCGGGGCGCACGAGCTCGGCGGCACGGCGGGCGATGGCCTCCTTCTCGGGCTGCTGGCGCACGGACTTGGCGGCGAAGCCGGGCTCCTCCGTCGAACCGGTGCCCGTGGCCGTGGCGCCACCGTGCACCTTCTCGATCAGCCCACGCTCGGCCAGGACCTCCAGGTCGCGGCGGATCGTCATATCGGACACCCCGAGCTCGCGCACGAGGTCGGAGACCCGTGCGGCGCCGTTCCTGCGAACACGCTCGAGGATCGCCTGCTGCCGTTGCTGGGCCAGCATCGCCTCTCCTCTTCAACAGATTCAAACAAATTATTGCACGTTACTACCACAGCAATGTTTGAACATGATGGCGGCAGCGGGCGAACCGGCGACACCGGGGTAACGACAGGGCCACCGCAGGGCCCGCCCGGGTCTCAGGTTGGGCCTTGTACGCGACCGGCCGCCCGGGCAATGTGGGTGCACGAACCGTACGCGAAGGGACTGCGAGATGGCCAGACGCGCGCGCAAGAGCCGGGCACGCAAGAAGAGGAAGGCCAACCACGGCAAGCGGCCGGCGTCGCGCTGACCGTGCCTGAGAGCGTCAGGGCCGGCCGAGCTGCCCGAGCGTGTCCTCGACCGCCCGGTGGAACGTCGGGTAGGCGTAGATCATCCTCTTGAGCTCCTCGATCGGCACCCGCGAGTGCACGGCGAGCGTCAGCAGGCCCAGCACCTCGCCGGCGTACGGCCCCGCGCACGTCGCCCCGACCAGGACGCGCTCGTCCGCGACCAGCTTGATCAGTCCGTCGGCGCCGTGGATCCAGCCGCGGGCGGACGAGGAGACCTCGGTGGTCGCGACGCGGACGGCGATGCCCTTCTCGCTCGCCTGACGCGCGGTCATCCCCACCGAGCCCACTTCGGGATCGGTGAAGGTCACCCGCGGCACGGCGTGGTAGGCCGCAGCGGGCCCCTGCTCGCCAAGGACGTCGGCCAGCGCGATCCTCGCCTGGTACATGGCCATGTGGGTGAAGGCACCCTTGCCGGTCACGTCGCCGAGCGCCCACACGCCGTCGGCGGCGCGCATGTGCTCGTCCACATCGATCGCTTTGGCGGACTCGTCCAGGCCGATGACGCCCACGCCGAGGGCGGCCAGATCGGTCTGGCGCCCGGTGGCGACCAGGAGCCTCTCGGCCCGGTGGCTGCCCTCCTCGGTCATCACCGTGAAGGCGGCTCCATGGTGGTCCACCCGCGTGACCTTGGCGCCCGTATGGACGCTCATCCCCTCGCGGGTGAAGACCTTCGCGATCAGCTCGCCCGCCTCGGGCTCCTCCTGGGGGAGCATCCGCTCGGCGCCTTCTATGACGGTGACCTCGGCGCCGAAGCGGCGGAACACCTGGGCCAGTTCGGCCCCGACCGCGCCCGCGCCGAGCACGATGAGCGACTCCGGCACCTGCTCGGCCTCGATCGCCGCGTGGTTGGTCCAGTACGGCGTGCCCGCGAGGCCGGGGATCGGCGGCACGGAAGCGTGGGTCCCGGTCGAGATCACGACGCCGCGCCGGGCGCGCAGCACGCGCGTGCCGTCGACGGTGACCTCTCTCGGCCCGGTGAGCCTGCCGCGGCCGCGTACGAGCGTCCCGCCCTTGTCGGTGAACCGGTCCGCGGCCACCTTGTCGTTCCAGTGGTCGGTGGCCTCTTCGCGGATGCGCCGTGCCACGGGAGCCCAGTCGGAGACGACGGCCGCCTGACCTGCCATGCCGGGGATCCGCCTGCCCTCGGCGAGCAGATCGGCGGCGCGGATCATCATCTTCGACGGGACGCAACCCCAGTAGGGGCACTCACCGCCCACCAGATCGGCCTCCACCCCCGCGACGGCCAGCCCCGCCTCCGCGAGGCGCCCGGCGACCTCCTCCCCACCCGGTCCCAGGCCCACGACGATGACGTCGAACTCTTCCGCGTACACAGCCATGGCCCTTCTCTGCCCAAGGGAAAACGGGTCAACACGGAACCACGAAGAACGGAACTATGCCGGACCGAGCCTCCGCACGTAGTGAACCCCCGACATGTCCTTGATCGACTCACCCATATGGCTCGCCGGCGGGCAGCCGGGATCCGGCTCGCCGCAGAGTCCCACAGCGAAACCGCGCTGCTCGGGCCATGGGCCATCGGGGGGAGGAGAAAGCGGCCTGCGGGACAGGTCGCGAAGGTACCAGGCACCGCCGCCTGACCCGCCTAGCAGCACGAGCACCGCCAGGCTCGCGAACAGCAGCCGGCGATGAGCGAAGACCCACGAGCGTAACCACGAATACCGGGGAGAGTCGCTTCCGAACGATAACTCCTCGGCCTCTGGGGATCCGGTCGGCGTATTCACGCCCCCACTCTTCCGATCTCCCTCATCGCCGGTCAACTGCCCTGGATCCCATGCGTGCTGGTCCGCCACACCAAAAAGCAGGCCGTTGAAGAAGTAAGGCCCAGGTCGAGGATCATGTCCTCTACCTGGGCCTTTGTCGTGAGAGCGGACGACGGGAATCGAACCCGCGTAGCCAGTTTGGAAGACTGGGGCTCTACCATTGAGCTACGTCCGCGCGAGCCGGTCGCCGTCTGGTCTAGACTGCATCCGGTCGTCAGGACGTAAGAGTACCGGAGATTCTGAGTACGCGAGTGGCCTGACGTACGGGGTGTAGCGCAGCTTGGTAGCGCGCCTGCTTTGGGTGCAGGAGATCATCGGTTCAAATCCGGTCACCCCGACACACCGATATCCGGCTCCGCCGCCGAGCGGAGCCGGCGGCCTTTCCGGTCTCTCCCGCAGTCGATATCGGCGCCCGCTGCACGGTCGTCGGCACGTTCGTCGCGCCGGTGCGGCTGTCAGCGGTCGCCGCGGAAGAGCGCCCAGACGGCCTTGCCGCCGTCGTCGAGCGCGTCCCAGCCCCAGCACTTGCTGTAGGTCTCGACGATGTACAGGCCACGCCCGTGCTCGGACACGAAATCCGGCTCCTTGGGCCTTGGGATCTCGTCGCTGGGATCCGACACCGCGAGCAGGACGTGGGGCGACAGGAGAAGGAGCATCAGCGTGATGGGATGCTCTTCAAGGTGCCGTGCGGAGTAGCTCGCGTAGCGCACGGCGTTGGTCACCAGTTCGGACACCACGAGCGAAACGTCGTCGCCCAGTTCCGGAAGTCCCCATTGCCGCAGGGTGGTGCGGGTGACGTCGCGGGCCGTTTTCACCGAATCGGCCTGAGGGCGCAGGGGACAGGTAGTGGAGTCCTCGCCACCGCTTGACCGTAATAGTCGTCCAAATCCGACTTCACGGGTTACTTCGAGGCAGTGGGCCGCGGATACGGGCTCCAGCATCCTGCTGATACCTCCCGCTGTCATTGTGAGTCTCCGCAGCCAGTCGTCTCATTTGTGAGTTAGTGCACGTTTAGCCCAATATGCACTAGGCCATCATGGGTCAGTATTGCCGCTCCGTGCAAGACCCAAATGCACGTGCAGGTGCGTCGTGCAGACGCATGAACCCGCACAGACGTGACATGCGGGACGCGCCGCCGCGACGCGTGAAAGGGGCGCGCGGATCAGACCTTGTCACGAGGGCCGGAAGTGGTGACACTGTGTTGGCTGGCCCGAGTAGATAAGGAGGCCGCATGACTCCGTTCCAGCCTGGAGCCGGTCCCACGGCCCTCCGTATCCTCTTGGGCTCGCAGTTGCGCCGTCTCCGCGAGCAGAAAGGCATTTCGCGCGAGGAGGCCGGTCATCTGATCCGCGGTTCCGAATCCAAGATCAGCCGGATGGAACTGGGACGGGTCGGATTCAAGGAACGCGATGTGGCGGACCTGCTCTCTCTATACGGCGTTGGGGAGGGGGAGGCGCGGTCGGCCGTGATGAACCTCCTCGAAAGAGCGAACGAGCCAGGCTGGTGGCACCGGTTCAACGACCTCCTGCCCTCATGGTTCCAGGCGTACGTGGGCCTCGAGGAGGCCGCGTCACGAATCCGCACCTACGAGGTGCAGTTCATCCCCGGCCTGCTGCAGACCAAGGAGTACGCCCGCGCGGTCATCACCGCGGGTGCCGCGGGCGTCGGGGCGGCCGAGATCTCCCGCCGGGTCGACCTGCGGGTGGAGCGCCAGCGTGTCCTCGATCGCCCCGACGGGCCGGTGTTCTGGGCGGTCATCGACGAGGCCGCCCTGCGGAGGCCCATCGGTGGCACCGAGGTGATGCGCGGGCAGTTGGAGCACCTGCTCGAGCTCCTGCGGCAACCGAACATCACGATTCAGGTGATGCCGTTCAGCTTCGGCGGGCACAGTGCGGAGGGCGGCGCGTTCAGCATCCTGCGCTTCCATGACAACGAGCTTCCCGACGTGGTGTACGTCGAGCAGCTGGCGAGCGCTCTCTACCTGGACAAACGCGAGGAAGTGGACCGTTACAGCGAAGTGATGGAACGGTTGTGCGCCGTGAGCACGACGCCGGACGAAACGGTCGATATCCTGCAGAAGATCATTTCTGAAAGATTCTGACGCCTGTCGATGACGCCGAAGGTGTCGGCCTGCTCTAGACTGGCATGCGGCGCTGGACACCCGCCACATTTGAGCACGCCCAGATTGTTGTGCCCGTTGGCCTGTGCACTGAGCCGCCCATGTGGGCGCGGCGCGCGAGCATGTCGCGGAAGCCGTACGGCATGACGCGCCCGCGATCACCGAAGCTTGATCAAGGAGACCACCCCGTGAAGACCGCTGTCGAGGAGCTCAGCCCGACCCGGGTCAAGCTCACCGTCGAGGTGCCGTTCGAGGAGCTCGAGACGAGCATGCAGGCGGCGTACAAGAAGGTCGCGCAGCAGGTGCGCGTGCCCGGCTTCCGCCCCGGCAAGGTTCCGGCCCGCATCATCGAGCAGCGCTTCGGCCGCGCGGTGGTTCTGGAAGAGACCCTCAACGACGCACTGCCCAAGCTGTACGGCCAGGCCGTGGACGAGAGCGACGTCTTCCCGGTGAGCCAGCCCGAGATCGAGGTCACGAAGATCGACGACGGCAAGGAGGTGGAGTTCACCGCTGAGGTGGACGTCCGCCCGGCCTTCGACGTTCCGGCCTACGAAGGCATCGAGGTGACCGTTCCCTCGGCCGAGGTCTCCGACGAGGACATCGACACGCAGATCGACGCTCTGCGCCAGCGGTTCGCGACGCTGACCGGCGTCGATCGCCCCGCCGCCAACGGCGACTACGTCGTGATGGACCTCTCCGCCACGATCGACGGCAAGAACATCGAGGAGCAGCAGGCCTCCGACGTCTCCTACGAGGTGGGCGCCGGATCGGTCCTCGAGGGTCTCGACGACGCGCTGGTCGGCATGGCCGCGGGCGACGAGAAGACCTTCACCACGACGCTCGTCGGCGGCGAGAACGCCGGCGAGGAGGCCGAGGTCTCCATCAACGTCAAGAGCGTCAAGGAGAAGGTGCTTCCCGAGCTCGACGACGAGTTCGCCGGGCTCGCCAGCGAGTTCGACACCCTCGAGGAGCTGCGTACCAGCATCCGCGAGCAGGCCCGCCGCAACAAGCTCGTCGACCAGGTCGTACAGGCGCGTGAGAACGCCCTGGAGGCCCTGCTCGACAAGATCGACATCCCGCTGCCCGACAGCGCGCTCAAGGCCGAGCTGGACGCTCGCAAGCACAACCTCGAGCACCAGATCGGCGAGAGCGGCCTGAGCCGCGAGGCGTTCTTCCGGCTCTACCAGACCACCGAGGAAGAGCGGTTCGCCGAGTTCGACGAGAACTCCCGCAAGGCGCTCAAGAGCGGCTTCGTGCTCGACAAGATCGTCAAGCAGGAGGACCTCGGGGTCAACGAGCAGGAGCTGACCAACTTCGTGGTGCGCCGCGCCATGCAGATGGGCGTCGCCCCCAACACGCTCGCCCAGCACCTCGCCGACAACGACCAGCTCACGCTGGCGATGGTCGAGATCGTCCGTGACAAGGCCAAGACGGTCATCGGTGACGCCGCCAAGGTGACCGACGACGCGGGCAACGAGGTCGACCTCAAGGCGATCTACACCGAGCTCAACGAGGCCGAGGCCGACTCCGACGAGGCGGCCCAGCCCGCCGAGTGACCTCCGATCGCTGACGGTGCCGCTCGACGGTGCCGTCCGTGACGTCGACGATGCCCCTGCCGTGTCCTCACGGCAGGGGCATCGTCGTTCTCCTCCTGAGCAGGGCTTGTAGGGCGCATACAGACTTCCTTAGCCTCGCTTTGAGGTGAATATTGCTGGATGCCGGGCAACTCTCGACTGTGAAGGCCGGCACGCAGGAAATCCGATGATCGAGGAGTACCTCGTCATCGGAGTGGCCATCGCGTTGATCATGCTCGCCGGACGGGGGCTCGCGCGGTGGGCGGGCATTCCGCAGGCCATCCCGCTGGTACTGCTGGGAGTGGCCGCCAGCCTGGTGCCGGGCATGTCGAAGGCCGTGGTGGCGCCCGAGGTGGTCCTGAACGTCTACCTGCCGCTGCTGGTCTACCGCGCCGCCTTCCTGACCGCGCCTCGCGAGGCGAAGGAGGACGCGGTGCCGATCTCGGTCATGGCCTTCGGCCTGACCTGCGTGACCGCCCTCGCCGTCATGCTGGCGGTGCACCTGGCCGTGCCGCGGCTCGGCTGGCCGGCGGCGCTCGCGCTCGGCGCGGCCGTCTCTCCCACGGACCCTGTGGCGGCGACGTCCATCATGCAGCGGCTCGGCGCCCCGCGCCGCCTGGTGACGATCCTGGAGGGCGAGAGCCTCGTCAACGACGCCGTGGCCCTCACCCTGTTCGGTCTGGCACTCACCGCGCTCTCCAAGCCCGTCACGGCCGCCGACGGGGCGGTGCTACTGCTCCGCATGGTCGCGGGCGGTGTGTTGTACGGCTTGGCGGTCGGCTGGGTCATGGCACGGCTACGCCTCCAGATCAAGGACAGCGGTGCCCAGATCGTGATCTCCCTGATCACACCGTTCATCGCCTACCTCCCGGCGGAGCATTTCGGGCTCTCGGGAGTGCTCGCCACCATCACCACCGGCTTCTACCTCGGCACGCGCGCGCAGGGGCTGCTGCCGCCGGCATCCCGGCTCACCGGTACCGCGTTCTGGGACATTTTGGTCTTTCTCCTGGAGTCCAGCCTGTTCGTCCTGCTCGGACTGAAGATCCGCCAGGTGATGACCGATGTGTCGGACTACTCGGTCGTTTCGCTGATCTGGACGGCCCTGGTCGTCGTCGCCGTCATCACGCTGCTCAGGCTGCTGTGGACGATGGCGGTGTTCCCCCTGGCCAAGTGGCTTCCGGGCAGGCACCTGTCGTTCGACCGGATCGCCCGTGCCGAACGCCTGGTGATGGGGTGGGCGGGAATGCGCGGCGCGATCACGCTCGCGGTCGCGCTCTCGTTGCCGCTGACCGTGCCCAACCGGCCCCTGCTCATCTTCCTCGCCGCGGTGGTGGTCCTGACGACCTTGCTGGGGCAGGGCACCACGCTCGCGCCGCTCCTGCGCCGTCTCGGCCTCGGTGAGTCGGAGAAGTCGGTCGTCGAGGAGGCCACCGCTCGGAAGGCGACCATGGAGGCGGCCCTGGCCCGGCTCGACCAGCTCAATGCGGATGGAAAGGTCGACGACCACAAGGCCGACGTCTTCCGCCAGGTGCTCGAACTTCGTCTCAACACGGTACGCCAGCTCCTCGGCGACGAGGACGGGAGTGAGACCCCGGGCGACACCGGAACCCGGGGGCTGCGCAAGCAGCTCATCCGCGCCCAGCGTGAGAAACTGGACGAGCTTTACTCCAGCGGCGAGATCGGCGCCGAGACCCAGCGCCGCCTTCTCCACGAGCTTGACCTGGAGGATCGCCGCCGCGCGTCGGGGCCCCATTGAACCCCTAGGCACCTGCGCCGTCAGCGAACAGTGTCGAGACGGGGTCTGACCGGTCGGTGCCGCGCGTTAAGGTCACAAGCACAGCCCATTGATTACGACGCATCGGAAGGTGACGCTGTGACCAGCCCGCCGACCTCTTTCCAGCCCACCAGCTTCGGGCCGGAGTCGCGTGGCCGTGAGAACGGCTCGTTCCGGCTAGAGGACCAGCTATACAACCGTCTGCTGCGTGAGCGCATCGTGGTGCTCGGCACCCAGGTGGACGACGAGGTCGCCAACCGCATCTGCGCCGAGCTCCTGCTCCTGGCCGCCGACGATGCCGACCGGGACATCTGGCTCTACATCAACTCTCCTGGCGGCTCGGTGACGGCCGGCATGGCGATTTACGACATGATGGAGTATGTGCCGAACGATGTCTGCACGGTCGCCATGGGTCTCGCCGCCTCGATGGGGCAGTTCCTGCTGTGCGCCGGGGCGACGGGCAAGCGTTACGCGCTGCCGCACGCTCGCATCATGATGCACCAGCCTTCTGGCGGCATCGGCGGCACCGCCGCCGACATCGCGATCCAGGCCGAGCAGATGCTGTACGTCAAGAAGACCTTGGCCGAGCGCATCGCCCACCACACCAACCAGCCGCTCGAGCAGATCGAGAAGGACTCCGATCGGGACCGCTGGTTCACGGCCGAGGAGGCCAAGGACTACGGCTTCATCGACCATGTCGTGCGCAGCGCGCGGCAGGTGCCCTCTGAGGGCGCCGTCTCCTGAAGGGGCAATTCGTGAGTGATCTGATCCGGCCGGGAGACATCAACGGCCGCTACATCATCCCTTCGTTCGTCGAACGCACCACGTACGGCGTCAAGGAGATGAACCCTTACAACAAGCTCTTCGAGGACCGCATCATCTTCCTCGGGGTGCAGATCGACGACGCGTCGGCGAACGATGTGATGGCCCAGCTCCTGACGTTGGAGTCACTCGATCCCGACCGCGACATCAGCATCTACATCAACTCGCCCGGTGGCTCGTTCACCGCGATGACGGCGATCTACGACACGATGCAGTTCGTCCGCCCGGAGATCCAGACGGTCTGCCTCGGCCAGGCGGCGTCCGCCGCGGCCGTGCTGCTGTCGGGTGGCACGGCGGGCAAGCGCTTCGCGCTGCCGAACGCTCGTGTCCTGATCCACCAGCCCTCCACCGAGGGCGGCGGCCAGGGCAGCGACATCGAGATCCAGGCGCGCGAGATCCTTCGGATGCGTTCGCTCCTGGAGGAGATCGTGGCCCGGCACTCGGGCAAGGCACCCGATGAGGTCCGCCGCGACATCGAGCGCGACAAGATTCTCAACGCCGCTGAGGCCAAGGAATACGGCCTGATCGACGACATCATCCCCTCACGGAAGAAACGCGCCCAAGCCGTGGCTTCCTGAGGGCGCTGATCGCACCGGAACGGTGCCCAATTGGGCACGTTCCGGTGCGACTCACCGCTAGGGGGCGCACTGAGGGCCCGGAAGACGGTAACGTCGAAACCTGAGCGGGATGACTTTTCGGACCGAGTCCGCAAGATTCGGATCGCGGAGCAGGCGGTCCCACGCAAAGGAGTATCTGGGGTGGCACGCATCGGCGACGGCGGAGACCTGCTGAAGTGCTCGTTCTGCGGGAAGAGCCAGAAGCAAGTCAAGAAGCTCATCGCCGGACCAGGCGTCTACATCTGCGATGAGTGCATCGATCTCTGCAACGAGATCATCGAGGAGGAGCTTTCCGAGTCCTCCGAGCTCAAGTGGGACAGTCTTCCCAAACCGAGAGAGATCTACGAGTTCCTCGACGCCTACGTCATCGGTCAGGACCAGGCGAAGAAGGCGCTCTCGGTGGCGGTCTACAACCACTACAAGCGGGTGCAGTCCGGCGAACGCGGCCGAGACGATGGTCTGGAGCTGGCGAAGTCCAACATCCTCTTGCTCGGCCCGACGGGCTCGGGCAAGACCCTGCTCGCGCAGACACTCGCGAAGATGCTGAACGTGCCGTTCGCCATCGCGGACGCCACGGCGCTCACCGAGGCCGGATATGTCGGCGAAGACGTCGAGAACATCCTCCTCAAGCTGATCCAGGCCGCTGACTACGATGTCAAGAAGGCCGAGACCGGCATCATCTACATCGACGAGGTCGACAAGATAGCCCGCAAGAGCGAGAACCCGTCGATCACCCGCGACGTCTCGGGCGAGGGCGTGCAGCAGGCACTGCTGAAGATCCTCGAAGGCACGACGGCCTCGGTCCCGCCGCAGGGCGGACGCAAGCACCCCCACCAGGAGTTCATCCAGATCGACACCACCAACGTGCTGTTCATCTGCGGTGGCGCCTTCGCGGGCCTCGAGAAGATCATCGAGTCCCGCATCGGCAAGAAGGGCATCGGGTTCAACGCGATCATCCACTCGAAGGATGACATCGACGCGTCCGACATCTTCGCCGACGTCATGCCCGAGGACCTGCTGAAGTTCGGCATGATCCCCGAGTTCGTCGGCCGCCTCCCGGTCATCACCAGCGTGCACAATCTCGACCGTGAGGCGCTCATCCAGATCCTCACCGAGCCGAAGAACGCCCTGGTCAAGCAGTACCGCCGGCTGTTCGAGCTCGACAACGTCGAGCTTGAGTTCACCGACGACGCGCTCGAGGCCATCGCCGACCAGGCCATCCTGCGTGGCACCGGAGCCCGAGGGCTGCGCGCCATCATGGAGGAGGTTCTCCTCTCGGTGATGTACGAAGTGCCTTCCCGGCAGGATGTGGCCCGCGTGGTCATCACCAGGGAGTCGGTGCTGGAGCACGTCAACCCGACCCTGGTGCCTCGCGACCAGCTGAACGCCAAGCAGCAGCGCACTCCGAGGGAGAAGTCGGCCTGATCGGCCTCCATTCCTTCCACGACGTCATGTGATCGCGAGCGGCCCGGCCGCTCGCGATCACGGCTTTCAGGCCCGCCGCGAGACGGTCATCGGTCACTTAGCGTGATAATGCTGCACTTATAGTCATGCCTAATGTGCTTTTTGGTTAACGGGCGCGTGTATCAGGGATCAAGGCGGAAGCGCGGTCACGACACGGGCAAGGGGTCGGCCTCCCTACAATTGATGACTGTGACAACGCCTGAGCTGCCAACCCAGTACGCACCCGCTGACGTCGAGACCCAGAGCTACGAGCGCTGGGTGGCGGAGGGCTACTTCACCCCTGATGTAGGCAGCGGGCGAGAGGCGTACACCATCGTGCTGCCGCCCCCCAACGTCACGGGGGTCCTGCACATCGGCCACGCCCTCGACCACTCCATCCAGGACGCCCTCACCAGGCGAGCCCGCATGCGCGGCTTCGAGACGCTCTGGCTTCCCGGCATGGACCACGCCGGCATCGCCACGCAGAACGTCGTCGAGCGAGAGCTGGCCAAGGAAGGGCTCTCGCGCCACGACCTCGGCCGCGAGGCGTTCGTCGAGCGGGTCTGGCAGTGGAAGGAAGAGTCGGGCGGTCGCATCCTCGGGCAGATGGCCAAGATCGGCGATGGCGTCGACTGGTCCCGCCAGCGGTTCACCATGGACGAGGGACTTTCCCGGGCGGTCCAGACCATCTTCAAGCGCCTGTTCGACGACGGCCTGATCTACCGGGCCGAGCGCATCATCAACTGGTGCCCGCGCTGCCTGACCGCGCTCTCCGACATCGAGGTCGACCACTCGGAAGACGAGGGTGAGCTGGTCTCCATCCGGTACGGAGAGGGGGAGGCGTCCATCGTGGTCGCCACCACCCGGGCCGAGACCATGCTGGGGGACACGGCCGTGGCCGTGCACCCCGCCGACGAGCGTTACGCGCACCTGATCGGCACGTCCGTGGAGGTGCCCCTCACCGGGCGGCTCATCCCGGTCGTGGCCGACGACCACGTCGACCCGGCGTTCGGCACCGGCGCGGTGAAGGTCACACCGGCGCACGACCCGAACGACTTCGAGATCGGGCGGCGCCACGGGCTGCCATCGCTCACGATCATGGATGAGCGTGGCGTCATCACGGCCCACGGCCCCTTCCAGGGGCTCGACCGCTTCGAAGCCAGGCCGGCCGTGGTGGCGGCTCTGCGCGCCGACGGGCGCATCGTCGCCGAGAAGCGCCCGTACCTCCACTCCGTCGGCCACTGCTCCCGCTGCAAGACCGTCGTCGAGCCGCGCCTGTCCCTGCAGTGGTTCGTCAACGTCCAGCCGCTGGCGAAGGCCGCAGGCGACGCCGTGCGCGACGGACGCACGCGCATCCATCCGCCGGAGCTGGCCAAGCGCTACTTCGACTGGGTCGACGACATGCACGACTGGTGCATCTCCCGCCAGCTGTGGTGGGGCCATCGGATCCCGGTCTGGTACGGCCCGGAGGGCGAGGTGCTGTGCGTGGGCCCCGATGAGGAGCCTCCGCCTGGTTACGTGCAGGACCCCGACGTGCTCGACACCTGGTTCTCCTCGGGCCTGTGGCCGTTCTCCACTCTCGGATGGCCGGAGCGGACCGCCGAGCTCGAGCGTTTCTACCCCACCACGGTCCTGGTGACGGGGTACGACATCCTGTTCTTCTGGGTCGCCCGCATGATGATGTTCGGGCTCTACGCCATGGACGGCACGCCGCCGTTCGAGACCGTGGCCCTGCACGGCGTGGTGCGCGACCAGACCGGTAAGAAGATGTCGAAGTCCAGCGGAAACGTCGTCGACCCGCTCGACTGGATCTCGCGGTACGGGGCGGACGCGACCCGCTTCACGCTCCTGCGCAGTGCCGGTCCCGGGTCCGACGTCGCGATCAGCGAAGACTGGGCCGCGGGCTCCCGCAACTTCTGCAACAAGATCTGGAACGCCACCCGGTTCGCACTGATGAACGGGGCCACGGTGGCCGCCGCCCTGCCCGGTCCAGGTGACCTGACCGTCGCGGACCGGTGGATCCTGTCCCGGCTGCAGGCGGTCGTCGGCGCGGTGGACGCCGCGTACGACGACTTCGAGTTCGCCAAGATCTCCGACCAGCTCTACCACTTCGCGTGGGACGAGGTCTGTGACTGGTACGTCGAGCTGGCCAAGATCCAGATAGCGTCGGGCGGCGAGGTGGCCGACCGCACGCGGGTCGTGCTGGGCCACGTCTTCGACGCGCTGCTCCGGCTGCTTCACCCGCTGGTGCCCTTCGTCACCGAGGAACTCTGGAGGGCGTTGACGGGTGGTCCTTCCGTCACGGTGGCCCCGTGGCCGGTGGTCGAGGGCGAGTACGCCGACCGGGGCGCCGAGGAGGAGATCCTAAGCCTTCAGGAGCTCATCACGGAGGTCCGCCGCTTCAGGTCCGACCAAGGGCTGAAGCCGGGACAGCGGGTCGCCGCCAGGCTCACACTCGGCACCACGGCTCTCGCCGCACACGAGACGGCGATTCGGGCACTGCTCCGGTTGGACGACCCCGCGGAGTCGTTCGCCGCCACGGCGCGGTTCGCCGTCGGCTCCTCCGTTGTCGAGATCGACACCGCGGGGGCCATCGACGTCGCGGCCGAGCGAAGGCGCATGGACAAGGATCTCGCGGCGGCGCGCAAGGATGCCGCCCAGTCGGCCGCCAAGCTGGCGAACGAGCAGTTCATGTCCAAGGCGCCTGACGACGTCGTGGTGAAGGTGCGTGCCAGGGCGGCTCAGGCCGACGCCGACATCGCCCGGCTGGAGGCACAGCTCGCCGCCCTGCCGGCAGGCTGAGCCAGGCGCTCCAGGAGCCCGTGACCGGCTACGGTCGCGGGCTCTCGCGTTGCCCAGGGAGATCCGACACCCCGAATGTTTGGAGGTCCTAGACCCGGGAATAACCACCGGCTGACCCATTTCGTTCATGGCACGGGCGTGCCGGTGCTAGAGTTCTATCTCGCAGGGGAAACCGCGCTCCGCTCGATCGGAACGGAGACTCCGGAGCTGATTCGGCTCCTGGAGGCGTGAGGCGCCGCTGCACTCCTGAAGATCTACCCTGACTTGGGCTGTCGTGTCAGATTTTGACACTGGGCCCGGTGTCAGGTAAGTTCGTGGAGTTGCCCTGGAGACGGGGTGGCCTGAATGCTAGCTGGTTTCGCGGGTCGGATGTCAAGTGTCTGCAAAGGCGCGGTTTTGCTCCGGTCAAGTGAGCTTGGTAGGCTGAGGGCATACGAGATGGAAGCCCCGGAGTTCGGGCCTTGTGGCCTGGGTGATGGTGTACGCGTCCGTTTCTTGAGAACTCAACAG